>CAZJQP010000030.1:32028-47964 GCA_964548225.1 uncultured Blastocatellaceae bacterium | reverse complement strand
GAAACACGCTTACTTTGTGCGCGTTTCTTCATCAGTAACTACTTCTTCACCGAAAACTTTTCGCCGTTCCAAGCAAATTCCATCAAAACAAAATCGTCTGCTTCATCATTGCATTGGTTACACGCTAATTTGATTGTCGTTCCCGTTTGCGGAAGCAGAAAATACCTGTTCAAGCCATTTTCTTCTGTGCTGATTTTTTTGTCGTCAAAGGCTTTTTTGATTTGCGCTTCGGTCAAATTCGGAAAAACTTGCTTTGTTACATCAGCCCATTTTCCGGCTTTGAAAGTGTAAAATTTAACAAATCCGTCGCACACCGGACCGCAACCCGATTCGGCGTGCGCGATCAAATAACTGCCGTCGTTTTTCTTGAACAGTGCGATTTCCGCCCAACCTTCCCACGCGCCTTCGAGCCGCAAATAACCATTTTTAGTATCTTCGATTTTAATCATCGAACGGCGGAATTTTGCCAAATTTGCTTTGCCCGTGATTTTTTTGCCTTCGATGTCGGTCGAATATTTATCGTTCGGAAATGCCAAAAAATAATCCGTAACCGTTTTCGGTTGTTGCGCCAAAGCATTTGCCGAAAAAATCATCGTTAGCAATGCGAATAAAATAATTGTCTTTTTCATAAAATCTCCTATCTTTTCAGCAATAATTGCTTTCACTTCCTTAAGCGATAAATTTTGAAAATCCGTATCACTTTTTTCAAAATTTATTCGCCGCAAGCAAAAGGAATTTCTTTCTTAACGGTTTGATAAATTTTCGACGGCGCATTTTTTTCAACTAATTTCATCGTCATTTTGATTTTCTGACAACCCGTATCGTGCAATAAAATCGGCACGAAAGTTTTGCTTGCGCCTTCGGTCGGAAAATAATATTGCAAAGTTTTCGTGTATTTCACACGCTTTCCGTCTTCGCTGACGGCGGAAAATTGCAAAACCGGATTGGTTTTTATTTCCTTTCCGTCAGTTTCGACAACGACATAAACCAGCGTCGAACTCGAATGACCTTCCGCGTCGCCTTCGCCGATAACGGCGTTCCAAAGCGCAAAATTTCCTTCAAAAATATTGCGCGAAAGCTCACCGTTTTCTTCATAAACAAGATGTGCGCGAACTTCGCTGATTTTGTGCGACGATTTTGCTTGCGCCGAAATTATCGCCGAAAATGTCAAGATAATTGATAAAAGTAAGATTGTCTTTTTCATATTTTAATTGATTATTTTAATTTGAAATCACGCGCAAAGTTTTAATGACCTCGTCGGTAATTTTTTCAATGCCCTCGTCCGATGCCAAATCATCGTTATCCTTCATTGCGCCAATTTTTTTGAATTGTTTGACAATAGATTCTGGAATATCTTCGGGCGCGTTGGCGGCTAAAGTTGCAATCAATTCTAAAGAAAATTTTAGGTCGCCGACATTTATTTCGTCGCCGTTCGTGCTATTTTTCTTGAATTGCACATAAATCGCACCAAATTGTTCGCCAACCAACATCTGCCATCTGTCCGATTTGCTCGATTTTGCACGCAGAGCTTTTGTTGCTTCTTGGGCAACATCAAGACGAACATAACTCGCCGCATCTTTTCTCAAATCAACGACAGGTTTGAGTTCGGCTGAATAATAACGAATATTTCTTTGATATTCGGAAAGCGCGTTTTGATAGTTTTCATCATACATTTCGCCCAAAACCGACAACGACATTCCAACCGCAAACGGTGTCATCTTTTGCGAATTCGTTAAGTCATTTGTTTGCGCCGAAATATTCACCGCAAACATTGCGGCGATTAAAATTACTAATATTGTTAATTTTTTCATAATAAAAATTCTCTCAAATACAACAGCGAGAAAATTCGCAATTTAGTATCATTGCTTATTTGGTAATTTCAAATTTTTTGCCGTTATATTTGTAGTTGTAAACCGTTCCGGCAATCTCGCAACTATCTTGTTTTCTTGCAATTAACTGCAAATTCGTCGAATCTGCCGAAAATTCGTAAAACATCGCAATTCCCAATTCTTGATTAGATTTGGTAAGCGTAACGGGCGAAACGCGCAAAATATTGGCAATATCGTTATCGCCGATTGGTTTGATAACGGCTTTGGTTGCGTCTTTCCAAACGCCTTTTTTTACTTTCCAAAACTGCAAACTGTTGCCGTCGCAATCGCTGATTGTCATTCCGACAAGAATTTCACCTTTGTTTTCGCTGACGATTTTAAATTCGCCTTTTCGTGCCTGCGAAAGTCGGAATTTCAGCCAATCGTTTTTGGTTTCAATCACCAATTTCGGACGATTTTCTGCGGAAACTTGCAAAACGTCGCTCGGTATTTCCAAAAACAGCGCGTTCACATCTTGCGAAAAAGCAAATGTCGGGAAAATTAACAGAATCAATAAAATAAATTTTTTCATAAATTCAACTCATCTCTTACAGCGAGAATTTTTGAAATTTCGTATCATCAAACGAAAAAAACGCCGAAATTTTTCAGCGTTTCTTTCGTCAATGCGTTTGTCGAAACTTTTATTCGTCCGTGCCGCCCGCAAAATCGTTGCGGTCATTGGTTATGGCAACCTTCATCTTGAAAGTCCTTGTGCGATTGCTCGAATTTGAAACGCTAAAAGTAAAAGTTCCGCTTCTGCCAGCCAAGATCGAAAGATAACCTTCGCCGTCTTGTGTTTGGTCAACGCCTTCTTCGGCATTGGTCGAATTTAACGAAATCACAGGAAATTGTTCGCTTTTGGAAACGAAAATATCGCCCGTAATGCCGACGTTAATAACTTGTTCGCTTTTCACGATTAACGAAAATGATTTCTCGCTTTTCGCCGGAACTGTTACCGTGATCGTTTTCGATGTCGCGCCTTTTGCAAAAACGATTTTCGTCTGTGCGTTCGTTTCCGAAACCAAAAACAATCCGACAGCCAATGTAAATAAAACTAATAATTTTTTCATATTTTCTCCTAATCAATCTGAATTGTAACCGAAAAATCCAAAACTTTATCGGTCGAATTTGAAATCTCGACAAGATAATCGCCGTTCGCTTTTAGTTTGACGATCATTCCGTTCTCCGTTGTTTCAACATCTCCATCGCCTCTTCGCAAGTCGTATGTAACCGAATTTGCCGGTTCAATACCGCTGGAAACAAACAAAGTTTGACCTTTTCGCGCTCCAATAACGAATCTTTTGCGGTCGTATTTATCGAGTTTGAGGCGCAAAATGCTCAACGAAGTTCCTTTTTTGAACATAACTCTTTCTGCCGGATAAAGTTCTTTGCTTTCAGTTTTACCGACTTGGACAAGTTGTTTGCCATTCCATTTGTAACGTGTCGTTTCGATAAATTCGGCACAACAAGCCGCGCCCAAGTCGCCCGGTGCGTTGCGCTCAACAGTTAAAATTCCGCCCGTGATGTTTGCGCCCGCAATGCCGCCGTAAGCGCGGTCGCCGCCCGCAAATGTTGTCAAAACCACAGGTTTTCCGCCGCGCATCGTGAAAATCAAACCGCTCGAAAATTGCCCCGTGCCGCCCGTATTTTCGATAATTCCGACTGCCGCTTCTTCTTTCCCGTCGCCGTCCAAATCGCCGTAGACGACATCTGCGACCGAAAAATAATATTTATCATCTTCGGACATCCGCGAATAATTGCCGTCTTCGACCGTAACTTTTGACTTATTTTCGCCGTCGAGACTTTGAATGTCATAGGTAAAATTTCTAAAATCAACCTTCCGAATATCGTTTTGCGCGTTTGCCGACAAAACGAACGTGAACATTAAACTAAACAAAATAAATAACTTTTTCATAAATTTATTAGCTCACAGGCGAGCTTTTCTCCATTTCAAATTTTATATCGAGCGTAAAATTCGCCAATTTTTTAGATTTCGCGCCTGCCGAATTAAGTTCGACTCGAATCGTGTAATAACCCGAAACCGGCGCAGGTTCGAGAAAATCATATTTGTCGCCGTTTGCGCCTTTGACCGTGTAGCCGATGAAATTATTCGCAGATTTCAAATCAACGCTCCAAACATCGCCTTTTTCAACCCAAATTTCATACAAAGCGTATTGTTTGCCGGAAATTTTCCCTTTCACCGAAACCGAATCCGCGCCTTCCGCCAAACCGATTCGCTGTTTTTTCTGCGCCGAGATTTCACCTGAAAACATCAAAAACACTGCTATTAAACTAAACAAAATAAACGCTTTTTTCATTTTTTATTCTCCTCGTCAATATCACTCAACACGCCGCGTTCGTATTGCTCTTCGCCTACGATGGTAACTTTCACACTCGTTTTAATTTCCTTTTTCGTGCCGTTTCTGACTTCAAAAATATAATCGCCATTTGACACTAAAACCGCGCTCAAAACCCCCAAATCTTCGGTCGTTTCGGCTTTGCCTTTAATCAAATTTATCGAAGTTTCTTTCGATGAAGATTCAACATCCATCGTCTGTCCGCTTTTTGCACTGACGACAAATTTCTGCGCCTCGCCGGGTGCGAGAGTGATGTTCACCGCGCCCCAATTTGCGCCTTTATTGAACGAAATACGCTTCGGCGATTTATCAACAGGTTTAGAATTTGCAACGGGAGTTGTGTTTTTCGGTTGATTCGCGTTTGTATTTGCGTTCACAATGACGGTCGCATTATTCGCCGGACTTCCTGCGATTGTGTTGTTGGCGTTCGCATTTGTCGCCGTTTTGTTGCCGCAAGCCGTCAGAAAAATCGTCAGCGCAATAGTTATTGATAAAATCTTCAGCATAAAAAAGCCTCAATCTCATAAGCGAGATTTTTTGAAAATCGGTATCAAAATTTTTCAGACATCAGCTTTTTGATTTCGTGCGTCAAACTCCGCAACCCTGTTTTGTGGTAAAATCTTTTTTCTTCGATGAGCGAAAACAACTCTGAAATCACGAAATATTTACGCGACTGGCGCGACGGCAAACAGTCCGCATTAGATGAAATTTTGCCTTCCATTTACGGCGAATTGCGCCAAATCGCCCGTCGTTATCGTAGCCGCGAACACGGCGAACATACGTTTCAAACGACGGAAATCATCAACGAAGCGTATCTGAAACTCGTTGACCAAAGCCAGACCGATTGGCAAAACCGCGCACATTTTTTCGGCGTTGCATCGCGTGTAATGCGAAATTTACTGGTTGATTACGCCCGCGCCAAAAACTTCCAAAAACGCGGAAGCGGCGCGGAAAAAGTTTCGCTGGAAGACATTGCGATTTTCACACCTGAGCCTGATGAACGTATTTTGGCGTTGGACGAAGCCTTGAAAAATCTTGCAAAATACGATGAACGCAAAAGCCGTCTCGTCGAATTGCGCTATTTCAGCGGACTTTCTGCCGCCGAAACTGCTGAAGTTCTCGGCGTTTCGGAAATTACCGTCAAACGCGAATGGCTCAAAGCCAAAGCGTGGCTTTACAAAGAAATTTCAGGAGAAAATTAAGAGATATTAATCCACGAAACACACAAAATAGGGTAGTGTTTCAGAATTTATGATGATTAAAAATATTAAGAGTATTTTATTCGGAATAAGTGATAAGTGATAAGTGATAAATGATAAATGATAGGTTTTATCGCGTTCCGAACTATCACTTCTCACCTCTCACTTTTCACCTATTCCGAATATCTTTTTCTCAGCATAAATTCTGAAATACCACAAAAAAATTATCTATTATTTTCGTGTATTTCGTGGGCAAAATAGAATGAAACAAGATCGCTTCAGCAAAATTGACTCGCTTCTCGATGCGGTTCTTGATGCGCCGACGCTTGAGCGTGAAAAAATTTTGGATGAAGAATGCAAAGAAGATGCGACATTAAAAACCGAAGTTTTAAAGTTGCTTTCCGCGCTTGAAAATTCTGACGATTTTATCGAATCTTCAAGTTTCGGAAACGTCAAAAATTTTCTTGATGAACCGGAAACCGACCATTTTATCGGTAAAAAAATCGGCGCGTATCAATTAAAAAAACTTCTCGGTCGCGGCGGAATGGGCGCGGTTTATCTGGCGACGCGGATTGACGATTTTGAAAAAGAAGTTGCCGTAAAAATCATTCCGCCGTTTGAAAATCGCCGTGAATCTGCCGAAAATTTTCGCCGCGAACGTCAGATTTTAGCGCTTCTTTCACACAAAAACATCGCACAAATTCTCGATGGCGGCACGACCGAAAAAAATACGCCGTTTATCGTTATGGAATACGTTGACGGCTTGCCGCTCAATGAATTTTGCCGCAAAAAAAATCTCACTGTGCGCGAAAAGCTCGAACTTTTTCAGCAAGTTTGTGCGGCTGTTTCTTACGCGCATCAAAACCTCGTCGTTCACCGCGATTTGAAGCCGAATAATATCTTGGTCGGCGGAGACAAAACCGTAAAATTGCTCGATTTCGGCATCGCCAAAATGCTCGATTCGGATGTTTTCGGAACAGACGAAAACAAAACTTTTGACGGCAACGCGCTGACGCTCGAATATGCTTCGCCCGAACAAATCAACGGCGAAAACATCACGGTTGCATCCGATGTTTATTCGCTCGGAGTGATTTTATACGAACTTTTAACCGAAAAGCGTCCGCACGATTTCAAACAAAAATCGCTCGCCGAAATTCTGCAAATTATTACGAAAGAAAATCCACTTGCGCCTTCGGAAGTTCAAGATTCAAGATTCAAGATTCAAGATTCCGAACTTGATGCAATCGTCTTGAAATCGTTGGCAAAATCGCCATCGGAAAGATATAAAAGCGTCGGTGAATTTAGTCGTGATATTGAAAATTATCTGAATTTTTTGCCGATTTCGGCGCGTCCAAGTTCAAATTTTTACAAGTTCAAAAAATACATCCAACGTCATCGAATCGAAACGGCAATCGCCGCGCTCGTTCTGTTTTTGATTGTCGGTTGGCTCGTAACTTTCGTCTGGCAAAGCCGCAAAGAGCAGGTGCAATCGCTCGAAAATCGCCGTGCGGCGTATTCGGCGGAGATGATTTTGGCGGCGAATGAATACGAAAACGCAAATTTGAATCGTTTGAAAGAATTGGTCGAAAAATATTCAAATGAGAACGAAAATCTACGCGGTTTTGAATGGAATTTTTTGAATAATCTGCTCAATCCGCCTAGCAAAATCGCGACTTTCACTCATTCAGACGAAGTTTGGAACGCCGAATTTTCGCCGGACGGAAAATTTATCGCCGCCGCTTGCAACGACAATCGCGCTTGGATTTGGAACGTCGAAACAGGCAGTTTTATCCAAACCGAAGAACAAAAAGGCGCGTGGAAAGTTTCGTTTTTCCCCGACGGAAAACGTCTCGCCGTTTCCAGCAGTTCATCGTCAAATCCGGTTGTAAAAATCTATGAAACCACGACCGCGAAAGAAATTTTAACGCTTCGCGGACATACAAAACGAGTTCGCGCCCTCGACGTTTCGCCCGACGGAAAAATAATTGCGACCGGAAGCCAAGACGGAAATATTATCATCTGGAACGCCGAAACAGGCGCGGAAATAAAGCGTTTTGCGTTTGCCACAACCGAAAAAGGAACAGAATTTCAAGACGTGCAATTTTCAAAACGCGGCGACAAATTGGCAATTTCGGGCTTTGAAGTTTTGGCGATTTTCGATATGAAAACTTGGCAGAAAAAACAAATTTCGCCGGAAAAATTCTTGGACAAAAATGTTTTGCTCAACGGTTGGAAAATCGCGTTTTCACCGCTCGAAAAAACTCTCGCGCTCGGAACTTTTGAAGGCAATGTTGCTTTTCTTGATGCCGAAACTTTGGAAATTATCCGCGTCTTAAAACTTCATCAATCAAACGTCAAATCGCTCGCGTTTTCGGCTGACGGCAGAGTTTTGGCAACGGGAAGTTGGGACAGAACCGTAAAATTTGTTGATGTCCAAACCGGCGAAATTATCAACGAATTGCGCGGACATTTCGCCGGAATTCACGAACTTTTCTTTTCGCCCGACGGCAAAATTTTAGGCACCGCTTCAGCCGATTTCGACATAAATTTATGGAACTCGGAAGCCGTTTCAAACGCTAATGCTCTGCTGACAAATGCGAATATTTCGGCTTCAAATGCTGACGGAAACGAACTTTTTACGTTAAGCAATGTCAGCGGAAATCTCGTTCATTGGCGCATTGCCGACAAAAAATCCGTCTGGACAACCGCCGTCGGTTTCAAGGGTTTTTCGATGGATTTTTCGCCTGCAACAAATCGTCTGGCAATCGGCGAGAACAACGGGACGATTTCAATTTTCGACAGCGAATCGGGCGTTCCGATGCAAAAATCAACGGCGCACAATCGTGCAATTTTCGCGCTTCGTTTTTCGCCCGACGGCAGACGAATTTTCGCGGCTTACGAAGACGGTTTGCTTAAATCTTTCGACGCGGAAAATCTCGTGGAAATCTTTTCGATTCAAGCGCACAAAGACCTTTTCAAAGGATTGGACGCGACCGAAAAATTCATTGTTACAGGCGGCAACGACAATCTCGTTAAAATTATCGAAGCCGACACGGGAAAAATCGTTTTCACATTGGAAGGAAACACGAAACCGCTCTACAAAACCTTGTTCGCGCCCGACAGCAAAACCTTCGTTTCCACCGGCGCGGACGACACGGCGCGAATCTGGAATTTAGCAGACGGCAAACTTCTAAAAACTCTTTCGGGAATGAGCGGCGGCATCTTCGCCGTAACATTTTCGCCTGACGGAAAACGCCTCGCAACCGCCAGCGAAACGGGCGTAATTCGTCTTTGGAACACCGAAACCAGCGAACAAGTTTTGGCTTTTACGGCGAGCCAAAAACAAATTGTTGCATTGAGATTCACAGCCGACAGCAAGACTTTAATCAGCACAGACATTAACGGAAAGGTAAATTTTTGGAACGGAAAGTAGGAAAAGAGACTTACCCGCGGAACACACGAAAAGACACGAAAAATTTTTCTGATTTCTGTGTCTTTCGTGTGTTCCACGGGCAAATCTCTTTTTATTTTTCTAATGATTCTTTCATTCGGCGCACGCCTTCTGCCATTTTTTCTTCCGGTTGGCAAAACGAAACGCGCAGAAATCCTTTGGCTTCCGAGCCGAAAGCGATTCCGGGAACGGTGATGACGCGGTTTTGTAAGAATTTTTCGGCGATTTCCAAATCGTCGCCGAGCGGACGAACATCGAGCATCGTGTAAAATGCTCCTTCGGGCGAAGTGGCTTTCAAACCTAATTCTTTCGCAAACAAATCAATCAAAAATTCACCGCGCCGTTTATAAACTTCTCTCGCTTCCGTCTTCGCTTTTTCGGCTTCTTCCGTCCAACCAAGTAATGAGGCTTTTTGCGAAATCGTCGAAGTGCAAACCGTCAAAAATCCGTGCAACGTCAGACACGCTTTGACGACATCCGTCTGCGAACTCGCCACCCAACCGACGCGCCAGCCCGTCATACTCAGCGATTTTGACAAGCCCGAAACGATAATTGTTCGGTCATAAAATTCCGAAGCCGAACGCGGTTTCTCACCCGTAAAATAAAGGTCGGAATAAATTTCGTCCGAAATTAAATAAATTCCCGTATCGCGCAAAACTTCTGAGATTTGCCACAAATCGTCTTCGGTAAAAATTTTTCCTGTCGGATTTGAAGGCGAAATTACAACGGCAACTTTTGTTTTCGGCGTAATTTTCGATTTAAATTCTTCGATGTCAAAACCGAAATCTTTCTCCGCCGGAAGACGATAATAAACCGGCTCGCCACCCGCGATTTTGACACAATTTTCATAAGCCGGAAATGAAGGATTCGGAATCAAAACTTCATCGCCTTCATCAACAATTGCCAAAAATGCGGCGGTCATCGCTTCCTGCGAACCAACCATTACGCAAACCTGATTTGTATTCAAATTCAAATGCGGATAACTCGTCGCAATTTTTTCACGAAGCGCGGGCAATCCGGCGTGTGAAGTGTAACCGTTTTGTTCTTCCATTGCGACGCGGGCGGCTTCTTTTCGCATAAAATCGGGGGTTGGTAAATCCGGCTCGCCAAGTCCGAAATTTATCGAATCGGGCAAAGCCCGTTCAAAAATCTGTCTGATTAAAGTTGGCTGAACGCCTTGCAGACGGCGCGGCAGTCGGAAATTTTCGTTTTGTAACATCGGTTTCATAAATTTGTTTGGAATGTTGAAAACTCAACTATTTTCTATTCTACAATTTACAAAGAATTGCGTAAAATCTGCATTTTTTCGTATTTCCTCGCGTAGACAACAACCTTGTTCCTGAAAATCTTTTGCTTCGCTTATGTTTTATTTGCTTTTGCGCTAAAATTATTTTTTACTCTCGTAAGTGTAAAAAGAGGTTATAGAAAAGTGAGCGAAAAAGTTACTAATTTAAGCGAATATATTGCCGAAAATTTCGGTGCGAATGCAAGTTATGTCGAAGGACTTCTCAGCCGTTATAAAACCGACCCGAACACGGTTGACGAATCTTGGCGGACGTTTTTTAAAGACCTTTTGAGCGGTGCTTCGCCGTTTGAAAGCGGAAATGGGCAATTGTCTGTTCAATCTGTGCAACAAGCGGAAGTTTCCGAACCACCCGTAAAAAAACAGGTTTCGATTGCGCTCGGCGCGGATATTGAAGTTAAACCGATAATAGGTGTCGGCAAAAAAATTGTCGAAAATATGGAGCAGAGTTTGTCTGTGCCGACAGCAACAACTTTTCGCAATTTGCCGGTCAAGGTTTTGGAAGAAAACCGCCGTATTATCAACGAACATCTGCGAGCATCCGGGCGCGGCAAAGTTTCTTTTACACACTTAATAGCGTGGGCAATTATTAAATCCGTAAAAATTTATCCGAGTATGAACGTCGGTTACGGATTTGTTAATAATACGCCGTCGCGGATGCAACACGATTCAGTTAATCTCGGCATTGCGATTGATATTGAAAAGAAAGACGGTTCGCGCAATTTGCTCGTGCCGAATATTAAAAATTCCGACAAGATGAATTTTGCTGAATTCTTCGCGGCTTATAACGAACAAGTCAAAAAAGCACGCGACGGCAAACTCGAAATAAGCGATTTTCAAGGCACAACAATAAGTTTGACAAACCCCGGAACCATCGGCACGATTGCGTCGAATCCGCGTCTGATGGCGGGACAATCTGCTATTATTGCAACGGGCGCGATTGAATATCCGGCGGAATATCAAGCAATGACCGCCGCCGCGCTTTCGCAACTCGGCATCAGCAAAATTATTACGCTGACTTCGACCTACGACCATCGCGTTATTCAAGGTGCGGAAAGTGGTTTGTTTTTGGCGAAGATTCACGAATTTATTGTCGGACAGCATAATTTTTATGACGAGATTTTTGCAGATTTGGAAATAAATTATCCGCCGATGCGTTGGGCGGAAGATTATAATCCGTCGCTTTTCGGCGGCGACCGTTCTGCCGAACAAGCCGAAAAACAAGCAAATGTTTTGCAGTTAATCAATGCTTACCGTATTCGCGGACACCTGCTTGCGGACATTGACCCGCTCAATATGACTTCGTATCGGGCGGCGGAACTCGACCTCGAAAATTTCGGTCTGACAATTTGGGATTTGGATAGAGAATTTATTACAGGCGGACTGCACGGCGAAAAAACGGCGACTTTGCGGCGTATTTTGGATATTTTGCAAAAGGCTTACTGTGGCAAAGTCGGCATCGAATATCGCCATATTCAATCGAAGGAAGAAAAAGAATGGATTCGCCAACAAGTTCGCAAACAGTTTGTTGATACCGAACCGCTTGCGGTTGAAACGAAGAAAGAACTTCTTTTAAAACTCATCGAAGCCGAACAATTTGAACAATTTCTGCATAAAAAATATCTCGGACAAAAGCGTTTTTCGCTCGAAGGTTGTGAAACGGTGATTCCGATGCTCGACCAGCTTGTCGAAGGCGCATCGGAAGCGGGCGTTGACGAAATTTTTATGGGAATGGCGCACCGCGGACGTTTGAATGTGCTTTCAAACATCATTGATTACACAATGGCAGAACGCATTTTTACGATTTTTGAAGGAACTTCGCATCCATCGTTTCCGGCAGACGAGGGCGACGTGAAATATCATCAGGGCGCAATCAGTCGCCGCCAGACAAAAGCCGGAAAAGATATTACGATTCAGCTTTCGTGCAATCCGTCTCATCTGGAATTCGTGAATCCGGTTGTCGAAGGAATGGCGCGAGCCAGACAAGATGAACTCAGAAACGGTCAGCAAAAAAATCGTGAAGAAGTGATTGACCTTGTTTTGCCTGTTTTAATGCACGGAGATGCGGCTTTTGCCGGACAAGGAACGGTGATGGAAACTTTGCAATTAGCAAATCTAACAGGTTATCGCACCGGCGGCACAATTCACATTGTTATCAACAATCAAATCGGTTTCACGACTTCGCCCGAAGCCTCGCGCAGTTCGATTTATTCGACGGATGCGGCGCAAATCACGCAAACGCCGATTTTCCACATCAATGGTGATGATCCCGAAGCCGCGTTTCGTGTGATTCAAATTTCGCTGGCTTATCGTCAAGAATTTAACAAAGATGTCGTGCTTGATTTGGTCGGATTCCGCCGTTTAGGACACAACGAAGGCGATGAACCAAGCTACACGCAACCGCTGATGTATGCACGGGTCAAAGCACATCCGGGAACACGGCATCTTTACGCACAGCAATTGATTCGTGAATCGGTAATCACGGAAGAAGATTTGAAACAGATGACCGATTCGGTTCACGCCAAATACGAAGGAATTTTGCAACGCGCCAAACAAATTGCGGCGGAAAAACCTGCGCGGGCGGTTCTGAGCGAGCCAATAACGGACGAAGACGGCTCAAATGTTTTTGAAACTCCGATAACACCGGAAACTTTAAAGACCGTTTCGGATAAAATCTCGCTCGTGCCGGAAGGTTTTCAAATCAATCCGAAAATGGTCGGACAGCTTGCCCGTCGTGCCAAAATGGGAACGGGCGAAATTCCGATGGATTGGGGCTTTGCAGAAGCAATTTCAATCGGTTCGCTCGTTTTGGACGGTTTTCCCGTGCGCTTGAGTGGACAAGATTCGGGGCGCGGAACATTTTCGCACCGCCACGCTTCGATGTATGATGCAATTACGGGTGAACGCTGGTCACCGCTCACCGAATTGCGAAATGAAGCAAATCCGGCGGCGCGTTTTTATGTTTTCGACAGCAGCTTGTCGGAGCAAGGTGTTCTCGGTTTTGAATACGGTTATTCGGTTATCGCACAGAACGATTTGGTAATGTGGGAAGCGCAATTCGGCGATTTTTCCAACGGCGCACAAGTAATCATTGACCAATATATTTCGTCTTCGGAAGACAAATGGCAGCAAAAATGTCGTTTGGTTATGTTGCTTCCACACGGTTACGAAGGTCAAGGTCCCGAACATTCTTCAGCTCGTTTGGAAAGATATTTACAACTTTGCGCGGAAAATAATCTGCAAGTTTGCTATCCGACAACTCCGGCGCAATATTTTCATTTATTAAGAAGACAAGTAAAACAAGAAATCGTGCGTCCGCTTATCGTAATGACTCCGAAAAGTTTATTGCGTTTGCCTGCCGCTTCTTCATCCGTTGAAGAATTGACAAACGGCGGTTTTAATCCGGTTTTGGACGACAAACGCATTAAAGATAAATCGAAAGTCAAACGCATTATTTTATGTTCGGGTAAAGTATATTACGACCTCGAAGCGGGACGACAAGATTCGGATGACGACCGCGTGGCAATCGTTCGGCTTGAACAATTTTATCCGTTCCCGAAAGCGAAATTGCAGGAAATTTTCGCTTCGTATTCAAACGCGAGACAAATTTTCTGGACACAAGAAGAACCGCAAAATATGGGCGGTTGGTTTTTCGTGGAAAATCGCTTGAAAGAAATCAGCGGCAATCTGAGTTTGCGTTACATTGGCAGAACCGCTTCGGCTTCGCCGGCGACGGGAAGTTATGCAATTCACAATCTCGAACAGGAAAAAATCGTCAATGATTCGTTGATTGAAGATTCGGACGAAATTTCCGCCGCTTCAACCGCCGAAGTCGCCGAAAAAATCGCTCCGGCGGGCGCGTAAAAAAAATCAATCACAAATAAACACAGATAAGCCGGATTTTTAATCTAGATTTTATCTGTGTTTATTTGTGTTTATCTACTCTTTTTTCAACCTCAATTTTATCATCTTTATATAAATGTTTTATTGCCAAAAAAATATTTGATAATTGATAATTGATATCTGAAAATGCTAAAATTTCGATATATCTTCCTGACTTTTCCGCGCTTGATATGACGAAAACTTTTTTCTATCTGATTTTATCGGCAATCGCCGTTTTTTCGCTTTCTTGCAGACAAAATCAAACGGCAAACTCAACCCCTTCAAACGACACGGGCATTTTGGCTTCGTCCGGAAAGTTTGAAGATGCCTTGATAAAAGCGCGTGTCGAAAAAATTCAAAATTCGCTTAAACAAAATCCACCGGTTCTTTTGCTTGAAAATTTGGACGAAACGCAAAAAACAGCGCAAAATATCGCCACTAAAGACGAAAGATTTTTGCGAGAAACACGCGATAAAAATTCAAACGAACCGCTTTTGAACGAAATTTTCGGCGTTTATCCGCTTCGTGAAAGTGATTTTATACAGCAAACGCAATCGTGCAAGCAAAGCAAATGTTTCCGCGTCGAAATGTATAATTTCGCGCTTAATCTGACGACAAATGCGGTTGTTGATGTGAACGCAAATAAAGTTTTGGTCGTTACGCGAATTCCGAATTCTCAGCCCGATATTCCAAACCATTTAACCGAACTTGCCAAGCATATTGCGACCAATGCGAATGAAGTCAAAACCGCGCTTGGCGGCTCAGCTGAAAATCCTTTGATGGCGAACACGAAAACTTCGCTCAATCGGACTAAGTGTGAGCGTTCAGGACATTTATGCGTCGCGCCGACGTTCGTTTCGGGCGAAAAAGCTCTGTGGGCGATTGTTGATTTGACCGATTTGAATTTAGTCGGAATTCGTTGGACTCAAGTCGGTTCGACCGGACAAGCCGTAACGCAAAAAACTCTACAAAATTCGGTTTTGACCACAAAATATTGCGAACAAAATAACGCAGTCGAAAAAAACGGTTGGAAGTTGAATTATATGCTCACAAACTCCGACGGTTTAAAAATTTCCGACGTTTCTTTCAACGGCAAACCGATTCTACGAAGCGCGAAATTGGTTGATTGGCACGTCAATTATTCAAATTCCGAAGGTTTCGGCTATTCCGATGCCGTTGGCTGTCCGTATTTTTCGCAAGCGGCGGTTGTCGCGGCGATTGAACCGAAAGTTTCCGACATCAAAGACGGTTTTTCGCTGACACAAAAATATTACAGCGACGGTTATCCGACACCTTGCAATTATTCCTACGAACAGCGTTTCGATTTTTACAACGACGGCAGATTTCGCGTCGTCGTCGCAAGTCTCGGTCGCGGTTGCGGCAATGACGGAACTTATCGTCCCGTAACACGAATTTCGTTTGCCGAACCGCAAAACAATTTCGCCGAATGGAACGGAAACGATTGGAAAAGTTGGCAAACAGAAGCGTGGCAAGTGCAGAAAAGCGAAACGGCTTACACGAAAGAAAATTATCAATACAAAATTGCAAATGCAAGCAATCAAGGCTTTTACGTCGAAGCCAATCGCGGACAATTCGGCGACGGCGGACGCGGCGACAACGCTTTTTTATATGTTACAAAAAATCCGTCTGACCGCGACGAAGGCGAATCGGATTTGGTAACAATCGCGTCTTGCTGTAACACGGATTATCGTCAAGGACCGGAAAAATTTATCGAACCTGCGCCCGAACCGATTACCAATTCGCCACTTGTCGTGTGGTATGTCGCGCAACTCAAAAATGATTCGGAAAAAGGCAAAGAATATTGTTGGGCGGAATCTTTTCTCGAAAACGGAATTTATAAAGTCAAAGAATATCC
>CAZJQP010000030.1:0-32018 GCA_964548225.1 uncultured Blastocatellaceae bacterium | reverse complement strand
GAGTTCTGAGTTCTGAGTTTATTTGTTTTCAACTCAGAACTCAGAACTCAGAACTACAAAGTTATGGCAAAGAAAAAACGTCAAAAACCTGTCGCCGAACCGATTCAAAATGATGTTTCGGCTGAAGAAAAGTCCGCACCGAAAAAATTTCCGATGTGGATTGTTTGGCTGGCGATTTGTTTTGCCGTCAGCCTTGGTTTGACCTTTTATTTTCTTTACAAAAAACCTGCCGAACAAACGACTAAAAGACAAATCGGCGGCGTTACGGCGTGTCAGCAAGTTCCGCCGTTTGTTCGGCAACTTGGTTTTGGAAACAAAGCCGCTTTCAGCACTTCCGACCGCAAAATTCAAGGCTTGATTCTGATGGAAGGCGAGCGAGTTTATCAACATCCGAGTTGGAAACTCGCGGGCAGTCTTGCGCCGATTACACGAGATGGAAAAGGCAACACTTTTGTCGCGCCTGCGCCGTGGATTGACGTTTTGGAAAACAAGCCCGACGAACAAAATAAAGTCTTTCGTGTTGACGGGCAAACGCAAGAAATGAAACAGTTTAGCGATTTGCCGAAAGCCTCTCAGCCGTCGTCGCAAAACCCTTACGGCGTGCTTGGCTTGTCGTTCGATTGCGACACAAACAGCCTCTATGTTTCGTCCGTTTCAGGCTCGACGCGCAACGAAACTGCCGGACGGATTTTTCAAATTTCAGCGGATGGAAAAGTTCTCTCGCAACTCGAAAAAACCGACGCGATTGGACTCAGCGTTTTTAATTCCGCGAAAGGCAAACGGCTCTATTTCGGACAGGCGCGAACTTCGGAAATTTGGTCGGTCGCGCTCGATGACAAAGGAAATTTTGCGGGCGAAGCAAGGAAAGAAATCTCTCTCGAAAACTTAGGTCCGCGAGGCGATGACAAAGCGCGGCGAATCAATTTTTCAAACAATGAAATGACCGTTTTCGGCATTGAATTCGGCTTCAATCTCATTGCGCCGACCGAAAAGCAAGAAACAATTTATCGTTTTCGTTACGACGCGACAAAAGATGTTTGGAATTACATCGAAGAACCGCCGCAAATCGTCGAAAGTTCAGAGTAACGCATTTATGCGTGAAGTTTTTTGTGTAAATTCAACTTGAATTTTTATCCGACATTTCAACGCATAAATGCGTTACTCTAAACGAAAATGCGACTTCTGAAAATTACAATTTTGCTGAGTTTTATCGTATTTTCGGCGGCGTGTCTTTTTCTTTCTGCGAAAAAAAATCCTGTAAAAACACATCACGCGCAAACTGTTCAAAAAGCAAATCCTGCAACAGTTAAAGGCGATTTTGAGCGTGAGAATCGTTTTGAAAACGCAACGATGCGACGGCAAAATGATGAGTTTTTTATAGTTTTTGACGATAAAGAAACTTACAAAATCGAAGCGGTTGTCGGCGACGAAAAGCTCGAAGAATATGTCGCCCGAAAAGACGGAAAACTCGTTCGTCTGTCGATTGCTTTCGATTTAAGAAGAAATCGTTGGATAAATTTACGCGACACATTTTTTGAAACCGATGGCACGGATTTCTCCAAACACCTAAAAGATTGGGAAACAAATTGCGCTTCGTGTCATCTCGAAAGCACCGCGCAAAACATTCCGACAGACTGCGCCGCGTGTCATTCCAAAAATCTGCACGAATTTGAAAACGACGCGATTCGGCTTTCGGCGCGTGAACATCAAGGCATTTTGCGCTCGGTCTGTTTTGTCAAAAATAAAGGCGGCGACGTGATAAATTGTCAGAGTTGTCATTCTTCGGAAAATATAAAAACCGTTTCCGAACAATCTTGCATAAATTGTCATCAGCAATTTTCCGAAGCCCAAGCCGTCGCTGAACACACAAAACACCAATCAAATTCGGCAAATTGTTTTAGTTGCCATCAGCCCGAAATCGCTTACGGACATCTCGAATTTCAGCGAACACACGAAATCAGCATTCCAAATGCGGAACTGACTGTTACTAAAAATATTCCAAACGCCTGCAATCTTTGCCACACGGACAAATCGGTAAATTGGGCAATTTTGGAGAGTAAAAGACTTTGGTCAACGCATTTTCGGGACGCGAAAATTTCTAATGATGAACAGTTCAATCAACCTGAAACAGTTCGCGCTCTTTTCGCGGGCGATGCGTGGACACGCGCTCTGGCGGCGGATGTTCTGAGCAAAAATTCTAAGTCCGATTGGTTCGCGCCTTTTGCACTCGAAGCCTTTGCCGACGAAAATTATCCGCTCGTCCGATATTTTTTGGCAAATTCTCTGCAAAAAAACATCAACTTAAATTATCTTGCACCGAAAACCGAAAGAGTCGAAATCTTAGAACGGCAATTCGGAAATCTTGATAAAATCCAACAAAATCGAATCAAAAATTTGCGACAAAAACGCAAAACACCTGATATGTTTATTGCCGAATAAAAATTATCTTGACTAAACATTGTTTAGCAATGTAAAATTTATTTTGGCTACTGCTTCGGGAATAACACAAGTAGCTCTCAACTTCCGAAAAACTTCTAACCAATAGTAGTAAAACCACAAAAAAACCGGATGGAGAATAAAATGCAGAAAAATGTATTGCGTCCTTTCACGTCGAAATGGGCGGTGAAACGATTTTTTATCGCGGCAATCGGATTATCCCTTTTCCTTTTGCCATTTACAGTTTATTGGAACAGTCAAGCGGCTGGCACTTATTCCGGTCGTGTTTTCAAAGATTATAACGGCAACGGCACTTACGATACCGCCGGTTCCGCCGCTTTGCCCGCAGTTGATTCAGGTGTCCAAAGTGTAACTGTAACGCTTTATGATTCGAGCGGCATAGCACGAGGCACAGCAAATACTGCCGCAGACGGAACTTTCAGCATCGTCTCAACGGGAACAGGACCTTACCGTGTGGAATTTACAAATTTGCCTACGGGATTTTTGCCTTCGGCACGTTCGACTGATTCGGTCAGCGGCGGCACGGCAACAAATGCCGGTTCAACCGTTCAATTCGTCCCGAACAGTGGCACGACAAATATCAATTTAGCCCTCAATATACCCGAAGATTATTGCCAAAATAATCCGCTCGTTTGCAATTCGATGTATTTGGTGGGTAATGTTGACGGCGCGGCATTGCACACTTTTCCTTACAGTTATGCAAATGAACTGGATGGTAATATTAGTGGTAGTTGGACAAATGCACCTTCGAGAGACGCAACACTTGCACCTTCATCAATCGGCACAAACGCCAATCTTGGGGCAACCTACGGCTTGGCTTGGGACAAGTTTAACAACCGCCTTTTTGCTTCGGCTTACGTCAAACGCGGGGCGCGTCAAGGCTCACTTTCGAGCGAAAGCACAGGCGCAATTTTCGTTAAAAGCAATCCTTCATCTTCAACACCTGCCCCGACAGTTTATGTAGATTTAAATTTAATCTTCGGTGGTGGGACAACAGGCGCAAATCCGCATCCGGTTGCAACAACCGATTGGACAAGTGCTGAATCTGACCCCGGCACAACGCAATATGTTTCAAAACGCGGTTTAGGCGATTTGGAAATCTCACAAAACGGCGCGAATCTTTACACGGTCAATCTCGCCGACCGCCGTTTATATGTGATTCCGACCAGCGGCACACTCAATTCAACAACGATTACACGTTTTGACATTCCGACCACAGGTTTGGCAACATCAAGCGGCAATTGCAACGCGGCGGATGTTCGTCCTTTCGGATTGGGCAGAAATGCAAGCGGGCAAATCTTTGTCGGCGCGGTATGCTCCGCCGAATCGGAAGCCGATGATACAAAATTGCATCTTTACGTCTGGCGTTTCGACAATCCGGGATTTACGCTCGTGCTAAACCGCTCTTTAAGCAACTTTACTCGTTACATCGGTAATTCTCAAACAACTGCTTCTTGGGAAAGATGGTCAAACACGGTTTCTGCAATTTCAAAACCTTCGCCGATGTTGACCGATATAGAGTTTGACGGCAACGCGATGGTTTTAGGCATCCGTGACCGCTATGGCGATCAAGTCGTTTTCCCCGATTATTTCCGCGGCTACGGCGATTTAATGCGGGCGTGTCTGGTTTCGGGGAGCTACACTTTTGAAAGCAACGCGAGTTGTGGTGGAACAACAACAAGCGGAATTTTTGTTGACTACGGTGATTCTTTCACAGCAGTTGCTTATAACGGCTCGACGGGAACGACAAGCTGGAGTTCAACACCTTGGACGGAAATTGGGGAATCGGATGGAGCCAGTGCCGGAGAAAATCGCGTCATCGCTACTCCTTCGGTTTCGAGCAATTCAATGCGGATTCGGGACAATTTCGGAATGTCGAGAACTATTTCGCTTAGTGGCACAACGACAGGAGGCAGACTTCAATTCAGCTACCAACGAAGCAATGCAGGTTTGACGGTTGAATATAATGACGGTTCGGCATGGCAATCTTTAACCGCCATCGCATCGGGAACGGATACTTCTTTTCAAGATTACTCAGATGCACTTCCATCAAATGCGACAGCTATCCGTCTTAATTCTCCTAACGAATCAGGCGGCGCAAAATATGTCTATGTTGATAATGTTGTCATCGTCGGGTTACACGGCTCGAACGGTGAATTTTACCTCGATTTGAACGGCGACGGACGCGAAGAAGGAGTGATCGGCAGTTTGCTTCAAGTTCCGGGTCATACGTCAATTATGACAACGGCTTACGATCCTGTAGCTTACAATTCTTCAGGAACTCGCGTGAGCAATTTTTATACCGCCGGAGTCCAAAAATATAACAACACAACCGGAATAATGACCGGAGCTTACGATGCTTATCTCAATGCCGATCCTGACAATTTCGGGAAAGCCAATGGCATCGGCGACATCGAAGCATTGTGCGACCGTGCGCCGATTGAAGTCGGCAACCGTGTTTGGAACGATGTTGACAGCGACGGCGTTCAAGACGCAAACGAAACGAATATGAGCGGTGTTACAGTGCAATTATGGGCTGATACGGACGCTAATGGAACGGTTGATACACAAGTCGGAACAGCCGTAACGGACGCAAATGGCGAATATTATTTCGTTTCATCAACTGTTGCCGATCCGAACACGACCGATAACATCGGTCAAATCAACGGCGGAATAATATCAGGTAGAACTTATCAAGTAAGAATTCCCGCTTCACAATTCGGCACGGGGCAACCGCTGAATGGTCGTCTGCGTTCGCCCAATGATAATGACGGCACGGCAAACGGCGACAGCCGGGATTCGGACGGCGTTGCTTTGAGCGGAAACGTCGTTGCCAATTTCGTTGCCGGAAGTGCCGGAAGCAATAATCATACCTTCGATTTCGGATTTTACCTTGCCCCGACAGCGGCGACCGTTCCGGTTGGTGGACGTATTCAAGCCGCCGACGGCACGGGCATCCGTAATGTCATTGTAAATCTGGTGTTACCAAACGGCACGACGCAATCAACCCGCACGGGAGCTTTTGGATATTATCGTTTTGATGATGTCGAGGTTGGACAAACCGTAACGGTCGAAGTTGCCGCCAAACGCTTTACATTCAAACAACCGACCAGAATCTTTATGCTTGAAGAAGCGATGGAAAACCTTGATTTCACGGCAATCGAATGAAACCACACAGTAAAAAAAGCAGGCGGAAGAGAATTATTTTCTTTCACCTGCTTTTTTTGCGATGCTTTCGGAAACTAAAATTTGATGGCTGAAAAAAAATCTTCCAAACAAATAAATCCGAACTAGAAATATTTCTTACTGTTATCTGCGGAAGTTCTATAAACTTCCCCTAAAATCCCTAATTTATTCCCTTTTCAAATAAAGTGAAAAATATGAAAAAAAATACTAAAATCCATTTTTCAAAAAACCGCGTGGCAAACCGGATTTTTTTAACGGCAATCGGGTTATCCCTTTTCCTTTTGCCATTTACAGTTTATTGGAACAGTCAAGCGGCTGGCACTTATTCCGGTCGTGTTTTCAAAGATTATAACGGCAACGGCACTTACGATACCGCCGGTTCCGCCGCTTTGCCCGCAGTTGATTCAGGTGTCCAAAGTGTAACTGTAACGCTTTATGATTCGAGCGGCATAGCACGAGGCACAGCAAATACTGCCGCAGACGGAACTTTCAGCATCGTCTCAACGGGAACAGGACCTTACCGTGTGGAATTTACAAATTTGCCTACGGGATTTTTGCCTTCGGCACGTTCGACCGATTCGGTCAATGGCGGCACGACAACCACCGATGCAGGTTCAACGGTGCAGTTTGTTGCTAACGGCGGCGATACCGACATCAATTTAGCCCTCAACATACCCGAAGATTATTGCCAAAATAACCCAACGCTTTGCACTTCAATTTTTCGTCCCGGCAATCAGAGCGGTAATCGTTCGACTTCGATTTCAGTTCCATACGATTCGCCGACGGCAAACACGAACTTAGCAACCGAATCGCAAACGGGAACGGTCTACGGCACGGCTTATCACAAACCTTCACGGACGATTTTTCAAGCGGCGTATATGAAACGCCACGCCGGATTCGGTCCGCTCGGCACAGGCGGAATTTATAAAATTGATATGAGTAGCGGCTCGCCCGTTTTTAGTCAATATGTTAATTTGCAAACCATCGGACTCAACACGGGAACTGACCCGCGTGTAACTGCCGGATACACTTTACCTGCCACCGGCGCAACACCGAATTGGGATTATGCGGCTTACACGGAAGTTGGCAAACGTGCCATCGGCGACCTCGATTATGACGCGGGGCGCAATACTTTGTGGTTTATTAACTTAAACGACCGCCGTTTGCACGGCATTCAAAACGTCAATCCGAGCGTAACGCCGGTCAATGCGGATTTGGTGCGCGATCCTTCAAACAATCTCGGCTTTAATGTCAACACAAGCACACCGATTACCTGCACAAATGGAGTTCTGCGTCCGTTCGGTTTAGAAATTTATCGCGGTTTGGTTTATGTCGGTGCGGTTTGCACGGGTGAAAATGCGGGCGCGACTTCTGCTAATTTGGTGGCTTACGTTTTATCAATGAATCCTGACAACGCGGCGGCTGGATTTACGCAAGTTCTCAGTTTCCCCTTAAATTACACGAGAACCAGAATTAATTTCGGCGGCGACACTCCTTGGGTTCGTTGGCGCGATTCGGACAACAACCGCAATATTACGGGCGGCGAATTGCCGCAACCGATTGTCAGCGACCTCGAATTTGACAATGACGGTTCGCTCATAATGGCACTCAAAGATCGCTGGGGCGACCAATATGCGGCGAATCAATATCGCCCCGATACGGCGCAATCAAACACCACGCTCGTTACGGAAATCTACGCTTTCGGTGATGTTCTCAGATTTTGCTACAATGGCTCGGCATTCTCGAATCCGGGAACAGCCGGATGCCCGAATAATGCACGTCCGAGCGGTGAAAACGGCTCGAATTCGGGCGGCAGTCAAGGTCCCGGCGGCGGTGAATTTTATGTCGGCGACTGGGGACCGGACGATCCCGACAACTTTGCGGAAACGGCACACGGCGCACTCGCATTTTTGCCCGGAAGTAATCGCGTTGTTACCACTTCGCTTGATCCTGCAAATTATTTCAGCAATGGTTTCAAATGGTTAAGCAATACTAATGGAAGCCGTTTGAGCGTTTATAACACCTTTACCGGAAGCAGTTTGAACACGACTAACGATTTCAACAAAGGAAACGGTTTGGGTGACGTTGAATTGCTCTGCGACCGGGCGGCGATTGAGGTTGGCAACCGTGTTTGGAGCGATGTCAACAACAACGGAATTCAAGACGCGGGCGAAGCGGTTTTCAGCGGCGTAACGCTTCAACTTTGGGCTGATACAAACAACGACGGCACAGTTGATACGCAAGTCGGAACGGCTGTTACGGATGCAAATGGCGAATATTATTTCGTCGGTTCAACGTCTGCCGATTCCAATACGACTGACAACATCGGTCAAATCAACGGCGGAATCATTCCGGGTAGAGCTTATCAAGTCCGTATTCCTTCATCGAATTTCAACAGCGGACAACCGCTCAACAATCGTGTCCGCACAGTTGCCGACAACGATGCGACGGCAAACGGCGACAGCCGCGATTCCGATGGACTGCTTTTGAGCGGCAACATCATCGCTAACTTTATTGCCGGAAGCGCAGGCAGTAATAATCATACCTTCGACTTCGGATTTAACCTTGCACCGACAGCCGCTGTCGTCCCGATTGAGGGACGAATATCTGCTTCAGACGGACGCGGAATCCGCAACGTCGTTGTGCTTCTTACACTTCAAGACGGCACGGTTCGGTCAACTCGCACCGGAACTTTCGGCTATTATCGCTTCGATGATATCGAAATCGGACAATCCGTTCTCGTCAATGTTCAAGCAAAACGCTTCACCTTCAAACAATCAACCATTCTCCTATCGGTTGAAGATGCGATAGAAAATCTTGATTTTGTCGCAATTGAATAATTTGCGGCTAACAATCCGCAAAGAAAAAAGGTGAAAGATTTTATGGTCTTTCACCTTTTTTCTGTTTTTGCTAAGTATTAACAAACCAACTGTGAAGGAGAATTTAACAATGTCATCACTTTTTTATTCACAGTCGGACTGAACCGCACAAAAACTATACCAAAACCGCTCTGACTGACACCTAAAACGCTCTGACTAAGGACGCAGATCCTTTGACTGATACCTCCGTCGTAAGAACTATGCCCTCCGTCGTAACGACTGCGCCCTCCGTCGTAACGACTATGTCTTCGGATGGAAGAACTGCGACTGCCGACGCTCTGATTGAAGTCTTAGCCGCAGGAATTATCTTTTGATGTTTAGAGTTGCGGGCTTCAGTCCTGAAATTGCCGCGCTCTGTTTAAGAAATCTTAGTTTGTAGTTCAGAATTTGCACGATTTTCTGCTAATATAAAGCCGTCTGAAAATTCAGACTTGGTTAATGAACGGAGTTTTTATCCGCAGATGAACATAGATAAAAACAGATTCTTTGAATGTTTGAAGATCTACCCTGTAAATCAAGAGTAGAAAGCCGAAACATTCGATTTATCAATTATTCATTATCAATTATCAAATATTTCAGCAGTGTTTAGCTTTGAATCGCTAAAGAATAATGGATAATTGAGACTTAATAATTGATAAAGCCAAAGGATATAACAAAATATTCCCTAGATTTTCTATCCTTGATTCGCATATACCTTTTATATTGCAATTCGGATTATCAAAAATATCTGTGTTCATCTGTGTTTATCTGTGGATAACTTTTGTCTGACTTTTCGATTAGTAAAAATATGAACAAACGTCAAACAGTTTGGCTTATTACCAGATTAATCGGGGTTTATTTCGGCTATTGGGCGATTGTCAGCCTTCTGAGTTTGGTTGGCGCAATTTACGCTTACACTTCCCTGCCTTCACCGAATAATACGACGAGCAAACCGCAACAAACTATCCAGGTCAACGGCATCAGCATTCCGACGACCGCACCGAAAGCAAATCAATCCCCGAACACGCCGGGCGTTGAAAATCCGGCTGACAAAGCCAAAAGCGATGCACTCAAAGAAGTTCTGTGGCAATTTTTCTTTACCGCAATTTACGGCGGAATCGGTTTTTATTTGATTCGCAACGGCAAATTGTTATTTTCAACCTTAATCCGCGAAGATTTGACGGATGACGCGGAAGAAATCATTTCAACTTCTTCACCCGCGAAACCGAAAGAACAAACGGTTACGACTCTCGACCTTTCACCGTCACCGTCAAGCAAAAAAGAAGAAGTTACATCGCTGAATCTTTCCGAATACGTTCCGAAATCACAGCAACCTGCACCGATTATTGAAGAAAAAGTCGAAGAAGTTTCAACGGAAATTGCGCCCGAACAGCTTCAGTCGGAAATTCCAACGCCTGAAACCAAACCCATTTTAGCTGATGAAGCAACCGCGCAGATGGATTATAGTCTGCCGACTGTCGAGAATAATCAAACTGACGCGCCGGTTGATGTTTCAAGCGAACTGCCGAATCAACCGTTTTTCGCTGACGAAACGCCGACTTTAATCAGTCAAAACGATTTACTCGAAATACTCGAACCGCCGAAACCGCGAACACGGCAAAAGAAAATCAAACCGGAAATCGCCGATCCAACTGAGGAGCAACCAAATGAAAGCATTTTGCCGTCTGATGTTTTGGCGAAACCGCCTTTTGAAGAACCGAAATAATTGATGTTTGATAATGACTAATTGCTGAATTCTCTTGTGCAACGACAATATTTATCAATTAGTCATTATCAAAGCATCAATTATTTCTTCGGGTTTCTTCACTTTTAATTTACAACAAACTCCCTAAAGAATTTAACTTTATGTCAAGAAAAAATCTGTCAATCTGTTTAGCTTTAATTTTAGGCATTTTTGCCTTATTCGGATTTCAAAACAACGCGGTCAAAAGCCAAACATTAAAAACGAATCCGACGGTGAAAAAATCGGACTCGATAACAATTGCCGCTGTCGGCGACATTATGCTCGGTTCGACTTCGATAAATGATACGTTTCTGCCGCCGAACGACGGTGTTGATATGTTGAAGGAAGTTACGCCGATTTTGTCTGCGGCGGATATTGCCTTCGGTAATCTCGAAGGTCCGATGCTCGAAGGCGGTTCAACTTCAAAATGTTCGCCGCGTTCAACACGCTGTTTTGCTTTTCGTGTGCCGACGCGCTACGGAAAATATCTGAAAGACGCGGGTTTCGACGTTTTGAGTTTGGCAAATAATCACGCCGCCGATTTCGGCGATTTCGGACTTGAAAGCACCCGAAAAACACTCGATGCGCTCGGCATCAAACACGCCGGAAGCGACAAATTGCAACTTGCGACCACAATTATCCAATCGAAAGGCAAAAAAATCGCGTTTATTGGCTTTGCCACAAACAACATCACGCCGAATATCAATGATTTGACCTTTGCCAAAAGTTTAGTCGAAGCGGCAAACAAACAAGCCGATATTGTTGTTGTTTCATTTCACGGCGGCGCGGAAGGTCCGACAGCACAGCGCGTTCCGAACAAAACCGAAATGTTCGCCGGTCAAAATCGCGGAAATCTTCCGTTATTTGCTAAAACCGTGATTGACGCGGGCGCGGATTTAGTTCTCGGACACGGTCCCCACGTTCTTCGCGCAATGGATATTTACAAAGACCGTCTGATTGTTTATTCGATGGGAAATTTCGCCACTTACGGAATGTTTCGCCTTGAAAATGAAACTGCGTTGACCGCGATTTTTGAAATCAAACTCGCTTTGGACGGAAAATTCTTAAGCGGCAAACTCCACGGCGGAAAACAACCCGGCAAAGGCGGTCCTGTTTTGGATAATTCGGGCGAGGCAATCCGCAAAGTGCGCGAACTTTCCACCGCAGATTTTCCTTTGACTGCGCCGAAAATTAACGATGACGGAACTTTTACGCCGCAAATGCAAAGTTCAAAATAAATGGTGCAGATTGTTTTAATCTATCAGTTACCGGCTATTTCGGCGAAAAAAATTTCACTTTCGGAGTAGCTGATTGCTAATAACTGAAAACTGATAATTTTTTTCGCCTGAAATAAATTTAACAGTTGAAGCGCAAACATAATTCGATTATACTTTCGTCATTCTAAGTTCATTTTTGATTAAAAACGGAAAATTAAAATCGTGATAAAAAAACCCTTGTTCTTTTTAAATTTGGCTTTGTGTCTTTGTGTCTTAACCGGCTGTCCGTCAAAACCGACGAGCAACGAAACTACAAATTCAACAAATCAAAATTCGGCATCATCAAATACAAAATCAACCAACACCGAACCGCTGACAATCGCGGCGGGCGGCGACATTATGATTGGTTCGCCGTATCCGAACGCCAGCCGAATGCCGCCGAATGACGGCGCGGATACATTCAAAGCCGTCGCCTCGATTTTTCAATCTGCCGACATTGCTTTCGGAAATCTCGAAGGTCCGATGATTGACAGCGGAAATTCGGCAAAATGCGGCGGAAGTTCGGGAAATTGTTTTGCTTTTCGGATGCCGACGCGATACGGAAAATATCTCAAAGAGGCGGGTTTTGACGTGATGAGTCTGGCAAACAATCACGCCGGAGATTTTGGCGATGCGGGACGCACCACGACACGAAAAACGCTCGACGACCTCGGTATTAAACATTGTGGAAGCGATAAAGAACAATTTGCGACAACAATTGTCGAAGCCAAAGGCAAGAAAATCGCCTTTATCGGTTTTGCCACGAGTAGCGTAACGCCGCACGTTAATGATTTGGATTTAGCGAAAAAATTAGTTCAGGAAGCCGATAAAAAAGCCGATTTAGTCGTTGTTTCATTTCACGGCGGCGCGGAAGGCACGAGCAATGTGCGCGTGCGAAATCAAAACGAGGTTTTCTTTGGAGAATCACGCGGAAATCTTCCGTTATTTGCAAAAACCGTGATTGACGCGGGCGCGGATTTAGTTCTCGGACACGGTCCCCACGTTCTTCGCGCAATGGAAATTTACAAAGACCGCTTGATTGCTTATTCGCTCGGAAATTTCGCCACCTACGGCTGGTTCGGACTCGCCGGAGCGACTGCCGAAACGCTCGTTTTGGAAGTAAAATTAGACGCGGAAGGCAAATTTATGAATGGCAAAATCAACCCGTTCGTTCTGCGCGAAAAAGGAATTTTGACAGAAGATAAATCAAAATCAGCCATTTCGACTCTGCGCCGACTTTCGCAATTAGATTTTCCGAACACCGCGCCGAAAATTGCTGACGACGGAAGCGTTACGAAATAAATTTCATCAGACAGTTTCTAAAATCCGATTCGGCGCAATAAATCCTGAAAGCGCGAATCGTCGCGCAGAGAGGCAAGACGCAAGTCATTTTTCATATAAATAAGATTGTGGTCGCGTTCTTCAAAAGCGCGATTGAGCGATTGCAAAGTTCCCTCTTTGTCGCCCAGACGAATTTGAATAAGAGCCTTGAAATACGATTGAAAGTTTTTCAAATAAGGGCGGTTTTCGACTTGTTCGAGACGTTTTTGCCATAAACCTTTCATTCCGTTTTTCTTAAATGCTTCTCTGATTTCTTCGGCGGCTTCGGGCGGTTCGCCAAAAAATATCATCGTTTTGGCAGTTGCTTCCGCCGCTTCCGCGTCCATTCCTTTTCGCTCAAAACCCATTGCTAAATAAAAATAGCCGTAAGCAAAATTCGGATCTATTTCGAGCATTTTTTGCGCTTGCCGAATCGTATTTTCGTAATCGCCTCGATAATCATAAAGCCCCGCCATCGCGGAAATTACAATAGGCGAAACCGGATCAATCTCAGCGGCGCGTTCGTGATGTTTGCGGGCTTCGTCAAAAAGTCCGAACGCCGAAATAAATTCACCATACCATTGATGCGCCGTCGCATAATTCGGATTTAATTCGAGCGCACGTTTGAAAGATTTTTCCGCACCCGCAAAATCCCAATCGTAAAATGCCTGCGTATAACCTAGTGCAGCGAAAGCCTCCGCCGATTCACCGTCGAGTTCCAAAGCCTTGTTGATTGCGGCTTTAGCCTTCGGAAAAATTTCGCGCGGCGTAGCGGCGTGATATTCCGAAAGCAAAATATAACAATCCGCAAGTCCCGTATAGGCAAGTGCAAAATTCGCGTCTTTTTGCACGGCTTTTTCAAAATTCGTGATTGCCTTGTTCAAATTTTCGGCGGTGCGTTTATTCCAAAAATATCGTCCGCGCAGATAATCTTGATAGGCTTCGGCATTTTCCGTCCCGCGCCTATTGAATCTTTCGCGTTCTTTGTCGTTCATCTGCAAAGCTAAAGATTGCACAACTTTTTGACTCAGAGAATCTTGAACGGCGAAAAAATTTGTAAATTTATCATCGAAAATATCAGACCAAATCGCCACGCCGTCAGTCGTGCGAACAAGCTGAACATTGACGCGCACTCGCTCGCCAATGCGCTGAATACGTCCGTCAAGCACGGCATCAACCCGCAATTCGCGTCCGATTTTGCTTAAATCTTCGCGGCTTTCCGCATATTTCAAAACCGTCCGCGTCGGACGCACGGTAAGTTGTTTTAACTCGCTGAATTTATTCGCCAGAGCATCAGTCAAAGATATTCCGAGATATTTTTCCGTTTGACCTTCACTTAAATCTTCAAACGGCAAAATTGCTACCGTTTTAATTTCATTTACCGTTGCAGGTTTCGATTTCGGATAAAACCAATAAATTCCGAAGGCAATCAGCAAAACAAGAGGTAAAGCAAACAAAATTATCTTGGTCTTTGGTATTTGGTTTTTGGTTTTTGAACTCGGAACCGGTAACTCGGAACTTGTAAGGTGCGGAATTTCGGACAGCAAACTTTTTTCTAAAATTTCATCTTCCGGTCTGAATTGTTTAACTTCTGCAATAAATTGATAGCCGCGATTCGGCACGGTCAGAATAAAACGCGGATTTTTCGTATCTTCGCCGAGAGTTTTTCGCAAAACGAAAATCGTCTGCGAAAGATTCGATTCTTCGACGAACGAATTTTCCCAGACATTTTCGAGAATTTCGTCTTTCAGCAAAACCCGTCCGGCGTTTTCGGCAAAATAAATCAGCAGTTCGATGGCTTTGGGTGTAAGCTGAACGATTTCCTTTGATTCGCGCCATAATAAACGACGACTTTTCACATCGAGCCGAAAGTCTTCAAACTCATAAATTTTTGATTCCGAAAGTTCAATCATAAAACCATTGTGATTTGATTTTTTAGGATTTTTGCCGACTGGTCAAGTTTTATTTTAAAAGCCTTTATTTCAATTAACTATTTGCATTTTCTCAAATCCTGTAACTCGTTGATTTTATTATATCAAAATTCTTTTTGAACTTTTTTGAGATTTTTTGAATTCAATTTTGAAGATTTTTGAGAAACGAAAAAGGTTTAATCAAATCGTCGGCGGAAAAATGTTCTGCCGATGCCGCACAAACGGCAAATTTTTTAGAAATTCAGATGGAGAAATTATGAAGAAATTAAATTATTTTTTGGCAATATTAGTTACATTTTTGGTTTCCTTTTTTGCGGCTGAGGCTTTCGCCGCCGGAGTTTCGCTTTCGGCTTTGCCGTCTTCAAATACGGTTCAGGTCGGACAAAGTGCGGCTTACACGATAAAAATAAATCGTGATAACTTCGCGGACAAAGTTACGCTTTCCGCAACGAATTTGCCGTCGGGCGCAACGGCAACTTTTAATCCGAACACGACCACGGCAAACAGTTCGATTTTAACCGTTACGACGCAGACGACAACGCCCGTCGGAACATTTAACATCACGGTCAAAGGCACGGCAAACGGCATTACAATTGCGCCGATTACTGTAAAATTGATTACTACGCCGGCGCAAAGCATTTCGATTTCGGTTTTGCCAGAATCGCAATCAATCATTGCCGGACAGAAAACTTTTTATGACATTACGATAAATCGCACCGGATTTAGTGGCGCGATAACACTTGCGGCGGAAAACGTGCCGTCAGGAATTTCGGTCGTTTTCGAGCCGCAAATCACCACCGGAAACACGGCGCGGGCTTGGGTTTATTCAAACGGTTTCGGCAATCTTTCCGCTAATCTGCAAATGAATCTCGTTGCCGTCCGAAATGAGTTTCCAAACCTGCGTGCCGAAAAATTGATAAGATTAAACATAAATTGCGACATTCTCTGGACTGACCAAGGCTATGCTGTCAACCAGATGAATCCCGACTTTGCTACCGCCGTTACAAGTGATACAAACGGCAATGTGTATCTTGCCGGACATTTTATTCAAGTCCCGAATTTCACCACAAATCTTTGGCTTGCGAAATATTCACCAACGGGCGTGTTGCTTTGGTTTGATAACCTGACGGTCAACGGAGTTGCCGGATTGGAGAAAAAAATCAAAGCCATTCGTGTTGACAGTGCAAATAATATCTATGTTGCAGGCTATACGAAAACAAACGCGCCGGTCACCAATTATGATATTTTCGTCGTTAAATATAACCGCCGCGAAGGAATGATGCCGCCGCAACAACCAACACAAATCAGCACAACTTTCGGTTTCGGGTTTTCAAGCCAAAATCCCGAAGACGGCACAGGCGGAATGGAAATCGGTTTCGATTCAATGAGCCGCGCCGTTTTGACGACTGCCACAAACATCAGAAAAAATTCGCGGTCGGCGGATAATGGACAAACATATATCGAAGGTTTTTATGACCTAAGTCAAATTACGCTCAACTCGAATCTCGGAATCTTTTCGGGAAGTTCGCCGATTGTTCGAGATATTATCGGCGTTCCGCTCGATTTAAGCGTTTCTTCCAACGGTTCGATTGCCGTTGTCGGTGAAGATTTAAATCGCAACACGCTTCAATACTTCGGTTGGGTTGAAAAATTCGGCTCCGGCGGTTCGCCGAGTTTTCGCCACACCTATCCGGATAACCGCACGGCAACGCGAGTCGCCGCCGATTCGAGCGGAAATGTTTTTGTCGCCGGAAGTCTGGCAAACGATGCTTTGATTCAAAAATTCAATGCACAGGGCAATTCGCAATGGATGTTTTCACACGCCACCGCTTCGGAAGATAAAATCGGCGATTTGACCACGGACGCAAGCGGAAACGTGATTTACGCCGGCAATACCAAAGGAAATTTGGCGGCGACAAATCCCGACACACACACTGACATCTGGATTGCCAAACGCAATGCCAACGGCAGTTTGTTTTTCGTCCGCCAATTTGCCGTTGAGAACAAAGACGAAGCCGAAGCCGTTGCGCTCGACAACGCCGGAAACCTTTTGCTTGCAGGAAATACGGTTTTGTTCAGAAGTCTGAACTTCGGCTATGAAGATGCGTTCGTGATGAAATATTCATTAAACAACGGAGCAATTTTCACACCTTTCATTACACAATTTAGCGCGGCTGGAGTAAGCACCACAAGCGTCAGAGGCGGAACGCAATTTACCATCGAAGGCGGAAACTTTTTCGGCATTCAAGCCGTCTATTTCGATGGACAACCGATAAACTTTACGCTTACCTCATTTTCTCGAATTACGGCAACCGCGCCAACGGTCTCAAGTTCGAGAACCGGAACAATCACGATTTCCGTTGACTGTTTTCAAACCAACAGTCCGACCCGTTTAACCGTTACGCCATAAACATAAAGTAATCCGGCAAAAGTTTTGCTGATTTGCTTATTTAGCCACAAAAAAAGTGTGAAAAATGCGAAAATAAAGAACCTGACAAGACTTTATTTTCGCATTTTTCGTGCTTAAATTCTTACTTTTAGTAGTCGGGCAAAAATAAATAAAGGTAAAAATCTCTGAAATAATTGATAAGTTAAGTGAACAGAATAATTTTGTAAAAGTTTTGAGTCCCTGCTTCAGCAGGCTGTCCACCGGCGAAGCGCGGCGGACAAAAGCCGCCTAAAGGCGGGACTCAAAACTTAACCGAACATTTTTAATTTAATTCTGTCCACTTACTTTATTATTTCCCTCGTATTTGCTTAGGGTTCTTGCAAAGTCGTCGAAAATCTTTAGAACCGGCACACGACGCTCCCATCTCTCATATATCACCTCTCACATATCACTTATTCCGAATGTCAAGGCAGTTATCTTCGGAATAAGTGGTAAGTGAAAAGTGATATGTGAGAAGTAAAATCCGACTTTGCAATAGCCCTATCGTATTGCTCAAACTCCTACTCTTTGGACAAAATTTTGAAAACGCGATTCGTTTCGGAAGGGCGCAAAACTCGGTTCGATATTCAATTTGTTCAAGCCTCTGGGTTTTTCCTTAAATGCTCTTTCCAGCCATTCATACATTTTTTCTTTATCGCCAATTTGGGCGTAAAGATATGAAATGTAATAACTTGCAGCACTCGGATATTTTTCTTCGAGTTCTTTAATGACGGCAAAGGCTTTCTCACGTTCGCCCAATTTTATGTAAATCTCGCCCAAAGTAACCAGAAGCGTGTGCAAACGGTTGGATAAATCCACCGCTTTCAACGATTCGGGCAAGGCTTCTTTGTATAAACCTTTTTTGTATAAAACCCTTGCCAATTCATCGTGTGTCAAAGCGGCATTCGGGTCAAGCACCAGAGCTTTGTTCAATTCTTCGATGGCGGCATCATAATTCCCTTGCGCCTTATAAGTCTGAGCAATATTATTCATAATGACCGTTGACGTAGGATCGAGTTCGCTTGCGCGGCGAAGCATTGCCAGAGCTTCGTCAAATCGTTTTTGCGAACCGAGACCGGTGGCAGACCACCGAAGCGCAATAACATTATTCGGGTTTAATTCGAGCGTTCGGGCAAGTTCTTTTTCCATTCCGGCAGAATCGCCTTCCTGCCCGAGCAGACCGGCTAAGGTCAGATGAGCTTCCGCGATTTGGTCATCGAGTTCGAGTGCCTTGGTTAAATAAATTTTCGCCTTCGGAAAAGATTCGCTCGTCGGCGTTGCCATATATTCCGGCATAATCAAATAACAATAAGCAAGCTCGGCATATGCAAGCGCAAAATTCGGATCTTTTTGGACAGCTTGTTCAAAACTCGCCGCCGCTTTTGTCAAATTATCGTTAATACGCTTTTCCCGAAAATAGATTCCGCGCAGATAATCCTGCTGAGCTTCGGCGTTTTCGGTCCTGCGCCGGTTAAATCTCTCGCGTTCTTTTTCATTCATCTGCAAGGCGAGAGATTGGACAATTTTTCGACTTATCGAATCTTGAACGGCGAAAAAGTTTGTAAATTTATCATCAAAGATTTCCGCCCAAATCGCCGCCCCGTCCGAAGTGCGAACCAATTGCACACTAACGCGCACCTGTTCACCGACGTGCTGAATACGTCCGTCAAGCACAGCATCAACCCGCAATTCGCGCCCGATTTTGCCCAAATCTTCGCGGCTGTCGGCATATTTCATCACGGAGCGCACCGGACGCACCGTGATTTCTCTCAAGTTGCCAAACTTATTTGCCAAAGCGTCCGCCAAACTCACGCCCAAATATTTTTCAGTTTGCTCTGCGCCCAAATCCTCAAACGGCAAAACGGCAATTGTTTTAATTTCTTTGACACTCGCCGGTTTTTCTCGCGGATAAAACCAATAAACGCCAAGCGCAATCAGCAAAACAATCGGAATTGCCAACCTCGCTAATTTTTGATTTTTGATTTTTGATTTTTGATTTTTGATTTGAAATTGCGGAGAATCCGATAAAAAACTATCTTCCAGAATCTTGTCCTCGGCGTGAAATTCTCTGACTTCGGCAATAAATTGATAGCCGCGATTCGGCACGGTCATAATAAAACGCGGCTTTTTTGCATTTTCACCGAGCGTTTTTCTGAGGACAAAAATCGTCTGTGAAAGATTTGCTTCTTCGACAAACGAATTGTCCCAAACCTTTTCAATCAATTCATCTTTCAGCAAAACCTGTCCGGCATTTTCAACCAAATAGAGCAAAATTTCAACAGCTTTCTGTGTCAACGGCACAAGTTCGCCCGTTTCGCGGCGGAAAAGACAATGACTTTTCTCATCAAGCCGAAATTCCCCAAACTCATAAATCCTTGATTCCGTTAGCTCAATCATAGCTTTTGAGAAATATTTGAGAACTTTTGATTTATTTTTGAGGACTTTTGAACTCAAGTCAAGCCAGAATTAACCTAGAAAATTTTTTTGTAAGGAGATTTGGCAAAATGAAAAATTTACGAACAGTTCAATTTACGGTTTTGGGTTTAATTTTAATCTTCGCGGCGAGTATGAAAATCTCCGCCGCAGACGGCGATTTGGACACATTTTTTAATGCTGGTGTAACGGGAAGCGGCGCGTTTGTTAGCGATATTGCCGTGCAACCGGACGGCAAAATTATCATCGGCGGAAATTTTTACGTCGTCAACGGACGTTCTTATAATTGTCTGGCGCGGCTTAATACGGACGGTTCGCTCGACACGACTTTTAATATCGGCTTGGGCGCGTCAAACGGTCAAACCGTCGGGTGTAACGGCGGTGTTAATGCGGTCGCCGTGCAGATTATCGGCGGTGCGACCAAGATTTTGGTCGGCGGTGATTTTTCAAATTTCGGCTCAACCGATCCGGCTAATCTGCGTGGCAGACTCGCGCGGCTTAACGAGGACGGCTCGCTTGATACGTCTTTTATCGGAGTCGGTCCGACGGGACCGAGCGGCATTGTTGACGATATTGTCGTTCAGCCCGACAACAAAATTCTCATCGCCAGTTTTAATATGACGCAGTATAACGGCACGCCGGTCGGATATATTGCGCGGGTTGCTATTGACGGCTCACTCGACATGGCTTTTAATACGAATCTCGGCGCGGGCTTTAATTCTTCAACCAAAAAAATCGTGCTTCAGACTGACGGTAAAATTCTCGTCGGCGGAACTTTCCAAACAGTCAGCGGAACGTCATCGAGAGGAATTGCGCGTTTGAATTCCAACGGTTCGGTTGATGCGGCTTTTGCGACAAATATCGGCACCGGCGCAGGTGCGTGCAGTTCTTGCGGAGCGTTTGGAATAGCGGTTCAACCAGCAGACGGTAAAATTGTTATCGCTGGCGCATTTTCCGACTTTAACAGCACGCCGCGATTAAATTTGGCGCGGCTTAATTCAAACGGAACGCTTGATGCCGCATTTACTTCGCCGGTCATTAATACTCAAGTTTTGGAAACGGTCGTCCTCCAACCGGACGGCAAAATTATTGTCGCGGGCGGACAGATATTTTTTGACGATGGCACAACTCAGCGAAGCAATGTGGCGCGGCTGAATCCGGCAACCGGCTCGATTGACCCAACTTTCAACATCGGCACGTCAGGCGCAAACGGTGTTGGACTGCCGTCAATTTTTCTGCAAACCAACGGCAAAGTTTTACTCGGCGGCGGTTTCACCGGCATCAATAACAAGGCGCGGCTCGGTTTTGCGCGGCTCGAAACAAACGGCGATTTGGATTCAGGCTTCACACCCGTTGTCGGCACTCAAGCAACGGTTAAGGCAATCGCCATTCAGCCCGATAACAAAATTCTCCTCGGCGGCGATTTCTACGGCGCGAACGGCTCGCTTCGTCCGCGGCTTACGCGATTGAATCCCGACGGCACGACCGATTTTTCATTTAATCCGGGCGCGGAGTTTGTGCTTTTCGGGGATGTTGATGCTATTGCCCTTCAGCCGGACGGGAAAATTATTATCGGCGGCACTTTTACAAGCTACGGCGGCATGGCGGCGCACGCCGGAATTGCACGGCTCAATTCGGACGGCTCGATTGACCCGACATTTACGGCGGAAACGCTCGGTGTTAATGAAATTGTCGTTCAGCCGGATGGAAAAATCATCATCGGTGGAGCTTTCGGCAGTGTCAACGGAGTATTAAATTTTACCCGCATCGCCCGTTTGACTCCAACCGGTGCGCTTGACCCGGCTTTTACGGCGACCGGCACCGGAGCTTGCACTTGCTGGGTTGAAGCCGTTGCTTTACAACCGGACGGCAAAATTCTCGTCGGCGGAGCTTTCAATGCCTTTAACGGCGTAGCCGGAATCAACCACATCGTCCGCTTGAATGCCGCCGACGGCTCAATTGACGCAGGATTTACCGCCGCCATCGGAACGGGTTTCGATTCAATCGTTACTGACATTGACATTCAGCCTGCCGACAACAAAATTTTGGTTACAGGCTGGTTCAGCAATTTTAATGGCACTTCGAGAGTCGGACTCGCCAGACTTTTAACGACGGGCGCACTCGACGGCAGCTTCACCGTCGGCGTGGGATTCGGCAATGTTACACCGGATGATTTGGCTTTAACATCAGGCGGAAGTATGGTCGTCGTCGGTTCTTTCAGCACATATCAAGGCGTTACCCGACGGCATATCGTCCGTATCCTCTCGACCGGCGTGATTGATCCGAGTTTTGATGCGGGTTTTTACGACGGCGCGGAAACCGTTGCCATTCAAGGAAACGGAAAAACGCTGGTCGGCGGCGGCTTTGTAACTTACGGCAACGCATATGGCACGGCGCGAATCGGCTTTGCGCGTCTGAAGAGCGGCACAAGCACCGCACTTTTCGGCGCACCGTTTGATTTTGACGGCGACGGCAAAACCGATATTTCAATCTTCCGTCCCGCACCCGGACAATGGTGGTATCAACGAAGCTCGGACAATTTTGTTCCCGCGCTGACCTTTGGAACATCAACCGATAAACTCGTTCCGGCGGATTATACAGGCGACGGCAAAACCGATATTGCCTTCTGGCAACCGGCAACCGGCTTTTGGTTCATTTTGAGAAGTGAGGATTTAAATTTCTTCGCCTTCCCGTTTGGAGCAAGTGGCGATATTCCCGTTCCGGCTGATTATGACGGCGACGGCAAAGCTGATGCGGCGGTTTTCCGTCCTTCAAACAATACTTGGTTTATCAACAAATCAGCGGGCGGCGTGGACATCATCGGCTTCGGCGCGGCGGGTGATAAGCCAACGGTCGGCGATTACGACGGCGACGGCAAAGCCGACATTGCAATTTACCGTCCGGTGGGCGTGGCAGGCGCGGAATGGTGGATTCGCCGAAGCTCAAACTTAACCGTCTTTGCTCTAACTTTCGGTATTGCGACCGACAAGCCGGTGCAAGGAGATTACACCAGAGACGGCAAAACCGATGTTGCTTTCTGGCGACCGTCAACGGGCGAATGGTTTGTTCTCAGAAGTCAGGATTTTAATTTCTTTGCCTTCCCGTTCGGCGCGGCGGGCGACACACCCGCGCCGGGCGATTATGACGGCGACGGGCAATTTGATGCGGCGGTTTTCCGTCCCGCAACCAACACTTGGTTTATCAATCGAACATCGTCAAGTGTTTTGATACAAAGTTTCGGAATAGCCGCTGATTCGCCGGTCCCGAATGTTTATGTTCCTTGATAATTTTAAGAAGCGGTGTTGAAACTCAAAGTAAATGTAAGAATTCAACCGCAAAAATACACGAAACTTCACAAAATTTGTCAAATTTCTTCTTGATTCGTGGTGTTTTGTGTAGGGTTCTTGCAAAGTCGTCGAAAATCTTTAGAACCGGCGCACGACGCGCCCATCTCTCACATATCACATATCACCTTTCACTTATTCCGAATGTCAAGGCAGTTATCTTCGGAATAAGTGATAAGTGATATGTGATATGTGAGAAGTAAAATCCGTTTCCTCCGACTTTGCAATAGCCCCGGTGTTTCGTGTATTTTTATGGTCTTTGAAAAATGAATACCGTAAAAAAAAACGGATTTCGGGCTTTGCCCGCTGATGTGCGGAAGGTCTCTGACCTTCCGGCAGACAAGCCGAGAAATTGGGGCTATGCCCCGAACGCGGCGGGCATAGCCCGCTAATCTTCAGGGAACTTTTCGGAAGGGCAAAGCCCTTCCGCACATCGGGCGGCAGAGCCGCGTTTTACGGCATTCATTTTGAACAGAACATTAAGCGGCAAACCGCCAGCGAAGCGCGGCGATTTGTGCCGCTCCTTTGACGGAACTCAAAACTTTTCCCGTATATCCAAACCTTAACCGCTCTAAGGAGAATTTATTATCGGATTGAAAAGGTTTTCAATAAAAATCGAAAACTTTTTTTACTTTGTGCTGTCTTTTTCGATTTGTTTTATCAATTTTGCCGCGTGGTTGCGTGCTATCAGCGGAATGCGTTCGTCGTTTGAAAGTTCCGTCAGAAACGGAATCATCTGCGGCGGATCGGAAATTTCGTGGCGTTTGAGATATGCGTCCATTGCATCAAGCAATTTTGGAGCTTCGAGCGGTTGATTTTCGCGTGAAACATTGATGTCGAAAATCCAGATGTATTGATAACCGATCTTGCGGTATTCGTCCATCAAAATCTTGGCTTCCTTGTTGGTCGTATAATTAAATTCGGCAGTGCGTTCGCGTCCGTCTTTTTTCACGCGAATTTTTATTGTGCCGAGATGCGAATAGTCTTTTTCGTATTGATAACTTTCCGTAGAATTCAAAAAATCGAGCGCGGTGTAAGCCTTTTTTAATTTTTCCAAAGTTACCGCCGAAAGCTGAATCGGGTCGGTTACGGATTCGCCGAAATCGCGTTTTTCAAAGGTAATCGTGCCTTTTCCCTGCTCGTCATATTCGATATGAATTTTCGTAACCAAAAAATTCGGTTGCGCGAAATCGTAAAAATAAACCGAATTATTGTTAGTTTTCGTTGTTTGATTTGAAACCGTTTCATTCGCCGGACGCTCGTTTTTCTTTGTCGGAGTTTTGGCGGTTTCCTGTGTTGTCTCCGTCGGCTTCTGCGTCGTCGTCGTGGTTGGCTTTGGCGTTGTCTTTTTGGTCGTTTTGCGCTTTTGCCCGAACGCAAAACCCACAAAAACCGTGTTTGCCAACAAAAACAAAGCGATAAATCTAAAATTTCTTACTCGCATAACTGATTTTATTTAGTTTCGATTTCCCCAAGCCAAGCGCGAAAACTTTTCAACGCCTTCGTCTGCCCTTCTTCGCGGCTCATTTTCAAAAACTCCGCCAATTTTTCAGATGAAAGATGCGGCATTGCCCGGCTGTGCGAAATTTCCCGATATTCTTCGCCATCAAGTTCATAAAAAATCAAATCTTCCCCGTCATAAAGCCAAAGTTCGGGAACTTGCAACGCGGCGTAAATCGGGAATTTGTCGAGCGAACCGTGAGTTACATCAACTTCGACGGCGACATCCGGCATCGGATAATTTTTTGGGTCTAACAAATAGACTTTTCCGATAATTTTTTCGGCACTTTGAATATAGAAACAAGCGTCCGGCTCAACAACTTTTTTCTTCATTTCGCGGCGAAAAGTTGTCGAACCTGCCGATTGCAGATTTAAATCGAAATGGTCGCAATAAGCCCGAACAAAATTATCAGTCGAAACACTTAGATCTTCGTGCATCATCAAAGGCGGTATAATTTCAAGTTTTCCTCCATCGTAAGCAAGTCGCCATCCGGCTCGTTCTTCAAAATCTTCGAGAAACATTTCGTATTCATTCCACGAAACATCATTGAGCAAAATCGTTCTGCCACTCTCACCCGCAAGAAAATCAACCGCCGTAAATTTATTTAGAACTATATTTTCTGTCGTTGCCGTAATGCTCATCTTAAAAATACCTTACTCAAATCTTACCGAAACAACCTTTGAAATTCCAGCTTCTTGCATTGTTACACCATACAAAGCACGCGCCGCTTCCATCGTTCGTTTGTTGTGCGTGATGACGATAAACTGTGTCTTTTCAGACATTTCGGCGATTTTATTGACAAACCGTCCGACGTTTGCATCGTCCAGTGGAGCGTCAACTTCGTCCAGCAAACAAAACGGCGCGGGACGAAATTTGAAAATCGCCATCACAAGCGCAATCGCCGTCATCGCTTTTTCGCCGCCCGACAAAAGCAGAATATTTTGCAGACGTTTTCCCGGCGGTTGCGCGATAACTTCAATTCCCGCTTCCAAAACGTCTTCGGCTTCGAGCAGAGTCATTTCGCCTTTGCCGCCGCCGAAAAGTTCGGTAAAAAATTCCGTGAAATTCGCGTTTATGGCTTCAAACGCTTGTTTGAATCTTTCACGCGAACGCTCTTTTATCTCTCGAAGTGCCGCTTCCGCCGCCGCGATTCCGTCAATAATATCTTGGCGTTGCGAAGTCAAAAACTCGAATCTTTCTTCGGTTTCGCTCAATTCTTCGAGCGCAAGCATATTTATCGCGCCGAAATTATCGAGCTTGTCGCGCAAATCTTCCACCCGATTTTGAGAATCAATCAAATCGAAATCTTCGGCAACTTCTTCCGTTTCAACCAATTCAACGAGCGACAAATTCAATTCCCGTGCCGCTTTTTCGTTCAAACTTTTCAAATTCGTTACGGTTTCCGCTTGTCGAATTTCAAGCGCGGCGCGTTCGTTTCGCGCCTCTGCCGCCGATTTGTTCAATTCGGCAAGCTCTGCCGACATTAAATCCGCCGTTTCGCGCTTTTGTTTGAGATGCGCGGTTTCGCGTTCGAGTTCGTTTTGCTCTGAGAGTTTTTCGTCTTCGGCAGACGCGATTTTTTTCGCAATTTCGCCCATCGAAGCGGTTAGATGTTCGATTTTTCCGCGTGTTTCGATGATTTCAAAATTCTGTCGCGCAAGTCTTTCGCCCAATTCCTTCGCTTCATTTTCAACGCGCCGCAGAGCATTTTCCGCCGCTCGCCGACGCTCCGCAGAAGTCGCCGCCAAAGTTCGTTTTTCGGCAACAATCGCGTTTTCGCTTTCCGCTTCGGTTCGCGCCGTGTTCAAATCTTGCGTGATTTTTTCGAGTTTGCCCGAAACTTCCGTCCGCGATTTCTCCGCCTTTTCCCGATTCGTCCGCGCTTCCGTCTGTTTCGATTGAATTGATATTAGTTCGGTTTCGATTTGCTTGGTTTCTTCCGCGACAACTTTTTGATGCCGCTCGGCGCGTTCGATTTCTTGAAGAACAGATTTTTCCTTAACTTCCAAACCCAAAATCTCGCGTTCGAGCCGAATCATCGAAGATTGCAAATCAACGATTTTTTCTTCCTGTTCGGCTAAAATCTTTCGCGCTTTGTCGGTTTCATTTCCGGCTTTTTCCGTTTCCTTGGCTAACTTTTCCGATTGTTTTTCAAGCTCGCGCAATTCGCGTTTGAACGCCAGAAGCGACGAATTTTTCTCGTCCGAACTTGCCTTGCCGCCAATAAACAATTTCCCGCCGAAAACCGCGTCGCCGTTTGAATTCACAAAATTTTCGTCTGCCTTAAATTTAATGTTATCAAAATCTTCAACCAACTTCGCCGACATTTCACGCGGAAAAACTTCCGTCAAAAGTTCGGCAAATTCACCCGACACACCAATTAAATTTGAAATCTCAGATTTGAAATTTGAAACTCCCTTTGCGTCTTTGCCTTTTTGCGCCTTTGCGTTAAAAACTAAAACCGAAATTCTGCCTAAATTATTATCATTCAAATATCGAACAACCTTTTGCGCGTCGCTTTCGGATTCAACTAAAACCGTCTGCAAAAACGCACCGAAAAGATTTTCGACGGCTTTTTCGGCTTCCGTTTGAGTTTCAAATTTATCAACCAACACGCCGACGAATTTTACGCCGATTTTTGTTTGCGCGGCAAAAAGTTTCTGCACTTGCGGGGCGTAAATGGCGCGTTTTTCTTCCAATTCGCGCAAGGTTTCAAGACGATTTTTGACACGCGAAAGTTCCTTATTCAAATCGTTCAGCGCAGTTTCCGAAATTTGTAAAGAAACCCGCGCTTTGCCCGCCGATTCTAATAATTTCGATTTTTCCGTTTGAAAGTTTGATAGCTTTTTGCGCTCTTTCTCCAGATTTTCGCGCAAATTTTCGGCTTCTTGAAGATGTTCTTCGCGGGTTTCTCCGGCGCGAATTCCTTCGCGGCGCAAACCTTCGGCGCGTTCCTTCAAACGCTCGATATTGTTTTCAAGTTGGCGTTCGATTCCCGAAAGACGTTCAACCGTTGTCGTGTGCGATAAAAATTCTTTTCTTTGCGCTTCCAAATAGTTTTCGGTTTCGCGCAAAACGTCTGATTTTGCTTTGAATTTCTCTTCGGCTTGATGCAAATCAAGTGCGACTTTTTCGGCTTCGGCGCGTTCGGCGTTCGATTCTTTTTCGAGCCGTTTGATTTCTTCTTCCGCCAAATTCAAACGCTCTTCAAGTCCGCTGATTTCCGTCTTCAAACTTGCGGAACGATTTTGCAAACCTAAAATTTGCTCGTTTTGATATTGATGCTCGCGGCTTGCACGGTCGCGCAATAAAGCGTTTTCCGAATGTTTTTGCCGCAACGCCGAAAGATTTTCTTCCGCCTCACGCGCCGAATGCGTGGCGGTGCGAAAGGCTTCGTCTTTTTCTCCAACCTGCGCGAAAATCTCACGTTCGCGTTTTGTCGCTTGCGTTAAATTCGTTTCGAGTTCCTCAACCAATTCCGACAAATATCTGCCCTCAGCCGTAAAAACTTGCCGCAAAAGCACACGAAATTCTTCGCGCAAAATCTTATACCGACGAGTTTTTGCCGCTTGCCGACGCAGAGAATTTGCTTGCTTTTCAATCTCCGAAACAATGTCGCTAATACGATTCAGATTTCCTTTGGCAGATTCCAAACGCGCTTCAGCGGCACGTTGGCGCGTCCGAAATTTTGAAATTCCGGCGGCTTCTTCAATCAAATTTCTGCGGTCGGAAGGCTTTGCCGACAAAATTTGTCCGATGCGTCCCTGCTCGATCAAAGCGTAATGCGCTCCGCTCAAACCTGTTCCCGCAAACAAATCCTGAATATCGCGCAAACGGCAAGTTTTCCCGTTCAGTTGATATTCGCTCTCGCCCGAACGATAAAGCCGCCGCGTTACCGAAACCGCTTCGCCCGGCGCAAAATCGAGCGCAAACGTCCGCGGTCGCCAATGCCTTTTTGTTTTAATTTTTTTCTCAACCGTCTGCGCCGAACCGACTTGCAACGCCTGAACTTTTTCAACTTCAAATTCTTCAACTTGAAAACTATCTGCTTGACCGACAACTGCTGACTGCTGACTGCTGACCGCTGACTGTGCTTCGATTTCATCAACATCAACCGCTTTTTCGTCTAAATCGCTTAAGGCTTCATCAATTCCGCTCAAATCTTCTTCATCGCCGACAAATTCAAATTCCTCATCGCGGACGAGATGCAAAACAACTTCCGCCATTCCGCCCGGACTGCGCTTGCTCGTGCCTTGAAAAACAACGTCCTTCATTTCCTCGCCGCGCAGAGATTTCGCCTTCTGTTCGCCCAAAACCCAAGCAATACAGTCGGCAACATTACTTTTGCCGCAACCATTTGGTCCGACGACCGCCGTGATGCCGTTGCCGGTGAAGACAATTTCAGTGTAATCGGCGAAAGATTTAAATCCGGTAATTTCGAGACGTTGAAGTTTGAACATTTTATAGTGCTTTCGGGGAAATACAGCACTATATTTTGTTGTTTTCGAGTGTTTTAGTCAACTCTGCAAAAGGTGAAATACCACAATCTCACACGAAGTAAGGGCGTAGTTGCAAGATTGCCACGCCGGAGACAATCAAGAGGAGAGATATTCCCGTCGTCCCTGCGTCCAACAATCGCAACTACGCCCTTACTTCGTGTGAGATTGAGATAAATTATGGAAACGCCGTAAAATTTACTTCATCCAAATTGTCCGTAACGCTGACGATTTGCGGATTGAATTGAAACCGTTTTGAATTGACGTTTAGGATAACCGTCTGCCCGACTTCAATTTCGTCAAAACGGTAATATCCGAGTGAAGAAGATAAAACGGTGCGGATTTCGCCGTTTGGCAAGGTCATCGAAACTCGCGCATTGCGGATGCCGCGTCCGTCTGATGCTAAGATTCTGCCCGACACGGAAGCATTTGCAGCAACCGGAATATTATTGCCGACCAACCCAATCAAAGCGTGCATATTCGGCGCACCGGCGGCGGCGACATTTGTCGGATTGGGCGCACCGCAATTGGCGGCGGAAATATAGCTCGGCGCGGATTGACCGAGAGCATTACTGCCGATGAAGAAACGATTATTCACCGGTATTCCGCTGGGCGTAAAAATTTCAACGACGATTTCGGTAGTAACGGGCTGAGCGGGCGCAGTAACGGCGATGTCTTGGAAAAACAAAGTTCCGGCGACAACCGTCGTGTTCGTCGTGCCGATTAAAGTCCGCGTTCCGCCGGGAAATGCGCCGCCCGTGTTGGTATAAATCCTGACCGTCAGCGGTTGGTTTGCGCCCGTGCCGATGACCGATTCTTCAATGCCGATTCTCACGCCCGTTACGGTAAATGTCCCGGTTTGCCCGAATGTAGAAGGCGTGAACGCCCGCCAATAACTGTTATTATCGTGATTGCCGGCGAGATTGCAGGAAATCGAATTGTTGGCGACAATCGTCGTCGTATTCGTATTTTGCCAGAGCGTAACCGCTTTGCCGACAATGCCGAAACCCGAAACCAAAGCGCAAATTATCAGAAACCGTCCGATAAATGATATTTTTGGGAATTCGTTATATTTTCTTTTCATTGTTATTTTCTCCGTTTAGATTTCAGCTAATTGAGCGCGATGAAATTTACGTCATCCAAATTATCTTGCACACTGACGATTTGCGGATTAAATTGAAATTGTTTTGAATTGACGTTGATGATAACCGTCTGCCCGACTTCGATTTCGTCAAAGCGGTAATATCCGAACGTCGAAGATAAAACGGTGCGGACTTCGCCGTTTGGCAGGGTCATCGAAACTCGTGCATTGCGGATGCCGCGTCCGTCGGCGGTGGCGACTCTGCCTGAAACGGAAGCCTCTGCCGCAACCGGACCGAGACCGACCAAACCGATTAAAAGGTGCGTGAACGGTGCGCCGGTGGTTGCCATATCTATCGGACTGGAAGATCCGCATCCGCCGGTGGTGGTAGAACGATAGCTCGGCGCGGATTGACCGATATTGTTGCTTCCGATTCTCAATAAAGTTCCCTGAGCGGGACTACCACTCGGCGTGTGAACTTCGACCACGATTTCGGTGGTTGCGGGTTGCGCCGGAGGAGCAATGGCAATGTCTTGGAAAAACATACTTCCATCAGCAACGGTAGTCGCAAGCGAGGCGATTTGGGTGCGCGTTCCGGCGGGAAATGCGCCGCCGGTGTTGGTATAAATTCTGACGTTAATCGGTTGGCTTGTAGCGACACCTCCGGCTCGTGCGAAGTCAATGCCGATTCTCACGCCCGTTATGGTAAATGTTCCGATATGCCCGAAGTTAGCAGGCGTAAAACTTCGCCAAAAACTGTTATCCCAATGATTTGTGCCTCCGTTGAGGCACATTTGCGTATTGTTATTGGTAATGGTCGTTGTATTCGTATTGTGCCAGAGCGTAACCGCTTTGCCGACAATACCGAAACCCGACAGCAAAGCGCAAATTAACAGAAATCGTCCGATAAATGATATTTTAGGAAATTGTGTTTTCATAATATTTTCTCCGTCTTATACAGTTCAGAACCTTTTGTGATAGCAGAAGAGTCAAAAGTAAAAGGCAAAAGACAAAAGTGAAAGTTGACTATGAAATTTTTACTTTTATCTTTTGACACAGCGAAGCCACCCAACTGCTACCACAAAAAGTTCTGACCTGATGCTCAAAACCTTTCAATAATCTCTCGAATATCAAAAAGATTTTCCTTCACGACATAATTTGAAACGCCCGACGAAAACGCCGCTTCTTTAGTTTTTTTGTCGCTGTAATCGGTTACGACACAGATATTTGCCTTTGGAAACTCGGAAATGATTTGCAGACTCGCCGTGATGCCGTCAACCTGCGGCATTTTCAAATCCATCAAAACCAAATCCGGCTGAAACTCTCTGTAAGCCGACAAAGCATCCGCGCCGTCTTCGCATTCGGCGATTTCGTCTGCCAAGTCGCGGACAATGCTGATAATCAAACGGCGCATCTCGGCATTGTCATCCACAACCAAAAGTTTCATAGCGGAAAACCTCATAATTCGTTTCGTGTCTATTATGTTTGAAGAAAAAGCGGATTGGAATGGAGAAAAATACCCAATTTTATATGCGTAGAACTACCCATTTTGAAAATTGGTCTTTGGCTTTTGTTTTTTGTTGTCTGCTTAACTTTCTTCGGTGAGCGATTATGTTGACAAGCTGACCAAAAATCCTTCTTGAATACCCAAAAATCCTGCCAAGTCGTGCAAAAATCCTGCCAAGTTGGGCAACTTCCCTACCAAGTTGGGCAACTTCCCTGCCAAGTCGGGCAAAAATCCTCTAAAGCCCCACGACTTTGTTCCACAGTTGCCCGAAAATCCTCCAAAGCCAAGCAAAAATGTTCCCAAGTCGCTCGAAATTGCTCTGAAGTCGCTCAAAAATGTTTTATGAAAGCCCGAAAATGTTCTAAGTAGGTGAGCAAAAGTAGTGAAAGATTTCGATTTAAGTTTTGAGTCCCGCCTTTAGGCGGCATCCGCCAGCCAAGCGCGGCGGGTTTGCGCCAAAAGGCGGGACTCAAAAC
>CAZJQP010000029.1:0-49624 GCA_964548225.1 uncultured Blastocatellaceae bacterium | reverse complement strand
GTCGTTTATTTCCGCAGATTATCTTTGCTCAAATCGAGTTCGTCGGCTTTGATAACGTCAATCGTCATATTCGGAAAACGCTTCGCCAAATCTTCTTTGAATTTTGCATAATCGCCGACAATCACCAAATCGCCGCCGAGCAGATTGTTTTTGGCAAAATCACGGACTTGTTTGTCCGTAACCGCTTGGACATTTTTCATAAACGAATTGAGTTCCGTCGTCGGCAGCTCAAATGTATAAAGTTCAGCAAGCACATCGGAAAGTCCGGCAGTCGTTTCCAAATCGCGTCCGAAATCGCCGATTAAAACCAATTTTCGCGGCGACATTTCCGTTGGCGAAACATCCGTTTCCGTCAGACGCTTGATTTCACCGACAATCAATTCCGCAACTTCCGCCGCTGATTCGTTTTTCGTTTGCGTCCGCGCTCCGAAATTTGCTTGCCCCCAACGCCACGCAAAACCGCTTCCCGCGCCGTAGCTCAAACCACGTTTAATACGAATTTCCTGATTCAACCGCGACGAATAACCACCACCCAGAACCGAATTCAGAACTGAAGCTAAATAATAATCCTTCGATGTTGAAGCACGGTTTTTGTCATCAAAAAATGTTCTGTCAATCTTGACCGTGCCTAAATAATTAACTGCGGCTTGCCCTGAATCCGGTAAATCAACCACAAGAATTCTTTTTGCAACCGGAACATTTTGTTTCGTAACCACAGTATTTGATACCTCTGATGTATCTAAAGGCAAACTGTCTGTGTCCAATATCAGTGTTTTTCGTGTCGGTTTCTTCCATTTAGCAAACGATTTTTGCGATAACGTATTTGCCTTAACCGAAGTAACATCCCCCGTGAAGATCAATGTAGATTGTGTTGAAAGATAACTTTCTTTGTGAAATTCTACAATATCTTCGCGTGTAATGTTGTTGATGCTTTCAATCGTTCCGCCAATGGGATGTTCGTCGAAACTGTATTTACTTCCGACATAGCTTGCCAAAAATCCGGGTTGTTGCAGATTGTAGGTCAAATCATCAAGCATTTGACCTTTAATCAATTCGATTTCATCTTCTTTGAAAATCGGATTCAGCACAACATCAGCCAAAATCGTCATTGCTTGGTCGAGTTTATCGCTTGAAACGGTAATTGTTACATCTGAAGTATTCCAACTTGCTCCGGCATTTATCGAACCGCCGAGAAATTCGATTTGTTCAGCAATTTGCTTTGCCGAGCGCGTTTTCGTGCCTTTGGTCAAAAGCGTTGCAGTCATATTTGCTAAACCGGCTTTTTTGGAATCTTCGACATTTGCACCCGTTCCAATCACTAATTGAATCGTAACGAGCGGAACGTTTTTTCGCTCAACAACTGCAACTGTCAAACCATTTGCCAATTTTTTCTCTTTTACCAACGGAACTTTTAGAGGTTTTGCCGCGCCGGGTTTTGGTTCTTGCGTTTGCGCGAACGCTGGCGCAAAGTAAAAAGTAAAAAGTAAAAAGGCAAAAATTGCTGTCGCCAATCCACATCGTTTATTTATATTCTTAGTTTTCATCTTATTTTTTCCTTTTGCCTTTTTACTTTTTACTTGCATCATCTTTTTGGTAGTAAATAATCACGCGGTTTTTGTCGGTAAAATATTTTTTCATCACTCGTTGCACGTCGGCAAGCGTTACGTTTTGAAGTTTTTGGATGTCGGAATTAACGGCGGTCGGGTCGCCTTGATAAGCGATGGCGCGTTCGATTGCGCCGGCTTTGCCGTCGTTGGTTTCGCGTTCTTGCAGGGTGCGCGTGATGAGTTGGTTTTTAGCTTTGACGAGTTCGTTTTGCGAAACGAAAGCGTTTTGGATTTTGCGAAGTTCCGCCAAAATTCCCTTTTCCAAATCTTCCGCCGTTTTGCCTTCCGAAGCAATCGCATAAAATACGAGCAAACCTTTGTCAACACGAATATCCGTGTAAAACGAGGCTTCCTGTGCAATGCCGGTTCGCGCCATTGATTGATAAAGCCGCGAACTTTCACCGCTTGCCAGAATCGTTTCGGCAATTCTCAGCGCGGGAATATCTTCGCTTTTTGAAGTCGGCGCAAGATAAGTTATCGCCACGGCAGGAAACGGAACATTCGGCGAGGTTTGTGTAAATCTTTTTTCTTCGGTGCGTTCGGGTTCAACTTCCGTAACACGCGGAATTGCCATTTTATTGGTAATGATTTTGCCGAAATATTTGTCCGTCCAAGCGTCAAACTGCGCTTGCTCGAAATCACCGACAACGATTAAAACCGCATTGTCGGGACGATAATAAGTTTTGTAAAAATTATTCGCGTCTTCAACCGTTGCGGCTTGCAATTCTTCCAAATTGCCGATGCCCGGACGTTTATAAGGATGCGTTGTGAACGAAAGTTTTTCGAGATATTGTCCGAAAAGCATTCCGTAAGGATTTGCCAAAATGCGTTGGCGAAATTCTTCTTTGACAACATCGCGCTCCGACGCAAAATTCTTATCGTCAACATTCAAATTGACCATTCTTTCAGCTTCCGCCCAGAGCAAAGTTTCGAGATAATTTGACGGCACGACTTCATAATAATTCGTAAAATCGTCATACGTCGAAGCATTATTGTAACCGCCGACATCTTCGGTTAATCTGTCCATCTTCTCGTTCGGCATATTTTTTGTTGATTTAAACATCAAATGCTCGAACATATGTGCAAAGCCTGAACGTCCGTTTGGATCGTCTTTTGAGCCGACATTATACCAAACGTGGATCGCCACCGTCGGGCTTGAATTATCCTGCACCGAAACGACTTTCATACCATTTGGCAGAGTCCTTTGTTTAATATTCAAAGGTGCGACTTTCACTTGTCCGTAGCCAATTTGAACGAACAAGACAAAAATCAGCGTAAATAAAATTTTTCGCATAAATTGATTCCTTAATTATTGCAGGTTTTACGCACAAAAGCGCAAGTTTGTTTATGATTCTACCCCATCAAATTCGGAAGTATCAAAACTATACCGAAGATAATTGAAAAAAGCTCAAGCACAAGTGTCATTAGCTCAAGATAATGAGCCATCATCCAAAGAAGATACTCCGGCTTCTTGAGAAAATGCTTCATCAACCTAAGATGATGAAGCATCAACCGAAGATGATGGAGCATCAACCGAAGATGATGAAGCATTAGCTCAAGAAGGAGAAGCATTAGCTCAAGAAGGAGAAGCATTATCTCAAGATGATGAAGCATTAGCTTGAGATAAAATGTCTTGAAACTGTCTCAATAATTCAACTTACACGAAGGTCGTTTTTTTTAACTCGCGGAGCGAGTGTCAGCATAAAGCCCCGTGCGTGAGCGCGGGGTTGGCGATCCAAAAATGTTAAAGCCCGTGAAACGGGCGACAGAGGTTTAAAAATTCAACCGGCTGTCGCTATCTTCGATAGCTTTAATGGTTGGTTGCCATCTTCCCCGCGCTCACGCACGGGGCTTTATACTATCGCCCGCATTCGCAGGCTGAAAACCGCGCATCGCATAAGGTAAGTCAATAATAGATTTTTGGTCGTGTCGGCAGCTTTTTGATTAGCTTCTATTTCATCCCGCTCATCACAAAAGAAGCCCAAAAATGCGGATGTGCAAAGCGCGGATTTTTGAGCATCGAAAGTTTTGCTTCGCGGAGAGCGGCAGATTTATCGGGCGCGGTTTTTAGGTTTTTGTAAAAATCAATCATCAAATCGGCGGTTGAAATATCTTCGACTTGCCAGAGCGTTGCCGCCACCGATTTTGAACCGGCGCGTAAAAATGCGCGTGTCAAACCAATCACTCCTTCGCCGCGCAAATTTTTGCCCAAAGCCGTCCGACACGCCGACAAAACTACCAAATCGGCACTCAAATTCAAATTATAAATCTCCTCGGTTTGGAGCAAACCGTCTTCGCTTAAGTTTGAATTTTGACTCAACAATAAACCCGAAAATTGCGGCTGACGCTCGTTGACAATGCCGTGTGTCGCAAAATGGATTATCCGCGCCGAGCCGATTTCGCCGGTTTGTTTGACGTTTTGTTCGGTTGCTTCACCGCGCAGAAAAATCCGCGATGACGAGCCGAAATTTGCCGCAATATTCGTAACTTCGCGGTTTGAATCCGAAAGGCGCGGCAAAGTTGCCGAATTGAAAACTTCATTCACAAAACGCTTCACGCGATTTGAGGCAATCACATCAATTTCACCATAAATCGGGTCGCCAAATGCAACAAAATCAGTCTTTGAGGTTTGGGTTTTGGGCTTTGGTTTTTGGTTTGTAATTTCGGCAAGAACGCTTGCCGAAGGCGTGTAATGAATTGCCCAATCGTGAACTGCGTAAGGCAATTTTTGAAAATCGGCGCGACCGATACGGTTTGGCTCGGCAGTCAGCAAAACGTCAAACGGCAGATAATTAAGCGAAGCGTCGGGTGCGATGAGTAGATTTTTTTTCGTCTTCAAATCGGCTTCGGCAGGTTTCAATAAAATTTCATAAAGCCGCCGCGAAGCCGTTACAAAACGCGCATAATTTCGCCGTCCGGCTTCCGAAAGCGCAAGGCGAATATCTTGCACGAGCAGTTCGATTTCGTCCGCTTTCGGCAATTTATAAACCGCAATTTTTTCGCGGGTTACGGCGAAAACAAACGAAGAATTTCTGCCCAGCGAAAATTCGAGCAAAGCCGTGTCCGCGTCCAACGAATTTTGAATTTCCTTCGCGCTCAAAATTTTCGGATTCGGTTTGCCCGCAAGGATTTCAAACAGATTTTTAGCGCGTGATTTTTCGCTTGCTTCGAGGGCTTGTTCGGTTTCGCCGAGTTTTTGGAGAATTTCGATATAAAGTTCGTAATAATCGTGTCTCGCGGCAAAAAACGAAAGACGCAAATCTTGCTTTTTTATACCTGCAAGCTGGTTTTCGATGAAATTTATAACCGTTTCCGCCTGCCGTTTCGCCGCCGCCAAATTTCCTCGTGCAAATTCGGTTTTCGCTAACCAATAAATCGCTTTTGCCACGCCGTTTTGCTCGTTCAATTCGCTCTGCAAATCGCGCGATTTTTCAAAATATTCAATCGCTTTTTCAAATTTTCCGAGCGCGAAATTTACTTCGCCCTGCACACGCCAAACCCAAGCAATGCCGTATTTATTTTCGCTTTTTTCATAAATCTGCATCGCTTCCGCCAGATTTTCTAACGCTTTTTTCGGCTCATTCAATTTGACCAACGCCGCCGCAATACTCGTCAAATTATCGGCAACCGCCGTCAAATGTCTATTTTCACGGCGAAACGGCAAGGCTTCCGCGTAACTTTCGATAACTTTTTCAGGCTGTTCAAGTAAATTATAGACAAGCGCGGCGTTTTCTACGGAAGTCGTCGCCCAATGAAAATCGCCTGCTTCTTTGTAAAATTTATGCGCTTGTTCGTAATGAAACAGCGATTTTTCATAATCGCCGAGCCGATAATAAATCAGACCGAAGATAAAATGAATCCGCGCCAGATTTTCTTTCAGATTGTTTTTTTCCGCCAAAGGCAAAGCTATTTCGAGCGATTTGAGAGCTTTTTCGTAATCCGTTTCATTGAAAATGCCGGCGTAAGTTTCCAAAATCTGCAATTCTGCTCGCAGCGATTTCGCTTTTCGCGCCAGAGCTAAGGCTTGCTCTAAGAGCAATTCAGCTTTTGCTTTCGAAGAAAAACTTTCTCGCCAAACGACTATTTCGATTGCCAAAGCCTCGCCTTCGGCATCGCCGAGCGCATTAAAAATTTTGGCGGCTTGCGCGGCATAATCTTTTGCTTTTTCGGAGTTCAAATCGTGTCGCTGAATGATTTTGGCAAAGCGAATCAGCGTTTCTGCTTCGCGCCGCTTGTCGGAAAGCTCACGCCAAATTGTCAGAGATTTTTCGTAATTCTGGAAAATTTTCAGCAAATTACCTTCAATCCACCAAGTTTTTTCAAGTTTTTCGGCTTCTGCAAACATTTTTTCGGCTTCTGCAATTTTCGTTTCCTGCGCCAAAATACTCAACGCGGCAAAGCCTAGAATAATTACCGAAAATGTAATGCGAATGATAAACGACATAGCGAAACTTTAATGATTATAACTTAATTTTTACCTAACTATTTTTATTAGGCGAAGCGAATTCCAAAAAGTTACAAAAAAAATCTGTAACATTTTTCCGCATTTCGCGCCTAACCAATTAAATCGCCCGTTTCGGCAATAAAATGAGGAGAAAAAAAGTTATGAAATCGTTTCGAGCAACATTATTTGTATTACTATCGGTTGGTTTGGTCAGTTTTATCGGCTGGCAAAATCTGCGCGTTTCGGGCGCGAATCAAAAATTGAAAATCGAATCCGCTAAAGTTCTAAACGCCGAAGGTCGCGGCGGAACGCGGTTGAAATTTACTGACGGCGAAACCATCGAAACTCAGGTGTCGGCTGAGGAAAATTTGCTTGCCGATTTGCAAAATTCCGAACCGACCGTGCTTGCCACAGACGATTTTGACCGCAACGGTGTGCCGGATTTGATTGCGGGTTATGCGACGGAAAACGGCGGTTTGCTCACTCTTCATCGTGGCAATGAACTGAGCATTTTCCCTGCCGGACGCGATGCGCGAGGCGAAAAGATTTCACCGTTTTTGGCTGAGGCTTCGATTTTTGCGGTTGACGAAAAACCTGATTTTATCGGCGTTGGCGATTTTAATAATGACTCTTTCCAAGACGTTGTTACGGCGCAAAACGGCGACGCGAAATTGAATTATTTCAGAGGCGATGGACGCGGCGCGTTTGGCGATGTTCAAAAAATTGAGGTCGGCGGAAATATTACTGCTTTAGTTGCAGGAAATTTGAACCGCAATGACGGAACGGAAGATTTAGCCATAGCGATAGAAAACGAATCGGGCGCAAAAGTTTTAATTTACGAAGATTGGCGCGGAGCGTTAGCCGATTGCGGTTTGCAGAATTCGGATTGCAGATTTTCGGAATCGTTTGATTTACCGAAAGCGGCAAGTAATTTGCAGATTGTTCAGTTTGATGATGCCTTTGGCGATTTGGCGGTTGCGGCGGATAACGAATTTATTTTGATTCACGGGCGCGATAGAAAATTGACTCGCGGCGAAAATGTAGAAGTCCCCGAAGCCGTCATTAATCGGCAAAGTTTCGATTCAAAAATTCTTGCGATGACGGCAGGAAATTTTGCCGAAAACACAACAGAAATTGTCGTATTAACCAAAAATAATGAACTCAACAAAATCCGCAAAAATGAAGCCGAAAACATTTCAAACGAAAAAATCTCCCTTTCTCCCCTTCTCCCTTTCTCCCCTTCTAAAATCTTCAAGGCGCGAGTTTCCTCAAGTGGTTCAACGGATGATTTGATTTTGCTTGACCGCGAAAATCGTCAAATTCATATCTTCGGAAAGAGCGAATTATTGGCGACATTTGACGGCGAAGCAATCGCCGCACTTCCGATGCGTTTGAACAAAGACGGTTTGGATGACCTTTTGTTTTTGCTGAAAAATCAAACTGTTCCCGCCGTTGCAATGACCGCGCCGCAAGCGATTTTTACCGTAAATTCGACAGGTTTAGGATTTGACGCAACTCCCGGCAATGGCGTTTGTGAAACAGCCGCGGGCAATAGTGAATGCACTTTGCAAGCGGCAATCGGCGAAACAAACGCCCTTGCGGGCGCAGACGAGATTCGTTTTAACCTCGCCGGTTCTGCGCCCTTTTCGATTGCAATCGATTTTCAGTTTTTGCGGGACATTACCGAAACCGTAACGCTCGATGCAACAACGCAACCCGGTTTTAACGGCACACCTATTGTCGAAATCAACGGCGCAGGGGCAACAGTCAATTCGCGCTGTTTTCAGTTTGACCGAAATTTCAACACGGGAAGCAACGCCGCCAACAGCGTGATTCGCGGATTTGTGATTAACCGCTTTTTAAGTTCAGCAATTTTCTCCGATGCCAGCGGCACAACCAACCTTAGAATCGAGGGTAATTATCTCGGAACAAATGTGAACGGCACAGCGGCACTGCCAAACGGAAATGGAATCGAACTCGGACGTAACGGACATACTATCGGCGGAACGAATATTGCCGCTCGCAACGTCATTTCCGGCAATAATTCGAACGGAATCCGTATCGGGTTGGTGAGTGCTTCTTCAAATGTCACTATGCAAAACAATTTCATCGGCACGGACAAAACCGGAACGGTTGATTTGGGCAATGCCGGTGATGGCATCAAAGCCGGCAACATCGGCGGAGCAAGCGCGATTATCAAAGATAACGTCATTTCCGGCAATGGCTTAAGCGGAGTTGATTTTGATTCAAGCACGGGAACTTTCAGCGGGTTGACCGTTGAAGGCAATTTTATCGGCACGGATTTAACAGGCAACCTCGATTTGGGCAACGACAATCGCGGTTTGCGGATTAGCGGTTACAACAGTTCGAACATCGGCGGCACGTCAAATAATTTGCGGAATATTATCTCAGGCAACGGCAAAGACGGCATCGAATTGAGATTTAACGAAAACGCTAACGTGCAAGGCAATTTCATCGGTTTGAAATCAGACGGCACAACGCCGCTCACAAATGACCGTAATGCCATTCTGCTGTCGAATTTATCCGAGGGGACGACAATCGGCGGCGGAACTCCGGTCATTGGTTCTTGCGATGCGCCGTGTAACCGCTTCGGCGTTGGAGCAACCGGCAGTGGAATCGCCATTACCAACGCCATTGTTCCCAATCCGCTTTCGCCGGAGAGCGGAAACGGACTCGATAATATCGCCTTTAATCTCTCTTTCACGAGATTCTTTCTCGCTTCTTTGGGTATTGACCTCGGCGCAGACGGGCGCACGGCAAACGATTTGGGCGACGGCGACACCGGACCGAATAATCTGCAAAATCACGCCGAAGTCAATCAATGTCAGCAAACCGGCGGCAACAATGCTTTTTGTGATGCCAGTCTCAACAGCAACGCCAACGCCGCTTTTAATGTTGATTTCTATCTTAACGCTGCAAACGGTGCTACCGTTGAATCGAAATTTCTCGGCACGCAAAACGTAACGACCAACGCCCAGGGCAACGCTCTATTCACTTTTACTTTTAATGCTTCAATTCCAAACGGCGCGTCCGTTTCCGCCATCACCCGCCGCACCTCGAACGGTAACACTTCCGAAGATTCGCCGCCGCGTTTGTTTAGTTCAACCTGCACTTATCAAGTTACGCCTTTGTTTTTGAATGTTCCGGCAGAAGGAGGAAACAGTTCAGTAACAATTACAACTCAAACCAGCTGTCCTTGGACGGCAACCAGCAACGCCGGTTTTATTACAGGGGTGAACCCGACGAACAGCAACAGTTCGGGGACTGTGAGTTTTAATGTCTCAGTAAACAATGGCGCACCGCGCACGGGAACCCTGACGATTGCCGGACAAACCGTTACCGTCAATCAAACCTCAAATTGCACTTACTCAATATCGCCGCAGACGGTAAATCTTTCCGGCGCATCACAATTCAGCACGGTGAATCTGACAACGCAAGCCGGTTGCGATTGGACGGGCGCAAGCAATTCCCCGTTCATCAATTCGGTTACGCCAAGCGGTGTCGGAAGCAGTGTGATAAATTTTGCGGTTACGGCAAACGATGGCGCACCGCGCATGGGAACATTTACCGTTGGCGGACAAACCGTAACGGTTAATCAAACAAGTTGCACGCTCTCAGTTAGCCCGACTTCAGGCACGGCGGGCGCACAAGGCGCAAGTTCCTTTAACCTCCGCACTTTTATCACCACCGAAAGCGGTTGCCCCTGGACTATTTCCGGCGGCGGAAACGGAATGATTCCTATCCCCGACGCTGGAACAAGCTCATCCTCAGTTGGCTTCGATGTCGGACAAAACGATTCAACGGCGCGAACTCTTATCGCAACCATCAGTAATAGTGTGGTTAGCGTGACATTTACCATTCAACAATCCGGTAAAAACGCTTCGCTCGATTTTGACAACGACAACAAAGCCGAAAAAGCAACTTACGGCACATCGAATAATTTGATCGAAAATCCTTTTTCCGAAGTCAATTCTGCACCCGCAGTAATCGCCGATTGGCGCGTTACGAACAGTTCAAACGGCAATCAATCATCAACGCCTTTCGGTCAAACAGATGATAAACTCGTGCCAGGCGATTATAACGCTGACGGCAAGGCGGATTTTGCAGTCTTTCGTCCTTCGACGGGAACTTGGTTTATTGCGCGTCCAACCGGCATTCCGGCGCAGAATTTTGATGCCATTCCATTTGGGATTTCAACCGACATTCCCGTCCCGAATGATTACGACGGCGATGGGAAAACCGATATTGCCGTCTTTCGCCCATCAAATGGAACTTGGTGGATTTTGCGAAGTTCGGACGGCGGATTAACCGTTGTTCAATGGGGCTTAAACGGCGATAAACCCGTTTCGGGATTTTATGATGCGGACGGCAAAGCTGACATCGCCGTTTGGCGACCGACGGACAGAACTTGGTATATCCTTAACAGTTCTGACGGCTCGTTCAGATTTAATCAATTCGGCTTGAGTTCCGATAAACCCGTTCCGGCGGATTTTGACGGCGATTTCCGAAATGACATCGCGGTTTTCCGTCCTTCAACTGGCGAATGGTTTATTCTGCAAAGTGGTAACAACACTTTGCGCGGCTTAAATTGGGGACTTGCGACCGACAAATTAGCTCCGGCAGATTTTGACGGCGATTTGAAAACCGACGTCGCCGTCTGGCGACCAAGCACACAGACTTGGTTTATTTTGCAAAGCATCAACGGCGTGCCGCAAATTGTCCAACAAGGTCAAAGCGGCGATACTCCAATTCAATCGGCACTAATTCCCGAATAGAAAAATGTTTCCGACATCGCTCGAAAATTTTCAATTAAAACCCTTTCGCGCTACAATGAGGCGCGAAATGGTTTCCCCTGACCAAAATTTGATTGAACGCTTTCTCAATGGCGAGTCGGAAGCAGTGCGGACGATTGACGAATGGATTATGAAAGCCGCTTTTTCATACAAAACTCGTCTGGCGCACGTCTGGGAAGATGTTCTGCAAACGGTCAGATTGGAAATCACAAGACTTTTACAAAACGGCAATTTTCGCGGCGAATCGAGTTTGAAAACTTATCTCTGGCGTGTTGTAAATTCGACTTGTTTGACGTTTATTCGCAAACAAATAAAAGCCGAAACGGTTGAAATCGAAACCGTTTTTGAGAAAGCGGACGAAACCGCAATTTCGCCGATTGATTCTGTTTTGCAAAAAGAAGCTGAATCAATCGCCATGCGCGTCTGGGCGGAAATGCCGACTGAATGCCGTGAACTTTGGAAGATGATTTTGAAAGGCTTGAGCTACGACGAAATGAGCCGCGAAAAGCAAATAAATTCGGGAACTTTGCGCGTCAGAGTTCTCAGATGCCGCGAAAAAGCGGTTGTCGAAAGAAATAAAATTTTGAAGAAAACTTCAATGTAAAAAAAATGGATTGCAAACGAATTTCAGAACTCCTGCCTTGGCTGATTAACGGGACTTTGCCCGAAGCCGAAAAATCGCTCATCGGCGAACATCTCGCCGATTGCGCCGCGTGTCAAAAAATTTTAGACGACACGAAATTGATGCTCAAAGCCGCAAATTCACACATTCCGGCGGAAGTTTTGCTCACCTTTGCCGAGAAAAAAGCGGTCAGCAATTATGACCAAAAATTGTTTGAAAAACATCTCGCTTCGTGCGATGAATGTTCGGAACAATTATTGCTGGCAAGCGAATCTTTTGAATCTTTGGAAGACGCGGAAATCGTCATTCCGCCGCTCGAAAATCCGCAACCGAATTGGATTTCAAACATTTTTCAATCAATCCAAATGTGGCGTTTCGCCGCAGTTTCCGCGCTTTGTCTTTTGCTTTTGACGCTTGGCGGATTGCTTTATATTTTGCAATCGCAGAAAACTTCTGAAATGGCGTATCTTGAGCAACAAAAAGATTTAAAGGAAAAAATCAAGACGCTCGAAACCGAAAAAAAAGAACAGTCAAACCAATTTTCAAACTCTCAAAATCAATCAAATCAGACTATTGAAGATTTGAAAAATAAAGTCTCGGAAGCGGAAAATAAATTAAAGGAAAGTAATTCGCAAAACCGCGAAACACCGAACATTATTCAACAACCACAACCAAATATTTTGCCGAAAATCGAAACGCCGAAACCGCAAGGACAAGCAAATGTCGTGGCTTTGGACGTTTTTCCGACATCGGTTTATCGTTCGGATTCGGCAAACGAAAATCAGCTAAACATTCCTCGAAATGCACAATCGGCGACGCTGATTTTAAATTCAGCAAGTTCGGCGCAATTTCCGCGTTACGCCATCGAACTCGTCAACGCAAACGGCGCGAAAATCTGGCAAAATAATAACTTAAAGCGTTATTCGGCAAACGATTTTACAATAAATCTGCCCGCCAATTTGCTCCAAAATGGCGGCTACATCATCAATATTTACGGCATCGAAAACGGCAAGCAAACGAAAACCGAAAGCTATCAAATTAGAATAAACCGAGAAATACGCTAGGATTCTTTCGGATTCAGGAAATATTTATTTTGATTTTTCATTACTTTTGATCTTAATTTTCTATCTTGATTTCTATTAATTCTGCCCTCTTTTTGTTTGAGTTGAAACTTGATTTTTGAGTTAAATTGAAGCAAAATACGTCTGAAATTGTTCTCCAACTTAATTTTTATATCTCCGATGAAATCAATTTGTAAGCTAATGCTTTGCCAATTATTGTGCTTTTTCAGTTGGCAAATCATTTCGGCTCAATACCGTTTTGATTCATGGACAACGGATAACGGTTTGCCGCAGAACAGCGTGCGTTCGATTGCACAAACGCCGGATGGTTATCTGTGGTTGACGACATTTGACGGATTGGCGCGGTTTGATGGTTTGAAATTTACGGTTTTCGATAAAGGTAATTCAAAAGGAATAATTAACAATCGGTTTTGGCAGTTGAAATCGTTTGAAGACGGCAGCGTTTGGGCGGCAACTGAAAACGGAGATTTGACGATTTACCGAAACGGCAAATTCGTTTCTTACGATGCGGCTGATGTTCCGGGTGTGCTGATCTTCGGATTTGAGAAAGACGAAACAGGTGAAATTCTCATCAATGCAGACCAAAATTATTATTATCTACGGGACGGCGAATTCGTCTATGTCAGACCGACCGCATATGATAGTTCTAAAAGGCGTTACGTTCGCGGACGGAGCGGAACTGTTTGGGAAATTTATGCAAACGAAACCAAACAAATCAAAAACGGCTCAACGCAAATTTACCGGTTTGCATTAAAATTTGTAAGTGTTTTTTCACAAACCGCTTACGAAGACAGAAATGGCGGTTTGTGGGTCGCCGATTTAGGGAAAATTTATTATCTGCGCGATGGCGAACTCACTGAATACAGCGCAAAAGACGGCATCACGCCCGAAATATTCGGACACGATTTTTGGGAAGAATCGGACGGTAGCGTTTGGTTTGCAACGGGCGATTACAACCGATCTGGGATCGGGTTGGTTAGATTTAAGGACGGTAAATTTACCAAATTCGGCGGAGAAAATGGATTGTCGAACGATCGGATTTTTCACCTTTTCAAAGATCGTGAAGGAACTATTTGGCTGGCAACAGATAAAGGTTTGAATCGTTTGCGAAATCAAATTATCACGCCGCTTTCAACCAAAGACGGACTCATTCACAACGAAGTTTATCCGCTTTTGAAGACAAGCGATGGCAGTATTTACATCGGCACAACCGGCGGTTTGAGCCGTTACAAAGATGGGAAATTTACCAATATGGTTTTGAGTTTTGGTAAACATTATGCCGCAAGTGCCGTGCAATCTTTGGCTGAAGATGTGAACGGTCGTCTATGGATTGGAATTATCGGCGGACTTTTTGTTTTGAAAGACGGAAAAATCGAAGATTGGAAGGAAAAGTTTGAAAAGCGCGACACGATTTATGCAATTTATCCACACAAAGACGGGACAGTTTGGTTTGGAACTGAACATTTCGGCGTTTGGCAATACAAAGATGAGAAAATTGCTCCGCTTTTGACAACTGCTGAAGGTTTGTTAGGTAATGATGTCAAATTTATCCACGAAGCCAATGACGGAACATTTTGGATTGGAACTTACAGTGGAATTTCGATTGCGAAATGCGGATTGAGACTAGCGGATTGTCAAATAAAAAAGAGTTTTACAACTGCCGATGGGTTGGCAAGTAATTTTGTGCGTTCAATCAAGGAAGATGCGGATGGAATTTTTTGGATTGGAACATACGACGGCGGTTTGTCGCGGTTCAAGGACGGCAAATTTTTTAATTTCACAACTGAAAACGGGCTTTTCAACAACGGCGTTTTTGCGATTGTCGAAGACAAACGCGGAAACTTTTGGATGAGCAATAACAAAGGAATTTTTCGCGCCAACAAACAGCAACTTAACGATTTTGCGGATGGAAAAATACAAAGTTACGATTCGATTGCTTACGGAAAGCAAGATGGAATGCTCAATACCGAATGCAATGGCGGACGGCAACCTTCGGCATTGATTGACGAGGATGGAAAGATTTGGTTTCCGACGCTCGAAGGCGTTTCAATTGTCAACCCCGAATTGTTGCAAACAAACTTTTTACCGCCGCCCGTCGAAATCGAAAGTGTCGAAATTGACCGCGAAAAAGCATCGTTCAAAGACGAAATAAAACTCGAACCGAATCAAAATTATCTCGATATTTCCTACACTGCATTAAGTTTTATCAAATCTGACCAGATACGTTTTCGCTACAAACTCGAAGGTTTGGATAAAGATTGGATAAATGCCGGAACCAGACGCAATGTTAATTATTCTTATCTGCCGTCGGGCAAATACGTTTTCAGAGTTACTGCTGCCAATGCCGATGGCATTTGGAACGCGGAAGGAAAAGCGATAAAAATAATTATTCTCGCGCCGTTTTATAAAACTTGGTGGTTTTGGGCGTTGATTTTGCTTTTGACGGCGGCAATTGTTTATTTGCTTTATCGTTACCGGATCGTGCAACTGCAAAAATTGAATTTGGCACAAGAAAATTTTTCACGTCAGCTTATTTCATCGCAAGAAGCCGAAAGAAAACGTATCGCGCAGGAACTTCACGACGGTTTGGGGCAAAATCTTTTGGTCATTAAAAATCGCGCTTTGCTCGGTTTGGCAGTTGAAGAAAAGGACGAGCAATTTGACGAAATTCAGGAATCCGTAACCGATGCTTTGAGCGAAGTTCGCCACATTGCTTATAATTTGCGACCGCTTCACATCGAACGGTTGGGTTTGACTGCAACAATTGAAGAAATGCTCGAAGATGTCGAAACGGCTTCAGAAATCGAGATAAATTGCGATATTCAAAAGATTGATGATTTATTATCGAAGGAAAATGAAATAAATTTTTACCGGATTATCCAAGAATGTCTGAACAATATCGTAAAACATTCCGAAGCAACAAAAGCCAGTTTCGAAGTTTATCTTGAACTTGGCAAGATAAATTTGAACATAAAAGACAATGGAAAAGGTTTCGATGCGGAAAATCTCAACGGAAAACGCGGTTTGGGATTGAATGGAATCGCCGAAAGAGTGAAAATTTTAGGCGGAAATTATTCGATTGAATCCGAAATTGGCAAAGGCACAAGCATTTCGGTTAAGATTGAAGCGCAAAAAATAATAAATGAGTGAAACTGAAATCACAATTCTAATCGCTGACGATCATCCGATTTTTCAGCGCGGATTACAGCAGATTATCGAAACAGACACGAATTTGAAAGTTGTTGCGGCGGTCAATGACGGCGAAACGGCTTTGGTAAATTTGCGTAAATTGAAACCGCAAGTCGCCGTTTTAGATGTTGATATGCCGCAAAAAGACGGTTTCGCGGTTTTGAAATCCATCAAAGAGGAAAATCTGCCGTGTTCCGTTATTTTGCTGACGATGTATAAAGAAGAACGTTTTTTCAATGCCGCTTTGGACGCGGGGGTGAAAGGTTATGTGATTAAAGATAGTGCCGTCAGCGAAATTACAAAAGCAATTTACGCCGCCGCAAAAGGCGAAAACTTTATCAGCCCGACGCTTTCAACTCATTTAGTTAAAAGACTTAACAATTCTGCAAAAAAATCTCCGCTCGATTCCCTAACAACTTCGGAACGCCGCGTTTTGAAATTAGTTTCCGAAGCCAAAAGCAACAAACAAATTGCCGACGAACTTTTTCTAAGTATCCGCACCGTTGAGAATCATCGCTCAAACATTTGCGCCAAGTTAAATTTAGAAGGAAAAAACGCACTTTTAACCTACGCTTTAACCCATAAATCGGAAATTTAATCCGCCAACCCCAAATTTAGAACCCAAAATCAAAATGAGTAGTAATACCTAGAAAAATTAGGTATTAGCTACGATGTATTTGCCTGTGGATTATTGCAAAATATCACTCGAAATGGTTTTCAAATTATTTATCAGGAAACAGCATCGTTTCAGATGAACTTTCCCCAAACCATTTGACAGAAACAATTTAGAGGAAAATATAATGAAAAAAATAGTGATGAAAAGTTTTGTAGTTTCAATGGTAATTGCGGCATTTGCCTTGGTTTCTTTTGCCCAGAGTAACAGCAAAATCGTGAAATTTACCGCCGGAAAAGATGCGGTTGAAAAATTTAATATTCCTGCGGGGGACGGGATTGCTTACCAATTGCAAAACCTTAAAGAGTTTAACCTAATTAAATTTTCGGTCGGCGGTTTATATTCAAACGGTTCGGAAGCGCAAGGTTTGAGAATAAAGCTAATAAAAGCAGACAAATATGATAAAGTTTTGGCTGCCGCGCAACCCGGCGAAGAAGTTGAATACCAAGTCCAAGCAGGCAACGGAGACTATGAAATAATAATTATGAATCCCGGTAATAGAATGGCAAATATTACGCTCAACCTCTGTATCAACTGCACTTCTGCAGATGGAGATTTGCCAATGGATACAACTAACTCAGGTGCAACCGCCCAACCGAAACAGATTGATTTTCAAAAAGAAGGCTCGAATTCACTCGTTTGGGAAGAAAGAGTTGCGGCAAACAGTAGTAAATCTTTTGTTTTCTACGCGAAAAAAGGACAAAAGCTGTCGCTTAGTTTTATTGACGATACCAAACAAGGTTCGATGGATTTGGGTAAAATTTCAATCGAACCAAATTCCGATCCGTTTGAAATGGTGATTGAAGTTTCAAAAGATTACATTTTCAGCGTTTCTAACAACAGTAATAAATCAACGAGTTTTCGGATTTTCATAGCTCTCGAAAATGCAAACCAAACTTCAAATAATTCAAGCACTTCGACAAATTCAAATGCTATAAGAGTTCAGTTTGCAAAAGGCGAAACCTCGACGAGCATCACCAGAGAAATTCCTGCAAACGGTTCGGTTGATTTTCTTATTAACGCCGCCAAAGGACAAAAAATGGAATACACTATCGGCTACGATTTCAAAGACAGCGATATTGAAGCATTTTTGACTGAACCGGGATTACAAGATATTTCCAAAACTTCAGGTCCGAAAGATAGACAGGAATTTGTTGTAAAAAGAAGTGGCGACCATCGTTTAACTGTTAATAATACGACCCGCAAAAAAATAACCATTACGCTTTATTTGACTATTGAATAACAAAAAAACGACAATGCTTAAAAATTTGCTAATCGTTGAGGATAATCCGTCAATGCGGCGTTTGATAAAAAGCGTCTGCAAAGATTTGGCGGCTGAAATTCACGAATGCGCGGACGGGGCAGAGGCTTTGGCGGCTTACGAAGCGCATTGTCCCGAATGGATTTTGATGGATGTCGAAATGCAGGAAAAAGACGGTTTTACAGCGACACGGGAAATTATGCAAATTCACCCCGAAGCGAAAATTCTGATTTTAACCAAATACGAAACCGTCCGAATGCGTGAAGAAGCAAAACGCGCCGGAGCGTGTGAATACGTTTTGAAGGAAAATTTATTAACGATTCGGGAATTGATTCATTAAAAAATGCAGAAACAAGAACCAAGTAAATGCGCCAACATCGCGGCGCATTTACTTGGTTCTTGTTTCTGCATTTTGTCGGTTTGTGAAGTCAGCGGAATTTCGATAAATTTGAAGTAAGTTTTTATCAAATTATCAAAAGGAATTTATCAAAAAAATGAGTAAAATTATTGGAGTTATCGGTGCGGGAACAATGGGCAACGGAATTGCTCAAACCGCCGCCGCATCAGGTTATACGGTGTATCTTTGCGACATCAAACAAGAATTTGTAGATCGCGGAATGTCGAATATCGAGAAAAGTCTCGACCGTTTCGTTAAAAAAGAAACGATGACCGAAGAGCAAAAAAGCGAAATAGTAGGTCGTATTAAAACTACGGTTGACCTTGAATGTTTGCAAAATTGTTTTTTAGTTGTAGAAGCCGCTACGGAAAATTTCGAGATTAAGAAACAACTATTTGAGAAATTAGACGAAATAACCAATGCAGAATGCATTTTGGCTTCAAACACATCGTCAATTTCAATTACAAAAATTGCGGCAGTTACCAAAAGACCTGACAAAGTTATCGGAATGCACTTTATGAATCCCGTTCCGTTGATGAAATTAGTCGAAGTCATTCGCGGCATTGCCACGTCTGACGAAACTTACGATAAAGTTCGTGAAATGTCCGAAAAGATGGGCAAAACTCCGCTTGATTGTCAAGATTTCCCCGGTTTTGTTGCTAACCGCATTTTGCTTCCGATGATAAATGAAGCGATTTACGCGCTTTACGAAGGTGTCGCCACCCGTGAAAGTATTGATGGAATTATGAAATTGGGAATGAATCATCCGATGGGACCGTTGACCTTGGCGGATTTTATTGGTTTGGACGTATGTCTGGCGATTTTGCGTGTGATGCACGAAGGTCTGGGCGATCCGAAGTATCGTCCCTGTCCGCTTCTTGTCAAAATGGTTGATGCCGGTTGGTTGGGGCGTAAAACAGGAAAAGGTTTTTACGATTACAATTAAATAAATGTCAATCATCAAATTTGGAACGCGCACAAAATAAGCGTGCAATCATCAACATTTAGCACGCTTATTTTCTGTGCGTTCTTGACCTGCTTTATTGCCAAACTGTTGATTTTGGCATAATTTATTTTGCAATTAACGCAAAAAAAGCAAAAGTAATTTTCTCAACTTTTGCTTTTAATTTTTAATAAGTGTGTGAACAGAATTGCTTTTCACTAAAACCTCTAAAATAATTAATAATGAATAATTGATAATTTGCCTTTTCTTTACACGCCAATTATCAAATTCTAATTCTCAATCATCAATTATTTTAGAGGTTTTTACCTTTATTATTTGTGTCCGACTACTTAAAAAATAATTTTCCTATTTCCAATTATGGGGCTGATACTCTCGATTAGCGTTGTATTGAAATTCACTTTGTGCATTCATACTGCCGAGTTGATTTGCTTGCCACGGATTTTCATAAAATCTTTTACCTTCTTCGCCAAACAAAAACCAAAGTCCATAAACTCCGGCAGCAGTTCCAAGCGGAAACGATAAACAAGCCACAATGCTTCCGATAATTCCCCAAATTCGCGCATTTGGTCTTTCTTTGAGCATTTTCCAACCGCCGACAACCTGAGGAATAATAAAAATCAATGAAAAAACCACGACAAACGCAACAACTCCGATAAAAACCATTCCGAGAATTTGATCTTCTTCGCGTTTCGCCGTTGTAAAAATTCCCGCGCCAATAATTCCGTAAATTACTGACAACAGTAACATTACTAATGTTTGCAAGCCGCCGTGAATCAACAAAAAAATGCCGACAAATTTGTTATGTTCTTTCGAATTCATATTTTTTTCTCCAAATAATCAAGACCGAAAATAAAAACGCTTTTGCGGATTTTTTGTTTCAAAATCTAAGTTTTGACTTGATACATTTCTTTGCCTTCAACGCCGAACAAAAACCACAGACTATAAACACCGATTGCCGTTCCGAGCGGAATATTTAGCAAACAAATAAAACTTGCCACAATTCCCCACTTTCTTGCCCCCGATTTTTCTTTGAGAATTTTCCAACCGGCAAATAGATTGATAAAAGCCAAAATAAAAGCAACCGGCGCGAAAACCATCCCAAAAATAAGAAGCCAATTGCCATAAGACTCAAGTTCTTTGTTAAATTGCAGATAATAACCTGCGCCGAAAATAAACAAAGCTGTCAAAACTGCACCGAAAATCTGTAAGCCGCCCTCGACCAGATGCAAAATTCCGATTATTTTATTATGTTCTTTTGCTGTCATATTTTTTTCGCAAAAAAAGCGATTGACGTATTTAAGATAAACCAAAACACGCCAATCGCCAAGTTTTTTTTGGAAAAATCAGTTAAACTCGCTCAACCGCCAACGCAACCGAGTTTCCGCCTCCCAAACACAAAGCCGCAACACCTTTTTTAACACCGCGACGTTTCATTTCGTGCAAAAGTGTCGTCAAAACACGACTTCCCGAATTTCCGATGGCGTGTCCCATTGCAACCGCACCACCGTTGACGTTGACGTTTTCGCCGTTCATTCCGAGTTCCTTCATCACGCCGAGTGCCTGAACCGAAAACGCTTCGTTTAATTCAAACAAATCAACCTCCGAAATTTCCCAATTCGCTTTTTTCAAAACATTTTGCACGCCTTTGACCGGCGCAAGCATAATGAATTTCGGCTCAATGCCCGAAACTGCCGAAGCAACGATTTTTGCGAGCGGTTCGATTCCGAGTTCCGCCGCTTTTTCCGCAGATGTTACAACTAAAGCACTTGCGCCGTCGTTCACACCCGGCGCATTTCCTGCCGTAACCGTTCCGCCGTCCTTTTTGAACGCCGGTTTTAATCTCGCAAGCGATTCCACCGTTGTGTCTGCCCGAACAGGTTCATCGTAATCCAAAACAATCGGCTCGCCTTTCTTTTGCGGAATTTCAATCGGCACGATTTCGTCTGTAAATCGTCCCTCTTTCTGCGCGGCAACCGCTTTTTGATGCGATTTGGCGGCAAATTCGTCTTGCGTTTCGCGGGTAATTTGATGTTTTTCCGCGACGACTTCGCCCGTGTTGCCCATATGCCAATTTTCAAACGGACACCACAAACCATCGTGAATCATCAAATCTGTGGCGGTTTGATTTCCCATCCGAAAACCTTCTCGCGCTGTTTGCAGAGCGTAAGGAATATTCGACATTGATTCCATTCCGCCCGCGACAACAAATTCTGCATCGCCAAGAATTACGGCTTGTGCTGCCAAAGCAACTGCCCGAAGTCCCGAACCGCAAACCATATTTATTGTCAACGCCGAAACTTCCGGCGGAAGCCCGGCTTTCAAAGCCGCTTGCCGAGCCGGGGCTTGTCCTTGTCCGGCTGAAACGACGCAACCCATAATCACTTCGTCCACTTGTTCGGGCGAAATTCCCGCTTTTTCAATCGCGGCTTTTATCGCAATCGCGCCCAAATCCGGCGCAGTAAAACCTTTCAAAAGTCCTTGAAATTTGCCCGTCGGTGTGCGTTGTGCGCTAATGATAACTGCTTCTCTCATAATTAATTTTGTTTATAGATTTCCTTATAAAAATATCGAATGCAAAAATAATTTACAGAATATCACAACGCACCAAACGGACAAAAATCGCTTATGAAACTTGTTTATCAAACGTCTTTAAGTTATGTTAAACTTGAATTTCCCAAAATTTTTACACTAAAGCCCAAAAACTCATTCGTTTATGACTAAATCAAGCGAAGTTACGCAAGAAAATTTTGAAATTTTCTTGCGTTGGCTCAACCCCCAAATCGAAAAAGCCGGAGATGAATACGAACGGCTTCGTTTTCGCTTGATTACATTTTTCACCTCGCGCAAATGTCTTTATCCCGATGAATTAGCCGATGTAACACTCAACCGCACAATCGTAAAAGTCAGTCAAATAAATGCCGAAACAATTGAAAATAAAACAAGTTACGTTTATGCGATTGCCAAATACGTCTATCTCGAAAGTCTGCGAAAAGAAAAATCTTTTTTGGAAATTGAAGATAAACATTTTACGGCGAAACCTTTTCAAGAAGAAGATTTTTCGGGCAAATGTTTGGATAAATGTTTGGGAAATTTAGAAATTGATCAACAAAAATTTATTCTCGAATATTTTTCGGAAAGCAAAGCGCAAAAAGTCGCTCTGCATAAAAAAACCGCCGCAAATCTTGAAATTAGCCCGACGGCTTTGCGGATGAAAGCCAGCAGAATCAAGCAAAAACTGTCGGTTTGCGTTAAAGATTGTGTTAAATAATTTTTTTTCGTTACGTTTTCAAAAAAAACGACACATATAAACGGCAAAGGATTAATATTGTCATAAAAAATGAACGAAACACTCAAAAATAAAGAAAACATCAGAGATTATTTGCTCTGCCGAATTTCCGACGAAGAAAAATTGTCGGCGATTGAGGAATTGCTGTTTTCTGATGACGAATTTTGTGCCGAAGTCGAGGAATGCGAAGACGAAATTATCAATCAATATGTTTTAGATGAATTAAACGCCGAAGATAAAAAATCGGCTGACGAATTTTTCTTTGCCAGTAACGAAAGAAAATGGAAACTCGAACTTACACAACAACTTAGACAAAAAGCGATTGCTGAAAAAGTTAATGAAACTGAAAAAGTTTCCGTTTTTGATTCAATCAAAAATCTGTTTCGCAAACCGGCTTTTCTGTCGGGTTTTGCGGTTTTAGCGATTTTATTTGTCGGCGTTTCGATATACATTTTAACACGCAGTAGTTCGGCGGAACTCGCTGAATTGCAGACGATTTACAACAAAGAACGTCCAACCGAATCGCGCATTTCGTCGTTTGAATACGCACCGCAAATTGTCGTTCGCGGAAACGTGGAAACGGATACGAATAAAAATAAGTTACGTTTGATTGAAACAAAATTGCTTGAAGCCGTTGACAAAAACCCAACGGCAAAAAATTTCCACGCGCTCGGCGTTTTTTATCTGACACAGGCAAAATTTGCAGACGCAATCAAAAATCTCGAAAAGTCTGTTTCTTTAGATAACAAAACTGCTAAATATTACAACGATTTGGGGTCGGCATATTTTGAACTTGCAAAATCGGGCGAACGAACGCAAAAACTCGAAAATCTCGCCCGCGCCAACGAAGCGTTTTCAAAGGCATTTGAACTCGACGCAAATCTGCTCGAAGCATTGTTTAATAAATCTCTCGCTCTGCAAGAATTGAATTTGCCGAATCAAGCGAAGGAATCTTGGAATTTGTATCTGCAAAAAGATTCGACTTCAAAATGGGCGGACGAAGCACGAAAAAATCTTGAAAAAATTCAAAATCAACAAAGCAATTTGAAGAAAAAAGAAGACGTTTTGGAAGATTTTCTCACTGCCTTTCGCAACGGCGACGAGAAATTTGCGTGGAAAATTCATAACGAAACAAAAGGAATGTTTAATGCCGTTTCACTCGGCGAACAACTGACGCGAAGGATTTTGGAATCGCGGAAAGCTAGCGACAGTGGCGGCGCGAAAGAATCTTTGGAAGCCTTGCAATTTATCGGCAAACTCGAACGCGAGAAACACGCCGATTTTTTTTTCGCCGAATTAGCCGATTTTTACGCGAAAGTTGAAAACGATAAGATTGATAAACTTCTGGAAGCAAAGAATTTACGTTTTGAAGGTCGTGAATTGGTGAGCAAAGGTAAATACGAAAAATCTATCGAACTTTTCGACCAAAGCAAAATACAATTTCTCAAACTCGGCAACGAAGCTGAAGCCAACATATCCGATATTTGGGCGGCGCAAATGTTAGTTGATGTCAGCAAGATTGACGAAAGCCGCAAACGTCTGAATGCGTTGATTCAATTGAGCGAGCAGCAAAATTTCAGGATTTTTTTGCCAACGGCACATTATTGGTTGAGTGTTTGTGATTTTAGGCAACGTCAATTCTCACAAGGCATTCAGTCAAAAAAGACCGCTCTGAAAATTTCCGAGGAAACCGATAATTTCTTTGAAATAACGCGAAATTCGGAGAGTTTAGCGTTTCTATATGACTATTTTGGCGAAACGCAACCAGCTTTATTTTACATAGTCAAAGCCTTAGATAACAAAACTGCTTACTTTATCGAAGTGTCGCAAACCTACCGCAATTTGTTCACCGCAACCCGTTTGCTCTCAACATTTGACTATAATATTACAACGATTGATTTCAGCAAAGAGAGTCTGCTTACGAGTCGTGATATTTTGACAAAAACAAATGCAGTCAATGATTCTTTGAGAGAATTAATAAAGATTTTGGCAAAAAATGGAAGATTTGATGAAGCCTTGAAATATGCCGACGAGTCAAACGCGATTGCTTTGATTCGTGAAGAAAGTCTCGAAAATACGCGCACAATCGCCGATACATTTTTGACGCGGGCGGATGTAAAAAGCAAAATGCAAAATTGCGCCGAAGCTATTGCGGATTATGACAAAGCTCTCGAATTTTACGGCAAAATTCCTCAAACAACTTACAATTTATACAACGTCCGCAAAGGAAAACTTCTTTGCTTGCAGAAACTTAACAAAACAGATGAATTTCAGACGGAACTCGAAACAGTTTTGAAATTAGCGGAAGAAAACCGTCAAAATATTCGCAAGGATTCGGAGCGTCAGGCGTTTTTTGCAAATGAGCAAATCATTTTCGATGCGGCGATTTCCGATGCTTTGGAACGAAATGATGTGCAAAAAGCGTTTGAATTTTCCGAAACTTCAAAGGCGCGTTCTTTGCTTGATTTTGTTCGTGCCGATAAGCCCATTGCCGAATTGGAAAACGAATTTTCGGTGGTTGCCAAACCTCTGACGCTCGAAGAAATCAGAGCGCGAATGCCGGAAAATGTTTTGATTGTGAAATATGCGGTTTTGGATGAAAAATTGGCGATTTGGACAATCGGAAAAGATAAATTCGAGTTTGTCGAAAGGCGAATTTCATCAGCCGAACTCGAAAAAAAAGTAAGCGAATTTCGGCAAGCTGTTTTAGCCAAACAGTCTAAAGAAGATTTGGCGGACAAGTCGTTTGACCTTTATGTGATTTTATTTCCGAGAAATTTAGATGCAGGGAAAACAATTTGCTTTATTCCCGACAAATCATTAAATTCTATGCCTTTTGCCGCGCTTCTTAAGGAAAACGGAAAGTATTTAATTGAAAGTTATCCGATTTTTTACAGTCCGAGCGCATCGGTTTTTGTTTTGGCTTCGGAGAATGCGAAATCGAAAGAAACGGTTAAGAATGAAAACCTTTTGAGCATCGGAAATCCGGCGTTTGACCGTGCGGAAAATGTGAATTTGGCGGATTTGCCGCAAGCCGAAACGGAAGCTAAAGAAACTGCCAAAGATTATCCGACAAAACAGATTTTCACAGGCGAACAGGCAACGAAGGAAGTTTTTTTGAAAAATTTGGAAACGGCGGAAATCGTTCATTTTGCGGGACATTTTGTGGTTAATGAACAATCTTCGGCGAATTCAAAACTGCTGTTTGCGGGCGGTGATTTGCGCTCGTTTGAACTTTCGGAAAAGCGTCTGAAACGCGCAAAACTTGTCGTGCTTTCAGCGTGTGAAACGGGCGGCGAAAAACTTTTCAAAGGCGAAGGCGCGGTCGGCATTTCGCGCACTTTTCTGGCAATGGGAACGCCGATTGTTGCGGCAAGCAGTTGGAAAGTTGATTCGGAAGCGACGCAGAATTTGATGATAAATTTTCACAAAAACCGTCGGAACAAAAATCTTTCGTCCGTTGCGTCTTTGCGCGAATCACAGCTTGAAATGCTGAAAACACAAGAGTTTAACGCACCATATTTTTGGTCGGCGTTTAATTTGGTCGGTGGTTTTGCGAATTATTAGCAGTGATTTCTTTTCGTGGCTGTGCCGCCTGATGTGCGGCGATGGCTTTGCCTCGCCGATAGATTTTGGTTATATTTCCGGCGAAAGGCTACGCCTTGAGCCGTTCGGAAGATGAGGCATAGCCTCAAAATGATAAAAATAACCTGTCGGAAAGGCAAAGCCTTTCCGCACATCGGGCGGCAAAGCCGCGATTGTCAAGCTATGAAATATTGCCCGAAATGTAGAAGTTTTTATGAAGATGCAAATTTGGCGTTTTGCCTTGCTGATGGAATTCCGCTGGTCGAAATGAAGCAATCGGACGCGCTTTGGAATGAAGGAGCGGAGGCGGTTTCACATTCGCGCCAAGTTTTTCGGCAACAGATGCGGAAAGAAAAGTTAATCAGAATTTCAAAACTTTTGGTAACAGTTTTGATAATGATTTTGGTGATTAGCGTGGTAGCGATGAAAATTTACATAAATTTGCCGACCAAACCGGATGAAAAAGCACAAAATATTTCGCCTTCGCCGACAATTTCGCCAAAAATCGAGCCGACGATTCAAATAACCGATGAACAAACACCTTTGCCGACAGTTTCCCCCAATGAAACGGCTTCGCCGACATTGACACCAACACCAACACCGTCTGTTACTCCAACAAAAACTGTTACAGTAACACCGACACCAACCCCGACTGTAACGCCTCCGCGAACACCAACGCCAATTCCGCCCGATCCGTGCATTCCTCAGTTTGCGAATGAAAGATGGTTTCTAGTAAATAAAAATGAGTCGTTTTTTCGCAGTAGTATTGAGCGTGAAAAAGCGGAAATCATAAAAGAATATCAAATAAAATACAGAAAAACCGCAACCGCCGAACTGACTCTAACTGATACTTACGCTTCGTATATAAGTTGCTTCAAAGCCGGTGTTACTGTGTCTTATTTTTGGACAATTATACTGCAATCGGCTGTCGGTGCGGTTAAAGAACCTAATATCATCCTTCCAACAAAACAAAAATCATTTTCCTGTGAAAAAGGCAGAGGTTGGACATGCAGTGAAAAAAAATAAAAAATTCGTTACGTTTTGCGCGAAAACGACACATAGAGTTGCAGTATTTAATTTTTGAAATTTTAGGAGAACAAAAAAAATGTCAATCAAAGAAAGCACAGCCACAGCGTTGGTTAGATTTACGGGAATGGGAATCGTCAATTTCAGCCGGTCGCGGCAGAGAGGCGAAATCGAGGTCGTCCGCGACGGGAAACACAATTTGAGCGTGAAAATTCAAAAACCTGTTTTCAAAGACGGTTTAGAGCGCGATGTGATTGTTTATGAAGATGTGAAAGTTTATGAAAATTTGCCTGACGAGGGCGTTGAAATTTCAATTACAACAAACGGAAATTCTGCCGTCGAAGGTTTTGAAGTTTATCGCAACGAAGATTTTGACCGTCTGACGAGCGAAGATTTTAATGATTATAATTGGGTCGTCAGTCTTGAAAATCTACACGGCGAAAATTTGGTCAAAGACACGAAATCAGACGCATTTCCGACGAGTCTGGTCGCTATCGAAAACGGATTTTTCTACGCGCATAAATTGGACACGAATCTGTTTTTTGAAAAGATTGAAAAAGACGCGGACGGCAACGAAACAAGCCGCGAAGTCTTTGGAAACGTGGCGGAAACTGTCGGCGTAAAATTGGAAGCGGACGAAGTTGTTTTCAAAATCAAAATCGGCGACGCGGAAGATGTGCATACTTTTCCGCGAATGAGCGGGCTTCCCGTGCGAATCGAAATCGTCAATATGGATTACAGCGAAGACGCGGTTTATAGCGATATGCCCGAATATTACAAGTATTTTGCGGACACTTCAGGAACGAGTTTTGAACTTGAAATTTCAAAGGAAAATTCCGATTCCGAACGGCTTCGCGGCGGTGCAGTCGGCGAATTGGTTTTCTGTCATCCGATTGGAGGCGGAGGCGATTAAGTTGATTTTATTGAAATTCAGAGCGCGAAACCAAATTTTGCGCTCTTATTTTTATTTATGATTTTATTTTTTTTTGCTGAAGTAAGAGAATATACCAAAATTGAAGAAGTCATTCAATATGATTCGCAAATAACTTGGGTTGTCGCGTCGTTGGTTGCGGTGTGGATTGTTTGGTATTTAGTTTCAAAATATCTACGCGCCAAATCATTGCGCCGTGCGCCGCGCAACAAAAATGTTCCGGCTTTACGGAACATCATCAAAATCAAAAACAAATTGACGATGCGCTGGCTACGCAAAGGCGCGTCAAAAAAGATTCACGGCATCGGCATCGGCAAACTTGCTTCGGGCGAATTTTGCATACAGATTTTTGTCAACAATTCAAACGAACCGCCGTTTGACGCAAATCCGAATGAGCAAATTCCGAATGTCTTTGAAAATATTCCGCTCGTTGTCGTGCTGATGCCGCAAGCGAGTTTTCTTTCAGGGCAAGATTTTTTTGCAAATTTTTCGACCGAAGAATATAAAAAACTGATTCGCGGACATCAGGAAACAATCGTCGGCGGAATCAGCGGCGCAAATGCGAATTTGGACGGGAACAGTGGCACAATCGGCTATTTTTGCCGCAAAAAATCCTTCATTATGCGGCGTTCGGAGATTTATCTTTTGAGTAATTCGCACGTTTTCGCCGATTTGCGGCGAATGAACGTCGAAGCCCACGATTTTATCTTGCAACCGAGTCCGGGCGAAGGCGGACAAAGCCGTGCGATTGCCGAATTGACAAAACTTTCGCCGCTGAAATTTGAAAACGACGTAACGGACGCAAACCGAATTGATGTGGCAATCGCCAAACTTTTCAAACAGCAAGAATATAAATTTCTTCTGCCATTCATCGGCGAAATCAAACGCTACGCCGAAAAAGAAGAAGTCGAAATCGGCGAAAAAAATCAAAAATTCGGACGCACGACCGGCTACACGAGCGGAAAACTTTTCTCCGTTGCGCTCGATATTTGGATAAAATACGACCGCACGGGCAAAGAAGCATTTTTCGCCGACCAATTTTTGACCGAAACCGACAAAACGCAATACGAAAAATTTGTTGACAAAGGCGACAGCGGTTCGCTGCTCGTTGACGGCGAAAACAACGCTGTCGGACTGATATTTGCGGGTGCAAACGGCAAGATTGATGTAAAAGATGCCGAAGAAACCGCGCAAATCGTAGTCAACAATTATGGCGTGGCAAATCCGATCAGCGATGTGATGAAAGAAATGAAAATCGAACTCGTTTTTGATTAGGAATCTGTTTGAAAACTCCGATTTTAAGATTTTTTACCACGAAATAACACGAAAATACACGAAAGAAGTCGAAAGTCGGAAAAATTTCGTGCCGATTCGTGTTATTTCGTGGTTAATTTCTTATTACTTTTCAAGTTTTCAAACAAGGTTTCAATTTTATTCCTCGCCAATATCTTCGTTCCAGATTTCGGGGTTTTGTTTGATATATTCGCCCAACATTTCTATACATTCGCCGGAATTCAAATCAATAACTTCAACGCCGTTTTCGCGTAACCATTCGATTCCGCCGTCAAAATTTACCGATTCGCCGACAACAACCGTGCCGATTTTAAATTGCCGAACCAAACCCGAACAATACCAACATGGCGCAAGCGTCGTAACCATAATCTTATTTGCGTAAGATTTCTGCCGTCCGCTTTTGCGAAAAGCGTCGGTTTCGCCGTGAACCGATGCGTCATTTTCTTGCACGCGCCGATTATGTCCTTTGCCTAACAGATTTCCGTTGCGGTCAAAAAGTGCCGCGCCAATCGGAATTCCACCTTCGCTTAAACCAATCCGAGCTTCTTCAATCGCCACGTCCAACATTTCTTGATAATCAATCATTGTTCGATTATCAACTTGCCAAATCGCAAATCGCAAATTTAAAATCGCAAATAGAATTATGTCTCAAAATTTTCAAGCAGGCGATTATTTAATTTTTCAAATCGAGAGCGGTTTCGGGCTTTTACGGCTTTTGGCAATAAGCGAACACGAAGGCGAAAAAATCTGGCATTTAGCGGCTTACAACGAAATGTTCCTCGATGTCGAAATGGCAGATTCGGCGTTGGAAAATCGAATGCCTTTGACAATCAGCATTCCACACGTTGCGCTGACAAATCGTGCTTTTGAATCCACACAAACGGCGCGAATGATGAACACACCGCTAAATGATTCTGATTTAAAGCCTTTGGAAGATTGGAAAAACAGAGAACGCAAGATTTCAGACCTTTCGATTCGTCTGCTTCTCGGTTTAAGATGATTTTCGTGGAATTTTGTCGAGATGTTTAGTCGTATTTTCGACAATGCTTGCCGGAATGTGCATTTCAAAATCAGGCTCGTTGAGCAATTTGCCTGTTTTCGCGTCTTTTAATTCGTAGTTTGTTTCGACATTTCTTTTTGGAAATTGTTTTTTCAAAAGCAAAGTTCGCCAAAAACTTTGTGCTTGCCAAAAGAACATTGCTGTTAAAAATCCTGCCGTCAGATAAATAATAATCGGTGTGTCAGGTTTGCCGAGAAAAAAATAATAAAGCAAAATCGCTAACGTCAAACTAACAATTGCCGTCATCGAACTCAAAACAATATTTGCCCTCAAATTTGTTTCGGGCGATGTTTCGGAAGTTTTTAATTTATCGAAATCAGGCAAAAACGTGCCGCAATTTCGGCAAAACGTATTTTGTTTTTGGTCAGCATTTCCGCATTTCGGGCAAAACATAATCATTTAACATTGGAAATTTATCATTTGAATTCATTCTATTTTCAATTATCGGAATTTACGTTGAATATCCGATAAATGTTCAATGATAAATCTTAAATGTTCCGTCTTTTTAATTCTTTACCAATCAAATCGAGTTCGCGGCTGACTTGTCCCATTACCGAAGTGTTTTCCTGTGCGCGGCGCGTAAGATACGGAATCGCATCTTTGACCGGACCGTAAGGAACATATTTTGAAACATTGTAATCGCTTTTCGCCAAAACGTAGGAAAGATTGTCGCTCATCCCGTAAAGTTGCGAAAAGTAAACGTGCGGATGATTTGGCGCAATTCCTTTTTCGTGCATTTTCTGCGCGAGTGTTTGTGTGCTGAGTTCGTTGTGCGTTCCGGCAACAAAAGCAATTGTTTCGACATTTTCTAAACAATAATTTACTGCGGCATCATAATCTCTGTCAGTTGCAGATTTGTCCGGCTGAATCGGACTTGGATAACCTAATTCTTCGGCTCTTGCACGCTCTTTTTCCATATATGCGCCACGAACGAGCTTTTCTCCTAAAATGTAACCTTTTGATTTTGCTTCAGAGTGAGATTTTTTCAAATATTCAAGACGGTCGTGGCGATAAAGCTGAATCGTATTATAAACAATCGCTTTTTCACGGTTATATTTTTCCATCATTTCGGTCGCTAATTCATCAATCGCGTTTTGTATCCAAGTTTCTTCTGCATCAATAAAAATCGGTTGTTCGATTGAATGAGCAAATTCGCAAATTTCATTTACGCGGCGTTTTACGGCTTCCCATTTAACTTGATTTTTTTCCGGCAAAACACTTCCCGCACTAACTTTCTCGAGCGTTCCGAATGGAGCAATTCCGGTAACTTTGAAAACCGCAAACGGAATATTCTCATCACCTTTGGCACGTTTTAAGTTTAGAATCGTTTCTTCTTTGGCACGCTCGAAATCTTCTTCGGCAAATTTCCCTTCGACGGAATAATCTAAAATTGTCCCGATGTGCGACAAACCGAGTTTTTTAATCGTTTTTTCACACTCTTCGATTGTCTCGCCGCCACAAAATTGCTCGAACATCGTCGCTTTTATCAAACCCGAAATCGGCAAACCGATGGAAAAGGCAAAATTCGTGATCGAAGTGCCGATGCCAACCAGAAAAGGCGAACTCATCATCTTGAAAAGGCGATATTTCTCCTTCAATTCCGAGTTCGACTTATCGGCAAAAGCTGTTTCTATGTCTTGGAAGTTTAATTTAAAGTCGTTCATTTTAATAATAATGATTTTGCTCGATTTCCCTCAGAATTTCATCGGAAAATTCAACGAGTTCATAAATTTCGGCGAGAGACAATTCGCAACCGACCGATTCGATTTTGATAGTTTTATTTAATCCGACAAAAGTTCGCGGTATCCAATTATTATTTTCGTCCCGAACAAAATGTTCGATTATCGGTTCGTCCTGCGAAATCAAAATATAATCGGACAAAGTATCATTAAACATTCGATAGCGCATAAATTTATCAGTGCGGTCAAATTGTGCAGTTGAATCAGATAATACTTCGATAATAACTTTAGGATTTAAAATAATATCGCGGTGTTTATCGTGATATTCGGGTTCGCCGCAAATAATCACGACATCAGGATAAGAAAACATTCCTTTCGCCACTTGATTGCTTTTGTGATAAATTGCGCCGCTTTTGACTTTCGTATCTTTGGAACGAACACGACAATTTTTGTCTTTTAACTGTGGCTTAAGTCCGCTCACCAAATTCGTGCAAATATCGCCGTGTTCGCCGCTTTCGCCCGCCATTTGAAAGATTTCGCCGTCAATATACTCATAGCGTTCATCGGTTGCGCGGTCAATCTCTAAATACTCTTCCGTCGTATAAAAATAAACTTTCGGTTTCGCCAGAGCCATAGCAATAATTTACCACCAAACCAACCTAAAAATAAACGCAAATTGTTTCTTTCCAAGATTTGTTTTATCATTTCACTTTTGAATTATGAGCAAAGCATTACCTAAAAGAAGCGAAAATTATTCGGAGTGGTATAACGAAATCGTTAAACGTGCGAATTTGGCGGAAAACTCGGCAGTTCGCGGTTGTATGGTGATAAAACCCTACGGCTTTGCGATTTGGGAAAAAATGCAAAGTGCGCTTGACGATATGTTCAAAGCGACAGGTCACGTCAACGCATATTTTCCGCTTTTCGTGCCGAAATCTTTTCTTGAGAAAGAAGAAGAACACGCCGAAGGTTTTGCCAAAGAATGCGCCGTTGTAACGCATTATCGTTTAAAAGCAAATCCCGACGGCAAAGGCTTGATTGTTGATCCGAACGCGAAATTAGAAGAAGAATTGATTATTCGCCCGACATCGGAAGCCGTCATTTGGAATACATACAAAGGCTGGATTCAATCGTGGCGCGATTTGCCGTTGCTTATCAATCAATGGGCAAATGTCGTGCGTTGGGAAATGCGAACCAGAATTTTTCTGCGAACGGCAGAATTTCTCTGGCAGGAAGGACACACAGCGCACGCAACCGAAGCCGAAGCGATTGAAGAAACTAACAAAATGCTCGGCGTTTACGCGGATTTTGCCGAAAATTGGCTGGCTTTGCCGGTTATTCAAGGCGCGAAAACCGAAAGCGAAAGATTTGCCGGCGCGGAAGATACGCTTTGCATCGAAGGTTTAATGCAGGACGGAAAAGCTCTGCAATGCGGAACTTCGCATTTTCTCGGACAAAATTTTGCGAAAGGTTTTGACGTTCAATTTACTAACAAAGAAGGCAAACTTGAACATCCGTGGGCGACTTCGTGGGGCGTTTCGACTCGTTTGATGGGCGCATTGATTATGGCGCATTCCGACGATAACGGATTAGTTTTACCACCGAAACTTGCGCCGATTCAAGTCGTAATTATTCCGATTCATCGAAGCGAAGAAGATTTGGCGAAAATCACTGAAGCCGTTAATCCGATTTTTGAAGCGTTGAAAGCGAAAGGAATTTCAGTCAAATATGACGACGACGACAAACAGCGTTCGGGTTGGAAATTTGCTGAATACGAACTCAAAGGTGTTCCCGTGCGTCTCGGTTTGGGAATGCGCGATTTGGAAAATAATGTAATCGAAGTTGCGCGGCGCGATACTTTAACCAAAGAATCCGTTTCAATCGAAGGAATTGCTGATTTTGTTGAAAATTTGCTCGAAGAAATACAAACAAATATTTACAAAAAAGCTCTTAAATTCCGTGAAGAAAACACTTTTGTCGTTGAAACTTGGGACGAATTCAAAGCCCAAATCGAAAAAGGCGGCTTTGTCCTCGCGCATTGGGACGGAACTGCCGAAACCGAAGAAAAAATCAAAGCGGAAACTAAAGCGACTATTCGCTGTATTCCGTTCAATTCAATCGCACAAAGCGGAACGTGCGTTTATTCAGGTAAAGAATCAGCAAAAAGAGTTTTATTTGCAAAGGCTTACTAAAGTTTTGATTCTATCTAAAACCGTGTCTCAACCCCTTTGAAACACAACTTGCATTTCTTGAAAAGGTTTTGCCGTTTGACGGTCTGGCATAAATTTATAATAAAATAGTTTCCAAGTCACTCAGGGGTATTGTGGTATGAGAATTTTTCTTTACTTCTTCGCTATTTGCATAATGTATAAAGGGGGATTGGCACAGGAAATCAAAATTTCCGCGCCTGTTTTAAACGAATTTCGCAGTTTTGGTAAATTGAATGAATCGGAAAATGAAAAACCGAAACTTCTTGATACGAAAGTCGTTTTAAGAGATTTTACAAAGAAACAAAATGTTTTGTTTGAAAATGAATTTAAAGCAGAACTGGATATAAACAAATTAAAAAAAGAAATACAATCACAAAAGAAAAGTAATTTCTCGCAAAATAAGTCGAGTGAAAAATTTCAATGGAAAACGGCTTTTTTACAAACGGGAATTTTTCTTGGTCTCCAACATTCTTTTCGTTTATTTCAGAAGAAAACCCGCGATGAACTCGGTGGAAAGTTTTTCAAAGATTGGGGTGAAGCCGTAACAAATTTGCGTGGTTGGAACGATGGCGACAATGCTTTTACGAATTACATCGCACATCCAATTCAAGGGTCAATAACGGGCAGAATTTTTATTCAAAACAGCGAACGAGCAAAAAGAGAAGAATTCGGCACATCAAAAATTTATTGGGAAAGCCGTGTCAAAGCCTTTGTTTGGTCAACCATTTACAGTATTCAATTTGAAATGGGACCAATCAGCGAAGCCACCATCGGCAATGTCGGCAAACGGCGAAAAAACGGATACAGCACAATGGCTTGGGTTGATTTAGTCATTACCCCGACAGTTGGCACAGCTTGGTTAATTGCCGAAGATATTTTTGAAAAATATGTTTTGAAAAATTGGTTAGAAAAAAAGTATAAGAATAAAGTCATTATTAAATTTTTTCGCGTTTTGCTGGCACCGACAACAAGTTTCGGAAGCATTTTGCAGGGAAAATATCCTTGGTGGCGCGAATTTCGTCCGATGTAAATTCAAATGAGAACAAGAAGCAGTAGCGACTTGGCAACAAATTACAAAATTATGAAAACAAAGATTTTTCTGCTTATATTACCGTTATTTTTGGTCGTCGGATGTTATAAACCCGGCGAAACCAATGATTCAAAAACAACCAAACGTATCGAAAAAACTTCGCCTGTTGCGGATAAATCTTCAACGCCTGAAACAGTTTCTTCACCTACTTCAACAGGAAGTTTTTCGCAGGCAAAATCCGATTTTGATGCAAAGAATTTTGAAAAAGCCGCTGCCGGCTTTCAAGAAGTCATTAAAACGGATTCCAAAAATTTAGAAGCCCAACTTTATCTCGGTAAAAGTTTCCAAGCCTTAAAAAAAGACAATGAAGCCATTACCGCATTCAAAGAGGTTCTGAAAATTAAATCCGAACACGCCGAAGCGAACTTTGAACTCGGAAACCTTTATAATTCTCGGAAAGAATATGAAACTGCTTCGCCGTTTTATCAACAAGCGGCGAAAACCGATTTTAAAAACCCGAAGATTTTGATGGCTTTGGGCGATAATTATACTGCGCTGAAAAAAGACGATTATGCGATTGTTCAATACATAAAAGTCAATGACTTTGACAAAACAAATGCAGAGGCAATGTATAAAACAGGTTTGGCTTATATTTCGTTGAACAATAAAATCGCCGCCCGGCAAGCACTTCAACGTCTCGAACCGATTGATGCGGAAAAAGCAAAAAAACTTTCCGAACTGATTGATAAAATGAAGTGAATTTAAGACAATCTAATTATGCCAACTTATTCAATTATTTGTGGAGTTTTATTAAGTTTAATCGGAATTGTAGGCGGAATTGCCGCACAATCCGATGGAAAATTTTCAATTACAGCGTTAATTCCCTTGTTTTTCGGTGTGCCGTTAATTTTATTAGGTTTATTCGCACAGATGAAGGAAAATTTACGGAAACATTTGATGCACGCCGCATTGGTGGTTGCGCTTTTGGGTTTAATCGGCGTTCTATTCAGTCCGGCGATCAAAGGCTTGTTGGCGGGCGAAGCCATTAAAAATATGACTTCGTTTATCGCTCAAATTTCAATGGCATTTGTTTGCCTGTCATTTATCATCGCAGGTGTTAAGTCATTCATTGCCGCAAGAAGCAAATAATTCTGTAATGCCGCCAAAATGAGGGCATTACAGAATTATTCAATTCAACACAGGCAAAATTATTTCAACCAATAATCCGTTTTCCGTATTTTTTGCCGATATTGTGCCTTCGTGAGCATGAACTGCGCGTTCGGCAATTGCCAACCCTAACCCGATGCCGCCGGTTCTGCGTGTGCGGTCTTCGCCAACGCGATGAAACGGGCGAAAAAGTTTTTCGAGTTCATCTTCCGGCACACCTTCGCCGTAATCGCGGACAACGATTTTCGCTTGTCCGCCTCCGTTTTTGAGCGATACTTCAACATCGGAAGTTGTATAACGAACAGCATTTCTGAGAACATTTTCGACCGCGCTACGCAAAAGATTTTCGTTGCCGAAAACTTGCAAATCTTGTTTTTCGACTATTTTTACAGCTTTCTTATTTGCCTTCGCCTCATAATCAGCGTCTGCCGCAACGGTTTCAACTAATTTTGTCAGATTTAATTTCCGTTTGCTGTAATCGCCCGCACCGCTTTCCAATTTTGAAAGCATCAGAAGCCGTCCGATCATTTCGTTCAAGCGGTTCGATTCGGTTTCGATTCGCTCCAAAATCGGTGCAGTTGCTTCATTTACGCTTTTTTGTTTGGCTATTTCGAGCGCGACATTCAAACGCGCCAAAGGCGAACGCAATTCGTGCGAAATGTCCTGAGTCAGACGTTTTTGCGAAGTCAGGAGATTTTCGATTCTCTCCGCCATTTCGTCAAAATCCCGCGCCAATGAAGCAAGTTCATCGCGGCGATTGCCGACTTCCGCGCCGACACGGGTTTGCAAATCGCCTTTAGCAAACTTCTTCGTGGCGCGACGAATTTTGCCAATCGGCGATGAAAGATAACGTGCCAAACCGTAACAAACAAGTCCGGCAGTCAAAATCGTTACTAAAATTTGCAACCAGCGATTTTGAAGTTCATTCCATAAAGAAATCGGCGGCGGACGTTTGAATTGAATCAGAAAAACGTAGGTTTTTCCCTTACTGTCAGGCAATTTTCTCGCTGCCAGAGTTTGTTCGGGAAGACGCAAAAACTCGACATTTTCGCTGTTCGTTGCTGTTCGTAAAAGTTCTCTACCTTCCGGCGCGATTTCAGTTCCGGCAATTTGATTACCGCTTTGGTCAAAAAATCCAATGCCATTGATGCGTTCAGTTCGAGCGTGACGATTTAGATAAGTTTCCAATCCGTTTCGCCCTTCATTTTCATAAATTTGCAAAGCCGTCTGCGAATTAGTCAACACGGCTTCGCCGACAAAAGTCTGCCATTGGCGCGTCAAAGGTTCGGATTGTGTTGACAAATTTACAACCGTAACCGCGCCGACAATCAATGCAATCGCCAGCCAAAACCAGAGAAAAATTTTTAAGAATAAACTCATTTTCAGTGAATAACGCATAGTTTATAGTGCAAAGTTCTTAGCGGAAAATCCAACTACGAACCTTACACTACGAACTATGAACTGTATAAATATATCCAACCGAGCGAATTGTTTTTATTCGTTCATCACCATCGGCACGATCACCGAGTTTTTTTCGCAGGTTTGAAATGTGCATATCCAAACTGCGGTCAAATGGCGAAAGTTTGCGTTCTAAAACAGTTTCGCTCAAATCTTCTTTTTTAACGACTTTTCCGGCTTCTCTCAAAAGGGCAACAAGCAAATCGAATTCGACTGCCGTCAGTCCCAAATCTTCACCTTCTTTTTTGGCGGAACGCGCCGAGATAGAAACTTCAAGGTCTTCGACTTGGATTTTTTCAGACGGTATTTGCACTTCCGTTTCGCTTGATCTTCTTAAAATCGCCCGAATTCGCGCTACAAGTTCACGCGGATTAAACGGCTTAGGCAAATAATCGTCCGCACCGATTTCAAGCCCGACGATTCTTTCCATATCATCTCCACGAGCCGTTAACATCAAAACCGGAATTTTTGACGTGAGGCGCAAATTTCTTAAAACATCAAAACCGTTCATTTTCGGCAACATCACATCTAAAATTACTAAATCGTGCATTTCCGCTTTGGCATTTTCAAGCCCGCTTGCGCCGTCGTGAACAGATTCAACGGAAAAACCTTCGACTGTCAGATACTCCGAAACCAGTTCGCAAAGTTCTTCGTCGTCGTCTATCAAGAGTATTTGATTCATAACTTTAATAATTTTACGCCAATTTTTTTGGTTTCGCTTGATGTTTTACAATTCTTTACACAACTTCACCATATTTCGACATTTTTTCGGTTATTGAAATCGTCTTATACCTTGAACGCTAAAATATTGGCGTTGCAATTATAGAAAATTTTAGGAGATAAAAAAATGAAGAAAATAATTTTTGCAGCAATTGCACTCGTAACTTTAAGCATCGGTTCGGTTTTGGTTTATGCCCAACGCGGCGGCGGCGATTTCGGACGCGGACACGGCGGTTTTTTGTTTGGACGAATAGCGAAAGAATTAAATTTGTCTGACGAACAAAAAACACAAATCAAACAAATTATGGAAGCCGAAAAGGAAAAAGTTCATCCGATTTTTGAATCGCTCAAAGAAAATCGTCAAAAAATGGAAGAATTAACCGCAAACGGTAATTTTGATGAAACAAAGGTCAAACAACTTGCTGATGAACAAGGCAGTTTAACCTCGCTTTTAATCGTTGAAAAAGAACGCACTAAATCCCAAATTTTCCAAATCTTAACCGCCGAGCAACGCGAAAAAGCAAAAGCGATGAAGGAAAAATTTGAAGAAAGAATGAAGGAAAGAAGAAAAAACCGCAAAGACAGACCTACCGAAAAATCTACCGAATAATCTGCTACCAAACCGCAAGACAAGAGTTTGCAGAAAATTTTCTGCAAACTCTTCTTTTTTATGATAACTTTTCTCTGAAACTTGACGTATAAAACGAAAATGCCAACCACGATAACCGAAATCATAGATAAAGAACGCAACAAGCATCTTTTACGAGTCGAAGGCGAATTAACTCTTGAAGATGCGATTTTGCTCGAAAAAATTGCACTCGATATGCGTGAACATATCGGCGAAAATATTACTTTAGATTTAGCCGACCTCGATTTTCTCGACAGCGAAAGCGCACCGGTTTTACAAAGAATGCAACACGAACACGGTTTTGAAATTGAAGGAATGGAAATTTTCCTGCAAACGGTTATTGACCAAGCTGAAAAACGAAGCGCATAAGTTTTGAGTTCCAACTTCAGTTGGCAAACCGCGCGCAAAGCGATTGTGGTTTCCTCGTTACTTACCGAAAACTTTAATTAACAACAAATTTCTGCTTCGCTTCGCGGGCAGAAAGCCAACTGAAGTTGGAACTCAAAACTTTATTTGACAAAATCCATTGCAAAACTCACAATTTTCACAAATGAATCTCAAAAAAATTGCGGAAATCACAGACGGAATTTTAGAAGGCGACGGTGAAATTGAAATCGTTGGTGTAGCATCACTCGAAACCGCCGAAATAGGCGAAATTTCGTTTATTGAAGCGACCGAAAAAGAATTTGAAACAAATGCTTCGTGCTTGTTTGTTCCCGAAAACTTCTCTCAAAAAAATACAGCAATTATCCGTGTAAAAAATCCTAAACTTGCCTTTGCAAAAATCGCCGCCGAACTTTATCCGCCTAATCAACGGTTTAAGGAAAATCATCCAACTGCCGTAATTGCCGAAAGCGCGTATGTTCGTGCCGATTACATTGGCGCATTTGTCAGTATCGGTGAAAACAGTTACATCGGCGAAGGTGTGCAAATCCACGACGGTGTGAAAATCGGCAACAACGTAAGTATCAAAAAATTTACAACCATCTATCCGAATTGTGTGATTTACGACAATGTTTCAATCGGATTTGACTGCGTAATTCATTCGGGCGTAATCATCGGCGCAGACGGTTTCGGCTATGTCCGCGACGGCGCAAACGGTTATGTAAAATTTCCGCAAATCGGCACGGTTGAAATTGAAGATAACGTCGAAATCGGCGCAAACTCGTGTATTGACCGCGGCGCGTTGGGCGAAACTCGCATCGGTGAAGGGACGAAAATTGACAATCTCGTCCAAATCGCCCATAACGTCCAAATCGGTAAAAGATGCGTGATCGCCGCGCAAACCGGAATTTCGGGTAGCACAATTATCGAAGACGATTGCGTTATTGGCGGACAAGTCGGAATGGGCGACCACGCAACTGTGAAATCGGGCGCGATAATCGGTTCGCAAGCCGGAGTTTTGCCCGGCAAAATTGTCCGCGCCGGAGTTTGGTGGGGAACGCCCATCCAGCCGCTCGACGAATACAAACGCCAAAACGCACATCTCAAAGGTATTGCACGTTTGAAAGAAGAAGTTAAGGAATTGAAAAAACAAATTGAAGATTTACGAAGCGGTCAAACCAGCTTAAGAAATGACTGAATTGTTTTTCAGGTTGACAGAGCAATATTAAAGATGTATAAAAATGGCGTTCTACCTAAATCAAAAGTCATTTCTTAGTTGCTTAAAATTATGAAAAAATCAAAAACTTTGCTGATTGCAGGTCTTGTTCTTTCGTTTCTATTTTTCTGCGGATTTGCAAACGAAAGTAATGTTCAAGCCCAAACCAAAACATCTAAAAACCTGAAGAAAAAACGGATTGTCAAGAAAAAACCGATTAAAAAAGTTACCCAAAATCAAATTGATAATCTGGTTGGAAGTTGGGAAGGGATTTTCGATTCGCAGCCAACGAAACTCGAAATCGAGAGTGTCAATCAAAGCACGTTTTACGGAACGATGCGACAGGGCGGCTCGGAAATAACTTTTACGGGTTTTGTTGATAAAAACACGAGAAGAATTACAATGATTGAAACAAAGGTCGTTGTAACTGACAATAATTGGGTTCTCGGACTTAATAACGGAAAACTTTCCAATGCCGGAAAAAGATTTTGGGGAAGCGGCAAAGACGCAAACCGCTATTATTCGTGGACTTTCACCAAGCGCAACTAATTTGTGCGATAAAACTTTCAACACTATTCAGTTCGTAAATTATGCACCGAAAAATTTTTGTCTTACTTTTCATCAGCATAATTGTTTCGGCAGCGTGTCGAACTGCGTTCAATGAAACAACCACAAAAACAAATACCGAAAATAAATATGAAATTCCCGCACAAAAAGTTTCTGATAATGTGAAAGCGGAATGCTTGCTTCGTGCTTATCCGAATCATCTAACAACCATTGAAAACAATATAGTTACATGGAAAGATTCGACGCAGATGATTTTTGACAACGGCGTTGAGCCAACCGACTATGAAACTGTTTTGAACACCGCCGATTTGAAAGACCAGATGGCGCAATGTTATCCGAAAACAAACGATTATTTAAAAAAATTAGTGCCTAATTACGATCCGGGACGCGCTCGGAATGAAGCATTTTTCTTTAAAATGTATGGAAATTCGGCGGAAGAAGTCGAACGAAAATTGGTTTCGATTGTTTGGATGCCGAAAAATATAAACAAAACGATTCGTGTTACGAGTGTGAACGGAATTGATAAAAAATTCAAACAAATTTCGGACGAATTAGACAATTTGCCGCCCGAATTTATGAAATTTCTGCAAAATCCGGCAGGAACTTTTAATTGGCGCACGATTGCCGGAACAACACGCCAAAGCACACATAGTTTCGGAACAACGATTGATATAAACGTCGCACTTTCTCATTATTGGCGCAATTTTTCACCGGATGCGAACGGAATTTATCAATATCAAAATCAAATTCCACTTGAAATTGTGCGGATTTTTGAAAAAAACGGTTTCATTTGGGGCGGAAAATGGTATCATTACGACACAATGCACTTTGAATATCGCCCCGAATTGTTAGACGCAGACTGCATTTGTAAAGAATGATTTTTTGAGAAGTTTAAGTCTATTCACAGCGCATTGGCGAATTTTCGCTTGTTTCTTGGACGGAAGCCGATTGCGCTCCGAAGAGCGACGACGATTAAATTTTGCTCTTAGATTTTGTTCCGCAACCACAATCATCAACACAAGGTAAATTTGTCGGTTTGAATAATTTGGCTTTGTTCCAAATCATCAAACCAACATAAACTAATGCCGCGAAAAAAATGATGCCGACAATTATATTTTGAAAATCCATAAATGAATTGGGAAATGAGAAGTGAGAACTAAAAATCTCATTTCTCATTTCTCATTTATTAACCAAATCCGAAAAATTTTCCGCCTTGATAAGTCAAAAATGCGGCAACGTAAGCCAAAATGGTCATATATCCGACCATAAACAAAGTCCATTTCCAAGAATTCGTTTCGCGCCGCACAATTGCCACAGTTGACATACATTGCATTGCAAGAACAAAGAAAACCATTAGCGTAACAGCAGTTAAAGGTGTCCAAACCGCGCTTCCGTCTTCGCGTTTTGCATTGCGGATGGCACTCGTCAGCGTTTCCTCTTCCGCGTCTTTGCCGACGTTGTAAATTATGCTCAAGGTCGAAACCAAAACTTCTCTTGCGGCAAAAGACGAAATCAATGCGATGCCGATTTTCCAATCGAAACCCAGTGGGGCAATTAATGGTTCAATAGCGTGTCCGAGCTTTCCGGCATAACTGTTTTGAAGTGCCAGACTTTGCTTGGCTTCTTCGGCTTTTTTGGCTTCTTCCTTCAAACGTGCTTCGGTTTCGGGACACGAGCATTTTTCTTCGCTTGTTGCCGTAATTACCGCGTTTTCAGACGTTTCTGCCGGACGCGGAAAATAAGTTAATGCCCAAAGAACAATCGAAATTGCTAAAATTACTGTTCCGGCGCGTTTAATAAAAAGTCCGGCGCGAGTGAACATATTCTGAAAAACCGTGCGAAAATTGGGCAGACGATAAGGTGGAAGTTCCATTACAAACGGCGGAGTTTCGGATTTTAATAAAGTTTTTTTCAATAAGAAAGCAATAATAATCGCCACAATTATTCCGAGGGCATACATCGCCAACATTAAAACTGCGCCGAGTGAGATAAGTCCGAAAACGGTTTGCCCCGCAAAAAATGTCGCAATCATCAGCGTATAAACCGGAAGACGAGCCGAGCAAGACATAAGCGGTGCAATTAGAATCGTTGCTAATCTATCCTTCGGATTTTCTATGGTTCGAGTTGCCATCACACCCGGAATTGCACACGCAAAACTGCTCATTAAAGGCAAAAATGCTTTACCGTGAAGCCCAAATTTCGACATCAGCTTATCAAGCAAAAACGCCGCTCGTGCCATATAACCTGTGTCTTCAAGAAGCGAAATAAACAAAAAAAGCAACAAAATCTGCGGCAAAAAAACTAAAATGCCACCGACTCCGGCGATAATTCCATCCGTGATTAAATCCGCCAAAATTCCTTCGGGAAGTTTGCTTTTGACAAATTCGTTCAATGCACCGAAACCCGATTCGAGCAGATTCATCGGCAATTCCGCCCAGGAAAAAATTGTTTGAAAGACGAGTAGAAGAACCGCAACTAAAATTAGAAGTCCAAAGAATTTATGAGTCAAAATGCGGTCAATTTTTTCTGAAAAATTATGTTCGGCTTGGTCGTTGTGTTTGACAGATTCTTGCACGGCGTTTGAAATAAACTTGTAACGCTCGAAGATTTTTGCATTGTCGGTTTTGGAATTCCCGTTTAATTTGAATGGAAAATCAGAAGTGTTTCCTATTGCTTGGAAAATTTGTCCGCCTATTTCTTCAATACCGCGACCGCTGGAAGCCGTAATCGAAATAACCGGCGCACCAAGAGATTTCGATAATTTTTCAGCGTCAATTTCGTGTTTTTGCTTTTCAAAAACGTCAACCATCGTCAATGCCACAACGACCGGAATTTCGTATTCAAAAAGCTGGGTTACAAGGTAAAGATTCCGCTCCAGATTTGTCGCGTCAACGACAGCAATTATCGCGTCAGGCTTTGGTAAATTCGGCGCGTTTCCTGTCAAAACATCGCGGGCAATTTGTTCATCGAGCGATGTCGCATCAAGACTGTAAAGTCCGGGCAAATCAATCAAACGCGCTGTTTTGTCACCGAATTTCCAAACGCCTTCCTTTCGCTCGACCGTAACGCCCGGGTAATTTGCAACTTTCTGCTTCAGCCCCGTCAAAACATTAAAAAGAGTTGTTTTGCCCGCATTCGGATTTCCTGCAAGAGCAATTACGATTTCGGATGATTGGTTTGATTGTTTTGATTTCACTTAATTTGAAATTTGAACTTCGATTTTTTCAGCCTCTGATTTTCTCAAAGCTAATGAATAACCGCGAACGCGAATTTCGATGGGATCACCAAACGGCGCACTTTTTACAACACGCACCGAAACGCCCGGCACAACGCCCATTTCCATCAGACGTTTTGCCACCAATGTTTCACCTAAAACATTAGTAACAAAGGCTTTTTCACCGACTTCCAAATTTGCTAGCTTCATAAATTATTTGTCCGTTTTTTTCGGTTTCAATTCCCAAAGAACATTCACGATTACCCATTTTCCGTTAAATTTGGCAATGTGCATATAGTCAACCCAATCACGCATTTCCAATTTCACAGTTGCCGCATTTCCCGTTATATCAAGAATTGTAACCTCTTTTAACTGTTCCGCTTTCGGTGTTTGTTTTCCGAAACCGGCGCGAGTTCCCTGCACCAAACCCATTGCGGAAAGCTCATCAAGACGGCTTTGTCCTTTTTCATTTGTGGCGGCGCGTCGTTTTGCCAAATTCGGATGTAACGCACTTTCCATTTTTTCGGCGTTTCCTTCATACCAACCTTCAGCGTAATTCAATGCCGTTTGTTTTATTGCTATTTTGTCCGCTTCAGTAGCTTGAGCAAAAACATTTGCGGAGAATCCCAAAATAAAAATTGAAATTAATAAGATTGCTTTTTTCATAGATTTATAACTCCTAAAAGAACTGATTCCATTAAATTGTATGTTAAATGAAATCAAATTTCAATTTCAATATGGGAAAACACAAAACTGAAAGTTATAATTCTATAAATTGAAAATTGTAAATTTATTGAGGTTGGACGATTTTTTTTGAGATCAAATCGGCTTGAAAACTTCCAAGCATCAACCGAAGCGGAACACGCGAATCATCATTGCTCAACCATATCCGCGGCTGAAAATTCAGTGCGTCAACTTGCGGATTTCCTGTGGCAATTTGAATAGCTTGGGCGGAATTTTTTTCGTTATTTATGGTTATGGCTTCGGCTTCTGAAGGTTTCAGCACGAAAACGCTTGCCGTTGAGCCGATAAGCACCGCGACGCGAGTGTCGTTGACAGGATTTTTTATGACATTACTCGGCTTTAAATTAAATGAACGAATTGCGTAAGCCAGGGACAAAAGATTGTGTGTTCCGGTTGGCATATCAACCAAGTTCGTGCCGTTGACCTGTGCTTTGCCGTTCATTTGATCAAAATTTACGGTTTGATTATACGCATTGAACAAATTAGTGAACCGAGTATTAAAATCAAATGGTGAAAGCGTTACAGGATTAATTTGCGTTTGGATTGAATCATTCAATTTCAAAATCTGCTGGTCGGGTTGCGCCGCGGTTACGGTTGCAGTCAGCAACAAACTGTCAACTGTCCTAAATAGTTTTCTTTCTTTGATTTGCAGAGTTACAATGCCCAAATATTTTCCGGCGGCAGTAATTTGGTATTCCAAGGTTTCGCCTAATTTAAATGGCAGGTCTGCCGAAAGCGGCTGATTATTAACGTAAGGTTGCGGCGTTATCGTCGGTTTCGGCGTATTTGACGAAACAGGAGTTTGGAGCAGAACAGGCGTTGGCGAAACTGTTTTGTCAGGTTGTTGAATTGCCGCAATTCTCGCGTAAAAAGTTCCTCTGGAGGTTTTAAATTGCATCAAAACCGGAATCCGATCTTCGTCATTGGTAAAATTTATGCGAACGTCCGTAATTCCTTTTTCCGTAAAATACTGGCTTTGGACGGTTGAAATATTGGTGTCGAATTCGCCGAGTTCGTTTCTAAACTTTTCATTTGTAGTTTTTGAAAATGTTGCCGTGTAGAATTTTTCACCTTCTTGAAACGGATAAGTTCCCGTTCCGCCGAATTGACGCGCTTGATAAACGAGCGTCGGCAAATCGAAGTTCGCAGTCGGAACTGTTAAAAAATTATTGATTGTTTCCTGCGGCAACACGCCGGCGTTGGAAGTTTTGCGAATATAAAGCGGCAAACCTGTTTCGACAGCGGCAAAAGTAGTGCGTTGTTCGTCAATTAAATAAAAAATCGCACTGACGAAATTTGTTGTCTTGAATCTCGATTGCACTTCAACGGCATCTTTTCCGCTCAATTTTCCGCGTGAAACAACTGAAAGTTCCGCAACTCCGGCATCAGTAAAATTCCCGAAAGAAAGATTATAAGTCAACCTTTCGCCGATTCGAAAAAGCGTTGGCGTATTTTGATTGATGACCGTATTTTGTTGCGCCGTTGTTTTTGAAAACGTATAAATGGCGGAAAAAACTAAAATCATCAAACAAAAAATCTGCCAATTTTTGCGGATAAATCGAATGTTATTTTTGAGGTTTGCTCTATTCAATCTCGTTAATTTCATTTAAATTCTACGTTCAAATCTTATACTGTTTGCTTATTACTTTTTACTTGAAAAGTTGCCTGACCGCTGCCGATTTGTCTTCGGCTTGTAAAATGGGGCGACCGATAACCACATAATCAGAACCATTTTCGACGGCTTCTTTTGCAGTCATTACACGCTTCTGATCGTCTTTTGTTTCAAGATTCGGACGAATTCCGGGTGTAACAATTAAAAACTGTTCGCCGATTACGCCGCGAATCAGACGAGTTTCAAGCGGCGATGCAACAACTCCGTCCAATCCGTATTTTGCCGAAATTTGCGCCAAATTCAAAACTTGCGAAGTAATTTCCTTCTCGATGCCGATTTGATTCAAGGTTTCCTGACTGGAACTCGTCAAAATTGTAACACCGATAATTTTCGGTTTCACAAGATTTTCGCGTTCGCAAACTTCTCCCACTGCTTCCACCGTTTTGAAAATCATTTCGCCGCCACCGAGCGCGTGAATATTGAACATCCAAACGCCGAGTCGTGCAACTTCGATTGATGCTTTGGCAACCGTATTGGGAATATCGTGAAATTTTACGTCGAGAAAAATCTTTACGCCCGAATTAACCAATTCCCTCACAAAAGATGAGCCGGCGGACGTAAAAAGTTGCAAACCGATTTTAAATGCGCCGACTTCTTCGTGCAATTCGGCGACAATTTCCCTTGCTTCGGAAGCGGTTTCAACATCGAGCGCAACGATGATTTTTTCTTTCATATGATTTTTTATGTGATTTTGTGCTTTAAACTTTTTGCAAACCACCTATAAAAATCTTTGCGTCTTTGCGTTAAAAATCTTTCTCAATTGCCTTCAAAATCTGTTCGCGGAAAAATTTAGTCAATCGCGGCGAACCTTTGGTTAATATTTTCGATTCCCTTTCAAAATGAGAAAACGGCAGAGCGTTTTTTATTTCCGGTGCGTTTTTATTTCGTAAAAACTCTAAACATTGCGCTCCGGCTTCGCGTGAATCGAGAGCTTTTTGTTTCATTTCTTCGGCTTTTTCGGTTTCGCCGTTTTGTGCAAAAATCAAATTTTGCAAAAACCAAGCGTCGGCATAACGCGACTCAAGTTCAACGGTTTTTTCCAAAAATCTCAAAGCATTTTCCGTTTGCCCAAGCTGAAAATATACTGCTCCGATAAGATATAGGATTTCGGCTTTTTCCTCTGCGTTTGCCGATTCTTTAAATGCCGCAAGACTTTCCATCCAACTCATTTCCGAAGCGGCAAGCATTCCCCAAATAAAATTTACGCACAGCGCAAAACGCGGATTTCCTGCCAAAACGCTGAGATATTTTCGTGCATTTTCCGCATCGTTTTCATCTGCCAAGCTCGCGCCGAGCAGAAGCAGAACTTTTTCGTTGTGCGGTTCGATTTGAAACGCTTTTTCGAGATAATTTCGGGCTTCGGTAAATCTATCGGCGCGAAACAAACTTTCTCCCATAAAAACAAAAAGCGGAAGATTTTCAGGCGAAAGTAAAGCGGCGCGTTCAAAATTTAAAAAGGCTTGTTTTTCTTCGCCCGCATCCAAGAGTTTGAAGCCTTCGTTGACAAAATGCGTAAAAAGTTCGCCTTTTTTGGCATTGTGCGCTTCAAAAATTTCTTTTAGGAGGTTTTCGCGTTTATTTTTCGATTTCTTTTTAGCTTTTTTCTCATCGCGGATTTCGAGAAAATTGCGGCTGATTTCGTTTGCCAGATACGGGTTCATTTTCTCCACCGTTTCAAAGAAAGTTTGTAAGAATTCGTGGTCTTTTTTAAACTTGTCGGCTTCCTGACGAACAAATTCGTAAGTTGTTTTGATATGTTCGGTCATTTGCGCGAGATGCAATTCGAGCAATGAAACTCTTTCAAGCAAATGATCTTCGTAATAAGACGGCACGATTGATTCATCGTGGCGAATGGAAGGCGGAAAAACGACAATCATCAGCCGCGTTCCGCAACTTTTGCAATGCGCCGCGCCGGGTTGATTGGCGGCACGGCATTTTTGGCAATATTGTGAAATTGTGTTCATCAGTTTTTGATTTTTGATTTTTGACCTTTGACCTTTGATTTTCCCAAAGATCAAAGGTCAAAGGTCAAAAATCATATTTAATCAAAATCGAGCGGATTTTTATACGGCACGTCTTTATCGTCGCCGGCGCGTTTCATTGCTTCTTTGAATTTTTCTTCCAGAATGCGTTCGCGGTCTTTTTGCGACGACATTTCTTGGGCAAATATCTGTTCGCGCAGTTCTTTTTGCTTTGACAATTCGCCTTTCAAATCTTCAAACGAACCGAGAACTTTCTTTTTCTCTTTGTGCGACAGAATCGCGCCGGTTTGCGCGTCAATAACCAGCGTCGCTTCACAACAAGGACAAATTATATTGAACTTTTCCATCCTAAAAGATTATAAAGTGAAAAAGTGAAAAAGTGAAAAGCTGAAAAAGTTTGGCGGTTTCCTGATTTGTGTTGTTGAAACATTAAACCGCGAATTAACACGAGAAAGCACGGAATAAATCAATATATTCGTGGCTTTTTGTATTAATTTGCGGTTATTCTTTTTGAGAAATTGTCTTAAAACTCTAAAAAAACCGGATAGTTGCGAGCAATTTATCAATGATTAATGATCAATTGTCAATTACATTTTTGGGATTTAAGCATAACCCCGACAATTTAATTGATAATTATTAATTGATAAGTGTGTTGACAGAATTGTTTTTAACTAGAGCAGATTTGAGTTGAGTTAGAAATCAAGGGCAGAAACACGACT
>CAZJQP010000028.1:0-51899 GCA_964548225.1 uncultured Blastocatellaceae bacterium | reverse complement strand
ACAGATTGAAAATGCTCGCTTGAGAATAAGGTTATGAATTATGCACAGGCTTCAACTTATCTGGAAGAAGCGTGAGATTTTTCGTTGGGCTTTCGATTTTCAGGATTTTTTTTTGAGTTTTCGCGCTCCAAATCGTGTTTGATTGCGTCTAAAATCCCGTTAATAAATTGGGTTGCTTCAAAGGTTGAAAAGCGTCGGGCAATTTCGAGAGCCTCGTTGATTACAACTGTAACGGGCGTATCGTCAAAGAGAAATTCATAAACAGCAAGACGCAGAATGTTTCGGTCAACAATCGCCATTCGCTCGATGCGCCAGTGTTCGGCGCGTGTGCGAATGCGATCATCAATCATTTCGATTTCTCGAAGTGTGCCTTTTGTCAATTTATCGGCAAAATTGCGCGTTTGTTCATCAAGCGTAGATTCGCCGAGTTCGAACCAATAAATTTCGGTCAAAACTTCGCTCGATGTTTTGGCTACATCTGCCGCAAATAACATTTGCAAAGCACATTCACGCGCTTTACGTCGTGTTCCCATAAAAGTAATACTGCTTTCAAATTTAGACTGCGTGCGGGAAAACTTCCAATTTACGATTAGAATTCCCTTCGCCGCCGTCCATTGTTTTATACAAATTTACAATTTCTACTGCCGACATTGCGGCTTCAAAACCTTTGTTTCCCGCTTTTACGCCGGAGCGATTAATTGCTTGTTCAAGTGTATCAGTCGTTACGACTGCAAACAAAATCGGAATTCCGCTTTGCATTGCGACTTGCCCGACACCTTTTGCCGCTTCGCCCGCAACGAAATCGAAATGCGGCGTTTCACCGCGAATGACGACTCCGATACAAATAACTGCGTCAAATTTTTTGCTTGCCGCAACTTTTTGCGCGGTCAAAGGAAGCTCGAACGAACCCGGAACTTTAAAAATTTCAATCGAATTTTCGTCCGCGCCCAATCTTTCGAGCGCGTCGAGTGCGCCTTCGGTCAATTTCGCCGTCAGAAACGAATTCCAGCGCGATTCGATAATCGCAAAACGGAAACCTTGCGCGGTTAATTGTCCTTGATGCACTTTTGGTTGCAAACTCATTTTTCTTCAAACAGGCAAGCCCGCCTTTTTTAGTATAGATAGATTCAAAGCCGATTGACAAGCGAATTTTAGAAACTTGTTTGAGGCAATGACACAAACAAGTTTCTAAATTTTTCTAACTGCGATATAAGATTAAGGTTGGATGCCGACAAAATGCAGTCCCAAAATATCCATAAAAAGCTGTATATTTCGCGTGTTTTGATAAAATTGGTGAGATTTGCTCGAAACCGAAATCGTGTAGTTTGTTGATGTCGGAAGTTCGGGAAAATTGTAATAACCGAAAGGATTGGTCAAAATTATTTTTGTCGCTCCGGTTTGCTGATTGGTTAAGCTAACCCGTGCTTTTGAAACTCCGCGTCGGTTTGAGTCAACAATGCGTCCGATTATTTTCGCGGTTGGGGCAATCGCCGAGTTTTGATACCGCGCCACGCCGAATAAATTATGAATCCGACCTGCCGCTACAACTTTTCCATCCATTGCGCTTGTAACACCGAAAAGTTGTCCGTAACCATAATCATCAAAAGTTGACATAACTCTTCCGGCATTGCCCCACGAACTATCTAAACTGCCGTCGGCATTATATCTAACAATGGCAAAGTTTGCGTTCGTGTTGCTCGTATAACCGGCAACAATAATTTTCCCGTCGGATTGCAAAATCATCTCTCTGGCAAAATCATCGCTGGCTCCGCTTGGAGGGAGATTGGTGGTAACTGTGCCGTCGCCGTCAAATGAAACATCGGGAGTTCCGTTCGAATTGTATCTCGTAACGAAAAAATCGAACGGAAATATGGTGTTTCCGCCGACCACAATCTTTTCATCCCATTGCACCTTGACCGAAGCCGAACCCATTCCCGCCGCACCAAAGATTATTCCGTTGCCGCCAAAAGAAGTGTCAAGCGTTCCGTTGGGATTCAACCGAAAAATTATCGGATTGTTTGCGGTATTTCCGTTTCCGCCAACAACAATTTTTCCGTCAAGCTGAAGAGAGACCGAATTCGGTTTGTCATCAAAACCGTTTGCCGTGCTGTTTGAGATATTAAAAACCGCACTACCGTCGTCGCTAAACGTTGTATCAAGACTTCCGTTCGGATTAAATCTGCCAACAACAAAATCCTGATTATTGTTCGTTCTTGAACTTCCGAGAACAACAATTTTTCCGTCCGGCTGAATGGCAAAATCAACGCCTTCCTCAAAACTGCCGGGAATTAAATTGGTTGTTAAAATTCCGTCATTATCGAATGTCGAATCGAAAGTTCCATCGGGATTTAATCGAACAATCAGAAATTGAATCGTGCCGATTTGACATTGCCCGACGGCGACAATTTTTCCGTCCGGCTGGAGAGCAACCGCCCGAAAAACTTCATTGCCGCCCGGAGTTACGAAAACCAATCCGTCTGTTCCAAACGAAGTGTCGGGCGTGCCGTTTGAGTTAAATCTGGCAATCGTTCCTTCATTTCCGTTGCCGCCCATAGTGCTGATAAAAGTTGTCCCGACCGCAATAATCTTGCCGTCCGGCTGAACCGTCGCCGTGTTTGCAACCGGACCGGACGTGCCGACACTACGCGATACATAACCGATTCCGTTAAAGGTCAAATCGAGATTTCCGCCGGTTTGGGCAACTGCCGTAAGCGAAAAAACAAAGACCACCGACAACAAAATCCGCAACAAACATTCGAGTTTGTTCTTCCGAGTTCCAAAACCGTTCATTCTGACCAGCCTCCAAGTGTTAAATTTTAAAGAAATAGCAAATTAAACCTAGCCTACGCCTCAATTATCCGGATGTCAATGATTTTCCCGAAAATTACGATTCGGCATTTAAATTATGAATATCATCAAACGAAATCTCGCGCTTGATTATTAAAAGCAAACCGACACCTGCCCAAAAAAGTATGCGCCCTTTGCGAATAATCGCAATCGTGATGCCTAAACTCGCGCCGATTGCCAGAGTTTCGGCGATAAATTGCGATGCGGCTTCGTCAACGCCGACGTTAAATGGAATAAGTTTGAAAACAATCGCAATAAAACGGCTCACCGATTCGAGTAAAAATGCGGTGAAAAGCGTTGGAACGGTTTCGCTCAGACGGCTGACGACAAACCACGCTTCCAAAACGCCGAGCGCGTGAAAAAGAATCTGACATAGCAGAATCGGGAGAAATCTTTTCGGGTGTTTGCGATAAAATCCGTAAATAAAATCTTCAAAAAGCCGGACTTGCCTGCGTCCGTCCGCTAAAATTCCGGTTAAAATTCCCTTCTGATAGATTTTTTCGCAAATCGCGCTGGCAAAATGCCATTGGCGCACGACCATCAAAAAGCCGAGAAAAAGCAGAAAAATCAAAACGCCGATGAGAACGCGGGTTGCTAAAATCACGCTTTCATCTAATTGAAATGTCTGCAAAAACAAAAAACCGCCGATGATGATAAAAACGGATGTTCCGAGCGAATAGAAAAGATTTTCAGTCGCCACCGATGAAAGCCCGACGACCAACGGCACACGGTTTCTGACGGCAATCGCTTTCGATGTGCCGCTGATTAAAATGCCGAGCGGAATCATCGAACTCATTGCTTCGCCAATAATTACAGCGGGAATTGTGTCTTTCAAGCTGAGTTTGTAAGGCTCGCAAACCGACAATTTCCAACCCATCGCCCGCACGCAAATCCGCCCGAAATAAATTAATAAAATTATCGCAAAACCGCCGAAACCGATTTTCGAGATGCCATCCAAAATCGTCGAAACGCCGACCGAATAAACTAAATAGACAAAAAGCCCGATACCAAACACAGTCAAAACCGCGCCGATGATTTTCAGACGGTTGAGATGTTTCTTTCTGGAATTTTGAATATGGAATTTTGAATCTTGAGTTTTTGATTTCACCTGCTTTGCCTTTTCGCCGATGCGTCTTTTATGATGTTATTTTATTTATTATTTTAAAACAAAAGGAAAATTTTAATATGAACGGAACAGCTTTAGGACAAGAAAATTTAGCTTCGGCTTTAACGACGTTATCGGAAGAAGAAGAATTGTTTCGCGCCAGCGTGCGCGAATTTGCGGAAGGCGAAGTTCGCCCGCGTGTCGAAAAAATGGAACACGCCTCGAAATTGGACGGCGATTTAATCAAGCAATGCTTTGAATTAGGTTTAATGGCAATCGAATCGCCAGAAGAATACGGCGGCGCAGGTTCGACAATTTTTAACGCGATTCTGGCAATCGAAGAATTAGCGCGGGTTGATGCCAGCGTCTCGGTTTTTGTTGATGTTCACAATACGCTCGTAACCAATGCGTTTATGAAATGGGGCAACGACGAACTCAAGAAAAAATATCTGACACAAATGGCTGAGGGCAGAGTCGGTGCGTATGCTCTTTCGGAAGCGTCGAGCGGTTCGGATGCTTTTGCATTAAAAACGAAAGCCACGGACAAAGGTGATTATTGGGAACTCAACGGTCAAAAACTCTGGATCACTAATGGCAACGAAGCCGAAATCTTCATCGTTTTTGCCACGATTGACGCAGACGCAGGTTATAAAGGCATTACCGCATTCATCGTCGAAAAGCAATTCGAAGGTTTTTCGGTTGGCAAAAAAGAAGACAAACTCGGCATCCGCGCAAGTTCGACGACGGAATTGATTTTCGACAACTGCAAAGTGCCGAAAGAAAACGTCTTGGGCGAAGTCGGCAAAGGTTACAAAGTTTCCATCGAAACACTCAACGAAGGCAGAATCGGCATCGCCGCGCAAATGCTCGGCATCGCGCAAGGTTCTTATGAATGCGCTCTCAAATACACAGCCGAGCGCGAACAATTCGGACAATCAATCAACCAATTCCAAGCCGTCCAATTCCAACTCGCTGAAATGGCAGTAGAAATCGAAGCCGCACGGCTTTTGACTTACAACGCCGCACGTTTGAAAGATGCCGGAAAATCATTTTTGAAAGAAGCGGCAATCGCCAAACTTTACACTTCGCGTGTCGCCGAAAAAGTTTCGTCAAAAGCGATTGAACTCTACGGCGGTTACGGTTATGTGAAAGATTATCCGGTCGAAAAATTCTGGCGCGACTCCAAAATCGGCGCAATTTATGAAGGCACAAGCAATATGCAGCTTCAGACGATTGCGAAACTGATTATGAGCGGAAAATAAATGTTGAAAATCAGCAATTATTTGGTAATAATTGCTGATTTTTATTACCAAAGCTCAAACAATAGAACTTTGAATTTAACGAGTTTCGGGCGCGTGTTGCGATTCGTGAAGTTGGTCTTTAACGGAATTCACCGTTGAGTTTTTATTAGCTGAATTTGAAACACCTTGCTCGATTTCTTTTTGCAGGGCGTTTATATCATTCAATTTCTTATTGTTCGGTTCTTTGATTTGATTCGTAATTTTTTGAATCATTGTATTTTGATTTGCGTTAATGTTCGCGTTTTTGTTAGCGGTATTTGTGTTTTCCGCGCTTGAACAAGCTGATAAAACAACAGAAATAAGTGTTATTAAAATGACTTTTTTCATAAATTATTTCTCCAATAAAACCAAAAATGCCTTTATTCCTTGCGCTTCAATGACTTTAGGTTCGTTGATTTTATAACCTTTGATTTTGAAATTTCTAAGTGGCGGTTCGTTTTCCTGCCAATCTTTGGCTTGAAAGGCAATATAAAATTTGTTGTCCGTGATTTCTTCCATTTGCGATCTTTGCACACTTTCAAAACCACGTGGCAGAAAATATGCCGTGTCTTCTTTCAAACCATCAATATTTTTCACGGTGAAAACTTTGAAATTATCACTTTCGCGCATTGCGAACCAAAAATGATACGCTGATAAATCTTCAAAAACATAGATTTTATTTGCTTGGTTTTTATCAAGATTTTGCGCTAGATTTTCCCACGCGCACCAAATAAATTTCGGTTGCTGTTTAATGATTGTTATGACAAAAGCGATGCCGAAAAGCGAGATAAGTGTGGAAGCAAGCGCGATTTTAAGCGATTTTATTTCGATATTTTCGAGAAAAAAAGCAATCAAAATTGCTAAAGGTGCGAAAACTATTATCAAATGTCGTGTTCCCCAAATTGAATGAGGCAAAACCCAACTTGCCGCAAAAGCCAAAAGACACGGCAACTTCACAAAAATTAAAAGCAAAATAAAATTCCGTTTTACCGTTTCACCTTTCGATTTCCATTTAAGGATAAATACAATTTGCAAAGCAATTATAACAAGCAAAATCGGCACGGAAATTAAATAATTAGACTGCCAATCAATGCTACTGGCTTGAAAATAAAATGGTTCGACCAAATCAAAGGCAAATTGAAAAATTGATTCAAGGTTCGGCTTCGTCATCCAACCGATATTTTGTGCAAGCCCTGAATTTGTTTCCGAAACACGAATCACTTTCCAAGCCCAAGGCGCAAATACTACTAGATTTATGCCGAGCATTATCAAAATTTTTCCGATTTTTATCTTCTGCAAAATTATAATTGCCGCGACTTCAGATAAAACGATGAACCAACCGAAATAATGCGTGTGAACAAGAAATATATTGACAATCGTGAGAAACCAAAAGCTCTTTCCCAAATCCAAATAACGGACAAAAAGCCAAAGCGAAACAAGCGAAATACACAAAAAAACGCTATACATTCTGACTTCTTGGGCATATTTTATTAGACATCCGTTAACTGCAAAAATCAGCAAAGCCAGCGCGATTGAAGGATAATTCAACTTCAAACGACGGCAAAGCAGGTAAAAAGGAATCAGCGCAAGACACGAGAAAAACACCGGAAAAGCCCGAAGCCAAAACAAATTTTCACCGCCGACCGCAATCCAAAGTTTGAGCAAAACGTAAAAAAACGGCGGATGAATCAAATCTTGCGCGACAAACCACAACAAATCATTCCAAGTATGCGTAGCGGCGTGAACGCTGAAAATCTCGTCAAACCACAAACACGAGTCGGTTAAACCACGAAATCGCAGCAAAACGTAGATTAAGCCGGCGACGACAATTATGATTTTCCAAGATTTTTCTGATAAATTCATCAGGATTAAAAAATGCGGAAACACGCACGATAAACGAGTCCATAATCGAAATTTAGACACACTCGACTATCCTGCGTGTTTCCGCAAAAAAATTTAAACCACAAAACCCGGTCTTACCGAATGTGGTTTGACTTCCCAAATTACCGCGATTTTATCAACGGCGATATAAGCAACTCGCTCCTGGTCGTCGCGCAGATACAAAATTCCTGCCTTGACATCAACAACATCGCCACGCACGGTTGCACCTGCGCCGCAAGAAACATCAATTTCTTTGCCCATTAATTGTTTCAAAAATTCTTCCATATTCTTTTTTTCGAGTTTTGGGTTTTACTTTTTGTTTGCAATACTTCCAGGAAATATAAAACACAAAATAATTTATAAACGATTTCGGTGTAAAGCTACTCGTCCGGCAATCGCCCAACGGCTTAATTTCTGTGATTCGGTTTGCGTATTGTTAACCGCTGATTTTTGATTATCTGAAAACGCCAAAGCCGAAGCAATCACAGCCATATCGCGTTCTGTTTCATTAACTTCTTTTTGTTTTTTGCGTGCATTAAATCTCGGAATAAATCCCGTATCCAATTCGCCTTTAATAAATTCTTCATCTTCAAGAACTTCTCGGAAAAACGGTAAAGTCGTTTTTATGCCGCCGACTTCGTATTCCTTCAATGCCCGACGCATTCTGTCAATCGCTTCGTTTCTGTCTCTGCCAAAAACACAGAATTTTGAAATCATCGGATCATAAAAAATCGAAATTTCCGAACCTTCATAAATTCCGCCGTCATCGCGCACGCCGCTTCCTTGCGGAATACGCAAACGAGTAATTTTGCCCGGCGAAGGCAGAAAATTATTTTCAGGGTCTTCGGCATAAACCCTGCATTCTATTGCGTGTCCGTTCATTTTGATGTCGTCTTGCGTGAACGAAAGTTTTTCGCCCCAAGCGACACGAATTTGTTCACGAACAATGTCAATTCCCGTAACCAACTCCGTAACCGGATGTTCGACTTGCAGGCGCGTGTTCATTTCCAAAAAATAAAACGATTTGTCCAAATCCGAAACCAAAAACTCAACCGTTCCCGCGCCAACATAATTTACTGCTTTGGCAACCATCACAGCACATTCGCCCATTTTTTGACGCAATTCGGCAGAATTTATCGGTGACGGAGCTTCTTCGATAACTTTTTGATGTCGTCGCTGAATCGAACATTCGCGTTCGCCCAAGTGAACGTGATTGCCAAATTTATCACTAAATACTTGAATTTCAATATGCCGCGGACGAACAACTGCTTTTTCGACATAAATCGCATCATCACCGAAACTTGCTCTGGATTCTGACTGTGCCGTTTCAAACGCATTTTTCAAATCGGCTTCTTTTTCGACCAACCGCATACCTTTGCCGCCACCGCCCGACGAAGCCTTTAGCATTACCGGATACCCGATTTTTTCTGCTGTTTCGCGTGCTTCTTCATAATTTTTCAACGGCTTGGTCATCCCCGGCACAACAGGAACACCTGCGGCAATCGCAATTTTTCGCGCCGAAATTTTTCCGCCCATTCCTTCCATAGCTTCGGGAGAAGGTCCGATGAAAATTATGCCTTGCCGAGTAACTTCGCGGACGAATTCGGCATTTTCCGACAAAAATCCGTAGCCCGGATGAATCGCTTCCGCACCGGATTTCTTGGCAGCTTCGATGATTTTTTCAGTTCGCAGATAACTTTCCGCCGAAGGCGCATTGCCGATGTGAAATGCCTCGTCAGCCATTCGGACGTGCAGTGCGTTTTTGTCAGCTTCGCTAAAAACCGCAACCGTTTTAATATTCATCTCGCGGCAAGCACGAATAACGCGACAAGCAATTTCGCCCCGATTGGCGATTAGGATTTTATTAAACATATCTAATCTAAAATAGAATTTCCGTGATTTCGCGGGTCGAACCGCACACCGACTTTTGCTCCGGGAGCATATTTAACGGGATTTTTTTTCTGGTCAGCAGTTAAAATATCCGATGACTCGAAATCAACGCCTTGAATCTCATAAAAGTAATAAGCAATTTCTTCGCCCGCTTCAGTCGTTTCGGTGTCAATGATTCTGCCTTCGCAGATTCTTCCTCTCGTGAGTAAAAACTCACGACGCTTTTCTGCTGTATTTTCTTCTTTGGTTTTTCGCCGAAAAATATCAAAAAGTCCCATTTTTTTAATCCATAACCAATGGCGGCTTGCCGTATTTGGCGCGTAAATCGTTCACTGCCGAGAGAACCATCGGACGTTGAATGAGCTTTGCTTCAAGTGGACGTTTGCCCGGAATGTCCATCATAATTAAGCCTAAGAGTATCGTCGGAACGCCCGGACCCGGTGTAAAAATCATAATTATTCCGGCAATAACTAACAAAAATCCAATGATGTTTTTGACAATTAAAGCCGTCCAGCGAAGCGTTATGTGGCGGTCTGATTTTATCTCTTTGGCATAACTCGAACTGAAATAATCAGCCGGAATTTTTATCATCCCGATAACGATTGCAACATAGCTGATGACAATGGTTATCACCATAAAAAATAAAGTCAAAAAGGCTTTACTCCACGTCAATGTTTCCCAGTAATTAACCAGCCACCCCCAAATACTGCTCAAAAAATCCATGCTTTATTCGCCTTCTGCCGCCTCTATTCGCTTAAATTCCTTCCAAATAAAAATCATTCGATGCACAAATGTCCACATCGAACCGATTGCCAAAACCCAGAGAACTTGCGGCATTCGATTAAATAAATAAAAATCCGAGTTCCAATCCCAAGTTGAAAGTGCGCCGATGATAAACAAAACAATTCGCTCCGGTCTTTGCAAAAATCCGACATTTGCTTTCACCCCCAAACCTTCTGCCCGAGCCGTCGTATAACTGACCATTACCGAGCCGAGCCAACCGACACCGGCGAGAAAAACATTTAAAAGCGAATGTTGCGGAGAGTTTCCCGCATAAAAAACCATAATCCCGAGGAAACAAACCATATCCGAAACGCGGTCAAGCGAAGAATCGAGAAAACCGCCGAATTTCGTAACATTTCCGGTCAGCCGTGCGACGTTTCCGTCGAGCATATCAAAGAGATTTGCGACAATCAGCACGATTCCCGCCCAGAAGAATTCACCGAAACCGAAAAGCACGCCGCAACCGACGTTTATCATAACGCCGATGGTCGTCAAAATGTTCGGATGAACCCCAGCCGAAGCAAGTCCGCGCACCATCGCATTGATGATTCGCATTGCTCCGCGCCCGATGCTTTCTCCTAACATTATTTTTCTAGTTTGTGGATTTGATACAGTTTTTATTGATATTTCTAAAAAACTTTCCAATTTATTATTTAGGAAACGCTGTTTCCGTTGGTCCTTCAAACGCAAATGTTGAGTATTTACAAGAAGTTGTATCTATTCCTCCAAATACAGGCGTAATAATTGAACAAGCCCATTGAGTTTGAACACCCGCAGTTACACGAACTCTCCATAAATTTGCTAAACTTTGCAATAAATTTTGCCCTTTTTTCCCTTCCCCGACATTACAACCCATTAAATGAACTTCTCCATTGGTTGAAAAATATCCGGATAAACGGCTCAATTCTGATTGGATTTTACTAAAATTATAATTACCTATCGCAACTAATGGCGCAGGTTTGGTAGATTTACCACTGGCAATTGCTTGTAATCCGAGTTTCCCATGTCCGTGAATGCGGAGCATTTTAATCGGTTCGGTCAAAGCTCTTTCTATCAGAAGATTAACCATTTTACTAACTGTGTCGCCGTCTCTCATCAATATCGGTTTTCCGCCTGCCTCAACAATCCACGCAGTTTCAGATAAAACCAAACTGGGATCAACTGTATCAATTACATCATAATATCCGGCATCAACACTATTAATTGCCGTTACTTTGCTTATTCCGATTGCCATACCATTTTATTTCTCCTATTTGTTTTGCTTAAATTTACCGTAACAACTTCACTCAAGTTTGATCGAGCAATCTCAAAGAAAACGTCCGATTTTCAAATCGAATCCTTTATGTAGGAGTTAAAATCTGTAATCTACCTCTTTATTATTGGTCGTGAATGGTTTTCAACCTGTAAATCTCAAAATTTCTCACTCCGTTGGGAGTTTTCACCTTTGCTTCGTCGCCTTCTTCTTTGCCCATTAAGGCTTGACCAATTGGTGAAACTGTTGAAATTAAACCTTTTTCAGGGTCTGATTCTTCAGATGTAACTAATTTGTATTTAATTTTTTCATCGCGGTCAAGGTCATACAAAGTAACTTCCGAACCGTAAGCAACGCGGTCATTCGGAATTTTTGTAATATCAATCGAATCAACTTCGCTCAGACGCTGCATAATTTGCGCCATTCGCGCCGAAACCATTGATTGGCGTTCAAGTGCGGCTTTGTATTCAGCATTTTCCCGTAAATCGCCAAATTCACGCGCTTTCTGAATTTCTTTCGGCAAATCGAAATGTAATTCCAATTCGAGTTTTTCGAGTTCGTCTTTTAATTTTTTCTTAACTTCGTCCATAATTTTTGGGTTTCTGGTTTCTGGTTTCCAGTTTCTAGTCAAAAATCACTAACCAGAAACGAGAAACCGGAAACTATAATTTTGATTCATTCGGCGCAGCAAACGAAATGCCGATGTCGCGAGCGGTGCGAACGAGTTGACCTTCAACTTTGACGTTTTTGATATTCGCAATCGCATCTGCCAGCGGGACGGTGTGAACTTCTCCGGCTTTGAGCGCGACCATCACACCGGTTTGTCCGTTTGCCAGAGCGCGAACGGCACACGCGCCGAAATTCGTGCCTAACATTCTGTCAAAAGCATTTGGCGAACCGCCGCGTTGAAGATGTCCGAGAACGACACAACGCGATTCTTTGCCTGTTTCGGCTTCGATTCGGCGGCGCAGATGACTGCCGACTCCGCCAAGCCGCATCGCTTCCGCATCCAGATAAATCGGTTTTGTCCCAACCTCAACCGCACCTTCGGCGACAACGATATTTGTAAAACTTGAGCCGTCTTTTTCGCGCTGTCTAACCTTTTTCAAAACCGACTCAATCGAAAACGGAATTTCGGGAATCAAAATTATATCCGCGCTTCCGGCAAGCCCCGAATGCAGGGCAATCCAGCCCGTATTTCTTCCCATCACTTCTAAAATCATCACGCGGTCGTGCGAAGCGGCAGTCGTATGTAATCTGTCTAAGGCTTCGGTCGCAATATCAATCGCGGTCATAAAACCGAACGTCAATTCAGTTGCCGACAAATCGTTATCAATCGTTTTCGGAACGCCGATAACCGGAAAACCGCGCCGATGAAATTGTTCGGCAATCGCCAGAGTTCCTTCGCCGCCAATGACGATTAGAGCTTCGATTTCGAGTTTTTTAAGATTATCGAGAGCCACGTCAATCGGCATATCGGGAATTACGGGTTTGCCCTCAATCATTTTGCAGAAACTTCCGCGATTGCGCGTTCCCAGAATCGTTCCGCCACGCGGCAAAATTCCGCCAACGCTTCTCTTTGTCAGTTTGACGGTTTTCGGTTCGCCTAAAATACCTTCAAAACTGTCTTCGATACCAACGCATTTCATCCCGAATTCGCCAATCGCTGTTCTGACAACAGCACGAATCACAGCGTTCAAACCCGGCGCGTCGCCGCCGCCCGTTAAAACTCCAATTTGTTTATACATAAACTGTAAAAAGGTGGCAAAGCAAAGAATATTTTACTTTAGAAGCGCAAAAAATGCTAAAAGCAAAAGACTTAAATTTTTCTATATTGTAACGCCTTTTCTTCAAATCCTAAATTAAAGTAATATTTAAGCAATGAATCAAACTCAACCGCAAGTGTCCTTTCGTGAAGCATTCCGCTTTTGGCTCAAGCTCGGATTTATTTCATTTGGCGGACCTGCCGGACAAATTGCGTTAATGCAAAAAGAACTCGTCGAGAGCAAAAAATGGATTGAACAAAACGATTTTCTTCACGCTTTGAACTTTTGTATGCTTCTGCCCGGACCGGAAGCGCAACAACTTGCAACTTATATCGGTTGGAGATTGCACGGCATCAAAGGCGGAATCGTTGCGGGCGCGTTTTTCGTGATTCCTTCTATATTTTTACTGTTGATTTTGTCTTATATTTACGCCGCTTACGGCAATGTTCCGCAAGTTTCGGCGGTTTTGGACGGATTCAAAAGTGTAGTCGTCGCAATCGTTGTCGAAGCCGTTTTGAAAATTGCGAAAAAGGCTTTTAAGAATTATTGGCACGCAATAATCGCGGTTTTGGCGTTTATTGCGATTTATTTTCTGCACGTTCCTTTTCCGCTAATCGTTATCGGTGCAGCGATTCTCGGCTTTTTGATTGCAAAATTTACCGAAGCGTCAGAATTACAAATTACAGATAACAAATTTCAAACCGAATCTGAAATTTCAAATTTGAAATCTAAAACCAAAGACCAAAAACCAAAAACCAAAAACCGTTTTCTAAAACTAATCTCAGTTTTCGCAATTCTATGGTTAATTCCGTTTCTCACGGTTGGTTTTGCCTTCGGCTTTGAAAATATAGCGGCAAAAATTTATCTGTTTTTCTCGCAAGCCGCGTTTGTAACTTTTGGCGGAGCTTACGCGGTTTTGGCTTATGTCAATCAAGCCGTTGTAAGCTCAGGTTGGATAACTTCGGCGCAAGCGGTTGACGGACTTGCACTTGCCGAAACAACGCCGGGACCGTTAATAATGGTTTTGCAATTTATCGGATTTATGACAGGCTGGAACAATTCCGGCACGATAAATCAAACTTTTTTCGCCGTTCTTTGCGGACTTTTGACGACTTTTGTTACGTTTCTGCCGTCCTTCTTTTTTATCTTTGTCGGTGCGCCGTATATCGAGAAATTGCGCCACAACAAAAATCTCGCATCAGCACTTTCGGGCGTTACGGCGGCAGTTGTCGGCGTGATTTTAAATCTCGCGCTTTATTTCGGTTGGGCGGTGATTTTTGCAAACGCGCAAGTAAGTTACTTCGCGCTTGTCTTGGCAGTTTTATCATTTGCCGCGCTTTATTTTCTGAAAGTTGATGTTTTATTAGTCGTTATCGCCGGCGGTTTGTGCGGTTTAGCAAAGTATTTTTTGATTGGTTGAACGGCAAACCGCAAGACGCGATAAAATTCTGCAACCTTGCCGGTGTAACTTGCAAACTCAATAGCGGACACGACAATTCGATTAGCGGACGTGCAAGTTTGATTAGCAGACGTGCGAACCCGTTAGCGGACGTGCAAGTTTGACTAGCGAACGTGCAAGTTTGACTAGCGGATGTGCAAGTTTGACTAGCGGACGTGCGAATTTGATTAGCGGACGTGAAATCTCATTAGCGGACGCGCAAGTTTGACTAGCGGACGTGAAAACTCGTTAGCAAACACGACAATTCGTCTAGCAACTCTGCAAACTCGTCTAGCAACTCTGTGAATTCGATTAGTAACTCTGTAAAATCAAAAGACTTCTTTGAAAAAATCATTCACAACTTTTCAAAGAAGCCTTTTATTTATTGCTGTGCCGCACCGATTGATTTAAACAATTTTCCGGCTTCGGGAATTTGTTCAATGCCTTTCAAAACTTGCGGATCAACTTCGAGTAAAACTTGCTGTCCGGCTTCGCTCGAATAGTTTGCCGTAGAAATTTCCATACGGATTCGCGCTTTGGCGTAATCAATCTGGCTATTAATGTTTTCCGCCGTCAAACCGTTGGCTTTTTCCTCTACCGTGAAAGCACGAAAGGCTTCAAATAATCTATCGTTAACCAAAAATTCATCATTCATTACCGCCAATTTAAACGATTGTTTTTCGGCGCGATAGTTTTCAAAACCTTTAATTTTTCCGGCAACAAGTTGACGAACGAAAAAGAATGCGGCTTCATTCAAACGCCCGCGAAGCGGTGTAAATTGCAAAGGAGCAATTTTAACATCCGGCACGATTCGTCCATCGTGGAATTTTCTGCCGCCGGCAACCTCGACTTCTTTTCCGGTTTGCGGTGCAGTATGCGGACTGTCCTCATCTTCGCCGTTGTTGGTGTAATAATCGTAAATCGAACCGTTTGAATAATCTTTCTGCAACGAACGTCCGAAAGGCGTGTAATAACGCGCCACGGTCAATGTCAAACCTGTTCCCGAAGGAAGCGTGAAAACGCCTTGAACCAAGCCTTTACCGAAACTTTCAGAACCGACAATCAACCCGCGTCCGTAATCTTGAATTGCTCCTGCAACAATTTCCGAAGCCGATGCTGAACCGCCGTTCTGCAAAATCACGAGCGGGTAATCATCATATTTTCCTCCCAAAGTCAGCAAATTTTTCGTCTGCTCATACCGTGAACGACCTTTTACAGAAACAACCGTTTTGCCTTCGGGAACAAATCGGCTGACGACTTCCTGCGCTTGTTGAAGAATACCGCCCGGATTGTTTCGCAAATCGAGAATCAGACTTTTCATTCCCTGTTTTTTCAATTCGCCGACCGCTTCGTCTAGTTCGTCAACCGTTGTTTCTTGAAATCCGCCTGTCAAACCGACATAACCAATGCCGTCTTTGAGCATAAAATAATTGCGAATCGAAGGCAGCGGAACGCCGTTGCGAACAAGCGTATATTCAACCGGCTTTTCGCTTCCGGCTCGTTCGAGTTTGACCGTTACACTCGTTCCGCGCGGACCACGAACATTTTTGGAAACCTCTGCACTCGTCCATTTCAGCGCGTCTTTGTCATCAACCGTCAAAAATTTATCGCCATAGCGAAGCCCAGCTTTATCGGCAGGTGTTCCCGGCACGACAGACTGAACATAAACGCCGTCGCGGTGTTGCAAAATCGAAACGCCGATGCCGTAAAATTGCGATGCTTGTTCTTCTTTGAGCTTGCGAAGTTCATCCGCCGTAAAAAATGAAGAATGTGGATCAAGTGTCCAAAGCATTCCTTGAATTGAACTTTCGGCAATTTTTTCGTGTTCAATTTTACCGATGTAATTTGTTTCGATAACCTTGACCGCTTCGCTGTAATCGCCAACGATTTTTTGAGGTGTAAGTGAATTATCAGCAGAAGTTTGTAGAGGCAACCGCCCGAAAATCCCACCAAAAATCGCTCCGGCTAAGACAATTATTATTCCTATAATTACTATTTTTTTGCTCATTAGAAAAAAACTCCAACGCTTTTTACGATTGTAACACAAATTAGTTGCTGAAAGTCAGCCGACGGTTGTCGTGTCAAATCTCGTTCAACTCGTTCACGTTATTCAATAAATTACCAATTCTCTTTTGAATTTCGTTTTTCCGAAGCGTCTTTTTTTACAATCGAAAAGAACTGTTCAAAGAGGTTTCGGATTTAATTTTCATTAAGTTTGAAATTTAATTTCGTTTTAAATTTATTTTTTCTATTTTTTTATTGATTATGTTTGACTTGGATTTACTTTTTGCAAACAACCACTTAACATCTAAATTTTGTCAGATGAAACCTGCAATTTCCATCGTTATTCCGGCTTTTGAAGAGCAAGACCGTTTGGGCGAATCAGTCCGAACAATTCTCCGCTATATCGAAACCGAAAAACTTTCCGCCGAATTGATAATCGTTGACGACGGTTCGAGCGATAAAACTGCCGAAACAGGCGAAAAAGTCTGCACCGAATTCCCCGACGTGCAAACAAAAGTCATCCGCTACGAAAAAAATCGCGGCAAAGGTTTCGCCGTCAAAACCGGATTATTAGCATCAAACGCCGACATCGCAATTTTTTCCGATGCCGATCTTTCAACACCGATTGATGAACTTCCAAAACTCGTCGAACCGATTCAAAAAGGCGAATACGATTTAACTTTCGGCTCTCGCGCACTCGACAGAAGTTTGATTGGAGAACGTCAACCTTGGCGGCGCGAACAAGGTGGAAAAGTTTTTAATTTGATTGTCCGAACATTAACAGGCTTGCCGTTTTGGGATACACAATGCGGATTTAAAGCCTTTAATATGAAGAAGTTCCGTCCGCTTCTCAATGTTATGCAAATCGAAAGATTCGGTTTTGATGTGGAATTTTTGTTCGTCGCAAACTTACACAAATTAAAACTCAAAGAAATTCCCGTCCGCTGGAATCACGACGAACGCACCAAAGTCAGTGTGTTGCGCGATAGCCAAAGAATGTTCAACGAAGTCCGTGAAATCCGCCAAAATGCGAAAAAAGGCGTTTATACACAAAGCTAAATAAACCACAAAGGCACAAATCACATAAAGCTATATTTTTCTTTGTGTGCTTTGTGCCTTTGTGGTGATAATGGATTAAAATATTCTTATGACCGCGAAATTAAACGTCAATATTGATCACGTTGCAACAATCCGCGAAGCGCGGAAAACTATCGAACCGAGCATTATTACCGCCGCCGTCATCTGCGAACAAGCCGGAGCGCACGGCATAACCGTTCATCTTCGCGGCGACCGAAGACATATTCAAGACCGCGACATCGAGCTTTTGCGCGATGTCGTAACAACTTACTTAAACGTCGAAATGGCGGCGACCGAAGAAATGCTTTCGATTGCTTTGCGAACAAAACCCGACGCGGTTTCGCTCGTTCCCGAATCGCCGAATGAAATTACGACCGAAGGCGGTTTGAACGTCGTCGGAAATTTTGAAAATATCAAATCGGTCATTGAAAAATTAAAAGAAAGCGGAATTTTCGTGAGCATTTTTATTGATCCCGATTTAGCACAAATCGAAGCCGCGAAAAGCGCGGGCGCACAGCAAATCGAACTTTGCACGGCTGAATATGCCGAACTGACCCTGAGTTCACGCGCCTCGCACGGCGAAGGCTTAATTCGTGCCGAAAAAGAAATCGAACGCATAAAAAATGCCGCTCAACACGCCAAAAATCTCGGCTTAATTGTTGCCGCCGGACACGGTTTGACTTATCGAAATATTTCTCCGCTCGCAAACATCAACGAAATCACCGAATTTAACATCGGACACAACATCATTTCGCGCTCGGTTTTCGTCGGATTGAACCAAGCCGTTAAAGAAATGATTGAAGCGATTTCTCACAAATGAAAATTCATTTATAATAGCTAGGTCATTAGATTTAGAAACAACTATTCGCCTGCGAAACATACGAAAGTAACGAAAAATATAAATTCGCTTCTTCTTTCGTTTTTTTCGTGTATTTCGCAGACAAAATCTCTTAAAAAATGAACTTCGGATTCATCATAGACAATCGCAAATGTATCGGCTGCCACGCTTGCACGGTCGCGTGTAAATCGGAGCATCAAGTTCCTGTCGGCGTAAATCGAACTTGGGTAAAATACATCGAAAAAGGCGAATTTCCCGACACGCGCAGACTTTTTTCGGTGATGCGTTGTAATCACTGCGCCGATGCGCCGTGTGTCGAAATTTGTCCCGTAACCGCTTTATACACAAGAGATGATGGCATCGTAGATTTCGATAATCGGCGTTGTATCGGTTGCAAAGCCTGCACGCAAGCGTGTCCTTACGACGCGCTTTATATGCACCCAAGCGAACACACGGCGGCAAAATGCAATTATTGTTCGCACCGCACCGACATCGGACTTGAACCGGCTTGCGTTGTTGTTTGTCCCGAACATGCGATTGTGAGCGGAGATATGGATAATCCGAACACGGAAATTTCCAAATTATTGGCGCGTGAAACGGTTTCCGTCCGCAAAGCCGAAAAAGGCACGAATCCGAAACTTTTTTATATTGACGGTGACCGCGTTTCACTAAATCCGACTGCAACTGAAATTGAAGACGATTATATGTGGTCATCGCAAGCAACAGGTGTCGGGCATTTTGCGAAATATGCTGAAGCGCGAATTTCAAAATCGCCTTTACAGGAAGAAGCAAAAAAACAGAATTTCGTCCAAATCGAACCGCGTCAGAAAAAAGCACGTCGGGTTTATGATGCGCCAAACAAAGGAACGCTTTGGGGTTGGGAAGTTTCGGCTTACGTTTTAACAAAAGCAATTTCGGCGGGCGCATTTTTCTTGCCGATTTTGGGCGGATTTTTTATGGAAATTTCGCCGTCGGTCAAACAATTCGGCGCGATTGTTTCGTTGATTTTCTTAGCAATTACGGGCGTATTGCTGATTATGGATTTGGGCAGACCGGACAGATTTTTAAATGTTCTGTTTCGTCCGCAATGGAAATCTTGGCTTTCGCGCGGCTCGTATATTATCACGGCTTACGGCGGAATTTTAACTTTTTGGCTGATTGCTTCGTTTGCAGGTTTTGAAAAAGTTCTGAAATTTATCGAACCGCTCGGCATAATTTTGGCTTTGCTGACTGCAGTTTATACCGCATTTCTTTTCGCGCAAGCCAAAGGACGCGATTTTTGGCAATCGCCCATGCTCGGACTGCATATGATTTTGCATTCGATTATGGCTGGTTTCGCCATATTTTTAATTGCACTGACTTTCTTAAATATCAATGTCGGCTTCGTAATGGTTTTGGTTTTTCTTTCAGTCGCCGTTTTGATTTTTCATCTGATTACGCTGGCAATCGAACTTTCGACAACGCATACAACCGAAGACGCTCACAAAACCGTAAAAATGATTACGAATGGTGAATTCAGCAATAAATTTTGGCTCGGAATGATTCTCGCCGGAAACACTTTGCCGCTGATTTTGCTTTTAACCGGAATTCCTTTTGCGTTTATCGCCGCCGGCATTTTAATTTTAATCGGACTGTGGTTTGCCGAAGATATTTGGGTTCAAGCACCGCAAAGAATTCCTTTGAGTTAATATTTTTTGCCTGCGAAACATACGAAACACATGAAAAAAGATTTAAAGTTTTCGTATATTTCGTATGTTTCGCAGGCAAAATCTTTTGTGTCTTCAGACTTTTATGTAAATTCGTTTGCGATACAAAAGCCACATCAAAAACAGCCAAAACAAAATAAACGAAATCGCATAAAAAAGCGAAGCATTTATCGGCGCGGCGATTGAAAGATAAATATTATTGAAAATCCATTGTTGCAGCGAAAGCGGTTTTCCGTCCAATTCGCCGACTTTGATAATACCTAAAAATCTCGCAAAAAGTCCCGAAAAGATAAAAAGCGCGAGCGCATTCATTCCGAAAATCTCAAAAGGTTTTGCCCATTTTCGATAACCTTTGATGTCAATCAGCCAATAACAAAAACCTAGAAAACATAGCGCAAGCCCCGATGTATAAACGACGTAAGAACTCGTCCAGAGCGATTTATTGAACGGAAAAAAGAAGTTCCAAGACCAACCAATCGCGCATAAAACCACGCCGAAAAATAACATTCCGCCGCATTTTTCCGTATCAGTTTTTTCAGATTTGAGCCACATTCCCGTCAAAACGCCGGAAATTGTCGTAACGATTGCAGGCAAAGTCGAAAGAATTCCTTCGGGATCAAAAACTTTCGCGCTTTTCCAAATATGATTTTCCGTCAAAATCAATCGGTCAAGATACGCTGCAAAGTTACAAGCCTTGTCATCAATCGTCGCAACTTCACAACCCGGCACGGGAATCAGCGTCATCAAAATCCAATAAAAAAGAAGCAAACCAACGCCGATAAACGTCATTTGCTTCCAATTAAAATGTAAAAAAATTATCGAAACAATCGCGTAACAAACTGCGATTCTCTGCAAAACACCCGGAATTCTTAACGTCGCAAAATTATTGAACACCAACGAATAACCGGCAAAATAAAAACTCAAAAGCAAAACCGCCGTAAAAATCAATGCGCCGATGGCTTCACGATTTTTATCAATTAACCAAAAATAAACCGTTGCCATCAACGACAACATCGCTATCGCTTTCGCTAACATCGGAATATTGCTGTCCGACAAATTCACCAACGGAAACGCCGCCATAAATAGCCCAAGCCCGAAAATAATCGCGGCGCGTTGCAAGATTTTCAAATAAACTTTGCTTGTAATTCCTTCTCGAATGCGTTTGCCGAGCGCAATCGGAATCGCAATGCCGACAATAAACAGAAAAAACGGAAAAACATAATCCGTCGGCGTAATTCCGTGCCACGGCGCGTGTTGCAAAGGCGAATAAATCGCGCTCCACGTTCCCGGATTATTCACCAAAACCATTCCCGCAATCGTCATTCCGCGAAAAACATCAAGCGAAACGAGGCGGTTATTTGTTGTTTGTTCGGACATCTTTTCAGTGAAAAACTAAAAACCAAAAGTGAAAAGTGTTTTTTAATTCTTAATTTTAGTTTTTAGTTTTTAACTACCAATCATTTCTCTCACGAAGCCGCGTAATGTGTGCCGTGTGATGTTTGCTGTGCCAATCGTAAAGACCGAGCATCGCTTCAACCGTCCATTCGCCCGAATCGGGATGGATTAGTTTTCGTTTAAATTGTTCATCGGTCAAAGATTTTAGCATCATCGTCAAACGTGCATGAACGCCTTCGATAATTTTGAAAGAATCTTCCAAAGGCATTTTTGCATCAGCTAATTTTGCCCATTCGGCTTCTTCGTAAGGCTTAATCGTCGGTTTATCTTCGGTTAACGCAAGTCGAAAACGAATAAACATATTCAAATGCGAATCGGCAACGTGATGAACCGTCTGCCGCACCGTCCAACCTTCGGGGCGATATTCGGTTTCAAGTTGTTCTTCGCTCAAACCTTCAACCGCTTCGTGCAATTTCTGCGGCAAATTTTCAATCGTGTTTATAAATTCACCGCGCAATTCGGACGAAATTTCCGAATGCCTTTCAAAATTTCCTATCGGATAACGCAAATCCTCAATCATTTCCATTGTAGTCGCCATAATAATTTTCAAATCTCGTAAATTCCTTCAAAAACGCAAGCCGCACAGTTCCCGTCGGACCGTTTCTCTGTTTTGAAATCAAAAGCTCCGCAATTCCTTGATTTTCCTCAGTCGGCTTATAATAATCTTCCCGATAAATAAACGCAACTACGTCTGCGTCTTGCTCAATTGATCCACTCTCGCGTAAATCCGACATCATCGGGCGCGGCGGATTTCTAGCTTCGGGGGCGCGGGAAAGTTGCGAAAGCGCAACTATCGGAACATTTAATTCTTTTGCTAAACCTTTGAGTTCACGCGAGATTGCTGAAACTTCTTGCTGGCGCGATTCGGTGCGTTTTGAACCGCTCATCAATTGCAAATAGTCAACGACAATCAAATCAAGTTTCTTCTGCTCAGCAACGAGGCGGCGCGTTTTCGCACGCATTTCCAACACGGAAATTCCTGCCGTATCATCAATAAAAATATTCGCGTCCGAAAGCGTTCCGATAGCTTCCGCCAATCTTCCCCATTCGTCGCGCGTCAGATGTCCGGTGCGAAAACGATGCGCGTCAACTCTTGCCTCGCTCGAAAGCATCCGCATGACAAGCTGTTCCTTCGACATCTCAAGCGAAAAAACCGCAACAACGGCTTGCTCTTGAATCGCCGCATTTTGTGCAAGCGTTAGACATAAGGCTGTTTTTCCCATGCTAGGTCTGGCAGCGACAATAATCAAATCAGTCTTTTGCAAGCCGGAAGTTTTTTCGTCCAAATCGCGGAAACCTGTAGCCAAACCTGTGAGCGCGTGAGTTTCGCGTTTGGCATATTCTTGGACTTTCGCTAAAACGGTTTCGGCAATCGGGCGGACGTGAGCAAAGCCTTCGCGGGTGCGTTCGTCGGCGAGCGCGAAAATCATCCGTTCGGCGTTGTCGAGAATTTCCGCTGCATCTTCTTCTTCGGCAAGTGCTTCGCTGGTGATTTGGTTGCAAACTTTGATTAAATTTCGGACGATTGATTTGTCTTTAACAACTTTCGTGTAATCAAAAATGTCGGAAAAATGCGGCAAACCGTAAGTCAGATTCGTAATTGCGGCAATTCCGCCAATTGATTCAATTGAGCCGTCTTTTTTGAGTTCTTCACCTATCAAAATTGGATCAATTCGCTCACTTCTTTCAAAAAGCGAAGTCATTGCGCGATAAATTCGGCGATGAAGCGGCGAATAAAAATCTTCAGGCTTGAGTCTTTCGACAGCTTGAGAAATCAGTTGATTATCAAGCAAAATCGCGCCCAAAATCACACGCTCGGATTCCGCGCTCGAAGGCAGAGGCTTTTCTAAATATTGGTCGCGTGTTTGCTCAGGATTCATTAATAATTGTCCATTTTCATTCGTCCGTTGTTCGACATTGATAAAGATGTCGAATAGGATTGATTTCGATTTTTAAGAAAAAAAAAGACTGCAATTTCTATTTGCAGTCTTCGATTTTAGTATAATTTCAGCCGAAACAAAAGTTTCATCTGAAGATAAATCCTAACCTTTTTTTAGCCTTTCGATTATTCGGTTTATTCTGCAGTTTCAGTTTCCGATGTTGCAGTTTCTTCCGTTTTTTCGGCAGATTTTGCTTCAACCTTGCTACCTTCCGCAATTACCAAAACCGGCACGGCAATCGAAACCTCACGGTGAAGTTTGACGTTCACAGTGTAATTGCCGGTTTCTTTAATTGTATCTTTCAGACTGATTTTGCGGCGGTCAATTTCGTAGCCTTTTGCTTTTAAGGCTTCGACAATATCCATCGAAGTAACCGAACCGAAAAGCGTTCCGCCATCACCGGCTTTGCGTTCAAAGGTAAGCGAAAGATTGTTCATCTGCTCCGCTTGAAGCTCGGCGGTTGATTTTTCATTGGCGGCTTTCTTCAAAAGCGCAGCGCGTTCGTTTTCGATTTGTTTAATGTTGGCTTTCGTCGCTAACGTTGCGAAACCTTGCGGCAGTAAATAATTTCGTGCGTATCCCGCTCTAACTTTGACGACTTCGCCGCGTCCGCCCAAATGTTCTATGTCTTCTCGTAAAAGAACTGTTGTTGTTGCCATATTTTCTCCTATGGTTTCGAGTTTCAGGTTTCAAGTTTCAAGTAAAAAAAACCAGAAACTACAAACCGGAAACCGGAAACTAAATTTTTGTTAGTCCGCTACAAACGGAATCAGAGCCATCGAACGCGCACGTTTGATTGCTTGTGCAATGCGGCGTTGGTCTTTTGCCGAAACACCCGAAATGCGTCGCGGCATAATTTTTCCGCGTTCGGGAATAAATCTTTTCAAAAAATCTACGTCTTTCCAATCAATATAATCGGGGACGGTTTGATTATTCCGGCGGCGTTGAAACCGGCGCGGCATTTTTTCGATACGGGCTTCATCGCCTTGCTCGAAAAAATTAACTTCTTCTTCATTAAAATTATTAGGTTTGTCCATTTTTTTCGCTCCTTTTAACAATTTGTGCTAATCTTAAGCCCCAAATTTATTGATTTTCTTCCATTTCGGCGAAAATTTCTTCGTCGGTTTTTCTGACATTACGCGCGGCGTTTGCGCGGCGTTCTTGTCGGGCTTCACGTTTGGCTTTTAATTTATCAGCCTTTTTGCGGTCTTCGTCAACTCGCACGGTGATGTAGCGCATAATCGTATCATTAACGCGCATACGGCGTTCGAGTTCGGCGATTGTCTGCCCTGAATCTTCGATTTCAAACAGAACATAATGTCCTTCCGTTTTCTTTTTAATCGGATACGCCATTTTGCGCCGTCCCATATTATCGGTTCTGACAACTGCGCCGCCTTCTTTCGCAACCATTTCTTCGATTGCCGTGTTCAATTTTACAATTTCCTCATCAGTTGCCTCAGGCGAACCGATATACATCACTTCATATACTCTATTATTTGCCAATTTTTGCCTCCTTGTGGCTTTCGAGCTTCAATTTTCGGTTGAAGCAAGAAGGTTTTTATTATGTGAGAAATGCGATGCTTGAAGTGAGATGTTCTCATATCTTACCTCTCATTTCTCAATTAAATTTTGCCATTGCCTTTTCGATTCCGTCAGTAATTATTGCTGAAACCGCGTCGGCACTTTGCTGTAAAATATTTCCAAGTTCGGAAAATTCAGTCTTCGTAAAATTCTCGAGGACGAAATTTTTCGTGTTCTGCAATTCGTGTTTGGGTTGAATACCGATTCTAAGCCGAATAAACTCTTGTGTCTTCAAGCAATTTTCGATTGATTTCAAACCATTATGACCGCCTGAAGAACCTTTTCCGCGAAGCCTTATCGAACCGAAGGGCAAAGCCAAATCATCAACAATGACGATAATTTTCCCCGCGTTTCGCTCTTCTTTTTTGAGCAAACAATTTATCGCTTCGCCGCTCAAATTCATAAATGTCTGCGGTTTAACGAGTTCTACTCTTTGATTTTCAATCTCACCACGCCCGATTAAAGCACGGCATTCTTCGCGTTTGACTTGTGTTTGCATCCGATTTGCCAACAAATCCACAACCATAAAACCGAGATTGTGGCGCGTTTTTTCATAACGCAAACCCGGATTTCCCAAACCGACGATAAGCCAATTATCCAATTATTCCGCCTTATCTTCACCAACGACTTCCGGCTCTGCACCTTCTTCGAGTTGCGGTTCGAGGTCGGATTCCTTAACGATAACTATTGAAGCGACAACAGTTTCCGCGTCTTCGTGAATTTCGATGCCTTTGCCGGTTTTCAAATCGGAAACGTGCAAAGATTCGCCCGCTTTTAGATTCGTTACGTCAACTTCAATCGAATCGGGCGTGTTTGCCGGTTCGCACATAACCTTGATTTCGTGCAAAGCCAAATTTAAAACCGCGCCTTCTTCTTGCAATCCGGCGGCTTCGCCGATAACGTGAATCGGAACGGTCATTTCAATTTTTTCGCCTTTTGCAATCCGCCGCAAATCAGCGTGAACCAGACGACCTTTGAGTGAATCAATCTGACGGTCTTGAAAAATAACGTCATTGATGCCAACTCCGGCAATATCGAGCGAAAAAAGCGTGTTAACGCCACTTTCCGTGCGGATAATAGCCGCCAAATCTTTTAAATCGGCAACCGCCGCAACCGATTCGCCACCGCCGCCATAAACGACAACAGGAATTTTCCCTGCCGCCCGCAAACGCCGCGAATCGTTTTTACCACGCGATTCTCTTTTTTCTGCTTTAACTATAATTTTGTCTGCCATAATTTTAATTCAAGATGTAGAATCCAAAATTTAGAATTCAAGATTAAAAAATTCTAAATTTTGGATTCTACATCAAATAAACAAAGACGAAACACTTGTTTCGTCGTGAATTGATTTAATTGCCGAAGCGAGCAGTTTTGCTACGCTTAACACTTCGATTCTGCCCGAATCTTTCATTGGTTGTGCTTTTTCGCAGAGCGGAATCGTGTTTGTTACGATAATTTTTTTCAAATACGATCCTTCGATATTTTCAATCGCTTTGCCCGAAAAAATGCCGTGTGTAAAGCACGCATAAACTTCGTTTGCGCCTTTATTGTGCAAGGCTTCGGCGACTTTGCAAATCGTTCCGGCAGTGTCGCACATATCGTCAATAATCAAACAATTTTTGCCTTCGACATTGCCGACAACATTCATAACTTCGGCAACATTCGCCTTTTCGCGCCGTTTATCAACCAATGCCAAACCCGTGTTCAAACGCTTGGCGTAAGCGCGGGCGCGTTCCGCTCCGCCCGTGTCGGGCGTTACGACAATCATATTTTCAATCGGATTTTGCTGAAAATAATCAACAATAATCGGCGCGGCGTATAAATGGTCAACCGGAATATCAAAAAACCCCTGAATCTGCGAAGCGTGCAAATCCATTGTCAAAATGCGGTCTGCGCCGGCACTCGTAATCAAATTTGCAATTAATTTTGCTGCAATCGGCACACGCGGACGGTCTTTTTTGTCGGAACGTGCATAACCAAAATACGGCAAAACCGCCGTAACTCTATCAGCCGAAGCCCGCGAAAACGTATCGAGCATTATTAAGAGTTCCATCAAATGCTTATCAGTGGGCGGACAAGTTGGCTGAACAATAAAAATATCTCCACCGCGGGCATTTTCTTCGATTTGGAAATTAAATTCGCCGTCGGAAAATCTTCCTGTGCTTGCCTTTCCCATATCGCAACTCAGATGTTGGCAAATTTCCTTTGCCAATTCTTGATGCGCGTTTCCGCTAAAAATTTTGATGTTTCCCGTTACGCTCATTTTTTGAGTTCAAAGTTCAAGGTTTAAAGTTCCCAATACCAACTTTGAACTTTGAACTAATAAAAAACGAGTAACCTCAAAAAGATTACTCGTCCGATTAAAAAAATATGGCTGGGGCGGAAGGACTCGAACCTGCGAATGCCGGAACCAAAAACCGGTGCCTTACCACTTGGCTACGCCCCAGTGTAAAAATTTTTAGAAACTAATCGGAAACAACTTTTGCCTGATATTCATCACGCGAAACGGTTGCTGCGGCAAACTGTCGCCAGTTTTTTTCAACTTTAAGGGCTTTTTGTGTCGCTTGCCGCGTTTCTTTGTTATCAAATATGCCGAAAACGCTTGCGCCGCTTCCGCTCATCGAAACTTTAATCGCGCCGAGTTCAAGAAGTTTTTCTTTAACTCTTGCGATTTCCGGCTCAATGGTAAAAACACTTGGCTCAAAATCGTTTTTCAAATCGTTTTGCCGCAAATCGAAACTTTCGGCTTCGTTGCGGCAAATTTGAAGAATACTTTTTGGCGAAAAATTTGTCAAGCGCGGTGCGTTCAAAAGCGCAAACGCTTCGCCTGTCGGAACATCAACATTCGGCGTAACAATCAATAGATATTTTTCTTCCAAATCCTTTATCGGCTGTAAAATGGTTCCGCGCCCTGTTCCCAAACAAGTTCCGCCGTAAAAGAAAAACGGCACGTCAGCACCAAGATTTTCGCCGATTTTTATTAATTCTTCTTTGTCTAAATTTAAATTCCAAAGTCGCGCCAAACCAATCAACGCCACCGCCGCATTGGACGAACCGCCACCTAGTCCGCCGGGTGCGGGAATTCGTTTTTCGAGATGAATTCCCGCGCCTAAATTTGAATTAAATTTTTCGCGTAAAGCATTTGCAGCTTTGATTATTAAGTTGCTTTCGTTCAGCGGAATTCGCCCATCACTACAAGTCAAACTCAATGTTTCCGAAGTAGAAAACGTAATTTCATCCGCCAATGAAATCGTTTGAAACAAAGTGCAAAGCTCGTGATAACCGTCATCACGCTTTCCCAATACACGCAGAAACCAATTAATTTTCGCAAACGAAGGTAATGTGAAACTTTCTGACATCACTTTCAGATTAAAGTTTTGGAAGGTAGAAAGTAAAAGGTAGATGGTAAAACATCTCAAGCAGTTTTACCATCTACCTTTTACTTTCTACACTTCAAATCTATTTCCGTTGTAAAAAAACTTGTGTGAAATAATACGCACCATCATTAGCCATAGCAATTCCGATTCCTGTTTCCTTCCAGCGCGGATTTAACAAATTTTCGCGGTGCGATTGCGATTTCATCCAACACTCGACCGCAAAATCAGATGGTTTTGAATAGCCACGATTAAATGCGATGTTTTCGCCAATTGCCCGCCATCTTCCCAATCCGGCGGCATCAGCGCGTTCATCAACCATCAAACCATCTAACCCGACGTGTGAGAAAAATGTTTTCTCAGCCATATTTGTCGAGTGAATCCGTGCAATTCCGGCAACTTGATCATTCCAAGCAAGTTCTTGCAAACCGTTTGTGCGGCGAATATTATTTATCAGTGCGAGAACTTTTCGCTCCAATTCGGAAGTGTTTTGTGCAGATTTAGATGACGAATTGCCAACGATTCGTTGACGATTTTCTTCAAAGTTATTATTTTGAGAAAAATTGCTGACCGCAAAAACAAGAGTAATAGCAATTGCCGCCAACGTGGAAAAATATTTGCTTTTCATTTGAAACCTCACTTCGGTAATCTTTCAATCTTCGTGCGAAGACTAAAGACTTTGCGATTTTCGCATTTCTGCGAAATTGCCTTTTTCGGTCAAGGTTTTGTCTTTTTTAATGACAAAAGGGCAAATTCAACTTGCCCTTTAAAATAAAAACTTAATTGTTTTCGATTTCCAAAAAATCTTTTACTTTAATTTCACATTCAAACGCTGAATTTCCTCTTTGTTAATTGACAGATTGAGAGCTTTTCGCCAGTTAGTTTTAGCAAGTTCAATTTTGTTTTGTTTTTGATAAACATCGCCCAGATGCTCTAGAATCGTTGACGAAGGTGAAATTCTTACGGCTTTTACCAGAGAAGATTCGGCTTCTTCCAATTTTCCGAGTTTGAAATATGCCCACCCCAAACTGTCGAGATATGAAGCGTTATTCGGATCAATTTCAACGGCTTGCTGAATCAATTTCAAGGCTTCTTCGAGATTAGTATTTTTTTCGACCATAAAATATCCCAAATTATTCAATGCCATCGGATTGCGCGGTGTTTGTTTAAGCAAAGCCCGCAAAGTTTCTTCTGATGCTTTGAAATCACCCGATTCAAATTGTGCGCTTGCCAAAACAAGTTTGGCAATTTGCTTTTCCTCTGCGTTGCCGGCGGCTGTGAATGCTTTGTTTGCCGCTAAAATAGCGTCCTTTCCGCGAGAGGCTTCGGTGTAAAGCGTTGAAATAAAAATGTGATTCGTAAAATCGTTATATTGCGGTGAGGTTTTTCCAATCAAAGGAATTATCAGCCCGACGGCTTCGTCAACCTTGCCGTTTTCCGTTAAAATCGTGGCTTCAAGGCGTAAAAGCCCGTAATCTTCGGCGTTTTTCAAACGCATTTCGCGCACCGTTTTCAAGGCTTCTGGGCGGTTTCCGGTTTGTCGGTAAAAATCAATCAAAAATTCATCGGCAACCGTATCCTTTTTGTCGAGAATCATCCGCATCTTGTCAATTGCTGATTTTGCCTCGCTTAATTGATTAGCATCTTTATAGCTTTTAATGATTTTTTCGTAAGTCGTAATGACAAAAAGCCTTTCTTCTTCGGTAACAATCGAGGTTTCCAAATTTCGGAGTTTGAGAGCAGTTTGAAAAGCGCGAACTGCGTCACCGTAATTTTCGGTTTCGTAATAAATATCACCGAGTTTTATCTGCAAATCGGCGGTTGAAGATTCTTCATCAGCCGGCATTTTAGCAATCGTGTCGCGCAAAAATTTGATTGCTTCGTCGTTTTTTCCGCTTCGCCATTGTAATTCGGCGTGAAGCAATTTCAAAATAACATTTTTCTGATTAATATAAATTGCTTGTTGAAGTAATAAAATAACTGCATCGGGATTTGGAACATCGCCCGATTGAATTGCTTCGGCAAGCAATTCAATCGCGGGTTCATCGTTCGGATTGTCAGCAACAGCGCGACTAAAATATTCAATGGCTTCTGTTGAACGCCCGGCTTCAAGCAAGGCTTTTCCGAGTTTTAAGGGAACAATATCCGGCGAAAGAGTTTCGTTAGTTTGAATTACGTCTTGATAATAGCGAGATTCAATCGGCGCGGTTGAACCGAGCCAGCCTTTTAATGCTTTGATTTGTTCAGATTTATTCTGGGATTGATCGAAAAACACACTCAAAAAAGCAAAGGCTTCAGCATTTCGCGGGTCAATTCGTGCAACTTCCGTCCATTGAGCAATCGCTTTTTCAGCGAACGTCGAATCTATAAATCTTCCTTCGCGCAGACCGCTTTTTTCAGTATAAGCCATCGCCAAAAAACGGCGCGGCACATAACTGTTCGGATTCAATTTAATCGCCATTTCCGAAAGTGCGATCGTGTCTTCCAAATCGTTTTTTGAACGCTTTTCCGAAACGCGAAAATACAAAAGCCAAGCAATATCGGCGTAACCTGTATAGGCTTCGGTCAAATAAGGATTGAGGTCGAGAGCGGAACGATAAAATGCTCTTGCTTGGGTTAAATCATCCAAAGAATCCGCATTTCTGAAAAATCTTTGCCCTTTCAAAAGATTCAAATACGCCGCTTCGCGGTTTTCTCTTGATATAATCTCTTTTTTCTCGATTCTGCCGACATTACTATTAACCGTGTCCCGAATCGTAAGCGGTTTCGGAGTAGGCTTGACAATCAAAGGTTGGTCGTTTTGGGCAAATATTGTCGTTGTCGAAATTAGCAAAAAGGCAAATACAAGAATATTTTTCATTGAGTTTTTTACTGATTTTTGATATTTGACCTTTGATTACCGAAAAATCAAAAGTCAAATATCAAAAGGCGAATTGAGTAATCTATTTTTCCTGCTGTTGAACCGAACGATTTTGAATAACCGTTGTCAAAGATTGAGGAATTTGTGCGGCAGTCAAATCACCTTGATTTTCGATGATTTGGTCAATTAACTCAAACTTCGTTTTGTCGAAATCTCTGGTCATCAAAACGCCGTTTTTATCAATAGTCATCGGATAAATACCGAAAAGCTGTTCGCGGAAGTTTTGGAAAAATGATTTGTCTTCCGCCGGCATTACGTCTTTCCGTAAAGGATTCGGCTCAGGAATTGACGCGCCCATTAATTGTAACTGCTCTTTGGCTTTTTCAACGTAATCGCTGTTTGGATAATTGTGGACGATTTCCTGATAATAACGAATCGCTTGGTCGGTCTCTTCTTCGATTTGATAAGTTACCGCAAGTTTAAAGAGTGCTTCATCCATAAAAGTAAAATTCGGATATTTCTCCAAAATTTCACGATACCGTGACTGCGCCCCTTTCAATCCGCCTTTTCCCAAATCAACCGATTGTTTGTAGTAATAATTTGCAATAAAAAGATTATGCAGTCCAAGATTGTCCTGAACCTGTTTCAAACGTGCGTTGACATCATTTATCAAAATCGAATTCGGATATTGTTGAAGCAACGCTTTCAAACGCTGTTCGGCGCGTTTCGCACGAGTCGAATCGCGGTCGGGCAAACCGATTTGCCGCATTTCGGATTCGGCAATCTTCAACAAAACACGGTCAGCAAGCGGATGTGTCGGGAAAAATGTCAACCATTCCGAATATGCCGCCGCCGCTTGAATCAAAGCACTTGTCGAACCTTCGAGATAAAAAGAATCGGCAACCGCGAGTTTTGCCATCGGTAAATACGGCGAATCAGGATAAGTCGTAATAATCGTCTGAAAAAGCAACCTGCCGACATCGTAATTATTTTTGCGAACTTCGCGTGTCGCAATGATAAAAAGTTCTTTATCGCGTCCGGGCGTTACCGTGCCGATAAGGTCATCGTATTCATCGTTTCCGGTGCAAAAAAGAAATACTAATTTACATTTTTTCTTTTTTTGCTCCCGCGTTTGTCCGACTTGCGAAGTCGGATTTGCACGCGCACTTGCCGTTTCGACCAAGGCACGGTCAGCACGCGCCAGAAATTCGCCAACAGCCGATTCCATTTGTTCAATGTCGCTTATTTCATATTTTTCTGATCGGTCAACTTTGCCACGCAAAGAATTAACATCAGACTGCAACCCGGCAGCTTCTTTTTCTAAAGACGTGAGCCTTCCGAGCGGTGTTTCCGCTTTATCTTTATCGTCTTTTTTGGCTTTGTCGGATTTATTGTCATCTTTGATGACCGAAATTGCCGCCCCGAGCGAACGCCGGGATGTTTCCAATTTCTGACGCAAAACATCAAGCCGCTGCGTTGGCGTAGAATCGTTCCGCTGTTGTCCGACTGCCGAAACAACAAAACTCAAAACTGCCAAAATACTTAAGAAAATTGTTCTTTTATTGCCTAAAAACATAATTACCTCTATTTGGATGTTAGATTTCGGGTTTTGGATTTGTTTGATGCCAAAGGCTTCCGGTTAAATCAATAGCTTAAAGCAACAATTAATCCAAAATCCAAAATCCAAAATCGCTAAACCCAATCTTTCCCCGCATCAATCAACTCCTTGACTGATTCCGCCGGTGTGCCTTTGCCGAAAACGGCTGACCCGGCAACAATAATCTCTGCGCCCGTTGCCACAATTTTATTGATATTTGACGCATCAATTCCTCCGTCAATTTCGATTCTCGTCTTCAAACCACGCGCATCAATCATTTGGCGCAACCGACGAAGTTTATCAACCGAAGTTGGAATAAACTTCTGTCCGCCGAAGCCCGGATTAACCGACATTAGCAAAATAAAATCGCTAAATGGCAAGATTTCTTCCAAAGAACTAAGCGGAGTTGCCGGATTTATGGCAACTCCGGCTTGCCCGCCGGCTTCGCGGATTGCCGTCAAAGTTCTCTGCAAATGAACGTCCGCCTCAACGTGAACCGACACCATATTCGCGCCCGCTTTGACAAATTCAACTGCATAACGATTTGGCTCGACAATCATCAAATGACAATCAATTGTCATTTCAGTAAATTTCCGAACCGACTTCAAAACCGGCAAGCCGACCGTAATATTCGGCACAAAACGTCCGTCCATCACATCAAAGTGCAAAACCGTTGCGCCGCCCGCTTCAATCGCTTTAATTTCATCGCCCAACCGCGCAAAATCCGCAGACAAAATTGAAGGGGCAATTTCAAATGTTCTATTCACAAATAATTGATAAAGTTTTTACGGATTTGTCGTCCGCGGTCTTGTGCTGCCGCCGTCGCTTGGTTTCGGAACTTGCTGTTTCGGCGTGCTTGTCGGGTTCGATTTATTCGTCGGATTTGTTGTTGATTTATTTGAATTCGACGAATTGTTGCTACCGCCCGAACCATCACCGCTTGAATTATTGTTTCCCGATCCCACGTTAGATTTCGTCGAACTGTTGCTCACGACATCGCGGGTAGTTGTTGCTTTCTTTTTATTAGTCGTTACTGCTTTGTTTGAATTGGTCGTCTTTTTCGGCTTGTCGTCAATCAATTCTTTGATTTTTTCGCTATCTTCTTCTTCCGTGTTGGTATTTTTCTGAATCTTCATCGGAGCTTCCGTGCCGTCGGAACTCGTTTTGCTGGTTACAACCAAAATCATCTGTCCGGTTTTTACGGTATCGCCCGATTTCGGAATCTGCTCAAGAATCGTATTTGGTGCTTCTTCGCTGTAACGGTCAGCACGTTTTTTTATTCGCAACCCCAAGGACGCAAGTTCTCTTTCAGTTTCTGCGAAATTTTTTCCGACAATTTCAGGCACTTTAATTTCTTCGCCCTGAAGCGAAAGAAAAACTACACTCACCAAACCTGCCAAAAATGCGGCGGCGAGCAATACAACCATAATCAATTTTCCGAGTGCCGATGTGCTTTTTTTGATAAAACTCATTTAATTTTTCGATTTTTTACAAGCGCAAAGCGAAAGTCTAACATTTTTTGATTGAAATTTACGAACGCGAACTCTTTCAAAATACTATTTTTTACGAAAAACGGCAATGAAAAACCCGTCCGTTTCATCACGCGGCGGAAACGTCCGCGCAAAATTTTCATCGGTCATAAATTTTTCGTCCAATTCAGGTGCAATCTTTTCAAACTCTGCATTTAACCGTAAAAACTCCGTCACAACTGCTTCATTTTCTTCGTGTTCCAATGAACAAGTCGAATAAATTATCCGTCCGCCGCTTTTCACGAGTTTTGATGCGTTTGAAAGGATTTTGAGTTGTTTCCGTGATAGTTCAAAAAAATCTTTTTCTTCCAAAAAATAACGAATCTCAGGATTATGCCGTATCGTTCCCGTCCCCGAACACGGCGCGTCAACCAAAAGAGCATCGAAACTTTCGTCCGCAAAAGGTAAATTATTCTCGGCATCGTGAACCAAAGTCCGATAATTTTTCACGCCGACTTTTTGGCAATTTTTCTGCACGAGTTTTAATCTCTGCTCATACAAATCACCACCTACAAACAATTTATGCGGTTCGCCAACCAAATAATTTATCAACGAAAATTTGCTCGCAGGCGCACAACAAACGTCCAAAAAACTTTCATCCGATTGCAGATTCACAACTCCCGCAACCAACTGCGAGGCTTCATCTTGAAAATAAATCTTGCCGTTGTCAGCTAATTCTCGCAAAAAATTCTTTTCGTTTTCAATATTTTTGCCTTCGAGTGATTTTTTAATTGCTTCAGTTGTTTTTGCCGTAAATCTAAAACTTAATTTTGGAGTTTTGTTATTGGCAATCGCCAATTTTTCAGTATTTTCAATGCCGAATTGCCCGATCCACTTTTCAATTAACCAACGAGGATGTGATGTTTCGACCGAAATTCGCTCAATTTTATCCGCAAACTCCAATTCAATCTTTTCTCGTGTAAATCTTCGTAGAATCGCATTGACAAAACCTTTCGCTGAAGTTTTTTTCGCCTTTTGCGTCAAATTTACCGCATCATTTATCGCCGCGTGTGGCGGAATTTTGTCGAGAAAAATAAGCTGATAAAGCGCAATTCGTAAAATAGTTTTTATTGCCGAATCAGTCTTTTTTCCGACTGTCAATTTTTCAATAATCGCATCAAGCCACATTTGCTTTCGCAAAACGCCGAGCGTAATTTCGTGGCAAAGTGCGCGGTCTTTTTCATTCAAATTCTGTTCAAACATTGGCAGAAGAACTGATGAAAAAGCCTTTTCCGTTTCGATTCTCGTCAAAATTTGAAACGCAGAAATTCTGGCTGGCGAGATTTTCATTTTTTTACTTTTTTCTGCGGCGGATTAACGGTCAAAGGGCGCAAATCTTCTGTTTTTCCGCCTTGCAAATTTTTATCAACCGCGATTCGGTCGTCAAAAACAAAACATTCGCCTTCCCAAAGTGATTCGTTTTCCGGCATTTCTTCCAAATACTTTAAAATTCCGCCGTCGAGTTGGAAAACTTCTTCAAAACCCATTTCGACCATTAACGGTGCAAATTTTTCGCAACGAATTCCGCCTGTGCAAAACATCGCAATTCGTTTGTGTTCTTTCGGATTAAAGTTTTCGGCAACAAATTTCGGCAAATCGCTAAACTTTGCAATCTTTGGATTTATCGCGCCTTTGAAAGTGCCGATTTCGACTTCATAATCGTTGCGCGTATCTAAAACGATTGTATTTTTATCAGAAATTATCGCGTTCCAATCCGCAGATTTCGTGTGCGTTCCGATTCCCTTTTCAATTTCTACTTTTTTTCGAAGCGAAACAATTTCCTGCTTTATTCGCACTTTCGCTTTCAAAAATGGACGCTCCGAATGATCTGAAGTTTTGTAAATTATTGTAGTTTCAAATGTTTCTTCTAAAATTTCAACAAACTTTTTAATATCTTCGCACAAACCCGAAATTGTCGAATTAAAACCTTCTTCCGCAATCAGAATCGTGCCTTTTATCGAAAGTTCGTCCATTGCAAACTTCAATTTCGCCTTCATTTCGGGCAAATTTTCCAGATGCTTAAATTCGTAAAATGTGATGATTTGAAACATAATTTTTTTGACTGCGAAACATACGAAACAACGCGAAAAAGAAATTCTACCAAAAAAGTCTTTCTTTCGCGCCTTTTCGCGTATTTCGCAGCTAAATTCTTATCCTAGTTTTTCGCCCGTTTGCAGTTTTACACCGTTCAAAAAATCGCGTGTCGTCATTCGGCGTTTGCCTTCGATTTGTAATTCTTCAATTATTAAAGTAACCGCGCTATCACAATATACTGAAAGAAAATCTTTATCCGCGCACAAAATTGTTCCTGAAATAGGCGGATTCTGAATTATGTCTGCGGAAGGCATTAAGGCTTCGCTTGCCTTCCAAATAGTTAATTTTTTCCCATTATAAAATGTGTAACTCGTCGGAAAAGGCTGAAATCCGCGCACCCGATTGGCAATTTCAGCCGCGCTCAAATTCCAATTAATTGCACCGTCTTCTTTTTTCATAATCGGCGCAAATGTCGCCAAATCGTGATTTTGAGGTTGCGGCGTAATTTCATCAAATTTCGCCAGCGTTTCCGAAAGCAAATCCGCGCCGACAAACGATAATCTTTCCATCAATTCAATCGCATTTTCTTCCGCACCGATTTCGGTTTCACGAACGAGCAAAATATCGCCCGTGTCTAAACCTAAATCCATTTTCATTGTCGTAACGCCCGTTTTTTCTTCGCCATTTACAATCGCCCAATTGACGGGAGCCGCGCCGCGATATTTCGGCAAAAGCGAAAAATGGACATTTACCGCGCCTTTCGGAAACGCTTCGAGAAAAGTTTGCGGCAAAATTCGTCCGTAAGCCACGACAACCGCAACATCAGCTTTATGCGATTTGAAAAGTTCCAACGCTTCCGATGTTTTAATTTTCGTCGGCTGAAAAACTTGCAAACCATTTTGCAAAGCAAATTCTTTAACAGCCGGCGCAGTCAATTTGTTTCCGCGTCCCGCAGGTCGGTCAGGCTGTGTATAAACAGCGACAACTTCGTGTCCGTCCGCCAAAATTTTTTCCAAACTCGGAACAGCCGCGTTTGGAGTTCCCATAAAAACAATCTTCATCACTTTCAAGTCTAATCCGATTGCTTGAAATGTTTCAATTTATGAGCGAAAATCATCTGTCTTAATTTATCTTTGGACTTTGGCTTTTGGTCTTTGGTCTTTGGTTTTAACGCGAAGCCCAAAGTCCAAAGCCCAAAAACCATAATGAATAATTTTAATTGGCTTTTAGACGGAAGCATCGTCGGGCTTTATCTGCTCGTTACGATGTTTGCAGGGCTTTACGTCAGAAAATATGTCGGCAAGGTCGAGCATTTTCTCGTCGCCGGACGCGAAATGGACGTTTATCTCGGCATTGCGAGTTTGGCGGCGACTGAATTCGGCATCGTAACTTGTATGTATACCGCGCAAAACGGCTACAAATACGGCTTCGCGGGCGCAACTCCGGGAATTTTGATGGCTTTGGCGATGCTTTTTGTCGGTTTGTCCGGTTTTGTCATCAAACCTCTGCGCGATTCGGGCGTTTTTACGATTCCCGAACTCATCGAAAAACGCTTCGGCTCAAGAATTCGTATGGCGGCAGGCATCGTCATTGTTCTTGGCGGCTTGCTGAATATGGGCGTTTTCCTCAGAATCGGCGGACAATTTCTCGTAACCGTCGCCGGATTAAATGTCGGATATTTGGAAATTACAATGACGATTCTGCTCGTCGGCGTGGCAATTTATACGATTTTTGGCGGAATGCTTTCGGTGCTTATCACTGATTTTTTGCAATTCGTCGTGATGAGCGTCGGATTAATCGCCGTTACAATTTTGATTCTTTACACAGTGGGTTGGGAAACACTTGTCCATACCGTTGAGGTCAATCACGGCGCAGGCGGATTTAATCCGTTCGTGCATCCCGAAATGGGTTGGCAATATGTTGTTTTCAACGGACTTTTGAATTTAGCGGCAGTTTTGACGTGGCAAACGACAATCGCCCGCGTGCTTTCATCCAAAGACTCGAAAACAGGTCAGCAAATCTACACGCGCACGAGTTTCTTTTTCGTCTGCCGCTTTCTAATTCCGGGCATTTGGGGAATTGCCGCACTCGCCGTTTTAGGAAGCAATGTGCCGGATTCGCTCGACGCGATGCCGCAATTTTTGGCAATAACCGTTCCCGTCGGCTTGATGGGAATTTTAATCGCCGCGATGCTCGCCGCCGATATGTCAACCGATTCGAGCTATATGCTGACGTGGGCAAGCGTCATCTACAACGACATTCTCGCGCCGTTCCGCAAAGGCTGGAGCGAAAAACGCGGACTTTTGTGGAATCGTTTTATCGTGGCTTTGATTGGAATTTTTCTGCTTCTTTACGGACTTTGGTTTAAACTCGAAGGCGATTTGTGGACATATCTCGGCTTGACCGGAACAATTTATCTGGCAAGCATTTCCGTGCTTCTTGTCGCCGCGTGTTACTGGAAAAAAGCCAACAGTTGGGGCGCAGTCGCTTCGATTTTCGTGAGCGCGGCAATCCCGCTCGGATTTTTGATTTTGGAAAAAACAAACGTCGAATTATCAAAACAAATCGGACCATATTATTCAGGAATCGCCGCTTACGTCTGCTCGGCTTTGGCAATGATTATCGGTTCTTTAATCAAACCGAAAGGAGAAAACGCAATATGAAAACATTTTGGCTCGTGCTGACAATTCTTGCATTGATTTGGTATATCATCGTTACGGCTTATGTCGGATTCAAGGGAATTGCCGACATCAAAAAGATGCTCAAACGCCTGTCTGAACAAAAAATGGAAGGCGATTAAATTTTCGATTCAGATGCTTTCGTGATAAAAAAATCGCATTTTTTGTTGTATTGCGGGAAAGTCTTTAAATAGCTTTTGCGCCATTCGTCCAAAAACTTTTCCGCATCAGATTTTTTCACCAAAGCATAAACACTTCCACCGAAGCCCGCGCCGAAAGCCGAACTTGCCAACGCGCCGATTTTGCGGGCGGAACTTTGTAAAAAGTTCGTTTCCGGCGTTTGATTTCCCAAAAATTTATCGGCGTTTCGATGCGATAAATCAACGAGTTCGCCGATTTTTTCAATTTCGTCTTTTTCCAAAAATGTGGAAACCTGCGGAATTATTTCAAAATTTTCGACGTAAAATTGCGTCAGACGATTGATTAAATCTGGTCTTCCAAGTTTCTTTTTTGTCGCTTCAAGCCCATAATTTTCAACAATTTGCGCCAAACTCATATCATCACTGAAAAATCTTGAAATCTCTTTCGACAAGAGCGAAAGCCGATTATATTTCGTCTTTGCCGCGCCTGTTTTTTCCGCTGTTACGCCGCTTGAAGCCACAGCAAAACACAAATCTTCCGGCAAGGTGATTTCTTTTTCCAAAACAAGTGGTGAAAAACCGAATCGGCTCAAAAAATTTTCCCGACAACACAAAATCGCCGCGTGGTCTTGGCTTCCGCCAAAAGTTCCAACGCCTTTTTCGCCTGTTAGATTTTTGTAATTTTGACCGTTTTCAATACAACCGAGATATTCCGCTAATTCAAATTTGCTCTGAATATTCTGCTGAAATTCCTCAAAACTTTCCAAATTATTTGCTTTCGACAACGCTGAAAAAACCGCAATCATCAACGCGCTCGAACTTGAAAGTCCGGCGGCTTGCAGCAAATTTGAGTGAAAATTTATTGTTGCTCCAATGAGTTTTCGGCTTTTGAAATTTTGAGTAATTCTTCTGATGACGGTTTGCGGGTATTTTGCCCAATGAGTTTTTTTATTTGGTTGGTTTTCGTTAAATAAAATCTCGACAACTTCATTTGTGTCTTCATTTATCAGCTTTACAAAATCGTCGTTGTGCGGCTCGAAATCAACAAAAAAACCGCGGTCAATGGCGCAAACAAGACTTTGACCGCCACAATAATCGGTGTGTTTGCCTAAAAATTCGATTCGTCCTCTGATGAACATAAAAAATCCGCAATTTTTTCAACATCGGCGCGGCTCGAAAGGTCTAAAACGCCTTCGTCCGAGTAAATTGCCGCAAATTTTTCATCCAAATTATTTATCGCAAACCCGACGGCAGACGTGATTTCAAATTCCCCGCGCAAAGATGGTTTAATTTGTCGGCAAGCCTCGAAAATCTTTGGCGAAAAAAGCCAACAATTCATCGAAACAAACGAATTTTCCTCAATCATTTCGGGCTTTTCGATGATGTTGATTAAACGTCCGTTTTCGTCCAATTTAACCGCCGCAAATTTATTAATTTTTTCTTCGGAAATGTTACTTTTTTCAATCAAACCTTTGCGCGAAAAAGCAACAAAACCTGTTTGATTGAGTTCGCGCAATTCACGCAAAGCGTTGAAAGGATAGAGGTTGTCGGAATTTACGACTAAAAATTTTTCACTGCCGCAGAAATTTTCAGCCGACAAAACCGCATCCGCCGTGCCAAGCGGTTTTTCTTGAATCGCAAAAGAAATATTGTAATTTAACGAAGCGCAAAAATCTCGAATTGCCTGATGTTCATTGCCAATGACAAGACAAAATTCGGAAAAGCCTGCCTGCGCCAAATTTTCAAAAATAAATTCAAGCAAAGTTTTATCGCCCCGCACCGGCATCAAAGTTTTAATGCCGAGCGAGGCGATTTTTGTTTGTTCCGAAGTTAAATTTGCGCTCGAAAAATCTGCCCGAAGCCGCGTTCCGAGTCCACGAGCGAGAATGACGGCTTTTGAAATTTGCGTGGTCAAAACTTAATAGCCGCAATGATAGTTATAAACTTCCATCGCCTTTGTCCATTTGCCATCCGCACGCTTGTAAATTTGAAAATTATTGCCTTCAAACGCTTGTCCGATAGTAAAAATTTCCGCGGTTCCATCGCCGTCAACATCAAAAGCATCAAGCAGTAATTCATTCAAAATGCCCTTGTCAACGTCTTTGATGTCTTGGCTCATCACGTCATCTTGTTTGATTAGCTCAAACTCGCTATGAACCAAAGAATATTTGCCGTCCGCACCTTTTTCGGCGATAAAAAAGAGCAAAGCACGTTCGGTTTTCGTGGTCGGAAGCCAGTAAGAACCGATAAATTCCGCTTTTTTGTCGTTGTTCACGTCAAGCGCAGTCAAATTGTGATAACGCAAACCTTTTAGATTTGCGTCCGATACTTTTTGGCTTTTCATTTCGGCGCGGACGAGTTTTTCGAGTTCCGTCCGTTCCGCCAAAGTCGGCACACGCCTTGTTCCCAAACCGCCTTTTTTCATTGGCACATCGGTTGCCAATCCCATCACCAAACCCTTTAATTTCGCTTTGACTGAAGTTGTTGTAACCGTTGCCATATTCTGAGCGCAGTCGGATTCGGGAGCCGAACTGACGACTGAAACTTTGCCATTGGCAATGCCGCCGAAAATCAAATTATAAGTCGTTTTCGGTTTATAATAGAGTTTTGAAAAATCCTTCCAACCGTTTTCCGCATTCGATTCAAGTTCGACAATTTTCCCCTTATCAACTTGCACAATCGGCTCAAGCGCACGCCCATCGTTCAAAACCGCAAAAATTATCTGCTTTTTCGCCTGTGCGAAAATCGGCGAAATTAAAGATAACATCAACAAAATCGAAGTAACCGTTCTTTTCATATTTTCTCTTAAATTTTCTGTGCAATGGATTTACCTTGCATAAACTGCAAAAGATATTCGCGTCCGCCGGCTTTTGAATCTGTGCCGGACATATTGAAACCGCCGAACGGATGAACGCCGACAAGTGCGCCTGTGCATTTGCGATTCAAGTATAAATTTCCGACGTGAAATTCGCGCCTTGCACGTTCCAGATTCGCTTGCGAAGTTGAATAAACCGCACCTGTCAAACCGAATTCCGTGCCGTTAGCGATTTCCAACGCTTCATCATAATTTTTGGCTTTGATAACAGCCAAAACCGGTGCAAAAATTTCTTCTTGCTCGATTGTCGCTCCGGCTTTGACATTATCAATAATCGTCGGTTCGATAAAAAAGCCTTGTTCATCGTTGCCGCCGCCGCCGGTTAAAACTACGCCGCCTTCTTCCACACCGATTTTGATATATTTCAAAGTATTGTCGAAAGAGCGTTTGTTGATAACCGCCGCAACATTTGTGTCGCCTTCGGTCGGTTGTCCGACATTCAAAGTTTTCGTCAAAGCAACGACTTTTTCCATCAATTCATCGTGAACTTTTTCGTCAACAATCAGCCGCGAACACGCCGAACATTTTTGACCTTGATAACCGAAAGCCGCTTGAACAATTCCCGTCGCCGCCGAATCCAAATCCGCATCATCGCACACGATAATCGCGTCTTTTCCGCCCATTTCCGCAACCACACGCTTAATCCAAATTTGTCCTTTTTGCGTTTTCGCCGCGTGTTCGTTGATGTGCAAACCGACTTGTTTCGAGCCTGTAAAAGAAATAAAACGAGTTTTCGGATGCACGACCATCGCGTTTCCGGTCGCCGCGCTTCCCGTAACAAAATTTACGACTCCAGCGGGTAGATTGATTTCTTCTAAAACTTCAATAAATTTCGCCGCAATCGTTGGCGAATCGGACGAAGGTTTCAGCACGACCGTGTTTCCCGCAACAATCGCGGCAGTCGTCATTCCAACCATAATTGCCAGCGGAAAATTCCACGGCGGAATCACCGCACCAACGCCGAGCGGAATATATTCAAACGAATTTTTCTCCGCGTAAGGCGAAGGCGTAATCGGCTGAGTTTCTGCCCAACGAAGCATCTCGCGTCCGTAAAACTCAAGAAAATCAATCGCTTCCGCCGTGTCGCCATCGGCTTCCGCCCAAGTTTTTGAAGTCTCAAAAACCATCCACGCCGAAAAATAATGTTTCCGCTGGCGAATAATGTCCGCCGCCTTGAAAAGATATTCGGCGCGTTCAGCGGGCGAAACTTGTTTCCAGATTTTGAAAGCGTTGTTCGCCGATTCAATCGCCTGCTCCACCAAATTTTCCGCTTCTGTATCGCCTTCGCTAAAAACGCCAACGACTTCCGTTTTATTCGCCGGATTGATGCTTTCAAACTTGCTTTCAAGCGTAATTTTCTCGCCGTTTATGACCATCGGATATTCGCGCCCAAGTTCGCTTCTGACTTGTTCAATCGCCGACCGCATCGCATTGGCGTTTTCTTCGACGGAAAAATCCGTAAAAGGTTCATTTTTAAATTCATCTAAACTTCTCTGTGTTTGCATAATAATTTCTATTGTAAAATGATTTTTCTAGGTTTGAGGAAATTAATAAAAATTCCTCCCGCATTTAATAAAACTCCCATTGTCATCGAAATATAATGATGCCAAATATAACTTTTGCCCAGTTCCCTGACTATATTCTCATACATCATATTTATTTCATCTATTGTAACCAAATTATGTAAGATTAAAATTCCAGACATTGGAAAAATTAACCAGATTACGCTTGCCTACCAACGAAATAAGCCAAGCAGAAATCCAATTCCGCCAAAGATAATATAAAAAATATATAGCTCTCGAATCGGCGAAAACTCACCGGCGACCTCAAAAAATAAAATGTAAAAACTCATATTTAAACTTTTTAAGGACCAAGCCATTTCCAAAAAAATCTTTAGCAAATCTATTTTAACTCAAAGAAATTGATTTTAGAATGTTACGCCGTAAAAAGCCGAAAAAGCATTATTTCCTGCACCGAAATTCCCGAAATTGTAGCCGACAAGAATGAATTGATTTTTCTTGAACGCATAATTCAAACCGGCGGCGGAATAACCCAAACGATTATTGCCCGAATACCAATCCGCGAGAAAACTCAATCGTCCTTTTATCGGTTGTTCGATGCCGAGAATCGCGCCGCGTTTTGTGCCGAAATCTCTTTGTGCGCCAACCATATTATAAAATCCGCCCGTCAACCTCGTGCCATTTGTGGCGTTCACCGTTTTGCTCACATTTGAATAAAGCATTGCAAACGTGCGATTTCCGGCTGATTTATCTAATGGAATAAAACCGATTGCACCTGTTGTAACAGCTACGCCGTATTTTTCGCTATTGTAAGCGCGGAATTTTACATTCGGCTGAAACTCTTTTGGTGAAGGGCGCGTGCCGTTGCGCGTGAAATAGAAATTTGAACCGACTTCGAGATTTTTTCTGACACCATAAACGACTCGATAGCCGTAGGTTTGGAAACCGCCTTTATCGAATTTTTCAAATTTAGCGATAAAATCGCCTTCAACATAAAACTTTTTCTCCGGCAAAATGTCCGTTGAAGGCACATTAAAAATAGTTAATTGTGCCGATGCTTGGCAAGTAAAAAGTAAAAAGTAAAAAGTAAAAAAAAGCGACACAAACAGAGTCGTTGATAATCTTCCCATTGAAATTTCTCCTTTTTGAAGGCAAACTCACGCGAAAAATTCACCCATTTTTTTTGATATGCGCCTATCTTACTGCGTATAAAGACAAAAGGCAATGGCAAAAGATCAGAAATCGGCTTGATTTTTTACTTTTTCAGCGATTTTTACTGCGGCGGATTTCACGCCGTTCCCATTCATCAAGAATTTCGGGGCGGACAGGTTTTTCATCTGATTGCCAAGCAACGACAAAACGCGGTTGTTGGCTATCGCTCAGGTGTTTGACGTAGCTCAGAATCAATACCCAACCTTCATTCAAATATTGATTCAATTCGCGTGTCGAACTGACTTCGGCGGTTAATTTGGTTTCTTCAATTTTCATTTTTATTCCTTTACAGCGTCAAATAATTTGCGGCACTTTATTTTTTTTAATTTTTACTTTTGTCTTTTTTACTTTTATTCCCATTTTCCGGTTTTCTGTAATTTTTTTATCTTGCGTTTTGCAAATTCCCTTTTCAGCGCGGTCATTCGATCGAGAAAAACGATGCCGTCGCAATGGTCGGTTTCGTGAAGCACACAACGCGCTTCCAAATCGGTAACATCGAGTTCTTGAAATTCACCTTTGACGTTTTGAAACCGCACGATTGTCCGCAAATCGCGTCGAACTTTCGTTGAAATTCCGGGAAAGGACAGACAACCTTCATCGCCGGTTTGTTCGCCTTCCTGCGCGACAATTTCGGGATTTATAAGCGCAAACCTCCGCGAAGCATCTTCGCCACCGGAACAATCCATCACGAAAAGCCGTTTAGACTCAGCAATTTGCGGTGCAGCAAGCCCGACACCGTGCACGTCATACATCGTTTCAAACATATCCGCGATGAGTTTTTCTAAATTCTCATCAAAAACCTCGACAGGTTTTCCGACGGTGAGCAAAACTGGGTCAGGATAGTGAACTAATTTAAGTAAAGACATTGTTCTATTCTAAAGTAAAAAGTAAAAAGTAAAAAGTAAAAAATTTTTCAGAAGCGAAAATATTTGATTTTTTTGCCGAATTTGAGCCACAAATAGTTGGTTTTTCTTTGTGTTTTCGTATATTTGGATGAAATTTCTTCGATATTGTAGTTTAACCGACAAAATGCAAAGTGCTTACCGTAGCCGAAAAATTTGATTTTCGTTTGTTCAAATTTCGTAATGTTTTTGACGATTTCCGAAACTTCGTTTTTATGCAGAAACTTACAAAATTCAATCGCGTCTTCGAGGTGTTTCTTGACAGATTGCGGATTAAAATGTTGAGAAAATTCACGAAAATCGGTGATAAAATCTTCACCCAAAAACTTTCGTGTTAAAGGCAGAAACTTTTCGACTTCGCGCAGACGTTTCCAAAAAAGTGTTTCGGCAAAAAAGTTTAATTCTTCGGGTAAAATCTCGGCAATTTCGGCGATTTCAGAATCGCTTAAATCATTTTCCTTTCCGATTCTTGAAGGTTCTGATAAAAAATTGCGGCGAAGCACTTCGTCAGTGTAAAGCCGTGCGAGTAAATTTTGCTGTTTTTGCAAACTCATTAAAATTTGCGTGTGTCAGTTGTTCTTAGTCTTTTTTTCTATACGCTTTTGCAAAGTTCGGATTTTCCGAAAGGTTTCGCGCAGTTTCGATTTCCGATAAAATCTCCTCAAACGGCGGAAAATTTTCGTCGCGTTCTAAAATTGCGCCTTTCACTTCGCATCTTTGGCAAACTTCTGCAAAAACTTCCCAAATCTCTGTTTCGGTTTTGTTAGCGTGAGCGTCAATCAAACGCTTTCCGTGTTTGTGCGAGCCGACAAAATGAAGCTGAACGACACGATTTAATGGAATTTCATCGAGAAATTTCCGCCAATCAAAACCGAAATTCACGGAATTGATGTAAAGATTCGTAACATCGAGAAGCAATCCGCAATCAGTTTCTTCCAAAATGCTGCGAATAAATTCGCTCTCTGACATTTCAGACGATGGAAAACGGACAAGATAAGTTATATTTTCCAATATTAGCGGCGTTTTGATGCGTTTCTTAATCGTTGAAATATTCTTAACAAAGACCTTAACGGCTTCTCGTGTGTAAGGCACAGGCGCAAGATGTCCGATTTTCACGCCGCCCGATTTCGTAAAACAGAGATGATCGCTAAAATATTCCGGCTTAATAAAATCAACCAATTCCGCAATTTTTTCGAGATATTCTTGATCAATTCCTTCCGCACTTCCCGGAGATAATTCCAACGAATGAGGAATCAAAGAAAAATGCTCTTTTAAAAGTTTCAATTCTTCCAACTTCTGGGGTTTCGCATCCAAATAATGATCCGCCGTAATCTCCAAAAAATCTATTTTATCTTGATGAAGAAACAAATCCGCCCGAAATTGCTCACGAAAACCCAATCCGATCTTCGTTTTTGTATTCAGCTCACTCCTCATTTCCAATTCTTCATCTCTTACGAACATCCGCCGCCGCAACCACCGCATCCGCCACCGCAAGAACTTCCGCCGCTGTCGCCTGATGAACAACTCGAACCTGACGAACAGCTTGAGCCACAACCTGAACCGCACGAACTTCCCGAAGCAACTGATTGATTTTCGGCTTTTTTGAAAACTTGATTATAGCTGTCAAAAACCGTTCCGGCTAAAATTGCCGAGCCGAAAACGCCAACCGAAAGCAACATCGGGTCAACTCCGGCAAATGCTGTTCGGCGTTCGCCTTGAAAATTTCCGTTCGGGATATAAGGAGCTTGCGCTTCGTATTTCAAATTTTCAAACGCCATCTGCAATCGTTCGAGATATGTTTTGCCGAGTTTTGTAAGTCGCGGCAAATTAATTAAAGAAAAAACAAGAATCACTCCTAAAATTCCCAGTATTACGGTAAAAATAAAATTGAAATGTCCGTGAGCAATCGCAGCGATAATTTTGTAGATGCCCAAAAACGCAATTCCCGCCGCGAAAGTCCATTTCCAGACCGAAAGTTGTTGCGTCATTCCGTCATTACTCAACAATTGTGAAACTTCTAAACGTCGGTGATAATTCAAACCGTTATTTTCGAGTTGCGAAACAAGTCCGTATTTTGTTTCAAAAACTTCTTTCGCTTCGCGTTTTTCGCCGAGCCAATTTAGCGCGATTTGTTCGATTTGCGGCAAACCGGAAACGCTCGTTTGCGGATTCAAACGAATTATGTCCGAAGTTTTTCCGTCTGTTTTGAATTCGATAAAACCTTTTTGCATCAAACTGAAAATAACGGAACGCGCCATTTCGTTTGTGCCGCCGCGAAGGTATGCAACTTCAAATGGATCAATATTCGTGGGAATTTGTGGAAGGTTTAATTTATGTGTTTGGTCAATATTTGATTTGACGAGGTAAAGGATTACCAACGCCGAAAAAATTACAAAAATGTAAAACATCAAAAAAAGTCCGCCGCTCATTGTCGCCAGCGGGTTGTCAAGCAGAATGTCCATTAAAGAATTCCTCCTCTTTCAAACATTATAACGAATCACGTCGAATTTTAGTTTAAAATGTTACAAAAATTTAATATGCGAATCAGGAGTTGAAATAAAAAGGCTGAATTATCAAGTGTTCATTAGCAATTATCAAATATTTGTCGCAGTTTTTAACCTTTAACTGCTGAAATAATTGCTAATGATAAAAAGCCGCCGCAAACTTAAATTTGTCTGACACATTGAATCTTTATTTTCAGCCCTTGATTCTCGATAATATAGAAACTATTCGGTAATCTTCGCGCTTTCGGCGGTTGTCCAATCGCAGAGTGTATTAATATCTGCCTCCGACATTACTGCGCTCCAATGAATCCATAAATAAGAAGGCAACGGCATTGATTTATATTTTACCTGCTCGCAAATTTCTTCAAATTTTCGCTTTTTCTTTCTATTTTCGTATGTTGCCCAAACCGAAAAATTCAATTCCCGCCGACCTTCGTCAATGTGATCTTTCAAGAACCACGCCGACGGCTGAATTTTGGCATACCACGGATAAACCGTTTCGTTTGAATGACAATCGTTGCACGAACGCTTCAAAATCACGCCGACATTTTCGGGTGTTTGCAAAACTTCGGCAGAATTTACCGGCGGATTCGTAAAATCGGGACGGAAAAACTGAATTATGATAAACGCCGAGGCGATAACGATGGCAATTATTTTCAGAGCTTTCTTCATAGCAATTAACTTGATTATTTAGAACTTTGTGATTACTTTATGATAACAAATGTCCGAAGCCGAATCATTAAATCCAAACAACATTCAAACTCGCGCAACTGAAACAAAAGTTCTCGGCGAGCGCGGCGAAGAGTTAGCCGCCGAGTTTTTAATTAGACGCGGCTTTCGGCTGGTTTGTTCCAACTTTAAAGTGCCAATCGGCAGAAACACGCGCCACGCCGTGGTTACGGGTGAGATAGATTTAATCGCTTTCGATGAAGATGTTTTATGTTTTATCGAAGTAAAAACGCGCTCGTCCGATGATTTTGCTTCGCCGCTCGATGCAATTAATTTACGCAAACAAAGGCAAATCATTCGCACTGCCAAAGTTTATCGAAAGATTTTTAATCTGAACGAAATTCGTTTCCGTTATGATGCCGTGAGCATCATTTTAAGGAAAAGCAAGCGTTCGAAAGCGGAAATCGAAATCTTTAAGAACTTTTGGACGGAAGATAAATTCAAAAAGAAATCTTGGAGTAATGAGTTTTAGCTAGGCTTCATAACTTCCGAGTTCAATCAAACCTTCGCGTTCGACAATTCGCTCAGGCTCATTAAAACCGAAAATAAACGCCGTAACCTCGCCGATTTCGGTCAGAGTTTCAATTTCAGCATTTAGATTGACGTAAAAATGTTCTTTCCAAACATCTGTTCGCGGATTAAAAAATCGAACAAGTGTGTTTGAAACAATAGCGATTGAACCCAAATCACTTCCTTTATTTCGATTGCACGGCTGACAAGCTAACGCCAAATTATCGAAATCTGTAATTCCGCGATGTTTGAGACTTCTGATGTGATCAATTTCGCCGCCGAAATATGTGTCTTCGATTTTAATTCGACAATATTCACAGACTCCGTTTGCCCGAGCTTCAACTTGCGCCCGCAAATTATCGCTAATGTATCGGCTCATTTTTTCGCAGAATGTTTTCGCGCAAAGATTTTTGCCATCCGCATCAGATGTTCGAGGTGCATATAATAATCGAGTTCGCGTTTCTCTTCGGCGGAAATACCTTCGTTTTTTTCGCACTCGATTAAATCCGAAACTCTCTTCCGCGTTTCTTCCGAAGGGCGAAATGCCAAGACCTTCGCGGGATTTATCATTGCAATAAAGTTTGCAACTTCTTCTGATGCCTTATAATTTTTTACTGCAAACATAATAATTCTCTCACTTTTCAAACACGATTATAACATTAATCTTCGCCGACAGCCGTGGCACGTTCGGGCATTTCGATTTGTTTATTGCTGGAAACGTCGTCTTTGAGATTCTCGCTGTGCAGACGATTTTCGTGGGCGGCTTTGACGAAAGCGACGAAAAGCGGATGCGCGTTCAAAGGTTTCGACTTATATTCGGGGTGAAATTGGCAACCGACAAAAAACGGATGGCTTTCTCGCGGCAATTCTATCATCTCGACAAACTTTCCGTCGGGGGAAACACCGCTGAAAACCAAACCTTCTTTTTCCAGATGGGCGCGAAATTCGGGATTAAACTCGTAGCGGTGGCGATGGCGTTCGGAGATTTCTTCCGCGCCGTGATAGATTTCCCGCGCCAGACTATTTTCTTTCAATTCGCACTGATACGCGCCCAAACGCATCGTGCCGCCATAAACTTCGACGTTCACGAGGTCGCGCAATTTAAAGATTATCGGAAACGGCGTTTCCGCGTTAAACTCGGTCGAATCGGCATCGCGCAATCCGGCGACATTCCGCGCAAATTCGATACAAGCCGTCTGCATTCCGAGACAAATCCCGAAATAAGGAGTTTTTGACTTTCGCGCAAACTTAATTGCCTTTAACATTCCGGCAATTCCGCGTTTGCCGAAGCCGCCGGGAACCAGAATCGCGTCAAAATCTTGCAGACGCGAACTATAATTCTCGTCCGTGATTAGACTTTCCGATTCAATCCAGCTCACATTTATCTTCAAATTATTCGCCACTCCGGCGTGCGTCAGAGCCTCGCGCAAAGATTTATATGCGTCTTCGAGTTCGACATATTTGCCGACAATCGCAATCTTCACATCGCCTTCGGACGGCTCTTTGATGGTCGAAACAAGCTCGCGCCAGCGACGCAAATCCGCCGTCGGAAACTGTTCGCGCAGGTGAAGTGTGTCAATAATCAGTTCGTCCAAACCTTGTTCGTGAAAGGCGAGCGGAACTTCATAAATTGTTTTGACATCGAGCGCGGAAATCACCGCATTTTCTTGAACATTACAAAAAAGCGCGATTTTCCGACGCAAATCTAAAGACAAAGTATGCTCCGAACGACAAAGAAGAATGTCCGGCGCAATGCCGATTTCGCGCAATTCTTTAACGGAATGCTGCGTCGGTTTCGTTTTCAATTCACCGGCGGCGGCGATAAACGGCACGAGCGTAACGTGAACAAAAATCGCATTATTGCGCCCGACTTCGTTGCCGATTTGCCGAATCGCTTCCATAAACGGCAGAGATTCGATGTCGCCGACCGTGCCGCCGATTTCGACAATCAAAATATCGGGATTATCCTTCTCCGCCACGGCTTTAACGGCATCTTTAATCGCATCGGTAATATGCGGAATGACCTGAATCGTCTTGCCCAAATAATCGCCGCGCCGCTCTTTTTCGATAACGGAAAGATAAATTCGCCCGCTCGTCCAATTATTCGCCTGCGAAAGTTTCGCATTGGTAAAACGCTCATAATGCCCCAAATCCAAATCCGTCTCCGCGCCGTCGTCGGTAACATAACATTCGCCGTGCTGAAACGGCGACATCGTCCCCGGATCAACATTGATATAAGGATCGAGCTTCATCATCTGAACCTTCACCCCACGCGACTCCAAAAGCTGTCCAATCGAACTCGCCGCCAAACCTTTTCCAAGACTGGAAACCACACCGCCCGTTACGAAAATATATTTTGTCATCTCTTCTCCTCCGATTTTTCCCTTTTCCCTTAATTTTTTTTGACACTAGCAGAAACACGACTGTTAAGGAGTGTGCTAAAACTGCAAGTAAAGTAATTAACGCAGTTCGGAATAAGAAATCCCGACTGGAGCGCAAGCGTCCCCGCTTGCAAACGCCGCGCTTTTCAGCGGTGTAATGGCGTTTGTTCACCTAAAACTTTCGAGTCGGCAGAGTTTTGTTCGCGCTCTG
>CAZJQP010000027.1:0-53474 GCA_964548225.1 uncultured Blastocatellaceae bacterium | reverse complement strand
ACCCTTGCTGACGCGCGGGTTTCTGCCTTTTGTATTACAATTTGTCTTGTGAATATTTTAGTGGCGCGTTCGCCAAACGACATCGAAACGGCTTTTCAAAAACTTGTCAATTCAAGGGTTTTAGGTTGTGATACGGAAACTTCTTCGCTGTCGGCGCGGAAGGGAAAGTTGTTTTCGGTGCAGTTTTCGGACGGCGAATTTAATGTGCTGATTCCGCTTTCGGAAGGCGTTTCGCTTGGGCGTTTGGAAGAAATTTTGGCTAATCCGCAGATTGTAAAAGTTTTTCACAACGCGAAATTTGACCTCGAATTTTTGCGCGAAAACGGTTTTCAAACCGCAAACGTCTTTTGCACGATGATTGCCGAAAAACTTCTCACCAAAGGCGCGGGACAATCTGCATCGCTCGCCGAAACGCTCTATCGTTATTTCGCCGTTGATTTGGACAAATCGCAACGCAAAAATTTTAACCGAAATTGGAACGGCATTTGGACAGATGAATTGGTCAATTATGCTCTGAGCGATGTTGTTTATCTGCCGCGATTGATGCACGAGCAACGGCTCTGGCTCGAAAGACTCGGTTTGCGCGAAGATTACGAGCATTTAGCCTTCAAAACACTGGCAGAAGCACGACCGTAAGGGAGTGTGTTAGAGCCGCAACACACTCCCTTACGGTCGTGTTTCTGCCTTTGTGCTTCAAAATCATACATTTTTTACTGATTTTACGGTTTTTACACTTCGCACGGACTTCCTTGCGAAGTAGAAGGAGGTTCTTACACTTCGCAAGGAAGTTCTTACGCTTTGCAAGGAAGTCCTTACACTTCGCAAGGAGGTTCTTACACTTCGTAAGGAAGTTCTTACACTTCGTAAGGAAGTCCGTGCAGTTTGCAAGGAAGTCCTTGCGGTTTGTAAGAAAGTTCTTACACTTCGCAAGGAAGTCCGTGCGATTTGTAAGAACTTTCTTGCGGTTTGTAAGGAAGTCCTTGCGGTTTGTAAAACTACCAACGATGATATGCCGGATGACCTTCTTTGACGGCGATAAACGTGCCGCGGCAGGTCGCGCAAACCTTTTCGTTAGCAATCAATTCGGCTTCGACAATCGCTTTATCATCGGTTGATTCGACGACTCTTGCTTTTAGAAAAAGCGGCGCGTCAAACGGTGTCGGACGGCGCAATTTGACGTGAAAATCTGCCGTAACGGTGCAATCGGGCGAAGTTTTGCCGTCGCGTTTCATCAAAAAATACGCCGCCGCCCAATTTGAATGACAATCGAGCAATGCGCCGATAATTCCGCCGTTCAACATTCCGGGGAAAGCCTGATGATGCGCTTCGGCGTGAAATTCGGCGACAACTTCATCGCCTTCGACAAAACTGCGGATTCGCAAACCCTTTTCATTCGCCACGCCGCACCCGAAGCAAATTCCGTTCGGCGCAAAGGTTTCTTGCAGAGATTTTTCGTTGTTCATTCCAACATTAAATCACAAAACAAAGGCGGAAACACGACCGTAAGGGAGTGTGTTGAGCTAAGAGTTTGACACACTCCCTTACGGTCGTGTTTCCGCCTTCTAAAAATCCACGCTCATCTGTGGACAAAAAACCGTTTTTTATTATACATTTAAGGCACTTCAATTCTTTCCAAACAGATAACTTCGGAGAAAATATTTTATGCTTGCGGCTTTGGCGATTGTCTTTCTATTTTGGCTCGTGTTCGGCTATTTTGCCTACGGACGTTGGATTGCGAAACAATTTAACCTCGATGATTCGCGTGAAACTCCGGCAAATAAAGTCAACGACGGCGAAGATTTTGTGCCGACGAAGCCGTTTTATTTGTTCGGACAGCATTTTTCGGCAATCGCCGCGGCAGGTCCGATTGCGGGACCGATTATCGCGTGTCAATCTTTCGGTTGGTTGCCGTGTCTGATTTGGATTGCGCTCGGCGTGGTCTTAATCGGCGCGGTTCACGATTTTTCGACGCTTGCTTCATCTGTCCGCCACGGCGCGAGTTCAATCGCCGAAATCGCCCGCGAAAAGCTCGGAAGCGGCGCAGGTCGCGCAATGATGGCGTTTATCTGGATTGCGTTAATTTACGTCATCGTCGCATTTACCGACATCACCGCCGGAACTTTTGTTTCAGGGACGGAAGAACTCGCGGGCATCGGAAATTTCAACGCCGGCGGCGCGGTGGCGTTTGCAAGTATCACATATTTGGGGCTTTCGATTGTTCTGGGACTTGTCGAAAGATATTTGAAACCGCCGCTTTGGTTGTCAACAATTATCTTTGTTCCAGCGACATTTGCGCTTTCGTATCTAGGAACGAAATTTTCGACTGTTTTTCTGCTCGACCACACGAGTTGGGCGGTTTTGATTTTGATTTATTGCATCATCGGCTCGCTCGTTCCCGTCTGGGCGTTGTTGCAACCACGCGGATATTTGGGCGGATTTGTGCTTTACACGGCGATTGCCGTCGGCGTTATCGGCATATTTTTCGGCGGTTACACGATTCAGCAACCAAGTTTCAAATCGTGGGACATCGGCGGAATGACGGGAATGTTGTTTCCTTTTTTGTTCGTTACAATCGCTTGCGGCGCGTGTTCCGGCTTTCACGGATTGGTTTGCAGCGGCACGACATCAAAACAAATTGACAAAGAATCGCACACGCATTCGGTCGGCTACGGCGCGATGTTGGCGGAAGGTTTTGTCGCCTTTATCGCGCTCGTAACGATTATGATTATCACGTCCGAAGCCGCAAAAGGCGTTCCGCCCGGAAAGATTTACGGCAACGGTATCGGCGAATTTCTGACACTAATTATCGGCAAAGAAAATCTGCCGATTGCGATAACTTTCGGCGCGATGGCTTTTTCGACTTTTGTTTTCGATACGTTGGACGTTTCGCTTCGTTTGGGCAGATATATTGTTCAAGAACTCATCGGAATTCGCGGAAAAATCGGCGCGATTATCGGGACTTTGGCGACCATTGCTTTGCCTTTTGTCTGCGTTTTTATTGCGCCGAAAGGCAGCTGGAACGATTTTTGGACGCTGTTCGGCGCGTCAAATCAACTGCTCGCGGCTCTGTCGTTGCTTTCGATTACGGCGTGGCTTTATCAAGCGCGGCAACGCATCGCCTTCACGCTTTTGCCAATGCTTTTTGTGCTGACGATTACGCTTTGGGCTTTGACGAGTTTAGTTATCGGCAATTTCCGTGCGGCAAACGGTTTCGATGTCAAAATGGTCAACGGCATCGCGTCTTTGGCGTTGATTTCGTTGGCGGTTTATCTTGTGATTACGGCGATTTTGAAATTGCGCGGCGAAAAACAAAAAGGCGAATTGGTCGTGGCTGAGGGTTAAAATTTAGGCAATTATACCGATAAAGTTGAGCCTATTGTGGCTTATACTGCTTCTAATCGTAAAACTGAAACGATTCATAAAAAGATGCCGTTAATCATAGATTTGTTACCAAACATTGTATTCTACCTTTATAAAGATGAAGCTAGTGCAAAATCAGGGAGAGAATATGGCGGCACAGGTTTTTTTGTTTGTCGCAATATAAATGGAAAATATGTGTATGCGATAACAAACAGCCATGTAATCAAGGAGGGTTATTCTACAATTCGAGTTAATAGAATTGACAGAGGTAAGCCAGACATTATTCCACTAACAGAACGGAATTGGATTTCGCATAGTGGAAATGCAGACGTTTCAGCAGCATTTGTTCAAGATTCTTGTCAATATAACTTTGAAAGTTTGAATGCTAACTATTTATTGACAAAAGATATGTTAAATAGTCAAGACAATTGTGTTTTTCTTGGTGAGGAAGTTTATATGTTAGGACTTTTTAGCGGTAGTGCCGGAATAAATTACAATAGACCTGTTGCCCGTTCTGGCATAATTAGTCAACTCCCGCACGAAACAGAGCGTATAATCTACGATAAAAGCGGAGTTACTGAGCCACAGGAAGCGTTTTTAATGGAAATGCACTCAATAAGTGGTTTTAGTGGTTCCCCTGTATTTTACAATAAAAGAGGCTGGATTGACTTTTCCGCAATAAAAACAATATTGGAAAGAGCCTATGATTTACAACCTAAAAGAGAGCCAGATGACAGACCTTTTCTCTTACTCGGAATAGATGCTGGTGGTTTTTCGTCTTGGAGTGATGTCCACATATTGGATGGTAATGCTCATTATCCTGCTCAATATCAAGTAAAAAGCCCGTCAGGCTTTTCAGTCGTTATACCAAGTTGGAAAATTTGGGAACTTTTGCTTCAAGATGAAATGACAGAACCAATCAAAAAAGACTAATGGCAAATAGATGATAGATGCTTTGCCGAACCACATAGCGAGAATTTATGAAATATTTAATAATTACATTGCTTCTGACGTTTGTTTGCTTCGGCAAATTGGCGGCTCAAGAAACGGTTACGGACATAAAAATCAATGTTTTGCCCGCATCGGCGAAAATTCGTCCGCTGGAAACAGCAGTTATAAAAATGCAGTTTTTCGGCGTAAAAAAGAAAGGCGTGCTTGATAAAGTTCTCGCGGACGAAAGCCAAGACGGGCAAATTCAAATTGATAAATGGAAAGCCGAAACAAACGGCGGCTGGCTTTCAAAACCGTTTTTGTTTCAGGAAACGGGCGAAAAGACAAAATCCGGCTTCGACAATTTTCTCAAACAAGGCTTGAATTCCATCACGCCGAAAGATTCGATTCTGTTCACCGCGCCGGGCAAAGCAGGCAAATATACGATAAAAATTTCGCACGGCGATTTGACGCGCGAAGTTACGATTGAAGTTTCAAACTCAGCCGCTTCGCAAAAAAAAGCGGAAACGGCAAATTTTCCTTCTGTGGTAAATTCGACGGATAAATATTTCGCTTTAGTCGAAAATTACGCGCCGTTTATCGCGCAGGAAACTTGGTTTGAGCCAAAGGCGGATTACTTAGCGCGGTTTGATTACGACGGTAATTGGCGCGGCGACGATAATTGGGAAAATCTCGCTTCTGGTTCGTCGAAAGCCTTTGTTTATTATGCCGTCATGGAAACCGAAACGCATTGGTTTTTGATTTACAACTTCTTTCACCCGCGCGATTATTCTGACTTTTGCGTTGTTTCAACGTGCCACGAAAACGACAACGAAGGTTTGATTTTGACCGTGCGGAAAGATAATTCAAAATTCGGCAAACTCGAAGTGATGGAAACTCTCGCGCACAACAATATCTATTCCTTCACAAATGAAAAAGCCATAAAAAAAGGCGTTCACGACATTGACGGGAAAATTGAATTTTACGAAAATTCGCACCCGATTATTTTCATCGAAGCCGGCGGACACGGCATTTATTCGAGCGATTATAAATCATCGCTTTTTGACAGCGCGAAAATGGATTTCAAGCAAAACACGGGCGTAACTTACGTTTATCGCAACAAAGCCGAAAGCCCAAGTCACGCAAACGCCCGAAACGTGAGCTATGCTTTGATTCCGATTTATGACGAATGGTGGTCAAAAGGCAACCAAGAATCAAGCCAATCAACCGAAACTTTCGATAATTTCTACGTTTATGAACCTTTCGGAAATCGCCCGAAGGCAAGCGCGGCATTTATTTCGGGCGCGTTTCACGGAACAACCGCCGCTAAAAATCAAGCGAAACCTTTCTGGGCGTGGTTTGACAGAAAAACGAAAGACAAGAAAATTTTGAACACAGGACAATGGGCGTTAGATCCGGCTTACGCGGTTTCGATGAATCTGAAATTTCCCGATAATTTGCCTGTTTCGCTCGAATATATTTTCAATCCGTATCTTCAGCAGTAAGCAATAAGCAGTTAAAACGTATTTCTGCTTACTGCTCACTGTTCACTATAAAAATATGCCTTCAATCGAAGAAAATCTTGACATTAAAGAAGTCGTTAGTCCACAGGAAGCGCGGTTTGAGGTTTGGCGTAATCGTGCAGGATTTTTTCTCGCGCCTTTCGCTTTTTTGCTGATTTATTTTGCTCCGCTTAATCTCAAACCCGAAGCGCATAACCTGGCGGCGATTATCGCCGTTATTATAATTTTTTGGATTTGCGAAAGTTTGCCAATGCCCGTTACGGCTTTGCTTGGCGCGGCTTTATGCGTAATTTTCAAAGTTGCGTCCGCGAAGGAAGTTTTCGCACCGTTTGCCGATCCCTTGATGTTTTTGTTTATCGGTTCGTTCATTTTGGCGCGAGCAATTTTTCTGCACGACTTGGATAAAAGATTTGCTTACGGCGTTTTGTCCTTAAGATGGATTGGCGCACGTCCGAGCCGCATTTTATTCGCCTTTGGCGCGGTTACGGCATTTATTTCGGCGTGGATTTCAAATACCGCAACAACGGCAATGATGTTTGCTATCGGAATGTCAATTCTCGCGTTTTTGTTCAAACACGAAGAAGAAACAGGTGTGAAAATCAACCGCAATTATGCGACTGCGCTGATGCTGATAACGTCTTTCGCCGCGTCAATCGGCGGACTCGCTACGCCAATCGGAACGCCGCCGAACGTCATCGGTCTTGGCTTTATTCGTTCGATTTTGGGTGCGGAAATTTCGTTTTTCAAATGGATGATGATTGGTGCGCCGGTCGTTATCATTTTATACATTTTTCTGTTTTTATATCTGAATTATCTTGCGCCCGCCGGAGTTAAAGAAATTGCCGGAAGCGCAGAAATGATTCAGCGCGAAAAGAAAAGTTTGGGCAAATGGACACGGGCGCAAAAGTCAACCGTAATTGCGTTTGCAACGGCAGTTTTTCTGTGGATTTTTTCCGGTTTAGTCGCACTTTTCGCAAGCGACACGAGCGAGCTTTACAAAGCAATAAACTCGCGCTTGCCCGAAGCCGTGGGCGCGATTGTCGGCGCGATTTTGTTGTTTCTTTTGCCCGGCAATGCGAAGGGTGAAAAAGCGATAACGTGGTCGGAAGCAGTTAAAATTGATTGGGGCGTAGTTTTGCTTTACGGCGGCGGATTCGCACTCGGCGTTTTGTCGTTTCAGACAGGTTTGGCGGAAGCAATCGGCAAAAATATGACTTCAATGCTTCCGCTTAGCGGCGAATTCGGATTACTCGTTGCGTCGGTTTTAGTCGCCGTTATTTTGTCCGAAACGACTTCAAATACCGCTTCGGCAAATATGGTCGTTCCCGTAGTGATTGCGATTGCTCAAACACAAGGCGTAAATCCGCTGATTCCCGCACTCGGCGCAACTTTTGGCGCGTCGCTCGGTTTTATGCTTCCTGTTTCCACGCCCTGCAACGCGATTGTTTATGGTTCTGGATATATTCCTTTGATGAAAATGATTCGCTATGGCGTGCTTTTGGATATTTTCGGCGCGATTGTGATTATTGCGATTTTGAGTTTGCTCGCGCCGTTTTTGAGATAATTGGAGTGCAAGCGGCTCGCTTGCAACATCGCGTTTTTTGCAATGTAAAGCCTCCGTGTAAAATCAAATTGATTTTACACGGAGGCTTTTTCGCGCTCTGCGCTCATTGCAAACGAGCCGCTTGCACTCCAATCTTATCGAACAACCGTCGGAATGTCGCTCGCCAAACCGAAATTGACGACGCTGTAAGTGTTATTCGAGCTATTCAAAACATACCAAACGCCGTTGCGATAAACGGCAATATCGGTTTTATAATCGCCGTCGTAATCTGCCGGAATAGGTTTGTCGGTCAAAATTCCGAAGCGTGTGATTTTGGTCAAAGTTGTTGATTGCTGATACCAAGTTGCTTCCGAAGCGCGGAAAAGATTCAAATCGGCACGTCTGTCGCCGTCAAAATCTCCGGTCAAAGCCGTGTCGGTTTCGATGCCGAATTTTTGATAAGTGAAATTTCCGTTTGCGTCCGAACTTTTCTTTATCCACCAATCGCCGTTGCCACGATAAATCGCCAAATCGGTTTTGCCGTCCGCATCGTAATCAGCCGCGACAGGTTTATCGCCTGTTTGCCCGAAAGCCGTCGCCGCATATTGATTGTCCGACGAACGCAAAACATACCAAATGCCCGTCGTCGGTCGCCAGACGGAAACGTCCGCTTTGTCGTCGCCGTCATAATCGCCAACGGTCGGGACATCGCCGTTTGAACCGAAATTTATCACCGACATCTGACCGTCGGAACTTTTCAAAATATACCAGTTTCCACCGCGAAAAACGGCTTGGTCGGTTCTGCCGTCGCCGTCGAAATCTCCGGCTTGGGGAATGTCGCCTTGCAACCCGAATTTTACCGCACGAAAACCGTTGCACGAACAATTCATATACCAAACGCCGTCTGAAGGACGATAAACCGAAATATCTTCCTTGCCGTCGCCGTCAAAATCCGTTGTTGTCGCACTTGCCTGTCCGCCGGTCGTGTAACGCACGACGGCAAAATCCGAACTTGTTGCGGTGCTGATGGATTCACCGACGGCGATAACTTTGCCGTCCGGCTGAATTGTTGCACCGTAGGCAATGTCGGTGTTGGATTTTAAATCGGTCGTGATGCGTCCGCACGAACCAAAAGAAGTATCAAGCGAACCGTTTGTGTTGTAACGCGCCAAGGCGAAATTTTGATTTGCTCCGAAACGCATAAATCCGACTCCGACAATTTTATTATCGGATTGGACAAGCAATTCCATAATTTGCTCTTCGTTGCTGACAAAATTCGTGTAAGTTTTGCCGTTTGTTCCGAAAGTCGTGTCAACCGTGCCATCGTTGTTGTAGCGCAGAAGCGCGAAATCATCTTGTGAACCATTTCGCGCAAAGCCGCCGACAACGATTTTGTCCTGTGTGTTGTAAAATTGAATCGCTACGGAACGCGGCTGGGCGTGTCCGACCATTTGCGTTACGACTTTGCCATCGCCGCTAAAACTCGTGTCGAGCTGACCGCCCGAATAAAGCCGCATTGCCGCAAAATCATCGCGGAAACTGCCGCCGCCCGCATCGAAACGGCTGGAACCAACAGCGACGATTTTTTGTTCGCTGTCAACGGCAATGTCATACAAAATATCATTTGGACCGCCGAATGAAACATTTTTTGTGCCGCCGTCGCCAAAAGTCGTGTCGAGTTGTCCGTCTAAATTAAGCCGCGAAACCGAAAATTGCGTATTTGCCGTGCTGACATATCCGCCGACAATGATTCGGTCAACGCCGTTTAGTCTTTGCAATGCCAACGAAACGGGAATGTCGCTGGTTTGTGTAATCGAAAGAATTTTCACACCGGCATCGCCGAATGTTTGGTCGAGCTGTCCGTTGGGCAAAAGCCGCACAATGCAGTAATCTGTATAACCCGTAGTTTGCTGAATATAGCCTGCTGTAACGATTTTGCCGTCCGGCTGAATCAAAACCGCATAAGCAAATTCGCTTTGCGGACTAATTGCCAAAGACGATTTTCCGCCGCTTCCGAAACTCGCATCGAGCGTGCCATCCGTGTTGTAACGCTGAACGAGAAAATCCCAACTTGCGTTTGTCGGAGCAACTCCGCCGACCACAACGATTTTTCCGTCCGTCTGAACCGCCGCATCATAAGCTTTTTCCGCACCTGCAACTTGAGAAATTGCTGCTCCGAAATTGCCGAATGCGCGGTCAAGATTGCCTTTTGCCGCCAAAGAATTGATTGATAAAAAGATTATAGCCAAAAGGCTCGAAACGAATTTGTAATTTTTAAGATTGCCGAATTGATACATAATTTTGCTCCTCACTGAAAATAAAAAATTCTCCGCCTTGCTAACGCGAAGAATTTTTTATTTTCGTATCAGACGAGCAAAAAAATAATTGTTTTAATTTTCTTTGAGCGGAACTTTATCGAAATTGCGCGTTGTTTGTTCGGTAACGCTGATTGAAGGTTCAAGATGTTCTTCGAGTTGCGCGGTTTTTTTAGCCGAAAGCCGGTTTGGTGGAAGATAATCATCAGCTTCTTTTCTTTCCGCAGAGAAGTTTTTCGACAAATTTTTGATATGCTGAATAATCAAAAAACAAATCCCGAAAAGCGTTGCCAAATAGAAAAATGAAATTGCGATTAAAGTTTGTTGAGGAACTTCTTTTTTCACTAATACCAGAACAATAAAAATAAACCCGATAAGACCGCCACCACCGATATAACTAATTGTTTCGGAGAGACTTTCGGTAACAGACTTGTCGGTTTTCAACTCGTTTGCGGAAATAGGCGTCCCGCAACGATTGCAATAATTTAGTCCGATATTCAGTTGATTACCACAATTTGAACAAAACATAATTCACATTATTCTTCACAAATTTCATTCTTTCGGCTTGATTTTATCTTCGAGCCAATCAGTCAAATCTTCAACCGATTCAATGTGAATCGGTTTGCCTTGCCACGCTTTGACAGCGAAAATTATGAGCATCACCATCGTTACAACATTAAAAATTGCCAAACCGAAATCAGCAAAATCCGTTACGCGGTCAATGCCCCGCAAAATTGCCGAAATAATCAAAATTGCCAAATGCGCCGCCAAACCTTGCGCCGCGTGAAAACGAACCTTTGTTTCGCTCTTGGGCGTAGTAAAAAGAATTATCAAACCCGCGATTAAACCGATATAAAACGGAACATATGGCAAAGCCGTCAAGATATTTTCCGGCAAACCGATTTTAGCAACTTTGCGTTTCGACGTTTCGCCCATATCATTGTAGAGTTTCGCCGTTTGATAGTTTGCGGGAATGTTCTGCCCCGTAAAAGGTGCTTGATATGAGCCGAAATTCGCTTCGTTAAAGCGTTTGGTTTCTTCTTCCGTAACCGATGCAGGCGGAAACTCAGCCGTTTTGTATTCGTTTTTCGGCAAAGAAACAGTCTCGGCTTCCCGTTTTGCACGTTCGGGAAACTCAGGATCAAGCGGATTTGTATCAAATTTTTTCTTAGCCATTGCTTCTTGATTCTACGACATTTCCCAAAAAATTGTTCGGAAATTTTACAATGGATTACACGAATTAAAAATAAATTTGTGTAATCCATTGTAAATTTATTCAGCGATTTCGATGCCGAGTTCATTGAGTTGCGCGTTATCAACGTCGCCGGGCGAATCCATCATCAAATCTTGCGCCGAAGCGGTTTTTGGAAAAGCGATAACATCGCGGATGTTGTCGGTTTCCTGTAAAAGCATCGTCAGACGTTCGATTCCCGCAGCAAATCCGCCGTGCGGCGGCGTTCCGTATTCGAGCGCGTCAAGGAAAAATCCGAAACGAATTTGCGCTTTTTCGCGTGTCAAACCTTGGGCTTTGAAAATCAAACTTTGAATTTCGCTTTGATGAACGCGAATCGAACCGGAACCGATTTCATAACCGTTAATCACGACATCGTAAGCACGGGCGCGAATTTCGCCGAGTAAATCTTTCTCGCCGTCTTCAATCGCGCGTTTGAAAAGCGGCACGTCTTCATCTAAAAGCGACGTGAACGGATGGTGCATCGGATCGTAATTTTCGGTGTCTTCGTTGTATTCAAACATCGGAAATTCCGTAACCCAAAGCGGTTTATAAACGCCTTTTGGAATCAAATTTTCATTTTTCGCAATTTCTTTTCTGAGCGCACCGAGCGAAGCCGCGACAACTGATTTTTTGCCTGCAACAATCAAAATCGCATCGCCTTTTTCGGCAATTTTTGCTAATTCGTTGATTTTTTCTTCGCCCAAAACCTTCAAAAGCGACGACGAAATTTCATCGCCCAATTTTATCCAAGCCAAAGCATTTGCGCCGTAACGCTTGACGAATTCTTGCAATTCATCGAGATTTTTGCGCGAATAATCAGCTTTTCCTTTGGCAACGATACATTTAATTTCGCCTTTATTTTCTAAAACCGAAGCAAACGGCGCAAAATCCGTGTCGCGCAGATTTTCCGATAAATCTTGCAATTCCATTCCGAAACGCAAATCGGGTTTATCAACACCGAAACGCCGCATTGCTTCGCGGTAAGTCATTCGCGGAAATTGCGCGGGAAATTCAGGCTCGACCAATGTAAAAACTTCACCGATCACGCCTTCGAGCGTGCGAAAAACCATTTCTTCGTTGGCAAAACTCATTTCAATATCGAGTTGCGTAAATTCCGGCTGACGGTCGGCGCGTAAATCTTCGTCGCGGAAACATCGCGCGATTTGATAATATTTGTCAAGTCCGGCGATCATCGAAATCTGTTTCAAAATCTGCGGCGATTGCGGCAGAGCGAAAAATTTTCCGCTGTGAATGCGCGACGGAACAACGAAATCTCTCGCGCCTTCGGGTGTTGATTTCAGCAAGATCGGCGTTTCGATTTCGAGAAAATCGTGCGATTCCATAAAATCACGAATTTTCCGCAAAGCCTTTGCCCGCATCATTAAATTTTTCTGCAAAGACGCGCGGCGCAAATCCAAATAACGATATTTCAGACGCAAATCTTCGCTCGCCAAATTTTGCGAACCGGCTTTTTCGAGTTCAAACGGCAGAGTTTTCGCGTCGTTCAAAATTAAAATTTCCGAAACGTGAATTTCAATATCGCCTGTCGCCAATTTCGCATTTTTCGTTCCTTCGTCGCGCAAAGAAACTTCGCCTTTGATAGCAATAACAAATTCGCCGCGCAGATTTTTCGCCTTTGCGTGCGCGTCCTTCGCGGTTTCTTCGCTGACGACAACCTGCGTCAAACCATATCGGTCGCGCAAATCAATAAACGTAAAAACGCCGAAATCGCGCTTTTTCGCTACCCAACCCATCAAAACAACCTGCTCGCCAACCTGCTCCGAACGCAATTCGCCGCAAGTGTGAGTTCTTTCCAAATTTCCCAACGTATCTAACATAAATTTTTAATCAGAACTTGAACCAATCAAGATAAAACATTTTTCAGCAGTTTTTCCCAAAAAAGCATAATCCCAGAAAACCGGATAAAAAGGATGTCCGTTCGACAGCCAAAATGAATATATTTCCTTAGTTTCAGAAAATATTTTTTTTAGATTATTCAAAACCTCAGCAACTTCTATTTTCATTTTTTCGGACGATAAATAGTTTCTGTTCGGATGCGAACCGTCATCGCCGAGATATTCAAAACAATCTTTAACCATCGAAATCAATTCAGCTAAATCACTTTTCACAATTCCGCCAACTTCTGCCGTTGCGCCAAGTGTTTTTTCAATTAGTTCAATTTCATTTACTTCATTTGTAATTTCAGATTGATAAAGTTCCACATCTGCTATAAAATTCGCAACATCACCGCGAGAAAGATTCCCGCAGATTGTTCTGAGCAAAATGTTTGTTAAATCAATCACAATATTATTCTAATTCACAAAATAAAAAACGCCTTTCGATTTTCTTAACGACAAACGAAAGGCGGAACGCTGAATTTTTGCGCTCTCGCCAATCAATTATTATCATCATTAAATCGAACTGCGTTCATATAATATCAAGCGAAATGATACAAGATATTTTGCAGAAAAGGCAAATTCATTAAAAAAAGAACCGCGCAAAATAATAAAGAATCGGCGCGTTGAACAGCAAACTGTCTAATCTGTCCAAAAGTCCGCCGTGTCCAGGCAAGATGTTTGCCGCGTCTTTTGTTTTTGAGCCGCGTTTCATTGCGCTTTCTGCGAGATCGCCGAAAAGTCCGATGACGCACATTGCGAGTGCGAGCGGAATCGAGTATAAATATGGCAATTCGGGGAAAAATGTGGCAGTCGAGATTGCCGCAAAACCTGCGCTTAGAAATAATCCGCCGAAAACGCCTTCCCAAGTTTTGTTTGGCGAAACTTTCGGAATGAGTTTGTGTTTGCCCAAGTTTTTGCCGACATAATAACCGCCGACATCTGCGCCCATCACGACGATAAAGAAAAACGCGAGCAATTTTGTCGAAAGATGCGGCACGAGCGATTCGGTAAATCCGACGCGCATTGAAATGATAAATCCGCCAAGAAAAGCGACATACAAAACGCCCAAAACCGTTACGCCAACGCCCGTCAGCATCTTTGAAAAATCGGCTTGGAAACGAAAAGTTTGGGTTATCAAAACCAAAATCAAAAACAACGCAACTGTTAAAATCAACAAATCCGGCGCATTTCGCGGAGCATCAAACAAAAACGCCACAAAAAACGCCGCCGCGCCCAAATAAGCGATTGACGCATCGGCTTTGAGTTCGAGTTTTTTCGTCAAGGTGAAAAATTCAAAAAGTCCCGCGCCCAAACCAAATGCCGCAATCAGGAGAAAAAGCCAATTCAACGCCGCAATTCCCGGCAAAAGATACGGCAAAATGATCGATAAAATTAAAATCGGTAACGCAATAACTGCAGTTAAGACTCGACTGTTCATAATTTAATTTGTCTAAATTTTTTTGACAAAAAAGTCTAACTACGTTAGACTTTTTATGGATAAAATCTTGTTCCGAACAGTCGCCGTATGGCGTGCGTGCCGAAAGGATAGGAACAAGATTATTTTTCTTTAAATTCTTCTACTAAAACTTCTTTTTCGATAATTATATCTCGAAAATTTTCTACGTTTTTGAAACTTCGAGCGATTGTTCCGCAAATCATATCGGCAAGTTGCAACAGATTGTTTTTCGCCGAGTCCTGCATTTTCACCTTTTTGATATGAAAGATTCTCGAATTTTTATCGTTAACATTTTTCTTTAAATAATTCCCTAACTTTGCCTTAAATTCTCTTGATTTTTCGCCATCAATGACAACAGTCGCCTGTAAAAAATGTTCTTTGGCTTTTTGGCAAACCGATTCGCAAGCAAAATTATAAAAACTCTGCGGTGAAGAATAATTATTCGCATCAATTTTTGTTTTGTCTATCACAATTCCGAAATATTGAAAATCAAAGTTTTTTATTTCGACAAAAAAATGTTCACAAAATCTTTTTCGCAACTTATGAAAATGAAACTCAAAATCCGACCGTAAGTTTAATTGTTTCCTGATTTCCGAAAAGTGATTGTCAGCTTTCACAGCTTCATCTTTATCAGGAAATAACACAAGCGTTACGACAAAATGAGTCGAAGAACCTTTGTCAAACTTAAAGCCCGCATCGCCGGATTCGTCAATAAAAACCAGCATAAATTATTTCGCTTCGACACCACCGAAACGTCGTTCGCGTTTCTGAAAATCAATAATCGCTTTGAAAATCTCGGCACGGCGAAAATCGGGGAAAAGAGTCGGCGTAACATAAATTTCGCTGTAAGCTAATTGCCATAACAAGAAATTTGAAATGCGAAATTCGCCGCTTGTCCGCACGAGAAGATCAACTTCGGGCAAATTGTGCGTATAAAGATTTTCGGCAATGTCCGTTTCGCTCAAATCTTCGATGTTTCCGCCGTTTTCTAACAATTTTTTCGCGGCTTTTTTCGCGGCTTCGGTAATTTCGGCGCGTCCGCCATAATTTAGAGCAACACTCAAAACTGTTCCTGTGTTATTTGCCGTAAATTTCATCGCGGCGGCAAGTTCTTTCTGTAAATCCGCACTTAAACAATCAATTTTTCCAATTGCTTGAAACCGAATATTGTTTTTATGGACGGTTTTGAGTTCTTTTTTCAGATAAAGTTTGAGCATCTGCATCAAACCCGAAACTTCGTCTTCGGGACGCTTCCAATTTTCGGTCGAAAAAGCGTAAAGCGTTACGGCTTTTATCTGCAAACGCGCACAAGTATCAAGAATTGCACGAACCGATTCTGCGCCTTCACGATGCCCAAAAATTCGTGGTTTCCCGCGCTGTTTCGCCCAACGTCCGTTGCCATCCATAATCACAGCGATATGGTTTGGAAGCCGCACCAAATCAATCTGCGCGAGTAATTCGGCTTCTTCCGATTTCGGTTTGATAACTTTTGCAAAATTTTCGTGCATTAAATTACAAGACAGAAGCCTGCGCGTAAGCAAGGGCGGAAACGGTAATTGCTCCGCCCTTGCTTACGCGCAGGCTTCTGCATTTTGTTCAAACTTTCCTTTCTTCAATTGCAACAATCGCCGATTTGTTGATTTTTCCGTAAATATGCGGATAAATTTCGCCGTTTGTCGAAGGTTCGGCAATCAATTCCGAAGTTAAAAGATGCGGATTGATTGATAAAATCAAAACTTTTTCCGCATTTTTATAATATCTCTGCAAAACGTCGTCGAGTTGATTGCGATAACTGCAATGAATAAAACCTTCCGATGTTAAACTTTCGGCTTCGTATTCGTATTCGTCTGTAAATTCCACCCAACTTTCGGGTAAAACAATATGGTAAATCAGCATTTTTATTCGTAAAAAACCTTCAAAAGCGTCAAGCCGTGTGCCGGAGCGGTTGCGCCGGCGAGATTTCGGTCGCCGTTGACAATTGCTTGTTGGATTGTATCAAAATCTTTTTCGCCGCGCCCGACTTCGAGTAGTGTTCCAACAATCGAGCGCACCATATAGCGCAAAAAACCTTCGCCCGTGATGCGAAATTCGATGATTTGCGATTGGGCGCGTGTGTCCCAAACGGTTTCGACGGTGAAATTCGTAACATTGCGGACGCGGTTTTCGCTGTCGGATTGCGCCGCCGAAAATGCCGTCCAATCGTGTTCACCCAAAAAATATTTTGCCGCTTCGTTCATTTGATTGACGTTCAGCGGACGCGCTTCGTGATGTGCGTAACGCGACCAAAACGGCGAAATTACAGGCGCGTTGATGACTCGATAAACGTAAGTTTTACCTTTGGCAGAAAATCTTGCGTGAAAATCGTCAGCAACTTTTTCGACTTGCAAAATCCGCACATCGCGGAAGAGATTTCCATTTATCGCACCGCGTAGTCTTTCAGGGGTGAAAGTTCTTTGCAGTTTGATATTGGCAACTTGACCTTCGGCGTGAACGCCCGAATCGGTGCGCCCCGAACCACAAACATAAACTTCCGTGTCTTCAATCAAAGACAAGACGCGCTGAAGTTCGCCCTGCACGGTGCGTTCGCCGGGCTGAACCTGCCAACCGCGAAAATCCGTGCCGTCGTATTGTATGAGAAGTTTGAAATTCATTCGTTCATTAAATTGTTAATGGTTTTCGCAAATCTTTCGGGCGCGTTTTTTTCCATTCGCAAATAAAGCGCAGGTTCGATTAGTTCTAGTTCCATCAAACAGAAATTATCGTTTTCATCGCGGACAAAATCAATGCGGGCGTAGAGTAATTCGTCTGAAATTTGCTCGAAAACTGTTTGCGCCGTCTGCAAAAGTTTTTCTGTCGGCACGATTTGCGTGATAATTCCTCCGTGTTCTTCTTGGACGCGAAAATCTTTTGCTTTCGGAGTTTTTAGAATCGTATGACTGTAAATTCCGCCGAAATAAAAGAGCGAAAATTCGCCTTCCGTTACGATTTTCGGCATAAATCGCTGAACCATAAACGGTTTATTTGCAAAGATTTCAATTAATTCTGACGAAAACTTTTTCAAACGATAAGTAAATTCCGCTGTTGCACTAATGATTGGTTTAATAATGATTTCATCGGTTCGAAAATGTTCGAGCCATTTTTGAAAATTCGTTTCGTCAACCATTTTTTCGTCCCAAATTGTCGGCACGATTTTGATTCCGTTTGTTTCGAGTTCGCGCAAATATTGTTTGCTCAAATTCCATTCGACAATTTTCAGAGGATTTTCGAGCCGCGCTTTTGAAGCGTCAATTTTTCGTAAAACTTCCAAAAATTCGTCCGGCGATTTTTGATAATCCCAAGGCGTGCGAATAATTACGGCTTCAAAATCGTTCCAATCAACCGTTTTATCTCGCCACGAAATTGTTTCGACGTGCCAGCCGAGTTCGTTCAAAAAAGGAATCGCAAGTTCGTCGTCGCTGACATAATTTTCAAGCGAATCCATCGAGAGAAAACAAATTTTCCGCATAAATTTAAGAAGATTTTAACCGCGAAAAACGCGAAAAGACGCGAAATTGTTGCCTTTTTACTTTTTACTTTTTACTTCCACACGGCTTCCGGGTTTTACGGCTTCGATTCCTTCGGCGCACATCGGACAATCTTCGGTTTTGTAACTCGGAACGTCCAAACTTACAAGCGAAATTCGCGGAACACCGACATCTGCCGCGCCGTTTGAACGATCAATTATTGAAGCCGCGTTGGTAACTTTTGCGCCGTGCAATTCTAAAGCCGAAATACATTCCCGCGTTGAACCGCCGGTCGTGATAACGTCTTCGACAACTAAAATTTTCTCATCTTTTTTGACCGAAAAGCCACGCCGCACGGTCATTTCGCCGTTTTGTCTTTCCGTCCAAATAAATCTTACGTTTAAGGCTTGCGCGACGGCGTAACCAATCACGAGTCCGCCGATTGCGGGCGATGCAACTGTTACTATTTCTTCATTTACGAAGTTTTCGGCAATCGCTCTGCCGAATTTTGCCGCGTCGAACGGATATTGCAAAGCCAGCGCACATTGCAAATATTTCGGCGAATGCAAACCGCTCGAAAGAATAAAATGCCCTTCGAGAAGCGCATTTGTTTGACGAAAATGTTCTAAAATTTGTTCGGAATTCATCTAATAATTTGATAAAAGATTTTGCCGCAGATTTCGCAGATAACGCAGATAAAAGGCATTGGAATATTCTTAAAATCTGCGTTATCCGCGTTTATCTGCGGCAAAAATTTCTTAACTTCCTAAAATCGGTCTTGGGTCGAAATATCCGACGGCTTCGGTGATTTTGCCGTCTTGAACGCGGAATTTCTCCATAATCGGGATGATGCCGAAAACTGCGTCGGCTTCCCAATGCGTGCAGACGTATTCGCCTTCGCAAATATGCTGAATGATTTTGACATCATTTATCGCGGGCAAAAATCCCGACAAAAACGCTTTCACATTTTCCGCACCTTCCACTTTTCCGGCAACCGAATCTTCAAAAGCGATGTCGTCCGCAAACGGCGCAAGACTCAAATCTCTGTGTTTCAAACCATTCAAATAGGCTTCGACGGCTTTGATATTTTCTTCTCTTGTCATAAAAAATCTCCCGTAAATTGCTTTATTCGATTCTTTAACGCTTGCGGTTTCATTTTTTCGCGCTAAAATCTTAAAATAATGACACCTTATCCTAACTTAATTTCCGATTCCTTACTAATTAACGAAACAATTAGTCTTTTGCAATCTTCGGGCGGCAAGGTTTCGGCGGTTACGGTTGTTGATTATGTGATGAAAATCCGCCAACCTGCGCCGGATTTAGCGAAACTTTTGGTGTCGGATTTGGTCGAAACCGATCCGCGTCTGCAACTTATCGAAGACACGGTCGAATTAATCGAAGAAAATCATCTCAACCGAAAACTTCACGAAACCGATTACGTCGTTTTCGATTTGGAAACGACGGGCGCAAAATGTCCGCCGTGTCGCGTTACGGAAATCGGCGCGTATCGTGTGAGCAAAGGCAAAATTGTTGATGAATTTCATACTTTGGTCAATCCCGAATCGCCGATTCCTTTTTTTATTACGCAGCTTACGGGAATTTCCGATGCGATGGTTCGCCACGAGCCGAAATTCCGCGAAATTGCCGATGATTTTCTCGAATTTATCGGCGATTCTGTTTTGGTAGCGCACAACGCACATTTCGATTTACGGTTTTTGAATCACGAAATCGGCAGAATTCACGAAAATTACCGCGTCGCCAATCCGCATCTTTGCACCGTCCAACTTTCGCGCAAACTTTTGCCGCACATCGAAAATCACAAGCTCAACACGGTCGCAAATTATTACCGCGTTTCGCTCATCAATCATCACCGCGCCTCCGACGATGCCCGTGCCACAGCACATATTTTTATCAATCTTTTAGACGAACTCCAAACCCGCGGCGTAGAAGATTTGGCAACCGTGAAAAAGGTTAAATTTTAAGATATGAAGTTAATTATTTTTCTAATTTTTCTTTTCTCATTCGTGATTGCCAACGCGCAAACCTCTGAAACAATTAGCGAACTTAGAGCAGATTTGGGTTAAATGCAAGGCAGACTGTTAGTCAGCGAAGCGCAACGGCGGAACAGGCTAACAGCCTGTTCTACATTTTTACCGTAAATCTAATCTGAATTTGCTCTAAATATCTTATTTTTCTCCTTCTCCTTCAACTTTTTTTCAAACAGCAACTTTCAGACCGCTCAGTAATGAATTTTTTAGGAAAAATTAGTATTTTTTGGGCTTTTCTTTGAATTTTTTCTAAAAAAATTGTTATTTTTTGGGAGAAAATTGTTATTTTTTCTAAAAAAATTGTTATTTTTTGAGGATTTCTTTGAAATTTTCTGAAAAATTTGTAATTTTTTTGACTTTTCTTTGAATTTTTTTAGAAAAAATTGTTATTTTTTTGGCTTTTCTTTGAAATTTTTAGAAAAATTTGTAAGTTTTTGGAAAAATTTACAAATTTTTTCTAAAAAAATAGTTATTTTTTGAGGATTTCTTGATATAAATTCTCGGTTTTTTCAATCATTTTGCTCAAAGAAAATTGTTTTTGGGCAAAAGTTTGAGCATTTTTGGATAAAAATAGATGATTTTTCTCATCGGATAGAAGTTTTTCGATGGCATTTGCAAGTTCCAGAGGATTTTTCATTGGCACGATGAGCGCGGTTTCATCGGCTTTCAAAAGTTCTTTTGCGCCTTCCGTGTCGGTCGAAACAATCGCGCATTTTGAAGCCATTGCCTCAAGAATTGCCAAACCGAAACTTTCCGTATGCGAAGCCGAAACGAAAATATCCAATGCCGCAAACATCGGTGCGGTATTTTCAATCCAATCCAGAAACAAAAAGCGTTCTTCGAGTCGAAAAATCTTTACGAGTCGCTTTAATTCCTGCCGAAATTTTTGATTTGAAGCATTTTCTTTGCCGACAATCAAAAAAAATGCTTCGGGAAATTTTGCGGCAACAATTTGCGCCGCCAAAACAAAATCTCTTTGACCTTTTAAGACTTTTAATTCACCGACGATGCCGATAATTTTTGCGTCAAATGAAATGTTATGCAAAAATCTGAATTCTTCCGAAAGCGTTTTTCGCACTTCTTCCGAATTAATTTCGGTTTCGATTCCGTTATTTATCAAAACTACTTTTTGTTTCGGAAAAATCTTCTCCAAATTCGTTTGAACGGCGGAGGAAACGGCAATCGCACGGTCAATATTTTGAATCGCAAAACGATGAAAAGTTTTCATCGGAAAAAGAACGTGGCGTGTCAGCACAAACTTCGGTTTTTTAGCAATTCGGCAAGCAATCGAAGCCGGAATGTAATCGCGTCCGACGTGCGCGTGAACAATTTCGATATTATTGCGGCGAATAAAATTGGCAATTCTTTTTGCGCTGAACATTCCGAAGGAATTACGAATCGAAACGTGAAAAATATTTTCCGGCGGCAAAAAATCCAAATATCCTTGCCATTCATTTGTCGGGCGCAAAGCCGCGAAAACTTCGTGTCCTTTTTCAGTTAAACCGCGAGTTAAATCAACAAAATGCCGCTCGCCGCCACCGAAAGTTTTTGCAGATGAGATATGCAAAATTCTCATTCTTAAATCTTACAACGAAAGCTGTGTTTTTTGCTTTTTCTGAAACCGGAGATTTTTTCACCGTAAAGATTCAGGGCAGTTCATTTTGCAAAAGACTTCTTTTTTGGGTAGTGTTTCAAATTTTATGCTGAATAATTTTTGAGATTTGTCATTTCGGAATAAGTGAAAGGTGAAAAGTGAAAAGTGATAGATTTTACGCACCCGAAACCTATCACCTATCACCTATCACTTATCACTTATTCCGAACATATTTCTCATCAGCACAAATTCTGAAACACTACTCTTTTTTGAAGCATTAAAGCAATAAACAGACAACCAACTGCCGAAAGAAGATGTTTTATCGTGTGTCCGCTCATCAAATTTTGCGTAAATGCGAAAATTTGCCCGTCAGTCAATTCAGTAATTTTCGCCAACACATAAAAACCGAGCGCGGCAAGAAGCATCCAGCCGTGTGAATATTGTGCGCGATACAAAATCATCACTAACGGAACTGTCAAAAGCGGAATAATCTGAACCCAGATATAAAAACGCAAATCGTCTGTCCAATCCCAATAAAAAACACTCGCCGCGCCTAAAAAAAGTGCCGGAATAAGCAACACACCGAGTTTTTTTCCGACATATTCGCCCAAAAGCGCAACAAATAAACCCATAAAACCAACGGTCATCGGCAATCTGTCCCAAACGAGCGTTTTATTGTTCGGATTCAAATGATAATAAGCCGAGCCGACGCTCACTAAAGTTACTCCGACAAACAAAACAATCCAAGCCGTTCGCAAACTGCCCGAATTATTTGTCAAACAAACCTTCAAACCAAAGATGCCGACTAATAAAAAAGCCAAATTTGACGCGACATCAAGGAAATTGGCAACGCCGAAAAAAGCGCGTTTGTCGGCGAAATTATGATATTCCGCGTTTTGTCCGAAAGTTTTGAGCGAAAACATCACCGCCAAAGAACCGACAACAACTGCCGCTGTCAAAAAATGCCGCCAATAAACTCCGCTTGATGTAATTGTCTGTTTCATTGTTTTTCGCCCGCAAATTATCATTACATTTCGGGCAAAAACAATCAAAATTAACGCCGATTATCAGAGTTTTTCTTTCGCTTGAAAAATCGGTTTCAACGTATTTTTTATCGCTTCGGCATATGCAATCGAACCTTTTTTATTCGGATGTGCAACTGATGCAAGTTCGCAAAGCCGCGTCGAGAAAAAGCTGAAAGGTTTGTATTTTATTTCCTTAAAAGCCGCCGGACAGACGGTTTTTCGCAATTTGTATAAATCGTCTTCGGGTTTATTGTCGTCGTCTGTTCCCCAAAGCATCGAATTTTTCGTGGCAAAACAAGTTTCTTCCGTAATCGGCGATTCAACGAAAAGAATCTGCGTTTTTTGGCATTTTGCGTTTGCGTCTTTCACCGCATCACGCAATTCTTTGTTCGATTCAGCAACCCAAATCCGCGAGCGTGTAGCTACGGCTTTGCGAACGATTTTCATAAATTGCTTGCTGAAAATATTTGTCAGAAGAAATTGAAAAGGATGCGGAAATTTAACGATTTTCATCAAATATTTCGTGATTTTATTGACATCGCTTTTCGTCGAAACAATCGGAAAATAACCAACGACGACAATATATGCTTCGGGAAAGGTGTTTGAAATATGTTCCAACAGATTCGACATCGCAGCGTGAGAATATTTGTGAATCAAATCGCGCATTTTGCCTTCGCGCAAGAAAGGATTAACCGTATTGGCGACAACCAAATCGGTAATTCCGCCCGAAAGCATCACGAGTTTGACCGAATTCGGGTTTTCATATTCTTTCCGCGCCGTATCAATCTGAAAAGTGATTGACGGAAACGAAATATCTACTTCGGGATGATGAAATCTTTCCACATCTTCGCCGCATTTCTGCATTTCCGCGAGTTCGTCTTCGTGAATGTAAATCCGCGAACCGGAATGAGCTTTGACTTTAAGATTGATATTTTGCTGATTCGTAAAAACTTCGCGCTGAAGCCATTCTTTGACGAGCGAATAAAACTTGTCTTCCTCGCGCAAACCTTGTCCCCAAATAAACGAATCACCAACGACGAGCATCTCAAAATCCGAATTATTCTGCGGAATAAAAGGGAAAATTGTTTTCTCCGCAAACAGCAATCCGACAATCGCTCCGAGTTGTTTCAAAAACTGACGGCGTGAATAATTGTTCATTTGCTGTTTCCTCCTCCAATTTAATTATACGCCCGATAAAATTACGGATTTAGCAGCGGAAAAAGTTGAAAAAATAATATTGTTTTGAAGATTTTCTACTTTATTTTATCGCGGAACTTCGACGGTTTTGATGATGTCGGAAATCACCGCGTCGGTCGTTGCGCCATCGAGTTCGGCTTCGGCTCTTAAAACTAAACGATGACGAAGCACGGGACGCGAAACATCGCGCACATCGTCGGGCGTTACGAATTCGCGCCCGCGAATCGCGGCAAGTGCTTTTGAACAAAGCAAAAGCGCAACGGAAGCACGCGGACTTGCACCGTAAAGAATTGTTGGATGATTGCGCGTTTTATGGACGATTTCGACAATATATTTTTGAACGCCCGTTTCGGTTCGCATTTGTTTGACTTCCTCACGGCATTTTTGGATTGCGTCTTTTTCAGGCAAAGCGTTGATTTCAATTGCTTCCAAATGGCGTGAATTAAAACCTGCGTCCCAACGTGCGACGATTTCACGTTCGGCTTCAATCGGCGGATAATCAATGATGATTTTGAGCAAAAATCTATCAAGTTGCGCTTCCGGCAAAGGATAAGTTCCTTCATATTCAATCGGGTTTTCGGTCGCCAAAACGGTGAACATCGGCGAAAGTTTATAGCGTTTGCCGTCAATCGTCGTTTGGCGTTCTTCCATCGCTTCGAGAAGCGCGGCTTGCGTTTTCGGCGGCGTGCGGTTTATTTCATCGCCGAGCAAAATGTCGGTAAAAATCGGACCCGGACGCAAGGAAAACTCCGATGTCTGCATATTAAAAACATTATTTCCGGTGATGTCCGACGGCATCAAATCGGGCGTAAATTGAATCCGCGAAAATCTTGAGCCGATAATTCTGGCTAAAGTTTTGACGGTCAAGGTTTTCGCCGTTCCCGGAACGCCTTCGAGTAATGCGTGTCCTTCCGCTAAAAGCGCAACCAGAATTTGTTCGATAACTTCGTCTTGTCCGACAATAACCTTGCGAAGTTCGTTCAAAATATGCGTAACGACATTCGGCAATATCAACGGCGGACGCGGCGGAACAATTTCCGCCGGAGTTTGTGGCGCAAGTTCCGCCGGAACTTGCGATGCAAGGTTCATCATTTCAGTTTGGATAGAGCTTTGCGGCGTTTCGTCAATCAATGGAGAACCGTCTTGCAGACAAAACTCCAAAGTTTTTTCCGTGTAAGTCGTATTGCATTTCGGACAGCGTTTCATTTGATTTTCTTCCTGTGATTTTTTATAAAGTAAAATCTAAAATTGTCTTTACGGCTAAAATTAAAACTGTAGATAAAAAGATGCGTTTGAGCCATAAATCGTTAAGTTTTGTTACGGTGTGTGCGCCGATGTATGCTCCGGCGAACATCACGACGGCTAAGATTATGCCGAGTTTGTAATCTACTAAACCTTGCCACATAAAAACAGCGGTGGCAATCGCGGACGAAAAAATATTGATAATTTTTGTTTCGGCAATCGCTTCAGTGTAAGTCATTCCGAAAAATACGATGTATGAAGCCGTCAAAATAGTAACGTAACCACCACTGAAAAGTCCGCCGTAAATTGCCATCAGGAATGTGATGACGTAAGCAATTACAAGTGATTTTGCCGAGATTGCCTTTTCTTGCTTTAAGCCTGCGTCGCGTTTCAGCAAGGTAAAAATACTGACGGCAATCATCGAAACCGAAACAATGATTTTTAATGCGCCTCCCGTGATTAAACCGACCAAAACCGCGCCGATTGCCGAGCCGATAAGTGTTAAAACAACTAATTTCGGCATTCGTTGGCGGTTAATCACGCCTTTGCCCAAAAACGGCAAACTTCCGCCGATTGAAAGGAACAGCAAGCCGAACATATTCGTCGCCACCGCAGTTTTCGGTTCAATGCCGAACTGAAACATCACCGGAACGGTTACAAGTGAATTGCTTCCTGTAACCACACCGATTGCACTTGTAATAAAAAAGAGCAAAATCAATAAAATCAAGACGTTAGTTGGCATAAAAAGTGAAATTTATGATGCAAAGAAAGCAAATTATTGGTCAAAGAAAAGCATTCTTTGACCAATAATCTGTTTTCTCGACCAAGTATTCTGTTTCACGACAGTCAAAATTCATCTCAAACCGTCTTTCTTTGCGGCTTGCGGCGTTGCAGACCGAGTTTTTCTTCCAATTCGCGCAAACGCTTCGTCAGTTGCAAAACTTCTTTTTTGTTGGTCGGCTCACCTTGCGCGATTGCCTTGCATTTTTCCATCACGGCTTCGATTTCGCCGGCATTTTCCGACTCCAGACGCTCGGCGATAAGCTGGGCGATTTGCGTGTTTTGCGCCGTAAAATTATCAACGCCGACAAGCCTTGAAACGCGACGGCGAAAATCGTTGTAGATATTTTCAATCGCCAAATCGTAGCCTTTTATGCGTTGCTGAAGTTCAGCCATTGCCGAAACGTATTCGAGTTTTGAAAGCCGATTCGGTTCGGCTTCGGGAACGGGACGTGCAAAACGCCGGCTTTGTGAAAACAAAATTATCCCAATCAGCGCGACACATTGGAGAAAAATCGGCACGACGGGCGTTCCCGCAAAATACGCCAAAAGCTGATTGCTTGCCGAGCCATAGCCTTGATGATATTCGTCAAAAGCGATAGTTCCGCCGTCTGCGGAAACGATATTTATGCCGATTTGTGCGTTATCAACCAAACCGATTCCGGCGTTTGAAACGATATACGGATCGGTCAGAAAAACAATTTTGCCGCCGCCATAAGGGAAATCAGCCAAAAGATTTTTTTTATCGTTTGAAAGATGCACGACCGGCGCATCGTCTTCAAAGTAGATTTTCTCCGCTTGTTCTTTTTTCAGCATTGTTACGGGCGTTGGCGAAGGCATCGTGTAAAATTTGTTTGCATTTCCGGATGTCGGTGAAGGTTTTTCCGTCGGTTTTGGTGAAGGCGTTTGGCGGATTGAAGGTGTGTCTCTTTCATCACTTACAATTACTTTATCATTTTCTTCAAAAACTTCGCGTTCAAAACTCAGCGACGAAGCGAAGCGCGAAGGTTGGACAGCATTAATGTTTGCCGTGAAAATTGACGGTTGAACAGGTTTGGCGGCAGATGTTTTATCGGTCATCTGCGCGTTGTCGGACGGATCAATGCCAAACATCATTTGCGTTACGTCGGGGACAGCAATAATTTTCCAATTCGTCGTTGTAGCAAGCAATTCGGGATTCGGAAAACGGTCAATAATCACCAATTTTCCGCCTTCGGAAACCCAGCGCAAAAGATGTTTTATTTCGTTTTCCTCAAAATCCACGCGAATATCGCCGATAACGACGAAAACCTTTGGCGCATTTTTCCCCGCGGTCAAAAGTGCGGACGGCGATTCTTGCCAACGCACGGGTTTTCTGCCCGTTTCCGCCAATAAATCATAAAATGCCCGCGTTCCGGTCGCGCCCGTGTTGTAGCTCGAACGATTCGGGTTAAATTCGGTGTCAGGCTGTTTTTCCTTCTGCACAAACGAGGCAGCATTAAGCCCGATTAATGCAATAATCAGTGCGAAAATGCCAATTAAGATAATGAATCTCTGCTTCATTAGTTCACAGCCTTTTTATATCCGTTTTTAAATTCTTCCCAATCTTCTAATTCGGTTTTCTCGAATCCATACCAATGTCGCTCGAAACTGTCGGTTAAATCATTCATATTTTCGTGCAGTTCCGGCTTTTTGCGAACGTCGCGCAGGTAATCGCTGTTGGTTTTATGTTGTGCCAAACCGATAATTTTTCTGTCGCTCAATTCGCACAAAAGCGCAATGTAGCCTTTGCGGATTGCGCCACGCAGGTTTCCTTCACGGGCAAGGTTTTCAGCTTCGGAGAGAAGATTTTCCGATGATTCGTTTGCCGCAACGATTTCGCCTAAAATGACGCGCTCTTTTTTCTCACGTTTTTGGCGATTTCTTAATTTTGATTCGATAAACGGCAAAAGTTTATAAATTAAAAACCCGATGGCGGCAAAAATCAGCACATAAAGCGCGATTTGCAGAAATCGTCCGATTGCGCCGAAACCTTCTAAAACGCCCGGCGACATCTGTGGCGTTTCGGGAACTTCGCGGCTGAACCATTCGCTGAGTTTTTTCATTATTTTTGAGAAAAGACTCTCTTCTTTCTCCTTCGGTTTTTGATATTCTTCGCGTTTCAAGATTTCGCTCAATTTGCGTTTGTCTTCGTCTTTTGAACGATTTGAAGTGGACGGGTTTTCGAGTTCGTCCAATTTTTGTTCGATTGCCGAAAGCCTTTCCCGAACTCCGCGCAAAATCAATTCGCGCTTCTCCCTATCGGTTTCTTTTTCAATTTCGTCCAAATTTTCCTGAAACCATTTGTTATCTGTTTCGACTACGCTTCCGCGCCATTCGACCTTTTCGGAGGTAGACAATTCACGCCGCAATTTGCTGATTTTTTCTTTACTTTTTTCAACGCCGCCGGAAATTATTTCATCCGCCAGACCACGCGCATTTTCGATTTTTCCGCGATATTCGGCAAGCGTCGCACCGTTCACTGCGGAAGAGAAGAAGAGAAGAAGAGAAAAGGAGAAAAGGAGAAAAGGAGATTTGCACAACAAAACCTTTCGCGCCGTTGCCACGCTACCGAATTGTTGTATTTTCTCTTTTTCTCCTCTTCTCCTCATCTCCTTTTCTCCTCTTCTAATTCAAACCGAGCGGCGATGACGAATCACGCAACGGCGGCGGCACGGGCAAAGCGGTTTGCGCCAAAGCCGGTTGGAGCGGATTTGAAAACGCGCTTGGCACATCGGGAATATCGCCCAAAATTCGTGCCGCCATCAATTCGATGTCATAACCTTCGTGGCGGACGCGCTCGTCAACGTAAAGCAGACACAAACCGATCATCCAAATCGGCATCAGAAAAATAAAACTCACTTGCCAGATAATTTGATTGGCGATTTGATACCACGCCGGAATTGCGTCAGGGTCGGCGGCGAGAAATGAAATGCCGCTGAAATATCCGTAAAGTTGAAGCGGAATTAAAAACAGCAACAGCGCGGAATAAATTGCCACGGTCGTAAAAACAAAAAGCGCGGCAAGACGTTTGACATTACCACTGCCGAGCGACGCACTGCGGCTGATTGAGGCAAAAACGCCTTGCCCTTCAACCATCATTACTTGCGGCACATACAAAAATCTCGAAGCAATCAAAAAAAACAGCCAACCGCTCAGAAAAATTACGCCAAGCGATAGAAATATCGAAACAATAACAGTCAAAAACGGCGAAAAACTAAGCGCAGCGGCGGCGACAATCACCGCAAGAATAGCAATGGTAAGCCCGAAATAAAAAATAAATAAACCGATAATGCCGAGCAGAAACGTAATCATCGTGGAGGCAGTAATTAATCCGAAAACACGGCTTTTGACGTTTTTATAAGTTTCGCGGAAGGTGATATTTTCGCCGAAAAGCAGATGCCGCACAAAATTTCGCGCCGCGCCGCCCATCACCGTTAAAACTGCAACAGTTTCAATCAGCCAAATAATCAAACTGCCGAAACCGACAAACATCAGATAGGAAAACGATTCAACTTCATCACGGCGCGAATCAATCGAAAACAACTGATTTGCCAAAGCCGTCCAACCAATTGAAAACAACGCGCCGACAAGAATCGGCGGCGCGGCAATCCAAACAAACGTCCAGAAATTTTGACGATAAAATCGGACGGCGCGGTCAATCAAATCTCCGGCACCGAGAGGTGTGAGTGATAATTGAGAATTCGTCATAACCGAAAGCAATTTGCCCGATTATCTTAGCATATTTCATAATAATTCGAGAAGATTTAGAGATTGGTTTTGTCAACGCGATTAATGACAAGTATAATTTTTTTTGTATAATATCTTTTTATTTTCAGGAGAATCATCAAAATAAATGACCTATATTGTTACCGAACCTTGTATCGAATGTAAATATACTGATTGCGCGGCAGTTTGTCCGGTCGAAGCGTTTCATGAATTGCCCGACCGTCTGTATATCAATCCCGATACTTGTATTGACTGCGACGCTTGTTTGCCCGAATGTCCCGTCGAGGCGATTTTTTCCGATATGTCAATACCCGAAGAATATCTCGGCTGGCTCGAAAAAAATGCCGAAGCCGAAAATTATCCGATTATCAGCACGAAAATGCCTGCCTTGCACGGCGCAGGCTGTTCGGGTCCGCCGGAATAAAAAATTGACTTTGCCTCAAAAGTGTTTAAGGCTAACGGAATTTCAAACTTTATTTGGATGAAAGCACAAAAACACACAAAATATCATGAAATATCAAATTTTTTTGTGATATTTTGTGTGTTTTTGTGGCTCATCACATTTTTTTAAGCACCTCTGAGGCAAAGCCCAAAAAATTCCGCAGCAAAATCAGTTTAAGTGTCCGGTAAAAAACAGAAACCCGCACGTCGGCAAGGGCAGAAAAATCAACTAAGCCGTTTCCGCCCTTGCCGACGTGCGGATTTCTTATTTAACAACCCTACAAAAATATCTAATTTCAATCAAAAAATAGAAATTTTTGATTGTTTTGTGTCCATTTGACATATTTTTTTGAATATTTTGTGCGTCATACTGAGACAAATTAAATTTTGGTTTATATTTTCCTTGCATTTTGTTTTAACAAATTCATTTTGTTGAAAATTTCAGCATAAAAAATAAAAACAAAATAGAGAAAAATTATGGCTTTCAGAAAACTTTCCGAAAAATTTTAAGCACTTCAACCGAGGTGCTTTTTTGAAGAAATCGAAAAATTAACGGAAATTTATGTTTGCGCGGTTGTTATTTAGTGCGGACATTTCGAACAAAATGCAGGTTGTCTTTTACCATACAATTATCAATTATCAATTATCCGTTAAATTCTAGGTTTTACGCTTAAAAACCTCAAAATATAATTGGTAATTGGCAATTAATAATTGATAAATTCCTCCTAATTATCAGGCTTTTTGGAGTTTTCAAACAGATTCTAAACATTCTATCGGAGATTGAGTTTAAGGTTTTAATCCCTGAACTTAATCTCCGAATTTTTGAACCCGATCTTTTAGATTTTGCGGACAATTTCTTGGATATTGTGGACAATATAAAAAAAACTGTCCACAATATCCAAGAAATTGTCTTCGGTTTTTCAGAAATTGATGTCCGAATTTCAAATCCTGAACCCGAAATTTAACAATTTGCCCCGAATTTCCAAAAAAATGTTGTCATTTTGAATGAATTTGGCTTAGAATGTATTTGTCTTGTTCTTTATTTTCAAGACTTTCACGCGCTTTTTAGGAAAAATCACATCGCTTTTACCAAAAAACATTGAAATAAGGCTTTTCACTGATTTTTTGGCTTGCGTTCCACCACCTTCCGCGTAAAATAATTGCGGCTTACCATTTTTATAAATAAAACTTAGTTAAAAAACGGGAAGTAGCCTTTATTTAAGCCTTTTATAGACTTCCATTGTAAAATGATGCTCGACGGTAGACTCCAAAAAAACAACATCAAACCACACGAAATCGTTGATTGGCGGCGAAAAGTTCTCGTGCTTTTCGGGACACGCCCCGAAGCCATCAAGCTCGCGCCCGTGATTCACGAACTTCGTCAAAAGTTTTATCAAACAATTGTCGTGTCTTCGAGTCAACACAAAGAATTGCTTAAACCTTTCTTAAAAATGCTCGATATTCAGACGGATTTCGACCTTCGTGCGATGCGAAAAAATCAAACGCCGACGGAAGTTTGTTCGCGGATTTTGGCAAAATTGGATAAAATTTTAGAAGCCGAACAGCCGGATTTGATTTTGGTTCAAGGCGACACGACGACAACTCTTGCCGGAGCTTTGGCGGGATTTAATCGTCGAATTCACGTCGGTCACGTCGAAGCCGGACTGCGTTCGGGCAATATTTACAGCCCTTATCCCGAAGAAATGAATCGCCGTCTGGTTTCGCAAATTGCCGATTTTCATTTTGCGGCAACCGAAAAAAATCGCCGTAATCTGCTTGCGGAAGACATCACGACCGACAAGATTTTCGTAACCGGCAACACGGTTGTTGATTCGCTTCATTACATTTTGCGAAATCTCAAACCGAGCCAAAAAATCCTCGACATCATCGAACAAACCGAAGGGCGGAAAAGAATTTTACTCACAACACACCGCCGCGAAAGTTTCGGCGAAGCAATGAGCAAAAATCTTAAAGTCTTGCGCGATTTTGTCGAAAAACGCAAAGATTTATGTTTAATGTTTCCCGTTCATCCGAATCCGAACGTGAAAAAAACTACGGAGGAAATTCTCGCCAATAAAGAAAGAATTTATTTGCTCGATCCGCTTAATTATTCCGATTTTATTGCGCTGATGAAAGAAACTTGGCTGATTGTTTCCGATTCGGGCGGCGTGCAGGAAGAAGCACCTTCGCTCGGCAAACCTCTCCTTGTTTTGCGCGAAAACACGGAAAGACCGGAAGCAATTCGCTCCGGCGTGGCAAAACTCGTTGGCGGAAATCCGCAGACCTTGAAAAAGATGCTCGAAGAAAATTACGCCGTGCAGACGTGGATAAAATCGGTCAAAGAAGTTTCAAATCCATTCGGTGACGGACGCGCCGCGAAAAGAATTGTTAAAATTATCGAAGAAAAATTAGGCTCGAAGTCTTTTCGTGAAAAATCTCTGCAAAGAACTTTGTTTTAGAAATAGTTTTTGGTCTTAGGTCTGAGGTCATCAGGTTATTTTTTTTCACAAACCAAAAACCTCAGACCAAAGCCCAAAGCAGTTAAGATGGCTCAAAATCCCCAACAAAAAAAACATCTCCTAACCGTTCTCGTCGAAGACTATTTTCACGTTGGCGCGTTTGAGAATCTGATTCAACAGCGCAATTGGTCGCGGTTTGAAACGCGCTACGAACAAAATACGCTCAAAACATTGGATTTGTTGGACGAACTCGACACGAAAGCGACATTTTTCGTGCTTGGCTGGATTGGTGAACAGAATCCGAAAATAATTAGAGAAATCGTTTCACGCGGACACGAAGTTGCGAGTCGCGGATTTTATCATCGAAGTTTGAAAAACTTAACGGCTGATGAATTCCGCGAAGATTTACGGCGCACAAATCGTGTTTTGGAAGACGCGGCAGGACAAAAAATCGTCGGTTATCGGGCGGCTGAAAAATTAAACTACGAAAAAGACGAATGGGTTTTCGATGTTCTCGCGGAAGAAGGATTTTTCTACGACGCATCGTTTCTTCCCGTAAAATCAGACGAAAAGCCAAAACGCTTCGCGCATCAAATTCATACGAACGGCAAAATCATTCACGAATTTCCATATTCGACGCGCAATTTGGGCGTTGGTTTGTTACCGATTGCAGGCGGAAATTATTTTCGGCAAATTCCTTTTACTTTAATGCGCCACGCCGTTCGAGATTGGACAGAAAGATATGATGAGCCGTTTGTGATGTATTTTCACGTTTGGGAACTCGACGCAGAACAGCCACGCATCAATGCCGCTTCCGCTTACAATCGCATTCGTCATTATCGAAAGCTCGATAAAATGGAATGGATTATCAAGGAAATTACGCAAAAATATGAGTTTTGCGACACGGCGGAATATCTCGGTCTGAAAGATGAATTACGAATTACGAATTACAAATTACAAGAAGAAAAGACCGTTTTGGAAATCCAAAATCCAAAATCCAAAATCCAAAATCCAATAACCATCGTTATTCCGTGCTATAACGAAGCCGAAACCCTGCCTTATTTGGCGAATACTCTGCGAAGTCTTGAAGAAGAATTAAGCGAAAATTACGCGCCGGAATTCATTTTTGTTGACGATAAAAGCAAAGATGAAACTTTTGATAAATTAAACGAGCTTTTCGGCGCGAAAGAGAATGTGCGAATCATTCAACACGAAACAAATCAAGGCGTAGCGGCAGGAATTATGACGGGAATAAAAGCCGCACAGACCGAAATCGTCTGTTCGATGGATTGCGATTGCACTTATGACCCGCACGAATTAACAAAAATGCTTCCGCTTTTGACGGAAAATGTTGATTTGGTAACAGCTTCGCCTTATCACAAACAAGGCAACGTGCGAAATGTTCCCGAATGGCGTTTGTTTCTTTCAAAAGGCGCGTCGTGGCTTTATCGGCGGACGCTGAAATCGAAACTTGCGACTTATACGAGTTGTTTCCGCGTCTATCGGCGCAGTTCGTTTATAGATTTACCGCTCGAAGAAAAAGGTTTTCTCGGCGTGGCGGAAATGCTCGGCAGATTGGACTTAAAAGGCGGAAAAATCATCGAATTTCCCGCCGTTTTGGAAGTTCGTCTGTTCGGCTTCTCAAAAATGAAAACCGCACGGACAATTTTTGGACATCTCAAACTACTCTCTCGCCTTTCTAAAATGCGTCTTTTCGGGAAAAAAGAAGCGATTCAAACTTCTCTGAAAGTGGAAATGGGTAAAAGTGAAAAAGTGAAAAAGCTGTAAAATCGAAACAACCAACTTTTTCACATTTTCACATTTTCACTTTTTAACTTTAAAATTATGACACCGACATTGGAAAAAGAAATCATAAAATTACCATCAGACCAAGACATTTCGGGCAGAACTTTCGGCGAAGAAGAGATTCGCGCCGTTACGGAAGTTTTGCAATCGGGCGTGCTTATCACGACCAAAGGCAAATACGGCAAAATGCTTGAGAAAGAATTTGCCGAAAAATTGGGCGTGAAATATGCTTACGCTTGCAATTCGGGTTCGGCGGCGGTTCACGTTGCAATCGCGGCGATAAATCCGAATCCGGGCGATGAAATCATCACGACTTCAGTAACGGATATGGGCGCGTTGACACCGATTATTTTTCAAGGCGCGATTCCGGTTTTTGCGGACGTTTGCCCGAAAACTTTGAACGTAACGGCGGAAACGATTGAGAAAGTTTTAAGCGACAAAACAAAAGCGATTATCGTTACACATCTGTTCGGAAATCCGTGTGAAATGAAAGCGATTATGGAACTTGCGGATTCCCGAAACATTCCCGTTATCGAAGACACGGCGCAATCTTTTATGGCAAAATGCGCCGGAAAATATGCCGGAACAATCGGTGCAATCGGCGCGTTTTCGTTCCAACAAGGCAAACAGATGACGACCGGCGAAGGCGGAATTGTCGTTACAAACAATGACGCTTTGGCGCGAAGAATGTATCTTTTCATCAACAAGGCTTGGGGCTACGGCGATGCAAACCCCGATCATTATTTTGCTTCGTTAAATTACAGAATGACCGAACTGCAAGCCGCAGTTTCTTACGAACAACTGAAAAAACTCGATTTTTCAGTTTCGCAAAGACAAAAAATGGCGCAACTTTTGGACGAAAAAATTGCAGACATTGACGGCATCGAATCTTACAAACCGGCTGAAAGTTCAACAATGACTTATTGGAAATTCTGTCTGCGCGTTGACGATTCAAAAATCGAAGACGGCGCGGTTGGATTGGCAAAAGCGTTGAAAACTTACGACGTTGCATCTGCGCCGCGCTACGTCGTCAAGCCTGCGTATAAATGTATGGTTTTCCGCGACCAAAATACTTTCGGCGATTCGCATTATCCGTTCAACTTGGCGCGTCCCGAAGCGGTCAATTACGACGACGCGAATTTTCAAGGGACAATCAAAGGCTTGCACGATGTTTTAGTTTTGCCGATTAACGAAAAATACGAAGAGCATCACATCGAATTTCTGGCAGATTCGATTCGTGAAGCGGTTGAAACCGCAAGAATTAAATAAGATATTTGCCCACGAAAGACACGAAAAACAAAAAAAAAGATTTAAAATTTTTCGTATGTTTCGTGTCTTTCGTGGGCAAAATAAAATTATGAACAAATTAAAATTTGCACTTATCGGAACGGGCGGAATTGCCCAAACTTATGCACAGGCGTTTCAGCAAAGCGATTGTTGCAAACTCATCGCAGTTGCGGACGTTAATCAAGAGTCGGCAAAGGCATTTGCCGAGCCTTTTGGGGCAAAATCATTTAATAATTACAAAAGTTTAGCCGAAAACACGGAAATTGATGCCGTGATTATTGCTACGCCGCCCGCGTCGCATCCTGAAATTGCGATGTATTTTATGGGCAAAGGCGTAAATGTTCTGTGCGAAAAGCCTTTGTGTCTTTCAGTTTCAGAAGCGAAAGCGATGATTGAAACGGCGGAAGCGACGAATGTTGTGTTTACGATGGCAACGAAGTTTCGTTACTGCGAAGATGTCGTCAAGGCGAAAGCGATTATCGCGTCGGGCGTTTTGGGCGAGATTGTGCAGTTTGAAAATGCTTTTACGGCGAAAGTTGATATGTCAAAGCGTTGGAACTCCGACAAAGAAATCGCCGGCGGCGGCGTTTTGATTGATAACGGAACGCATTCGGTTGATATTATCCGCTATTTTCTCGGCGCGATTACCGATGTGTTGGCTTTGGAAACGAGCGGGACGCAAAACTTGGCGGTTGACGAAAACGTCAAAATGCTTTGTAAAACCGCGAACGGCGTGGTTGCCAGCGTAGATTTGACTTGGGGAATCAACAAAGAATTACCGAATTTTATCAGCGTCTATGGCACAAACGGCACGCTTCATATCGGCTGGCGCGAATCAAAATATAAACTAAACTCATCGCCCGATTGGACAATTTTCGGCAAAGGCTACGACAAAGTTCAAGCGTTTTGCTCAAAAATCGAGAATTTCCGCAACGCGATTTTGGGCAAAGACGAATTACTTATCAATCCGTCAGATGCACTCGCCTCGGTCGAAGTCATCGAAGCCGCATATAAATCTTTGAATCAAAATCTGTGGCAAAAAGTCGTTGAAAAAAGCGAATCTGCCAAGAAATAATTTTTAACGCAGAGGCGCAAAGACGCGAAGGCGCAAAGAAAAGCAAAAACTAATTCTTAAAATCTTTGCGTCTTTGCGCCTGTGCGTCTTTGCGTTAAATTAAATTTGAAATGCCTAAAATCCATCCAACAGCAATCATTGAAGAAAACGTCCGCATCGGCGAAGGCACAAGCGTTTGGGACAATGTTCATATTCGGCACGGCGCGGAGATTGGCAAAGAATGTATCGTCGGCGAAAAAACTTATATCGCTTACGACGTGAAAATCGGCAACCGCGTGAAAATCAACGCGATGGTTTATATCTGCGCCGAAGTTACCATCGAAGACGGCGTGATGATTTCCGCTTCGACGACTTTTACGAATGATAGATTTCCCCGCGCCACTTTTCCCGATTTGAAAACCTTACGCCCGTCCGAACCTGACGAACATACTTTGAAGACATTAGTCAGAGAAGGCGCGACCATCGGTGCGGGTTGCGTAATTGGCAACGATTTGGAAATCGGACGCTGGGCAATGGTCGGAATGGGTTCGATTGTTACAAAATCAGTTCCCGACTTTCATCTCGTCTTAGGCTCGCCTGCCCGCTCAATCGGCGCAGTCTGCAAATGCGGACAGCTTTTTCATCGGTTTGATGAAAACGCGGAAAGACAAGAATTTGAATGCGTTTGCGGTTTGCGGTATGAGATGGAGAATCGAAATGTGAGAGAATTGTAGAATGAGTTTGTCTGTAAATATCCGAATTTATGATGAAAGTGGCGACGAATCTCAAATCGAATTAAAAAACGGTAAGGATTTAGCAGGTGTTGAAAGACTTCGCTTTGTTTTATATGGTTCGGAATTAGCAGAAAAGTTAGGATTCAAAATTTTGCCTCAACTGAAAAATCAAGATTTGTATGTAAAATCTGAAAACTTAAATGAACTTGAAAATGAACTCAAAACCATTCTGGAAAATATTGATGAGTTTTCAAAAACTGCTGAATCTGAACAGGAATATATTAAAGCGCGAGTCCAAAATATTTTAGATGCTGTTCAAATAGCCAAAAAAGCGAATGGTGTAATCGTGATTCGGTAATCAAGAAATTATGAAATACGAGCTTTGGGCAAATAAAGATAAAACAAACCTTACATTTTTCGATGTTGATTATACAAATTACGAACAATGTTTGCAGTGGTTAGAAAACGAAGAAGAGGAATTTGAATTAATTTGGAAAACCGAAGCCGAAACCTATAACGAGGCGATGCAAAAGTATTACGATTTTATGGGCTTCGGAAAATACAAGCCTTTTGATGACGAATAAATCCAAAATCCAAAATCCAAAATCCAAAATCGCAATTATCGGAAGCGGTTTTCTCGGTTTGACGCTCGCTTTGCGGCTTGCCGAAAAAGGAAACCGCGTAACCGTTTTTGAATCTGCGCCGGAAATCGGCGGATTGGCAAGCGCGTGGCAAATTGGCGATGTGGTTTGGGATAAACATTATCATGTTACGCTTTTGTCAGATTCATTTACGCGGAAAATTGTTGAAGAAATCGGTTTGGGCAGCGAGTTTGAATGGGTTGAAACAAAGACGGGGTTTTATACGAAAGGGAAATTGGTTTCGATGTCGAATACGTTAGAGTTTTTGAAGTTTCCGCCGTTAGATTTAATCAGCAAATTTCGGCTCGGCGGCACGATTTTTTATGCTTCGCGGGTGAAGGATTGGAAAGCGTTGGAGAAAATTTCGGTCGAAGATTGGTTGACGCGCATTTCGGGTAAAAAGACGTTTGAAAAAATGTGGAAACCGCTTCTTCGTGCCAAGCTCGGTGAAAGTTATCGGGAAACTTCCGCCGCGTTTATTTGGGCGACGATTCAGCGAATGTATGCGGCGCGAAATTCGGGTTTGAAACGGGAAATGTTCGGCTACGTTCGTGGCGGTTATGCGCGTGTGTTGGCGCGATTCGCTGAAGTTTTGCAGGAAAAAGGCGTTGAAATTAAATTCAATTCAAAAGTTCTTAACGCAAAGACGCAAAGCGGCAAAGACGCGAAGATTGAATTGGAATACGAAACCAAAAACCAAAGACCAAAAACCAAAAAACAATTCGACAAAGTTATCCTAACTTGCCCGTCAAATATCGCGGCGAAAATTTGTCCGCAACTGACCGACGACGAAAAGCGAAAACTCGAAAACATAAAATATCAAGGCATCGTCTGCACTTCGCTTTTGATGAAAAAATCGCTTTCAAACTTTTACGTTACGAACATTACGGACGAAACGCCTTTTACGGGAATTATCGAGATGTCGGCGTTGGTTGATAAAAAAGAATTCGGCGGAAACGCGCTTGTTTATTTGCCGAAATACGTCGCGCCGGACGATGAATTGTTTGAAAAGACGGACGCGGAAATCGAAGAAATTTTCTTAAACACGCTCGAAAAAATGTATTCGCATTTCGATAAAAAAGACGTTTTGGAGTTTAAAGTCTCGCGTGTGCGGAATGTTTTCCCGATTCCGACTTTACATTATTCAGCGAATGTTCCGAGCGTGAAAACTTCACTCGAAAATGTTTATATTGTAAATTCGGCGCAAATCACGAATGGCACTTTGAATGTCAATGAAACCGTTCAGCTTGCCGAAAAATTCTTTGAAAATTATCTGCAAAATTGAAATTTCCGTTTTACAATCAATTTAATGAAAGATTTCGTTTTTTTGATTCACGCCGGCACGACGCTTTTTCTGGTCGGACTGATTTGGACAATTCAAATCGTGCATTATCCGCTTTTTGCTAATGTCGGCGCGAGTGATTATGCGGCGTATCAAAATCTTCATATTTCGCGCATTACATTTGTCGTTGCGCCTGTAATGATTGCCGAACTTGCGACAGCAATTTTTTTTATTTTTTCGGACTTCACGCCCATAAATCCGAATTATTTTCGTGTTGGATTGGTTTTGGTTTTAATAATTTGGGCTTCAACGATGTTCATTCAATCGCCGATTCACGGAAAATTGTCGCAAGCGTTTGATAATAATTTAATTGACAAATTAGTTCTGACAAATTGGATTCGCACGATTGCCTGGAGTTTGCGCGGCGCGTTGGTTTTGTGGATGATTTGGCTGAAGATAAAATGAGTAAAAAACCGATTGCAAGTTTAAGTCTTGACCTCGACAATAAATGGTCGTATATGAAAACGCACGGCGATGCGGGTTGGGAAAGTTTTCCGACTTATTTGGACGCAGTCGTGCCGCGTTCGTTGACGTTTTTGAAAGAGCGAAATTTGAAAATCACTTATTTTATCGTCGGGCAAGATGCGGATTTGGAGAAAAATCACGAAGCTATAAAACAAATTTCCGATGCGAATCACGAAATCGGCAATCACAGTTTTCGCCACGAGCCTTGGCTGCATCTTTACTCAAAAGACGAATTGCGCGAAGAATTTGAAAAAACGGAAAATGCTTTAGAAAAAGTTACCGGCAAGATTCCGAAAGGTTTTCGCGGTCCGGGTTATTCGCTTTCACCGACGGTTTTGGAAGTTTTGGCAGAAAGAAATTACGAATACGATTGTTCGACTTTGCCGACTTATATTGCGCCGCTCGCTCGTGCCTATTATTTTTTCAAATCGCCCGAAATGTCTGATGAAGAAAAGGCAAAACGCAAAAAACTTTTCGGTAAATTTTCCGACGGTTTTCAATCTTTGAAGCCTTACAAATGGCAAATCGGCGAAAAAACTTTGACGGAAATTCCGGTTACGACTTTGCCGCTTTTCAAAACGCCGATTCACGCGAGTTATGTAATTTATCTTTCGACTTTTTCGCGTAGCTTAGCAAAAACTTATTGGCGCACGGCAGTAAAAATGTGCAAAATGAGCGGCACACAACTTTCTTTACTTCTTCATCCGCTCGATTTTCTTTCGGGCGACGATGCACCCGAACTCAAATTTTTTCCCGCAATGAATCTTCCCGTCGAAGAAAAACTCGAATTCCTGAGCGATATTTTGGAAGTTTTTCAAAATTCGTTCTCTATTACAAATATGAAACAACACGCCGAAAGTGTTGCAAACACGGGCTTAAATGTTTCTGTTTTGAAATAAATTTTTCTTTGATTCACGTCCCTTGAATCTTACCCAAAATATGAAATGTCCGCTTTGCGGCTCAAATTCCGAGCGTAGTTTTGAAGTCAAAAATTACTGGATACGCGATTGTGCCACCTGTTCGCATCGTTTTACGGAAATTTCCGCCGCGCAAGATCACATCGAAAAAATCTACGATGATTCGTATTTTAACGGCGGCGGTGCAGGTTATAACGATTATTTGCAAGAAGCCGAAATTTTGCGCCAACGCGGAAATTGGTATGGCAATCTTTTGTCGAATTATACGGAAAAAGGCACGGTTTTGGACGTTGGTTCTGCCGCCGGATTTGTGTTAAAAGGTTTGACTGAAACCGGTTGGCAAGGTGTCGGCATCGAACCGAATGAAACGATGGCGGAGTTTGGGCGCAAAAAATTGAATCTCGAAATTCATAAAACGAGCGTCGAAAAATATGCTTCCGTAGAGAAATTCGACCTTGTAACGATGATTCAAGTGATGGCGCATTTCATTGAACCGAAAGAGGTTTTCTCCAATATTTCCAACAGTTTAAAGGCAAATGGACATCTTTTGATTGAAACTTGGAATCGTAAAAGCCTTTCGGAAAAAATCTTCGGCACGAATTGGCACGAATATTCACCGCCGAGCGTTTTGCAATTTTTTTCGGATGACGGCATTGAAAAATTGGCGAAGGAACAAGGTTATGAAAGAATCGCTTCCGGCAGACCTTCAAAATGGATTAGCGGCGCACACGCTAAATCGTTGATAACATACAAGTTCGGCGAAAAATCAATTATCACGAAATTGGCAAAAATCATTCCCGATAAACTCAGTTTTCCGTATCCGGCGGAAGATTTGTTTTGGGTTTTGTATAAGAAAAAAGCATAAATTTCCAAGTCCAAATCATCTTTTACATCGGAATAACTGATAATTGAAAGCGAATAACTGATAATTTAAGACGAAAAAATTATCAGTTATTCGCTATGAGATGTTCCGAATTATTTTTTTCAGCTAATCGGAGCGTGGAATTTCGGCGGTTTTCATCGTATATTAACGAAGTGAATCAAGCCGCCAAAGCGAAATTGGAAAGTAGAGATGCACTCAAAATGGTTGCTGTCAGATGTTGTGTTTGCGATGCAGACGATACAGAAATTGTCGGTTCGGGCGAAGATTTTGAGTATCGCACGAGCGCGGACGTTTTCACGGCAGTTCAATGCCGTTCGTGCGATTTGGTTTATCTGAATCCGCGTCCGATGGTTGCGGAATTTGAGAAGATTTATCCTTCAAATTATCACGCTTTTGATTTTACGGAAGCGAAATTCAGTTTTGTTCACAAAGTCCGAAGCCGTCTCGAAGCCAAGCGTTTATTGGAATTTTGCAAAGATTTGCCGCCGGATGCGAAGATTTTAGATGTCGGTTGCGGCGACGGTTTTCATTTGAATCTTTTGAAAAAATACGGCGAAAAATCTTGGATTTTGGAAGGCATTGATTTGGACGAACGCGCCACGAAAATGGCGGAAAAGACAGGTTTGAAAGTTCATCTCGGCACAGTCGAAGAATTAAATTTGCCCGAAAGTTCTTACGATTTGGCGTTTATGATTCAAACAATCGAACACGTCGAAAAGCCGGAAACAGTTCTTTCAGCCGTCAGAAAATTGCTGAAACCGAGCGGAAAATTAATTATCGTAACGGATAACACCGAGTCGCTTGATTTTCGTATTTTCAAAAAATCTTACTGGGGCGGTTATCATTTTCCGCGTCATTGGAATCTTTTTAATCGCAAATCGTTGACGAAATTAGCGAAAAAATGCGGTTTTAATGTTGCAAATTTGACTACGCAAGTTTCGCCGGTGAATTGGGTTTATTCGATTCATAATTCGCTGGTTGATAAACGTGCGCCGCAATTTTTGATAAATCAATTTACGCTGAAATCAACCGTTTCGCTATCGGCTTTTACGATGCTTGATATAATTTTGCAAAAACTCGGTCGTGGTGCGCTTCTGCGTGCAACTTTGCAAAAGGCGGAAGATTTTTAGCCGCAGATTAAATCTTTATAGTTGTATGAACTCCAAAAAACCAATCGCAATCATCGGCGCAGGTCTGGCAGGATTGACTGCCGCGAATCTCTTGCATCAGCGGAATGTGCCTTTTGTTTTGTATGAAGCGGGCGCAAAAATTGCCGGACTTGCTTCGAGTTTTAAGGACGAAGAAGGTTTTTCTTATGATTTTGGGGCGCATTTTATTACGAATCGTCTTGCCTCGGCGATTGGTGTATTTGATGAGTGTTTGACCGTAAAACATTACGGAGAAAGAGTTTATTTGAACGGAAAAATTTATTCTTATCCGTTCGGATTGGTAAAAATTCCGCGAATGACTCTGAGCGGAGTAAAAGCGAAATTGGCGCGAAACGGACATTCACCGCAAACTGCTGCCGAATGGTTTCGGAAAAGTTACGGCGCGGCACTTGCGGATGAAGTTGCGTTGCCTTTGATCGAAGCGTGGTCGGGCGCGAAAAGCGAAGATTTATCGGCGGAAGTCGGCGCGAGTTTGCCGGGAAGTATCGGGAAAACTTTGTATTTGAAAGCCGCGAGTTTTCTCACGCGCCGCGCTGTGGCTTGCGGATATAACCGCGAAATGCCCGAAAAAGCGAGTGTTTATCACGTTTATCCAAAAAAAGGTGTTTCGACAATTTGCGAGAAATTGGCGGAAGGTTTTGAAGATAAAATTTTGCTCGAATCGCCGGTCGAAGAAATTATAATCGAAAATGAAAAAGTTGTCGCCGTCAAATCAAAAGGCGAAAGGCGCGAAGTTTCGGCAGTTATCAGCACTGCGCCGGTGAATATTTTGGCAAAATTGGTTCGTGGCACAAACGCGCTCGAAAGTTTTGCAAAATTTCGTTTTCGTCCAATGATTTTTGTAAATCTAAAGTTTGAAGGGCGCGGACTTTTGCCCGACACGGTTTTGTGGTTTCCCGAACGCGAATTTCCATTTTTTCGACTGACCGAAGCGACGCTTTCGATGCCCTGGCTTGCTCCGACGGGTAAAACAATTATAACCGTTGACATCGGTTGCGAACGCGGCGACGAATTTTGGGAAATGGCAGATGATGATTTAATCGAACTTTGTGTGGAAAATTTGACGAAAATCATTCCCGAAGTGCGTGAAAAATTTCTCGGTGCAAAGATTTTGAAAACGCCGATTGCCTATCCGGTTTTTTTGAATGAATATGAACGTGAGCGGCAAGAGTTTGAAAAATCAACAAACATCCCGAATCTTCTGAGCATCGGACGCAACGGTGAATTTTCGCATATTTTTATGGAAGACGTTTATTGGCGAACGCGCAAAAAAGTCGGGAAATTAATAGAAGGTTCTGAGTTCCAATTTTAGTTGGCTAAACCGCGAGCGGAGCGATTGCGGTTTCTACGTTTATTTTAAGTTGATTAGCAAAAAGCAACTGTTTCGCTTCGCTTGTATTTGCGCCAACTGAAGTTGGAACTCTGAACTTTATGCCGAAAATCAGCGAAAAAAAAATCATTGTAATTTTAATTTTTCTGCATCTTGTGATTGCCGTGCCGTTTGCTTTAACACTCAATATTTGGGTTGATGAAGCCTCAACGCTATACACGACGAAAAACGGTTTTTTTCAAGCGTTTCAGAACATTTTCACAGACGAAAAACAAGCTCCGCTTTATTTTTTGATTCTGAGTTTATGGCGAAAAATAAACGACTCCATATTTTTTGCACAGATATTTTCGATGGTTTTCAGTGCGGCGGCAATTTTTGCTTTTGCGCGTCTGGCAAAAAGAATCTGGGAAGAAAAAAGCGCGATTTTTATTACAGCGATTTTTGCGTTTCATCCGTTTTTGATTTGGTCGAGTTTTGAAATTCGCGTTTATTCGCTGTTGATTTTTTTGAGTTGTTTGCTTTTCGTATTTTTTTACGATGCTTTTTTGGATGATGAAATTGATACGAAAACGAAAAAACGAGCGCAGATTTTTTATGTTTTGACGGCGGTTTTTGCGCTTTATACCCATTATTATTTGGGTTTTGTGCTTGTCGGCGGATTTTTTGCGCTTTTAGTTTTGCGGCGTTGGGCGCAAGCGAAAACATATTTTATGTTGATGCTCGCGGTCAGCGTGGCGATTTTGCCGCTTTTTTATATTATTAATCTGCAATTTTCCGTTCGCATTATTACGTTTCAAGAAGAAAAATCACTTCTCGAAGGCGTAAGAGTTCTCTGGAATCATTTTTTGACGTTTGTTTTGCCGACCGAGATTTATCCGAGCGAAGAAATTACGTTTTTTTCGATTGTCCGGCTTTGGATTGTGCGCTTTGCGATTTTGGTGGCGGTGATAATATTTATCAAAAACCGCTTCAAAGATTTGGATAAAAACATTATCGTTTTCGGCACAATTTCCGCCGTTTCCGCCGCGTTTTTTCTGTTCGTCTATTTCCAACTCGGCGTTGGTTACGTTGAAATTCGCCACGCGGCAGTTTTTTTTGTCGCGGTTTTTATTGCGGCAAGCGCAATTTTTGTTAAGATTTTGCCACAAAAATCTTGGGTTTTTGTGACGGTTTTATGTTTGGTTTTCTTTGCTTACGCGATTTTTGCGATGTATCCGAATTTTACAAAACGCGGCGATTGGGCGCGTGTTGCCGAATTTATTTCGCAATCCGAAAAACCGAATCAACCGATTGTAATTTTCGATGTATATGACGCGATTGCTTTGCCGAATTATTACAAGGGCGTAAATCGAATTTTGCCGGATGAGAAGTTTTTCTCTTTTTTTGCGGAAGGCGAAACCGGAACTCCGAACAATTTTCGGAGTCAGATTGATTTTATAATCAGCAAAATTCCGCCGGACGCACCGGAGATTTGGCTTTTGACGCACGAAAATTGCAAAGTCGGAAGATCCTGTGAGCCTTTGGAAAAATTCATCGAAGCGAATTACACTATTATCGAAGAAAAAGATTTTTACAAAGAAAAAATTCGTCTGTTGAGGAAAAAGTAAAAAATGATTAAAACAAACGATCCGAAATTGATAGAAAAACCATCGGTCAGATGTTCGGAGTGCGACCGCGAAACGAGCAATTACAACACCTTTGTTTCGCCGACCAACGAAACGCGCAACGTCTGTTGGGAATGTTTAATGCGCGAAGAAAAAGGCTTTTTCGCCAAACGAGATTTTCGGCGGCGTTCACGGCTTGGGATAATTCCCAGATAATTTTCGGTCTTTGGTTTTTGGTCTTCGGCTTTTGATTTTTCCAAAGACTAAAGACCAAAAACCAAAATCCAATTTATGATAAGAAAAATCACGGAATATCCAGAAAAAGTTTTGGCGGAAGTCGGCAAACCTGTCGAAAAATTTGATGAAGATTTGGCGAAACTTTGCGAAGATATGTTTGAAACAATGTATGACGCGCAAGGCGTAGGGCTTGCCGCGCCGCAAATCGGGTTGAATCTGCGGCTGTTCGTGATGGACTGCGACGGCATCAAACTCATTGCCGCCAATCCCGAAATCATCGAAACAAGTGGCGAACAATCTTCGCAAGAAGGCTGTCTGTCAGTCGGCAAAGTCCCGGCGGTCGTTGTGCGTCCGATGAAGGCGAAATTAAAGGCGCAAGATGAAAAAGGCGAATGGTTTGAGCGCGAAGCCGAAGGTTATGCCGCACGTTGTTTTATGCACGAAACCGACCATTGCAACGGCAAACTCTTTATTGACCACTTACCGAAAATGCGGCGCGAGATGGTTGTGAAGCGGTTTAAGAAAGAGAGAAATTGGAAATAATTTTGCAAAATTTGGACGCAAAATTTTTTGTTGCAATTCTGAAAAATTAGGTTATAATCAATCCGCATATTAAGGTTATTAGCGCGAATCATTCCAGATAATACACCAATTTCGCGTGTTAGCGCGAATGGTTCTCGATAATACACCAAATTCGGTGATTAGCGCGAATGGTTCGCGTCAATCATAAGTTATGTTTCTTCCTTTGACCAATGGCAACTGATATTTACGCGCTGTTAAGCCAAATCCAAAAGCGACCTGTAATGTATCTTGGCGAACCGTCGCTTCTGTTGCTTGCGTCGTTTTTGTTTGGCTACATTATGGCTCTTGATACTAACGAGATAGAGATTGAAGAAAATCCTTCATTTCGCGGTTTTCAAAGTTGGGTCGTGATGAAACTCCAATCAAACGAAGGCAATGTAGTTTGGAACTATTTATTGGTAAAGTCTTGTGATGGAGACGAAGAAAAAGCGTTTGAAAAATTTTTCGTTTACTTGGAAGAATTCAAAAATAAACAGGAGAACATTCTTCTCTGGGTGCAGTTACCGCTTGCGTCAACGCCCAAAACTTATAAAGTTCTTCGGTCGGACGGCAGATATTACAGAGAATCGCCCGCTTCTTTAGTTCAAATAGTCGAGTATGCTGGAATTAAAGGCGTTTTTATTCGTTGCATTAACACTCTCGGTAAAATGAAAGACGAAGTTTACAGCATTAGTTTAGAAAAGTCTTTGGAATATGCGGAAATGCTATATAAAATCAAAAAAGACGATTGGAAATCAACGGAAACATAACAAATCAATGGACGCGAGGCGCGGCAGCTAGCGTCATAAGAATTTAGGGTGGCGTGAGCCGCGCCCGCGTCATCTCAAACGTTAAGACAACATTTTTTCATTAGCAATCGTTTTAGTTTGCACACTCAAGAGCAAAAATGCTGCACAAATCGAAATAATTGCGCTGATTAAAAATGCGGTGCTTGCGCCGAATTGTGTCCAAAGTGCGCCGAAGATGATTGATGCGGGCAAGACTGTAATCGAGAAAGCGAGGTTGTAAAATCCGTAAGCCGTGCCGCGTTTTTCCTTTGATACTAAATCGGCGACGAGAGCTTTTTCCACGCCTTCGGTTAAGCCGAAATAAATTCCGTAAATGATGAATAATGCCCACGCCTGCCACGCTTGATTTATAAAAGCGAATCCAGCATAAACCAGTGCGTAAATTATCCAACCTGAAAAAATCATTGTTTTGCGTCCGAATTTGTCTGATAAATCTCCGCCGATGAGCGAGAAAATTACTTTGCTGAAATGAAGTGTCATCCACAGAAGCGGCAGAACGGCGGGCGCGATTCCAGATTGTTCGGCGCGAAGAAGCAAAAATGCGTCGGTCGAATTTGAGAGCGTAAAAAGCGCGATTGTTACTAAAAATCGTTTGAAATTGCCGTCAAATTCTTTGAGCGAAAGTTTTATCGGTGTGAGATTTTCCTGAATTTCTTGCGGCTCGTGTTTTTCTTCTTTGACAAAAAAAATGATGACGAACAAACCTAAAACAACCGGAATCGAGGCGAAAAGAAAGACTTGGCTGTAATCTCTCGCGGTCGGATTTTCGGGATTTTGGGCAAGATATGAAAGCAAAATAAATGCAATAATCGGACCAATGACTGCGCCGAGATGGTCGGCGGCACGGTTAAATCCAAAAGCCAAACCGCGTCGTTCGGGTGCGACGGAATCAGCCAAAATCGCATCACGCGGCGCACCGCGAATACCTTTGCCGATGCGGTCTGTGAGACGCACAGCAAAAACCGCTTGCCAGCTTCCGACAAAGGCAAGAAGCGGGCGAACGATGCTCGAAAGCGCGTAACCGAAAAAGACGGGAAATTTCCGTTTGTCGAATTTATCGCTCAAATAACCCGAAAAAAGTTTTAGAACGGATGCAACGGATTCGGCAACGCCTTCGATAATGCCGATGTAAAACGGCGATGCGCCAAGCGTTAAAGCCAGAAATGTCGGCAGAAGCGGGTAAATTATTTCGCTTGAAGTGTCGTTGAGAAGCGAAACAAGGCTCAAAGCAAAGACATTGCCCGAAAGATAACGATAGCGGGCAAAGAATTTTCTTATTTTGAGAATCATTAATTTGGAATTTATCGCGTCTTGCTCGGTGTCGGCGTATAATTTCTTTCAGGTCGTTTGGGGGTGCTTCCGCCGATAACAAAAAAAGCAATCGTGCCGATGAGTGCGGCAATCAAAATCGCGGCGACAATCGCCATTCTAACCGCCATTTTAACGGTTTTTTTCAGCATTTTAAAGGCGATTACGGCAACTGCTAAACCGATAAAAAAAATTGCAATTCCGACAAAAATAAAAGCCGGACTTGAAATCGGCGACACATCAAAAAGTAATAAATTCATAAGTTTTCTTTCTCCCTCAAAGCGCGTTCGATTTTTTCAAAATCTTCTTCGCTCAAATCCGTTTCTTCGGTCGGCAAGGCAAATTCTTCATCAGCCCACGCCCCGAAATCGAGCAGCTTGCAACGCTCGGAACAAAACGGACGAAATTCATTTTCGGTGCTGTATTCGGTTTCCTTTCCGCAAGTCGGACATTTCACTTTCGCCATAATGAGAAGAACAGATTACCACAATTTTTACAAGAAGAGGAGAAAAAGAGAAAGAGGAGCGAAAGATGTTTCTCTTCCACTCCTCTTCTTCTTTTCTCTTCTTCTTGAATTTTTAGAAGCTGAATTTCACCCGGAATTGTCCGACACGCGAACCGCCGACAGTATTCGTGATTCTGCCGAAATCCGATGAATCTTGCAAATCACTGGTCGGATTTGCAAAATTTGTCGTGTTGAACAAATTGAAAATGTCGAAACCGACATCGAAGTTCATTCGTTCATTGATTCTGGTGGACTTCACGAAACTAATGTCGAATCTTTTTTGAACCGGACCGCGAAACGTATTTCTGCCTAAGTTGCCGAAACCACCTTGCGGCGATGAAAAGCAACTGCGGTCAATAACCGCCGAGTTTCCGCTGAAACCGAGCAGAGCCTGCTCCGCTGTGCAGTTGATATTCGGACGACCAAATCCGAGACGATACAAACCGCCCGAACCACGAACCAAATCGGCATATTGCGAAGCGTTAGCGATTTCGGGTTCTGATGCAAAAACTGTAAAAGGCGTTCCCGATTGAACTTGAGCAAACCCCGAAATCTGCCAACCATTTAACAATCGGCTGTTTGAACCAAAATTCGGGATTTCATACAAAAAGCTCAAACTAAACCGATGTGTGCGGTCAAAATCCGAAAGTCCGCGGTTGTTGTCCGTGTTTCGTGCGTCGCCTTGCGCGATAAAGCCGGTGTTCGGAACGTCAGGTTTGCCGCCGCCAGCGGTGCTTCCCGGATCTGATGACATTACATCAATGGATTTCGAGAAGGTATAAGAAACATTATATTGCAAACCGCTCGAAAGTCGTTTAGTCAAGCTGAATTGTCCACCGTGATAGTCCGAATAGCCGTTTGAGCGCAAAATCAGAGCTTCGGGGACGTTAAATCCTAAAATCGGCACACGCGCTTCAAAACCTATAACCGCACCGCTGGCATTCGCCAAATTCAAATCAATTCTGCCCGTTACCGGGTTCAAAAATCCGAAGGCTCGTCCGAGTCCGCGTTCACGCGCCGTGCTTCCGGCATTGAGTGCGCCGTTCGGCGAACCGGCGGCAACGTAAGCCAAGTTGAACCGCTCGAAAATATGGTCAGGTGTGTTCGGGTCGTTCAAATCGTAACCTTGATTGAGCGCGGTTGCCATCAGAAGATTTCTTCCGGCAGTTCCGATGTAACGTGCTTCAAAGACGAAATCCTTGAATAATTCATACTGCATCCCGACGTTCCATTGATAAACGTAAGGAGTTTTGATATTGCGGTCAATTGCCCGAAACTCAAAGGTTTCGGCGATGTTTCCGAAGGTTGTTCCACCAAACGGTGTGCCGCGTGAATCAATTGTTACAGGCGTGTTGTCGCGGATTTGATAAGTTCCGGTTGCCCCACCGCCGCGCACAATTCTAAACGGAAGCCACGCATTAAGCGGAATGTTTGTCGGCGTGTTTGAAAACGCTGTGGCAATCGGCACATTGCCGCTCGGCACAGTAATCTCAACTTCTCTTAAGAAAGGATAATTCGAGAAAACCGTATTGATAAACGCCGCCGAAGGTCGGTCATAAAACATTCCGACACCGCCGCGCACAACAAATTTGCTGTTGACCTGATACGCAAAACCGAAACGCGGCGCGATGTTGTTCAAATCTTGCCCGTTGAGCGTGTGTTTGTTGTCCACCACGGTTGTTGCGTTTATCGCGCCGTCAACAACCGGATTGCCTGTCAAACTGACGTTGTTCGGAATAATAAAACCGCGTGTCGGATTGTTGCAGATTTCTGCTGTGCCGCCCGTTTGCGTAAAACACGGCTCAAACGACGACAAATCAAAATTGCCGATGCGTCCCTGCTTTTCGGTCGGTCGCATAAAAATTTCGTAACGCAGTCCGGCGTTGACGGTTAATTTATTTGTCAATTTCCAATCGGTCGTAAAATACAAACCGAAATCTTGAAAGCGGAAACTCTTGTCGGTTACGCCATATTGCGTGTCGGCTTCGGTCGCGTTTCCGGTCAGGAGTTGTGTAAAGCTGTCAAATTTTTCAAACTCGGTGGCTTGTTCTTCGGGCAGATTGGTGTCGTATTGATGCCGTTTAAAATCGAAACCGAATTTGAAAGTGTTTTTGCCGCGTGTCCAGACGGCGTTATCGGCAACGCTGAAAGTCGTCTGTTGACGGCGGTTAAAAGAATCGTTCGGACCGCCGAAGGAAAAATTGGCGATGTTATTTCTGCCGATATAATGACCAAGCCGAAGCGTTGACGGCGAGCTGTCAAAAACTGTCGCCGGATTGAAAACGCCGATGCTTTCGTTGGTCAAAGAAAGAAACGGGTCGTCAAGAGCGCGGGTGTTGTTCAGATAGTAATAGCCGAAACGAATTTCATTAACAAAATTCGAGGTAAAAATATGCGTGTCGGCGATTGATAAAGTTCTGTTTTGGTCGTTGCGCTTCAAGGTAAAAGGCGAAGCTAACGAATTCGGGTCAGGGAACGAATCAAAACCCGGAAACTTTGCCCAGAAAAATGTTCCGCTCAGATTGTTTTTCGAGTTTATCTGACCGTCAAGCCGCAATGTAAATTGATTTTGCTTAAAGCTTGAAGGAACTACATCAACAAATTCGACAAGCTGATTGTTTCTCTGCAAAGTGCGCGTCGTTACGGTCGGAAAACTGCCGAATTGAAAACTCGCCGTTCCCGTCTGGTCAACAATGCCGAGCGGCGTAAAATTCGCGCCCGACAGTGAGGGCAGAACGAAACCGCCCGTTACCGGATTCCGCAAATTAAAAATCCGCAAAGCGACGGGCGAAATATCAGCGGCGGTCAGACAGTTCGTTCCCGAACATCCATTGAATTGATTAAACGCCGCCGCAATCGCCGCCGCCGAACGGTCTTCGCCCAAAACGGTCAAGGCACGCGGCAAAGTCGAGCGTGTCCGCGCCGTCGGAACTAATCCGGTGTTTGCATTTGTATATTGATAACCGCCGAAAAAGAAAAATTTGTCTTTGATAATCGGACCGCCGAAGGTGAAACCCGTTTCGGTGCGGTCGGCTTTCGGTTTTTCGACTCCGGCTTGTTTTAAGAAATATTCGTTTGAATTAAACGCTTTGTTTTGCAAATAATAATAAGCCGAGCCGCGAAATTGGTTGCCGCCCGATTTTGTTACGAGTTGGAAAGTTCCGCCGCCGCTTCTGCCCGTCGAAGCGTCATAAAGCGACGTTTGCAATTTGATTTCCTGCAAAGTTTCGAGTGCAGGCGAGATATTATCGGTCAAAGAACCTTCGTTGCTCGTGATATTCGTTGCGTCAATCCCGTTAAAAAACAAAGATGTCGAAGTCGTTCGTGTGCCATTAACCGACGGCGAAATGTTGCCGTTGCCGTTCACACCGACGGGCGAAAGTTCGCTCGCCACGCCTGCTTCCGACGATAAAAGCCCTGTAAATGAGCGCGTCGAAGTCGGGATTTTCGTCGCTTCGTCGCCCGTAATCTGCCGTGCGGTTGTCGCCGATTCGGTCTGAATCAAAGGCTGGTCGCTCGTTACGGTAATCGTTACGTCCGAAACGCCGATTTCGAGCTTCGTTTCAACCGTGCGAACAATCGAAGCCTCAACCGCGATATTTTCGCTGATGGCTTTCTTAAAACCGTCTTTTTCAAAAGTTACGCTGTAAATTCCGACAGGCAAAAGCGTTGCTGTCCAAACGCCGTCGTCATTTGTAATAAAGTTGCGCGACAAATTTGTCGCTGTATTTTTAACGGTAACGGTTGCGCCCTGAACGACTGCTCCGTTTGGGTCTTTAACCGTCCCGCTCAAACTGCCTGTTGCTTGTGCAAAAGCTGTTTGCGAAAAAAGAACTGCGAAAATTGCTATGAAAAATTTCTCGATAAATTTGAATCTCATTTTCACTCCTTAAAAAATATGCGCCCGATACGAAACGGTTTTCCCCCGACTCGTTCGTGCTTTTTTTGCCAAATAATTTGTAAATTCTGGTATGCAAGAAAAAGGATAGGCGCGGAAAGTTAATTGAAAGTGAAATGCGTATTAAATGAACGTGAATTGTTTATTAACGGAATGTTAAAGATGAAACTGCTGCTTATTTTTTTGTGGGTTGCGGAATCTGAAATTTTATAATTTTTATCCCACGTTTTAACGGAGATGTGCCGCCAAGCGATGGGTCTCCGGGATATGAAAAATCATACAAAAAATCATTACTGAGCGGCACAAAAATTGATTATCGCCGAGAATCTGCCGAATCTTTTGTAAATTTTTCGTGTATTTTGTGTATTTCGTGGTTACAAATTGTGTTCAAACTCAAATAAGAGTCAGAATTTAACCACAAAACAACACGAAATTGCACAAAATTCGTCAAGTTTCTTTTTAATTTGTGGCGTTTCGCGTATTTTTGTAGTTAAGTAGTCAAACAAAAGAAAATAAAAGGAATAACTTCTAAAATAATTGATAATTGATAATGAATAATTGCTAATGTGCCGTATTTTTACACGACAATTTATTAAATTCCAATTATCAATTATCAATTATTTCAGAGG
>CAZJQP010000026.1:24522-53703 GCA_964548225.1 uncultured Blastocatellaceae bacterium | reverse complement strand
TACGACGGCGACCGAAAAGTAGATTTCGCCGTCTATCGCCCTTCAAACGGTGTTTGGTATATTCTCAACAGCGCAACTCAAACCGCCAGAGTCGTGCCGTTCGGAACTACGGGCGACGTTGCAATGGCGGCAAATTATCGAATTCAGTAAATTCGTTCAGAGTTACGCCTTCACGCCTGAAGGCGTAACTCTGAACAAATCATTTCCGCAGTCATTTTACCCGAAAGTAAAACCAACGGAATGCCGCCGCCGGGATGTGTTGCGCCGCCGACAAAATAGAGATTCTTAATTTCTTTCGATTGGTTCGGAACACGCAAAAACGCGGAAAAAACGCCATTTGAAGAAATTCCGTAAATTGAACCGCGATTTGCTCGATATTTTTTTTCAAAGTCTTCGGGCGTGATGATTTGCTCGTAATCAATTGATTCGTTGAGATTTTCCAAACCGAAATCTTCAAGTTTTCTAACAATCAAATCGCGGTAAGGTTTTGCTTCCTTTTGCCAATCAATTCTCGAATTCGTGTAAGGCGCATTGATTAAAACGAACAGATTTTCGTGTCCTTTTGGTGCTTGGGTTTCGTCCGTCCGCGAAGTCGCGCAGATGTAAATTGTCGGGTTTTTCGCGGGACGTTTTCTTTTGAATATTGCATCGAATTCGGCTTTGTAATCGTCCGAAAAAAAGATGTTGTGATGTGCAAGGCGCGGAAATTTTTTGCGCGTTCCGAGAAGCAAAACAAAACCACTGCATGAAGGTTCGCGGTCTTGAAATTTTTTATTTTCTATTGGTAAAAGATTGCGGTAAGTTTCAATTGCATCGGCATTTGAAACAATGTAATCTGCATTGATTATTCCGTTATTTGTTTCTACGCCGATGGCTTTGCCGCTTCTAACAATTATCTTTTTAACTTCGCAACTTGTTGTTATCTCAACATCTAACTCTTTCGCCAATTTCTCCAACGCTTTTGGGATTTCATACATTCCGCCGCGCACATACCACGCGCCCAGACCGAATTCAACAAACGGAATCAACGCAAAGGTCGCCGGAGTTTCAAACGGTGAAGAACCATTGTAAGTCGCAAAACGATTAAATAATTGCTGCAATTTTTCGCTCTTGAAATAGCTTGCGTTGTGTTTATCAAGAGTTTTTAATGTCGAAATTTTCAGCAAATCTCCAAGATATTTCGGGCGAATTAACTGCGGCAAATCGTTCAAACTTTTTGCCAGAAAAGTTCTTTCGGCGATTTCGTATTTTTGCTTTGAATCGGTGAGATATTTACGGAAATTTTCAACGTCTTGCAGTTCTAAATTGGCGATTTCGTTTTCGGTTTTTTGAATGTCAGTCGAAGCATCAAATTTTGTTTCGTCAGACCAAAAATAGCGGCAAATCGGTTCGAGTGGTTGAATCTCAAGATAATCTTTGAGTTTGCGTTCCGCAAACTCAAAGACATCTTCCAAAACGTGCTTCATTGTCAACAACGATGCACCTGTGTCGAATTTATATCCGTTCGCTTCGACAAAATTCACCTTTCCGCCGACAAGTTCATTTTTCTCCAAAACCGTTACCGAAAAGCCGGATTTTGCTAAACGAACAGCCGCGACGAGTCCGCCGATTCCTGCACCGATGATGATTATTTTTTTCATTTTTTTAACGCAAAGGTGCAAAGAGGCAAAGACGCAAAGGAAGAAATATTAAAAATCTTTGCGCCTTTGCGCCTTCGCGTCTTTGCGTTAAATTTTCTTCACAAATTTGCCGATTCGTTCGAGCGCGATTTCGATTTGCTCAAACGATTTGCAATAAGCGATGCGGACGTGATTTGTGCCGCCAGTTCCGAAACTCGCGCCGGAAATTACGGCTACTTTTTCTTCCATTAAAAGGCGTTCGGAAAATTCGTCGCCGTTCAAACCTGTCTTTTCAACTGAAGGAAAAGCATAAAATGCGCCTTTCGGTTCAAAACATTTTAAGCCGATTTCGTTTAACGTCGAAACAACAAATTTGCGGCGGCGATTGTATTCGGCGTGCATTTGCAAAACAAATTCTTCGCCGATTTCTAGTGCGGCAAGTGCGGCAAATTGCGAAATCGTTGGCGCGGACATTACGGCGTATTGATGAACTTTTGAAAATGCCGCGAGCAGTTCGGCGTTGGCGCAAATATAACCGATTCGCCAACCTGTCATTGCATAATCTTTTGAAAATCCGCCGAGCAAGATTGTTCTCTCTTTCGCATTTGCGAGTGCAGGAAAACAAATATGCTCAACGTCATAAACAAGCCGGTCATAAATTTCATCGGAAATTACGAGCAAATCATTTTCTTCGGCGATTTTTGCAATTTCAAAAGCATTTTCTTTAGTTAAAACCGCACCCGTCGGATTGTTCGGAAAGCCGATAAAAATCGCTTTTGTTTTATCGGTAATTGCGGCGCGAATATCTTCGGCAAGCGGTTCAAAATCATTTTCGGCACGACATTCGACCGCGACGGGAATTCCGCCCGCGAAAATAATTTCAGGCTCGTAAGCGACAAAACACGGATTCGGCACGATGATTTCATCGCCCTCGTTACAAAGCGCGGAAAAGACGCATTTTAACGCTTCACTTACGCCGACCGTGATTAAAATTTCGTCTTTCGGATTGTATGAAACTTTGTAAAGCCGTTCGAGATGCGCGGAAAGTGCTTCGCGCAATTCGATTAAACCGGAATTTGCCGTGTAGCCGATTGGTTTTTCGTTAATCGCTTGATATGCGGCGCGGGCAATCGGTTCGGGAGTCGGAAAATCGGGTTCGCCAACGCCCAGAGAAATAACCTCGGGCATCGAAGCGGCGATTCCGAAAAAACGATGCAAGCCCGAAACCGGAACTTTATCAATTCTTTCAGCGATAAATTTATTTTTTAAAGATAATTGCGGTGTCATAAAACTTTAGTGGCGCAAACAAAGAATAATGATAAAAATCTTTGCGCCTTTGCGTTAAAATTCTTATTAAATTCGCCGAAACAGGCGGTTTAATGTTAAAATCCAAATTAGTTATAGTTTCTAAATAAAACGAAATCCCAAAACTGCCGAAGATATGAAATTTTGCCCCGTTTGTCAAACCGAATACGATGAAGAAATCTTGCGCTTTTGCATCAAAGACGGTGCGCCTTTAGTTGATAAAAACCAGCCGAATTTTAAGGATATTCCGAGCGAATCGGATTTGGGTGAAGACACCGTGATTCGTCGTAAGCCGACAAAATCGGAACTCGATGCGCTGAAAATGCCTGATGAAAAGTCGTCTGAACCTGCGAAAATTGTTATTCCGACCGTTGAGCAGGAACGTCAGCAACAAGTTCGCGCCCGCGCCGCCGCTTATCAGCAACCTTTGCAACCGCCGAGATCAACAGGTATGGTTGTTTTAACAACGGTTGTTTTAACTTTGGTCGGACTCGCGGCTCTTGCCGGATTGTTTTATTTTTTCAAAAACGGCGAAGATACGGCGAATTCAAACATCAATGTCAACACGAATCTGCCGAATTCACAGAATATCAATACCAATTTCGGTTTGAATATGCCCGCGTCGAACTTCGATTATAACAGCAATATAAATTCAAATTTCAATGCGAATTTTAATTTCAATCTGAATACCAATTCAAACACGAACGTCAAAACGCCGACTCCGACGCGAACGCCGACTCCAACGCCGTCGCCATCACCGTCTGTTTCGCCGTCCGCGTTGCCCGCGAACACGGCAAACACGAACACAGCCGCGACTCCGGCAAAAACAGCGACACCGAACACGCCGAAAACGCCCGCACCGACTCCGGCGAAAACTCCGGTGGCAAATTCATCACCATCGGAATAAATTAGACAATCAGACGGAGCGACGATGAGATTTTTTCTCTTCGTCACTTCGCCCTGTTTATCCCATTTTCAATGCTTTTTCGACTGCTTTGCGTGGGTCAACAACGCCCCATCCTTGGCGGTCAACTTCGTAATGCGGGAGACGTTCGGCAGTTGAAATCAAGATTTTTTTGATTTGTTGTGGTGTCAGACGCGGATTTGCTTCGAGCATTTGCGCGATGATGGATGATACAATCGGCGCAGCAAAAGATGTGCCGTCAACATATTTATAATGTTTCGTAATCACGCTTTCGCGTCGGATTTTGAGTGCGAGGATTTGCCGAATGGAATGAATTTCGCGGTCAATCGCCGCATCTAATTCAGCATCAACGCCCGGATTTTCCTTGATTATATCGTGCAATTCTTCATCATTTGCCTTGTCTAATTTTTCGAGAAGTCCGGCTTGTTGAGATGTCGGCGTGTTGGGCAAAATCGGCGCAGGCACCCAGATTGACGGTGCGATGAGTTCGGGTTTTTGCAATCCGTCAATCGTCGGACCATAACTTGACCGATACATCCCGCGTTTGGCGCGATTCAGTGAATTATTATCATCAAGTCCGCCGACAGAAATGCACGAAGGCGCGGATGCGGGCGGATATACCGGATGATTCGGATAATGTCCGGCGTTTCCGACGGCGCAAACAACCGTCAAACCTTGAGCAACGCATTCTTCGACAGCTTGCGACAAAGGATCGTGCAAATAAGATTGTTCGCCGTCGCCGCCCGCAGAAATATTGATGATTTTGATGTTATATTTCGTCCGATTTGCCAAAATCCATTCCAAACCTTCTTGGATATTTTCTTCCGTAATGCGTCCGGTTCGCGCCAATTTCACCAAAACAACATCCGATTCGGGCGCAATTCCGCGATAAAAACCGTTTGACAAACTTCCGTTTCCGGCGGCAACAACCGAAGTCATCATTCCGTGCCAACTTGCAACATCAGGCTGAAAAAGCGTCGCCAAATCGCCGTCCTTCATCATCAAATTTCGATATGCGACAATACGGTTTTGCGGCGTAGTCAAATCAACGTGCGGATAAAACCCCGAATCTAAAAAAGCAATCGTAACGCCTTTGCCCGTAAAACGCTCGTCGGCATCGAGACGCAAAGGCGTTGAAAGCACACGCGAGCCGTCTTTTTGCAAAGCCGCGTCGGTTAAAATTTTGTCTTTTGCACGCTCAAAAAGCCGGACACAGCGAGCGCAGACGGCTTCAAATTCGTTTGTGTCAGGCGCATTTGCGCGAATCAAGTTCTGCAAATCATCTTCTAAAACGAGAAGCGGAACAAATTCATCCTTCGTTTCACGCGAACAGACGGGGCAAACAGTTTCGCCCGCCGCAATATCGGCAGATGTCAAGCGGCGTGATAATTGTAAAGATTCTTGTGGTGTCATTTTCGAGTTTTAAGTTTTTCACAAACTCCGATGGGTTTCAAGTTTATAGTTTCCGGTTTCTCGTTTTTCAACTTGAAACAAGAAACCGGAAACCCGAAACTATAAAAGATGAAGAAAGTAGGTTTAGCACTATCGGGCGGGGCGGCGCGTGGCTTCGCGCACTTGGGCGTTTTGAAGGTTTTGGTTGAAAACAATATTCCGGTTGATTTTTTATCGGGAACTTCGGCAGGTTCGGTCGCGGGCGCGGCTTTTGCGGCTGGTTTGAGCGTCGAACAAATCGCCGAAATCGGTAAAAAAATGAGTTGGTTCAAGATGACCGGACTTTCTTATTCGGCAAAAGGCTTGCTTTCAAATGCGGCGATGGGCAAATTTTTCAAAAGCGAATTTCCCGTGCAAAAATTTGAAGATTTGCCGATTCCGTTTGCCGCCGTGGCGTGCGATTTGGAAACGGGCGAAGAAGTTGTGTTGACGGAAGGCGATTTAATCGAAGCCGTCCGCGCAAGCTGTGCGATTCCCGGAATTTTCGCGCCGGTTCAAATCAATGAAAGAATGCTGATTGACGGCGGCGTTGTCGCGGCAGTTCCGACCAAAGCGGTAAAAAAACTCGGTGCGGAAATCATTATCGCCGTTGATGTTCTCGCTTCGGGCGCAACGTATTGGGGCAAACCTTCGACGCTCATCGGCATACTTTTTCAATCAACAATGATGCTTCTCCGTGCCGCTTCCAAAGCGCATCACTATCGCGCCGATGTCGTCATAATTCCCCAAATCGCGCATCTTCGCCCTGACGAAATCGGTAAAATGGACGAATTCGTAAAGGCAGGTGAAGAAGCCGCACTCGAAAAAATTGATGAAATCAAAGCCTTGCTTGAATCCAAAATATGAAGTCTGAAAAAAAATACGATGTCGCGGTGATCGGCGGCGGACATAACGGTTTGACGTGCGCTTGTTATTTGGCAAAAGCCGGATTGAAAGTCATTGTTTTGGAACGTCGGCATATTGTCGGCGGTGCGGTTTGCACGCAGGATGATTTGATTGAAGGTTACAAAATTGATGTTGGTTCGTCGGCGCATATTATGATTCATCTCACGCCGGTTATTAAGGATTTGGAGCTTGAAAAATTCGGGTTGGAATATATTGATTGCGACCCGTTTGCATTTGCACCTTTGCCGAATGGTGAAGCGATTTATTTCTGGAAAGATGTTGATAAAACCTGCGAATCAATCGCCAAAATCTCGCCGGAAGATGCCGAAAGATACAAAAAATTCGTTGCCGAATGGGAAAAATTGAACGAAGGAGTTTTTCAAGCGTTTCTGAAACCGCCGACGATGCTCAATCTTGGGCGACATCTTATTTTTGGCACAAAATCGAAAAATCCCGCGGATATGGTTCGCAAATTGATGACTTCTTACGGCGCGTTGGTCAAACAAACTTTCAAACACGAAGGTTTGCGGGCGGCAATGGCGTGGCTCGCGGCGCAAAGCGGTCCGCCGCCGACGGCAATGGCAAGCGGTGATTTTCTCGGTTGGCATTCGATGATTCACAAAAGCGGTGTCAAACGTCCACGCGGCGGTTCGGGCGCACTCACGCAAGCGATGGCGCGATGTCTCGAACATCACGGCGGCGAAGTTTTATTAAATGCCGAAGTTGAAAAAATTGAAGTCGAAAATAACGAAACAGGCGCGATAATTTTAACGGACGGAACGCGCATCGAAGCAACAAGAATCGTTTCAAACGCGCACGTTCACACGACTTTTTTGAAATTAATCGGCGCAGAAAATTTGCCTGCGGGTTTAGCGGAAAGAATCGAAAACGTCCGCATCGGCAACGGTTTCGGAATGATTGTGCGCTGTGCTGTTTCCGAATTGCCCGATTATTTGTCCGCGCCGAACGGCGGAAAACCGTCTGATTGTCATCACGGATTGCAACTTATGTGTCCGACAATGGATTATCTCGATAAATCTTACGCCGATTATTTAAACGGAATACCGTCAAAAAATCCCGGCGCATTGGCAATGACTTTTTCATCGGTTGACGACACGCTTGCGCCGAAAGGAAAACATACACTTTTTATTTGGGGACAATATTTTCCATATGAATTATCAAATGGCGAAGATTGGAAATCAATCGAAAACCGCGAAGCCGATAAATTGATTGACGTTGTAAATTCCTACGCGCCAAACGTCAAAAATTCGATAATTGACCGATTTGTTCAATCGCCTTTAGATTTGGAACAGAGAATCGGGCTTTTGCGCGGAAACGTGATGCACGTCGAAATGGATTTCGACCAGATGTTTCTGTTCCGACCTTTACCCGAAATGTCCGCCTACAAAACACCGATAAAAAATCTCTATCTCACCGGCGCATCAACTCATCCCGGCGGTGGAGTTTTCGCCGCTAGCGGACACAATACAGCACAAATTGTCCTGAAAGATGTAAAGGGAAATTGGTTTTGAAATCAGCTAACGAGGAATCGGTTCTTTTTGTTTTAATTGATGCGTCGTGTGTTCGGTAACTGATGCAAATGTTTGATTTGACGGCGGCAGAACGAGTTCGTTTGTGGTTTCAGCAGCATCGAGTTGGCGTTGCGAGTCGGCTTCGGGCGAATTGTCGGAGATTGTTTTTTTCGGGACGGTGAAAAGCAATCCGTTGATGAAAAAGCTCAAGCCGATAAAGAAACAGACTACGCCAAGTCCGGCGAGAACTATTAAATCTTTTTCGCCGATGGTGGCGACAATCGAAAAAGCGATTGCTGCGCCTAAACCGATTGAGGAAATAATTGTGCCGGTGCGGATGCGGCGCATACGTTTTTCGGCGGGCGATTCGAGAAATTTTTCGATTTCGGGCAGAAGGTCTTCGGCGACTTCGGCAAAGTCGGAGATTTTGCGCGTTTCGCGGATTTTCGCGGCAATCGCACGTCCGATTTCATCTCGCGCAAATGCCGCTGATTGTGTGATATTGTCGGGTTTTTCGAGTGCGACGCGCACAATGCTCAAGTTTGAACCACAGGCGCGGCAAAATTGGTTTGCTTGTTTGTCTTCAAATCCGCAACTCGGACAAAACATTTTTTTAGAATCTCCTTAAATCTGAAAAAGATACGCTGAAAACGCGAATTAAGTTCGCTGAAAAGACGATGCGACGGCGAGATTTTTTCTCTCCGTCGCCCCGTCGCATCTTCTTTAACTACATTTCACAATCGCATCAACCGCCGATTGAGTTATCGGATGATAGCCGCTGCGCGATTTTGAGTAGATCGAACAGGCGCGTTTCATATCAACTTTTGCAAGTTCAGTGAAAAGCGGTCGGACAAATTTGCGCCGTCCGATGTTGATTAGAAAATCTTCGAGCCGCCTATCTGCCGCCGTGTATTTGTTTCTGATTGACATCATCAGCCATTGAAACGCAATTTCGGAATTGCCGATTTTTGTAAAATTAAACGCTTTGTCGAGTTCCGACATTTTCGCCGTATCAAGTGTTTCGGGCATTTTTCGCAAGAAATGAAGCCATTCCTGCGTAGTCCAATCTTTTGTCATCAACGCAGTTGCCGGAGTTTTTTCGCTCATAAAATTTTCAACCTGAGTTTCGACTTTGGTAAATGCGTCGGATTTCGGATTCGGCGCATTTTTCGGCAATCCGGCTTTGTAAATCCATTCGTCAACGTCTGCGCGTGAAACTGTGTTCGGATAAACGTCGAGCAGATTTTTCTGTAAATAATTAACAAAAGTTTCGGTTGTGATGCTCTGGAACGAATGTTTTGCAAAATATCCGCGCACGAATTTATCAAATTTTTCGCGTCCGAAACTTTCTTCGAGCCAACGCAAAAACAATGCACCTTTTTCATATGGAACGCCTGTCAAGCCGTCGTCCGGGTCGCGTCCTTTTAAATCAACGTGCAAGGTTTGGTCGTTTTCGCTCATTTCCGACATTTCGTTAATGAGTTCGCGTTTGCCAAGTGTCGCTTCCATTTCGCGCCGATTTACGCCATAGACGGCTTCAATAATTCGTCTTTCCAAGTAAGTTGTAAAACCTTCATTCAGCCAAAAATCGCGCCAAGTTGCATTTGTTACGAGATTTCCAGACCAAGAATGTGCAAGTTCGTGCGCGACAAGCGAAACGAGAGATTTGTCGCCCGCAAGAATCGTTGGCGTAGCAAACGTAAGCATCGGATTTTCCATTCCGCCGAAGGGAAATGAAGGCGGCAAAACAAGCAAATCGTATCTGCCCCAAGCGTATTTTCCATAAACTTTTTCGGTTTCAATTACCATTTTTTCGGTGTCCGAAAGCTCTATTGACGCTTTTGCCATCATCGAAGGTTCGGTATAAACGCCGGTTCGTTTGCCCAAACTCTTAAATTCCAAATCGCCCACGGCAATCGCAATCAAATAAGGTGGAATCGCCTTGTTCATCGTAAAACGATAATCGCCCGTTCTCACGGAAGTTTGCGAATTTCCCGCCGCGCTCATTACGGCAAGCAGATTTTTCGGTGTGCGAACACGCGCCGAATATGTTACGCGAATTTGCGGAGAATCTTGAAGCGGAATCATCGAACGTGCGTGAATCGCTTGCGCTTGCGAAAACATAAATGGCTGATTTTTCCCCGCAGTTTGTGCCGGATTGAGCCATTGCAAACCGGAAGCCGTTGGCGCAGTTGAATAAAAAATCCGCACTTTTTTTGCATTTGCAGGAAGTTTAATGCTCAAAGGCGCACCGAGAATTTTGTCTGCCGTGCCGAGTTCAAAAGTCGTTGGCTGAAAGTTTTTTCCGTTGGCGGAAGTTTCGATTTTTTCGATGTTCAAATCTCGCGTATCCAAAATCAAGGGCGCGTTTTTATCCGTGCGGATGATGTTTAGTGTTGCCGTGCCTTTGATGGATTTTTGGTCAAATAAAATTGTCCAATCAAGGTCAATATGACTTACGCGCACTTGATTAGGTTTCGCGTAAGAATGAATGTCGTCCGCAAAAGTTTGCGCGTTAATTGTAAAAACCGCGCCAAGAATAATTGCGAAAAAAATAAAAAATATCTGAAAATTTGGTTTCATTTTTGTTTCTCCGTTGATGCTTTTCTTTAGTTGTCGAAAGTTTGTGATGAGATGTTTCTTGAAATACGAAAATAACACAAAATTGTCTTAATTTTCTATCAAAAAAGAGAAAATACGAAATAAAATAAAGTTTCGGCGAAATCGGTTTGCAAATTTTTGTCGAAAACGTCAAACTAAATACAGTTGGTTCTGTTTCCGCGCATCAACGGTGATGCGCCTCTTCGATAAAAATTTTGATTTAACGGCGTTTTGGATAGTTCGGGAGCAGAGGATTTTTTTAGTTACAGAAGTTGCTTTTTTACGAGCATCCGAGACGCAATACTTCGCTACGACAACCGTTTCCCGAAGACATTCCGAATTCGACACTTCTTTTGACCTTTCCGCGTGAAACAAGAGCGGAAACACAGATAAAACAGACAAATATTATGAAACTTTATGTAGGAAATCTTTCCTTTAGTGTTAACAATTCGGATTTAGAGCAAGCATTCGGTGAATTCGGCACGGTTGAATCGGCAAATGTCGTTGAAGACCGCGATACCGGACGTTCGCGTGGCTTCGGCTTCGTCGAAATGTCGTCGAAAGAAGAAGGCGAAAACGCCATCGAACAATTAAACGGCACAGACTTTAACGGACGCAATTTGACCGTTAACGAGGCTAAACCGCGTGAAAACAACGGCGGCGGAAATCGTGGCGGCTACGGCGGCGGACGCGGCGGAAATCGCGGCGGCGGTGGCGGACGCGGCGGTTACGGCGGTGGTTCACGTTGGTAATTTTAGCGAAAGTTAAAAAAAATGCTCGGGGCAAATTGCTCTGAGCATTTTTTTGTTTAATTTTTCCGTTTTCGTCCGGCTGATTTGGGTTTTGAGTTTGTTTTCGGCACGATTTCTTTTTCGGTCTGCTGAGAAACTTTTTCAATCATAAACTCTTTGTTTGCAGCAAGTTTATTATTAATGTAAATATCGGCACGGTATTTTCCGGCAAGCCATACGCCTTCGGGATTTGCACGGAAATTAACAATATTTTGTTTGCCGTTGGTCGTAAAACTTATTGCTACCGATTTTGTTTCGGGCTTGATGCCTTGAACATTAACGGCGACGAGAAGCAATTTAACAGTAGCCGGTTTCAGAGAATCGAGCTTAACGGAAAATAGAAGCGGTTTATCGTTGGTCAAAAAGTTTTCGGTTTCTTCATTTGTTGTTCCGTCTGCACCAATGCGCCAAAGTGAAATCGCTTCTATGCCGACTTTTTCTGTCTGTGCGAAAATGCTGAAGCCGAAAAAAAGACACAGCAAAATTACAGGTAAAATTTTCATTTTGTTCTCCAAACAACAAGGCATTGTCTTGTTTATTGGTGCGGTGAATGCGAATTTGGTTGTATGGAGCGGAGAATTAAAAATATTGTGAAGCAAATATTACAAATTAGTCATCTTTCCGGTTCTTCGTTTGTTTCTTTCATCGTCTGATTTTCCTCCTTTGGTTTATAAGACAAAATAACATCGGAAATATCACCGTCGCAATGCGGACAGGCAGGACATTTTATTTTGTCTTTCAATCGAATTTTTTCGAGTTCTTCGTTAAAACCTGCGGCAATAATTCCGGTTGGAATAGCAAACAGTGCAATGCCGAGAATGGCAACAAATCCGCCTAAAATTTTTCCCAAGACCGTAATCGGAAAAGCATCGCCGTAGCCGACGGTTGTTAGTGTTACAATGCCCCACCACATTGCCGTCGGAATGTCGGGAAATTTGTCCGGCTGGGCATCGTGTTCAACGAGATACATCAAACTCGAAGAAAAAAGCAGAAGCATCATAAGCATCGCAAAAGTTACGAGAAGTTCCTCTTTTTTATTGCGTAAAATATCATCGAGCGTGTTCAACGAGCGGGCGTAACGGTTTAATTTGAACAGACGGAACAGCCGAAAAACGCGCAAAAACCTTATTACGAGCAAATCCATCGGGAAAAGCAATGGCAGATAAAACGGCAGAACTGCGACCAAATCAATCAGCGCAAAAATCGTTACCGCATAACGAAGTCGTCCGAAACGTCCCGAAAAACGCTTTTCGAGTGGCGCAACCCACAACCGCAAAATATATTCGAGCGTAAAAACGACAACCGAAAAAACTTCGAGCGCGTGAAAATATGCCGCATATTCTTGATTGATGGTTTCGACCGTTTCCAAAACGACCGCAATCGTATTGAGCAAAATCAAAATCATCAAAAAAATAGCAACAATTCGGTCAATTATTTCACCGTCATCGGTTTCGACGAGAATATCAAAGACGTGATATTTTATTTTTTCATACATAAAGAAGGGAAGTTTATGAAAAAGAACTTTAACCGAATTTACCCTAATATTTTTTTTACGGCAACCTTCGCCGCAGATTTTGCAAACGGTGTGAGCGGAACACTTTGCATAATTTGCAAATCTTCGCGCAGGGAAGTTTCTTCATCGAGAAATTTCAGAACTTTTGCCGTTTTATTGCGCGAAAAAAGTGAGGTGAAAACATCGTCGGCGGAATGAGATTTTTTCTGCAAAACGTCAAGCAAAACGCTATCCAAATAATTTTTCCATCTGTAATTTGTAATCTGTAATTTGTAATTATTTTCAAGTTGTTCGACTAAATTTTTCAAGCGTTTTTGTGTTCTGTAAAAACTGTATCCGGTCGAAGGTTTGACGAAACCGCCGCTTGTTCCGATGCGAATAATTTTTGAATCGGGAAACGCTTCGTGCGGCTCGTCCGACATTGGAATTACGCCTGCTTCGGTTTCTTCGATGCTGTAATTTTCGATTTTCAGAACGCCCGAAAGATATTTTTTGATGTAAAAATCATATTCGTTTTGCTGTAAAAGATTATCGCTGAAAACAGTAAATTCAATCAACGCTTTTCGTGTCGAAACTGGCAAAATATAGATAAAACGGCATTCATTTTTTTGCTCAACGCGAAAATCGAACAGCGTCGGAGCGGTTTTATCGAAAATGTTTTCTGAGGTTTCGATCAGCCAACCGCGAAAATGTTGAAAGAGATTTCGATATTTCGGGTTATCGTAAGATTTGCGTGTGAAGCTGTCGAAAACAAATGCTTTTGCCGTGAAATTGCCTTTGTTAGTTTTGACTGTTTCGTTTTTGATTTCGGAAATCTCAGCCTGCAAAACCGTAAAATTTGCGCCTAATTTTGAGAAAACAAACTCGTAAAAATCCTTTGCGCGAATCATCTTATAAATGTATTCGCCCAAATCTAATTTTTCATTGAAATTTTTTGTGCCGTGAAACCAAACTGTATTCCAACTTCTAAAAACAATTTCATCAAACGCGCTGTTTTTCTTTTCCCAAAAACACCATGTGTGATCGTTTTCGCTTTTTTTTTCGCGGTCAATGATGAGAATTTTTTTGTCACGTAAACAACTTTTGTTCAAATAAAAAGCGAGCGACAAGCCGGCAAGACCGCCGCCCGCAATGATGTAATCGAAAGAATTTTCCGTCATTTTAAAGCGTTCAGAGTTCGGGATTTAGCTGATTGACCGTAAGCGAACCGAAGCAGTCTTCGTTTTCTTTAGAAGTTTGATTTTTCCATAAGAAAAAACGCTTTACTTCGCTCGCAATTTTAACCAACTAAGATTAGAACTCTAAACTTTATTTTATTTTTGTTAAATTGATTTCTTTCGGGCTTTCCATCGGCGATTCCCCGCTGGTGAGTTTCCATTTCATTTTTCCACCGTCCATTGTTAAGGTTGCGGTCGAAGGTTTTCCACTCGTTGGTTCTTTATATTTGACGTTTTCTTCGTAGGCGGGAACGGTTGCGTTTACGTCAAATTTGATTTCCGCCACATTATCTTTCAGCGTTCCGGTAAAAGGCGTTTGGTTGCCGTCTTGGATTTGCGCTTCGTCGCCGACGTAATCAACAACGCTATAAGTCCCGTTTATGGTGTCGCCTTTTTGCTCAATAAAAAGCGTCATTTGCGTATGCTTGTCACCTTTTTTATTAAAAAGTTCCGATTCCCAATTTCCGTCCAATTTTACCTTTTCGACGGGTTTGTCGTTCGCCGGCGATTGATTTACAATCGCCGTATTTGTGTTTTTATTCGCGGTATTTGTGTTCGCCGTGTTCGTATTGCTTCCGTTGTTTGCTTTGTTGGTATTTTCCGTCTTAGCGGGACAGCCCGCAAGCAAGCTAACGCCCAAACCGATAATTAAAATCGCTTTTATCTTCAAAATAAACTTTCTCCTGATATTTAGAGTTACGCATTTATGCGATTAGAATTTCAAGCATAAATGCATAACTCTGAACTTAACTTTTTTCGTCTGATAATTCAATCTGTGGTATCTTATGAGCATTATGAAAATTTTTACGCTGACAATTTTAATGATTTTGACGGTTTCGGGCTTTGCTTTCGCGCAATCGAAGGACGAAAAAGCAAAAGCCGCGATACGCAAAGTAATGGACGAACAAATCTTTGCGTGGAACAAAGGCGATATTGATGGTTTTATGCAAGGTTATTGGAAATCTGAAAATTTAATTTTCGTTTCCGGCGACAATGTCCGACGCGGCTGGCAAACCGTAACCGACAACTACAAAAAAAGCTACAACACACGCGAAAAAATGGGCGTTTTATCGTTCACTGATTTGGAAATCATGATTTTAAGCAAAGATTCCGCCAAGGTTCTCGGAAGTTGGAAAGTTAAACACGAACCGAAAGACGATCAAGGCAAATTCACTCTGATTTTTCGCAAATTTAAAGAAGGTTGGCGGATTGTTCACGATCACACATCTTGAGGAAGAAAGTGAGAAAGCGAGAAGGGGAGATTTTGTTGATAATCAATCATCTCGTTTTCTCACTTTCTTAATATCTCGTCCATAACTTCCGTAAATTCATAAAAACCTTTTTTGTCGCAAATCCATTCTGCGGCGAGAATTGCGCCCGAAGCAAAACCTTCGCGGGAACGTGCTGTGTGCGTAAGTTCAATCGTGTCCGCAGTTCCGTCAAATCCGACAATGTGTGTGCCGGGGATATTTCCGGCGCGTGTTGCCGCAACCGAAAAATCTTTTGTAATGTGTTTTGAAACCAAGTCTTTCAATTTCAAAGCCGTGCCGCTCGGCGCATCTTTTTTGCGTGAATGATGGCGTTCTTCGATAAATGTTTCGTAATCTTCAAATTTCGCAAAAATTTCCGAAGCAAAATCTGCAATTCGATAAAACAAATTTACGCCGACCGAAAAATTTGCGCCAAAGACAAACGCGCCGTTTGATTCTTTGATAAATTTCTCAATTTCTTCGCGCTGAGGATTCCAACCCGTTGTGCCTTCGACAAGCGGCACTTTCGCTAAAACACACGCTTGCGAGTTTCGTTTCACAGCTTCCGCAATAGAAAAATCAATCGCCGCATCAACGCCTTTTAATTTCGCCGCTAATTCTTCCGCGCTCAAATTTGCGTCCGCTTCGTCAATAATTACCGCAATTTCGTGATTTTTATTTTCAGCTAACGTGCGAATTAGTTTCCCCATCGCGCCGTAACCGATTAGTGCTATTTTCATTATTTTACTGTTAATTTTCAGCTTTTATTGTATAAATCCAACAAAAACTTTTCGTCATATTCACTACAGGAAGCAATTTCGACTAATTCAAAAAGTCCCTGTTTTTGTTTAACTGCACATATTAACATTAGAAAAGAAATCAAAAGGTCTCTATCCCAATCGGAAGAGATTTTTTCTGCACAATATTGCACTGTTTTATGCAAAGTTTGAAAATATTCTTTCTCTAACCAATCAGGTAGCCGAGGATTACTTTCTTTTTGACGACAGTTTTCAATTACAGACAAAACTCCGGGCAAATTATAATCCAACCAATTTTTCTCTTTGTAAATTTTGAAGATTTGGGGAACAGCAATATAAGAACTAATCCAAACATCGCCTTGATGATGAACTATGTCCCAAATTTCCCACCAAATGTCGGCATCAGGAATTTCTTTGGCTTTTAGTTTTTCTAATAACGGAGCAATTTCTTTTTCAAAAATATCGTATTTGCTTTCCATCTTATGCTTCCAACAATTTCTTCACCAAATTTTCATACAATCCAACCGCTGTTTCCAAATCTTTTTTCAGAACAAATTCGTTTTTCGTGTGCGCGACGAGAATTGAACCTGCGCCGAGAAGAAGCGGCGTTCCCCAATTTGGCAGATGCGGAATGTCGGTCGTAAAACGCACAACTTTTTGATTAAATCCTTCGACTTCGAGCATTTTTACGGGCAAACTGCACGATGAAACTTCCAAACTCCCGCGTCCGTCAATCGCTTTTTCCAAGATTTTAAGAACGGGTTTATCTTCGGTTGTCAGGCGAATGTGCAAACCTGCTTCGGCGTTTGGTGGAATTATATTTGTTTTCAAACCGCCGGAAATCAAGCCGATATTGCACGTTGTTTCACCGAAAAATTCGTCTGTCGGAAATTCGATTTGGCGAACGTCCGTTAAAATATCGAGCAATTTTTCAATCGCCGAAACGCCTTCTTCGGGATACGCGGAATGCGCGGCTTTGCCTTTGGTTTTGACGAAAACGCGGAGCGAACCTTTTGAACCGATTGCCAAATCGAGGTCGGTCGGTTCGCCGTTGATGAGATATTCGCATTTGCTTGCGAGTTCGTGTTCATTCGCAACTTTCGCGCCCGTCGAAGATTGTTCTTCGTCAACCGTGAACAGCAAACCGATGTCGCTGATACCTTGTTTTCTTAAATTTTCCGCCGCGAAAATCTGCGAAGCGACAATTCCTTTCGCATCACACGCGCCACGTCCGTAGATTTTTTCCGCATCTTCCGTCGGTGGAATGAACGGCGGAACGGTGTCAATATGCGTCGAAAGAAAAACTCTCGGCGTAGAATTTAAATACGCGATAACATTATTTTGATTTTCCGAAACCGCTTGCAATTCGACTGTCCAACCGAGATTTTCCAAATAATCGCGCAGAAAAAATCCGACAGACTCCTCGTTACCTGAAACCGAAGGAATTTGCATCAATGCAACCGTTAGTTCAAAAAGATTCATAAAAAATAATTTACCACAAAGACACAAAGAATACGGAGATTTTTAACAATAGACAAGTAATGCCTCAATAAAAATGAGATGGTTTAATGAAAATAAAAAAGAGTGGAAACATCGGGAATGTTTCCACTCTTTTTTGATTGCGGGAGAGAGTTTGCAAACCGTTTTTATTTGATAAAGACGGTCGGGTCGCCAAGGAGCAGATAATTGCGTCTGACATCCGGGTCGGTAGTGGCTTCTTTCGACAGGCGCACGATGTCGCCGACGCGCTGTTGATTTGCGCCGAAAATCATTCGCATTGCCAATTGGCTGACTGCTGTTTGCGTGTCGGCAAAATTCGTTCCTGAAGATGCCCATACGACCACCGCGCCGCCTTGCGAATTTTTCAGAGCAATTTCAGCCAAACTGTCGTTATAGGCATTGTGCGAATAGCCGTTCAAACAAGTCGTCAGCATATAAAAACCAAGCTGAGAATTGTTTAAGGAATTGGCATCATTCGCCGTAAAGACAGACGAAGCCGCCCACATTCCCGTCGAACCGTGTCCGAGATAAGCCGTAATCATCGGATTATTGTTTAAGGATGTAACGATTCGGTTGTGCATTTCCGCATCAGGCATTGCCGCACGGTCAATGCGAATCGCATTAACATCTGCGGGAACTTCATTGTGCAGAATTTGAATAAAGCTCTCGAAGGTGCGGTCGGAAGGCAAAACAACGGTTCTTTCCGTGCGTGCCGGTTGATTGTCGTAAAATGCGAGTTTTTCAATCAACACTTCGGCTTCAGACACATTTGCCGCCGGCAATCTGCCAAGTGCGATGTCTTCTATGTTGTCGCCGTCAAAATCCGCCAACAGCGAATCGCCTGATGTTTCCATAAACACCGTGTCAACCAGCTTGGTCGGAATCAAATTTCGACTTGTCTGACCAAGATAATTGCGTTGGTCATAGCTTGAATCGCCGAACAAAATCGCATAACGCGGTTTGACGTTCCAGTTCGATGCGGCATTTTGCAGAAAGCCCTTGACCGATTCAGCCGTTAATATGCCGTAGCCAAATTCATCGGCAACATCTTCGGCTAAAACGACTTGCGATCTTAAACCTTGCGCTTCACGCATTTCGGCAAGCCGATTTGCGTAAATTTGGAATGTTGCCGGAGCAATGATAACCAGATTGGCGCGGTTTGAAGGTGAATTCAGTGTCGAAGGCTGATTGTTTTTAACCTCGGCGGATTGTTCGTTCTCCAAAATCGAAACTGCCAAAAATTCGCGGTCGCGTCCTGATGCGCCAAGTTCAAAACTGAATTCGCCGTTTGACTCGATGATTGGCGATTCGGCACGAACACCAACACTGCCGTTTCGGATTTCATTAATCGCAATTCTGCCCGTTGTAAATCCGCCGACTCTGACCGTTTGACCTGCCGGAACGGTGAAACGAATTTTATTGTTCACAGCACGGAAAAGCCTTGAATAACTCAAACTGATCGTATCAACCAGACTGAAATCGCTCGAACCGCCTGCCGATTGGAGTTTGACGTTGTTTGTGCCTTCGACCAGAGCGGAAGCTGGAACATCAAATTCAAATGTGCGGTTTTCAAGCGCGTTGAAATTGACTTGTCCTAAATCCGTATCATTGATGCGAATGTTGACGAAATGCGCGGCAGTTGTCATTCCTTGCAATTTGACTCGCAAACGCGCCACCGAATTTTCTTGAACATTATTCAGCGAAAGCGTCTGAATTGTTTGCGCCGAACTATTGATAATCGCACCAAACCAATTTTCGTTTTCGCCGTTAAGAAGCGACGAAATGTAAATTGCACGGTCTTTGCGTTGAACAGTTGAAGTATATGCGGCAAGCGGATTTTGTCCGGCGCGTCCGCCTTTGATTTCTGTCAGACGCATTCCGCCCGTTTGACCTTGAACCAAATAATAGACGTTTTTATCGGTTTCGATTGTGTCTGCGCCGCGTCCGAAAAATTCAACCGAACCGTCTGTTGCAACTTTCATCTCAACTTCTTCGCCGCCGACAAACAACTGCCAATTCGCACGATTTGAATTAATATCGAAACCGTTTTCCGCTAATTGTTCAGCCGAAATTTTATACCAACCGTCGTGATTAATTGAAATTTTCACGCCGCCGAGTGCGGCAATTTCAAATTGACGCGAAGCATTGAGTGAAGCATTTTCAGTTCTTTCGTTGACAAATTCTTTCTGTCCAGTAGAACCCGAAACGTTTGCCAAATCAGACAATAAAGCCGAATTGCGTTCAAATTTATCCATCGAAATTTTGAATGAAGGCACAACCGGACCGTAAGTTGTGCGATTTCCTTCAATGTCCAAATCTTCGAGATAATAAACCGAACCGAGCCTCGCATCTTTGTCAACCCAACTGTAATTATCGCCGCTGACAACTAAATTAGCAGATGTTTTTAATGCGCTTCCGGCAATCGGAGCAGTGTTGACGAGTTCACGCACGCCGTTTGTTTCGCGGTAAATGTTGAAGCCTAAATTTCCGGTTTCGCCGCCCGTTGACCAATTCAGTGAAACTGCTCCGCCGTCGGTCGTAACTTCGAATTTGTCCAAATTAACAGCCGTCGGCGGCAGAACGAAACCGAAATCAACTGTCGGATCGTCAGTTATGCCCGTGCTGTTGGTAACGGTTTTATTGTTTAATGCTCCGGTGCTTCCCGGCGTAACGGTAACTAAACCGCTGACCGTTCTGCCAACAAAAGGCGCAGTTCCCGGAAAACCATTGTCATCGCTGTTGATATTATCGTCAGGCGTGTTTGATGTCGGTGTGCTGGACGAACCTCCCGGTGTGGTAACGACGACGCGATATTGTCCCGGTGCGACTCCGCAGAACGAATAAATTCCGCTACTGTTGGTCAACATTCCGTTTGTGGCATCATCGGACGTTCCCAATCTTCCATCGGGTCCGACCAAGATTTCCGTGTTTGCTGAATCATAAAGCTGAACTCTAACTGCAGAAATCGGCGATTCTCCGGCGTTCAGAATTCCATTGTTATTGTTTGCGCCCGCACCATTGTCGTTCCAAACGATGTCGCCGAGACAAGCGCGATAAAATCCGAAATCAACCGTCATATTCGCCGCCGCATCCGGTGAGCCTTGTCCGCTTACCTGAACATCCGCTTCGCTGACGGGTTCGCCCGGTGCGCCGAGCGTAATCGAGCCAGACAGAATTCCGTTAGTTTGCACGGAATTTGCCGCGCCTGAAGGATTGATTCCGTTTTCGCCGTTCTGACCGGCAACGGAAGTCGAATCCAAATCTGTATTGTTGTTTCCTGTGGTGTTTGCATAACCACCCAAAACTGCCGCATTTGCAAAGTTTGAAGCGTTGACGCGAACAACATAACTCGTTGCCGAGAGTGAATCGAAACGATAATAACCGTTTGCATCCGTGTTTTGAGTTCCGACAGGTGAAGCAGGTGTGTCCGGTGTGCCGTCAATATTTGCGTCTAAGAAAAGACTTACGGAAACGCCGCTAATTCCGACTTCGCCGGCATTTATCATTCCATCATTGTTCGTATCAAACCAGACGCGGTTGCCGATTGAGTAAGTTGCGCTCGAAGCAAAACCGACATCGTAATTATGATTATTGTCGCCTGCTCCGCCGGTTGTTAAAGCGATAACCGGATAAGTTCCGGTAGGTGATCCGATTGGGTTTGTAACCAAAAAAGAATCCGAATCGCTTCCATCGTCAAAACCGAGTTGCGAAGTTTGATCGCGGGTAGTCATCAAAAGACCATTCAACGGATTGCCACTCGTGTAATTTGCGGCGAGGTCGAGGCGAATTTGATAATTCGTGTTTGGCGTAATTTGTCCGTTGACGATGCCGATGTTATTGGTGATGTCGCCGTCTGCGGCAGTTCCCGAAATAAAGTAATATTCGCCGTTTGTATCAGTTACGGCAGTTGCAATCAGTGTGTTAGAAGCATTGTAAAGACGAACCGTAACGCCCGAAATTCCGTTTTCGCCCGCGTCTTGAACACCATCGTTATCGGTATCACGCCAGACCCGGTTGCCGAGTTCAATCGGCGCACGGTCGCAGAGAAGTTCGACATCGCCCACACCATTTGATTTGCCGAGTGTGCCTACTGTTCCAGTGTCGCCGTCATAAATGCGATAGGCTTTGGTGAAATTTCCGGTCGAATTACTCAACCAGCGAATTCCGCCGTCGTGAGTCTCGTTCGGCACGTTCGGAATCGGGTCAAAAATAGTTGTCATAACATCAGTTGCGCCGGGCATTTGCGCCACACCGCCCAAACTGAGTTCATCGTGATTGCCGCCTTTTCCGGAAATGTCAGGTTGACCTGCCGGCTGATTGAAAGCGAAAGCCAAATCATAAGAATCGCCGTAATAAAATTCGCCGCCCTGATTCGAACCGTTTTCCGGTCCCTGGTCGGTGTTTTGCGGAGCAGAACCTGCGCCGCCACAGCGTCCGTTGGCTTCGAGTGTCCAGCCGCCTGTCGGATTGCCGCAAGCTCTGAGCGTGTCGCCGCCGATGCGCGGTTGATAAAGTGTCGCCGAAGCATCGGTCGGATTCGAGCGCGTTTGATGCCCGACTTGATCACCGACGCGGTCGCGCAAGCCCAAAATCATATTGCCATTGTCAAATGTAATGCCGGTCAGCATCGGCTGTGAATAAACTGTGCGATTGGCATTTGTTACGTTTGTGCTGCGGTAAGTAGCCGACCACGGTCTCCAAATACCGACTGCGCCGAGTGCCAGCTGATTAAGTCCGCGTTTGTAGTTGAGTCGCGCCGTAAAAGTGGGCGACGCGCCGAATGCCAAAGTCGTTGGATTAACGCGAAAGACGTAAGCCGTCAATTTTCGCGCATCGCCGAGATTATAAATACCGTTGCCATCGTTATCAACAAAAGTTTCGCCCGCGTTGAAAGTTCCCGAACTGTTTTGGTCATAATACGGCTCGCCCGCGTTGTATGCGCCGTTGTTGTTGCTGTCAAGATAATATTCGCCGGTGTCATAAACGCCATTGCTGTTTGCATCGGTGAAAGTGTCTGCTGTCGCACTTGATTCGCCGCTGCAAACCATTCCGACATAAACTTCGCCACGATAATATGTTACCGCAAACGGACGCACATCCGCCGAGTCACAGTTTCCGTTGGCGGTCGTCAAGCCCGAAGTCGGCACGGCTTGGCTGGTGAATGTGCCGGTTGATAAATCGCGTCGGTAAAGTGTGCGATTTTGCAAATTAATTACATATAAAGCCGAATCATCGTCGGAAATTGCCATTCCGCCGAGTGAAGTTTTGCCGACTCCGTCCCAACCCGTCTGACCGTTATCGGTTTGATAGTCGGCGGTGTTATGCGCGTTGGTTGTCGCGCCCGGAACGGTGAATTTGCTTGTTACTGCGCCTTTGTTGCTATTGCCTGTGCGGTCAATAACATAAACTGCGCCCGGGTCGTCCGAAGTGTTAATTGTGTTATCAACACCCGTTCCGAAGCCTGAATGACGTTTGAAAAATGCCGAAGCATATAAAAGACGAGTCGAACGTGAATAAGCTAAGCCGAAAGTCGTGCCGATTTCGCTTGCCGTAACATTCAAATAAGAGTTTGAGGTAGAAGTATAGTCAGGCGTATCGAAAGGCGCAAGAGGTGCCGCAGTCGAAGTATTGTTACTGCCCGCCGTATAAGGAAATGTCAAAAGAGCGGTGATGGAGTTGCTTGGCGCGACGGTTTGATTTCCGAATGAATAGTTGCACGATGCGCTTTCGGGGTTGTTTTGGCAATAATCTTCCGGCACGTTGACAGCTAAATTGAGATTTGTTGTCCCGCTGTCAGGAACAAACTGCACGGTTGAGCCGGCATTTGTCGTTGTTCCGCCATTAACCGAATCGGTTGAACGCGCCGACGGCAAATAACCACTCGGCAAATTTGTAAATTCGACGCGATAAGGTCCTGTTCCGGTCGAAGCAATGCTATACCAACCTCTGTCGCTTGCCGACAAACAACCCGTTACCGGCGTATTAACTCCGGTGCATTGAACTGTCGTTGCTGTTCCGCGCTGAACTCCCGTGCTGTCATAAAGCGTAACGGTTACGCCGACAATGCCCGTATCAACTGCCGGATTCGTTGCATCACCGGCAGTATTAAAAGTTCCGTTGCTATTGTAATCAACGAAAACACGACCGGAATAAGTGCCAGCCGCTTGACTGTTCCAATAAGCTGCAAACGGCAGAAGGAAAAACGATAATCCGATTACCGCTATGAAAAGTCGTGCTGACGTGCCATTTGACGCAAAAAGGCGCGAAATATTATTTTTCATCTTTGAATTCTCCATCTTGAAAGTTAAATGAATATTTGGTTAGAAGGGACGTGCCGGCTGGGTTGCGGGAGGTAGCAACGTAAAATTTAGTTTATAATGTTAAACGCAGTTAGTCAAGAATAATTATGCTGAGTAGGGCTTATATTGAAATTAAAGCAACAAGTGATTTTAGAAAATGTTTCGAACACAAGAAAATGTAAAGTGTGAACTACTGATTGATATTTGATAATTGATACTTGATAATTGAGTTTTTCGTGAAACTATGAAAAGCACACAAAGAATCGTTTCGCTTTTGCCATCGGCAACGGAAATCGTCTGCGCTCTTGGTTTGGAAGAAAATCTGGTTGCTATTACGCACGAATGTGATTTTCCGAAAGGTATTGAAAATAAACCTCATTTAACCGCCAGCCGAATTTCCCACGAAACGATGACGAGCAAGGAAATTGACCACGCCGTTCGGACAAATTTGGATGGACACGGTTCGATTTATAATCTGGATACAAAACTTTTGGAAGAATTAAATCCTGATTTAATTATCACGCAGGAACTTTGCGATGTTTGTGCCGTCAGTTACAAAACTGTATTAAAAGCCGCGAAAATGTATGTCGCCAACGCGCAAGTTGTTTCTTTAGAACCGAATACGATTGCCGATATTTTCGATAATATCAAACTCGTCGGCGAACTCTGCGGCGTTTCTGAAAAAGCTGGAGAAGTTGTCAATAATTTACAAAATCGCTTAGATAAAATCCGCCAAAAAATCCAAAATCCAAAATCTAAAATCCAAAAGCCGAATGTTTTTATGCTCGAATGGCTCGAACCGCCGTTTTCGCCCGGACATTGGGTGCCGGAACAGGTTGAAATCGCCGGCGGAATTGCGCTTTTGGGCAAATCGGGTGCAAAATCGGTTACGACAACCTACGCGGAAATTTATGAATCAAAACCTGATGTAATGGTTTTAATTCCTTGCGGTTATTACACCGAAGATATTTTGCGGCAGTTGGAAAATACAATCTTTCCGGCAAATTGGCGCAACATTCCGGCGATAAAAAACGGCGAAGTTTGGGCTTTGGACGCGACTTCGTATTTTTCACGCCCTGCACCGCGAGTTGTTGAAGGTGCGGAGATTTTGGCGAAGATTTTTCATCCGCAAGTTTTTGGTGAACCAGCTAAAAACGAAGCTATCCGAGTTTCAGAAGAATTGATTAGATTTGAAAAACAAGCAGAAACGTGCGTGTAAGTAATTGTGCTAAGTGTCCGAACTATTATGAAAAGTTTCTTGATTTTATTATTCACATTGATTTGCGCGCTTTCAATAGCGGCACAAACGCCGACGCAGATTTTAGCAAAGGCGAACGGTCAAAATTATACGCCTGCCGATTTGTCCGCCGAATTGCGCGATGCTTATTTGAAATTAAACAAAAATTCGCTTGAGGCACGGCAGATTCTTTTTAATAATCAAATTGCTGAAATATTGCTCGAAGCCGAAGCCAAAGCGCGGAAAATTTCGGTTGATGATTTAGTAAAAACCATTACTTCAAAAATTCCGAATCCGACCGAAAAGCAAATTCAAGAAATCTACGACAAAAACCGCGATGCACTTGGCGGACGTTCATTGGAGCAAGTCCGCGATCAAATTATCGCCTTTTTGCGACGCGATACCGAACAAAGAGCAGTGAGTGTTTTCGTTATGAGCTTAGGAAAAAAATACAAAGCCGTGATTTTTAAAGACGTAAATGCGCGAGCATTGAAACCGGCAGATATTTTAGCAAGCGTCAATGGCAGAAAAATCACCGCCGCCAATTTTGAAGCCAAAAACCGCGTTGTGCTTTATGAACAAAAAGCGGACGTTTTTGATAGTGTAAGACTTGCGCTCGAAACAAAAATTTATAACGCGCTCGTAGTTGTCGAAGCTAAAGCGCAAAAACTCGAAACGAGCGATTTGATTGCACGGGAAATCAGTGATAAATTGCGCGATTTTACAGACGACGAACGAGAAACATTCGAAGCGGATTTTCGCCGCAAACTTTTTACCAAATATAATGTGCAGTTTTTTTTGAAAGAACCTGCACCGCTTATTTTGCCGGTTTCGGTTGATGATGATCCGTCGAGAGGAAGTTTGAACGCGCCCGTTACAGTTGTGATGTTTTCGGATTTTCAATGTTCTGCTTGCGCGGCGGCGCATCCGGTTTTACAGCGTGTTCTAGCGGAATATTCTTCGGAGCAAGTGCGTTTTGTTGTGCGTGATTTTCCCCTCGAAGCGATTCACGAAAACGCATTCTTAGCGGCAACGGCGGCAAATGCGGCGCATAAACAAGGCAAATTTTTTGAGTTCACGGAGAGATTATATCGCAATCAAAACGCACTCGATAAAGAATCTTTGAAGAAATACGCCGCCGATTCGGGTTTGAATCTCGCCCAATTTGAGTTAGACTTGCAAAGCGCGGCAAACGCCGCCGAAATCCGCAAAGATATGGCGGACGGCGAGACTTACGGCATTAACGGAACGCCGACAATTTACGTCAACGGTGTAAAAGTTCGTCGAAACAATGCCGAATATTTTCGGGCGGCGATTGATAGAGTTTTGAAAAAATAGGAAAGATTTTTAATGCAAAGGTGCAAAGTCGCCAAAATGCAAAAAAATAAAAAACTTTGCGCCTTTACGTCTTTGCGCTAAAAAAAATATTATGCGAATCCGCATTTTTATTGTTGTTTTGTTTGCAGTTTTCTCCGCGTCCGTTTCGGCGCAGGATTTGCCCGTTTATACTTACGAAATCGTCAAAACTTACACGCACGATGCAAAGGCTTTTACGCAAGGTTTGGTTTTTTACAAAGGTTTTTTGTATGAAGGCACAGGCAAAGCGGGCGATTCGCAAATTAGAAAAATCGAACTCGAAACCGGAAAAGTTTTAAAGAAAAAAAGTTTATCGGACAAATATTTCGGCGAAGGGATTACAATTTTTAATGATAAAATTTATCAATTGACGTGGCGTGAAAAGACAGCTTTTGTTTATGCTTTGGAAGATTTTAAATCGCTCGAAGAGATAAAATATAAGGGTTCGGGCTGGGGATTGACGCACGACGGCAAAAGTTTAATTTTGAGCGATGGAACGGACGTTATAAAATTCCTGAATCCGAAAACTTTTGCGGTCGAACGCACGATTTCGGTAACAAGAGAAAACGATTTTCCTGTAAATCATCTGAACGAACTCGAATACATCGAAGGCGAAATTTGGGCGAACATCTGGCATTCGGAGCAGATGGGAACGAAAAACGAACACGGATTTTTGATGAATTTGGGCAAGCCGAACCATATTGCCCGAATAAATCCGCAGACGGGAAAAGTCGTCGGTTGGCTCGATTTAACTGACATTTCGCCCGACGATGCAAACAAAAAATCAAGCACCTTGAACGGAATTGCTTACGACGCGGCGACGAAACGGATTTTTGTAACCGGCAAGAATTGGAAGAATTTGTTTGAGATTAAAGTTAAATTAAAGAATTAAGTTTTTATATTTTATGCGTTTATTTTTGATAATTGCTCTGTTTATGACAGCTTTGGCGTGCAACAGTTCGGTATCGAATACGAATAATAATAACGGAAACACTCCGACTAACACGAACGCCAAAACCGTCGGCGTGCAGAATTATACAGTTGAAATTGTCAAAACCTTGCCGCACGATACGAATGCTTTTACGCAAGGTTTGGTGGTTCATAACGGATTTTTTTATGAAGGAACAGGCGGTTATCGCGGACAAGATACGTTTTCGTCTTCGCTTCGCAAGGTCGAGATTGAAACAGGCAAAGTTTTGCAAAAATTTGATTTAGCCGCCCAATATTTCGGCGAAGGAATTACGATTTTCAATAATAAAATTTATCAAATCACTTGGCAGGAAAACACGGCGTTCGCTTACGATTTGAACGATTTCAAATTGCTTAAAGAGTTCAAATATCAAGGTGAAGGTTGGGGCTTGACGCACGACGGAACGCATTTGATAATGACCGACAAAACTCATATTATTCGCTTCGTCAACCCCGAAACTTTTGAAACGGTCAGAAGTCTGGCAGTTTTCGATGAAAAAGGCAAACCCGCGATGGAATTGAACGAACTCGAATTCATCAAAGGCGAAATTTGGGCAAACGTCTGGGGTGAAACTTATATTTTGCGGATTGACCCGTTGACCGGAAAAATCACGGGCAAAATTGATTTGGAAAAAATTTCTGCCGAACAAACAGCCGGAAGTATGGACAATGTTCTCAACGGCATTGCTTACGACGAAGCCAACGACCGGATTTTTATCACTGGCAAAAAATGGAAGAATGTTTTTGAGATCAAACTCAAACCGAAACAATAAATGAACGAACTGGACGAATATTTTATGCGCTATGCAATTAGTTTGGCGCAAAACGGAATCACGGACGGACGCGGCGGACCGTTTGGTTGTGTGATTGTCAAAAACGGCGAAATCGTCGGCGAAGGTTGTAATGAAGTTACTTCAACGAATGATCCAACGGCACACGCCGAAATTGTCGCTATCCGAAACGCTTGCCGAAATCTGGATTCATTTCAGCTTGACGAATGCACGATTTACACGAGTTGCGAGCCTTGTCCGATGTGTCTGGGCGCGATTTATTGGGCGCGTCCTGCAAAAATCTTTTACGCTTGTTCGCGCACGGATGCGGCAAACGTCGGTTTTGACGACGATTTTATCTACGAAGAACTTGCCTTGCCAATCGAAGAAAGAAAAATTGAAACAATCAACTTCTTGCGCGATGAAGGGCTAACCGTGTTCAATAATTGGGCTGATAAGGCTGATAAAATTGAATATTAGATTGGGTTTTCAGCTTTTGCGAAGCCCAAAGACCAAAGACCGAAAATCACAAACCAAAGACCAAAAATGTCTTCATTTTTCAACAATTACGCCTTCATTTTTCTCGCAATTTTGGCGGGAATGGCGATGCCGACACAGGCGACAGTCAACAGCAAACTCGCGGGTTATGTGTCGAGTCCGGTTTCCGCCGCATTTATTTCGTTTGCCGTCGGAACGGTTGCGCTGTTTGTTTATATGTTGTTGACAGGCGTGCCTTTAGCAAGTTTGACTTTAGCAAAAGATGCACCGCTGATTGCTTGGATTGGCGGATTTTTGGGAGCATTTTTTGTAGCGGTAATGGCAACGGTTGTGCCGAAAATCGGCGTTGCACTTTCATTTAGTTTGGCAATCGGCGGACAAATGCTCGTAACGCTTTTGATTGACCATTTCGGCTGGCTCGGCGTTCCCGAAAAACCGATAAATCTCTGGCGCGTTCTCGGCGCGGCATTTATCACGGTCGGCGTGATTTTAATAAGAAAATTTTAATAACGGATAATGGATAATAGATAATGGAAAATAAAAAAATTATCCATTATCTATTATCCATTATCCATTATCCATTATCCATTATCCATTAATGATTAAGTTTATTTTGAATAACCAGACAATCGAAACCGATTTGCCGAAAGGTTCAACGGTTTTGGATTTTGTGCGGTATCACAAAAATTTGAAAGGCACGAAAA
>CAZJQP010000026.1:0-24512 GCA_964548225.1 uncultured Blastocatellaceae bacterium | reverse complement strand
ACACCTGCGCTACGGCCTCTCGCCGGAAGCCCCGAAGGCGATTGCGGTGCTTGCACAATTATTGTCGGCGAATTAACGGACGAAAAAGTTAAATATCGCACGCAAACTTCGTGTTTGATGCCATTGGCAAACGCGAACGGAAAACACATCGTAACTGTCGAGGGAATTAACAAACAAGGCGATGAATTAACGCCTGTTCAGCAAGCGATGGTTGACGAATCGGGAACGCAATGCGGGTTTTGCACGGTCGGTTTTGTGATGTCTTTGACGAATTTTTGCATTGACGACACGCCGAAAACTTCCGAAATGGCAATTTCTGCGATTGACGGAAATATCTGTCGTTGCACGGGTTACAAGTCTATCGAACGCGCCGCGCTTTCGCTTTTAGAAGAGGAGAAAGGGAGAAAAGGAGAAAAAGAGAATTTGAGTTTTGCGATTGACACGCAAATTGTTCCCGAATATTTTTCGGGAATTAAAGAACGGTTATTACAAATTACAAATTACAAATCCCAAGACTCAAATCCGACATCCGAAATCCAACAGCCAAAATTCATAAGTGGCGGCACAGATTTATATGTTCAGCGTCCTGAAGAAATGATTCATTCGGAAGCGGAAAATCTTTTTGACAATTCAGATTTGAGATTTATCACCGAAACCGACGAATTTATCGAAATCGGCGCGTCTGTTGTGGTTACAGATTTGCTCGAATCTGAAATTTTTAAACGGCTTTTCCCTAATCTTTACAAACACTTAAAACTCATCTCGTCAACACCGATTCGCAATATGGCAACGATTGCGGGAAACTTCGTCAACGCTTCGCCAATTGGCGATATGACGGCGTGGTTTTTAGCTTTGGACGCGGAAATTACTGTCAGAACCACGAGTGGTAGCGACCGGATTTCATTTCTGCGCGATTTTTATCTCGGATACAAAAAACTCGCCAAAACCAATGACGAATTTATCTCGAAAATCCGTTTCCGAAAAGATTTCACGCATTTCAATTTTGAAAAAGTCTGCAAACGCACATATTTAGACATCGCTTCGGTCAACACGGCAGTTAGCTTAAAAGTTTTTGATAATTTAATCGAAAACGCCCACGTTTCCGCCGGTGGAGTTTTCGCCACACCTCTTTATTTACAAAAGACATCCGAATTTCTGTGTGGCGAAAAAATCAACGAACAAATAATCAACGAAGCCGCAGAAATTATCCAAACCGAAATTACGCCAATTTCCGACGTGCGCGGCACGGCAGAGTATAAAAGATTGCTTTTAAGACAATTATTTAAAGCGCATTTTGTTGAATTGTTCGATTTAAATTTTTAGTTTGTTAATTAGCCGAATCATTCGCGTTTGTCTGGCTTTCGGTTCGTCTTCCGCGTCTTCTTTGCCTTCGGCTTCGATATTGATGTAATCGTAAGCGCGAGTAGTTTTGCCGAAATAATTCATTCCGAAATAGATTGACATTGAGCCGTCGTCAACGGCATTTTTGTTTTTTTGGAGAAACGGTAAACCTTCTTGCAAGGCAATGTTTATCGGTTCGTCGAGAGCGAGAACTTTGGAGAAAAGATTCAGATTCGTTACTAAAACAAAATCGTCAGCGTCAATCACCGCGTCGTGTTTTTCGCTGTTGGCGCGAAACACACCAACCGCCGTTTTCGCTTCGCCGCCGGGCGCGTTCCACGTTGTAACATCGAGCTTTAAATCCACGTTATTGTGAACGCCGATGATAAAACTATGTCGAAAATTGTCTGTTACAATTTTTAACAATTCTGTGCCGAAACGTGAGATTTCTTTGATTAAATCATCATTTTCGCTGTCAAACATTTCGGGTGGAACGGGCGAACAAACGTCCGCTTGATTGTCTTCCGAGCGCGGATAACCTTTGAAAAATTTTATGATTCCGGGCTTTGAATACATTCGATTCGGGTCAAAACAGACGTTTGTTTTATCGGCAAAATCAAAATGCAGAAAACGGCGCGGCTTGCCGTCAGCGTCCAGCGAAACGACTTCAACCAAACGTCCGCCGTCTGCGGCAATAACTTTTTTCGCCGCTTGCAAACCTTTCTGTTCGTTGTGATGCACAACCGCGAAAGTTCGGTCAATTAGGCGGTTTTTTATCGGTTTGGTATAAGTTCTGACTTCAAATTCGTTATTGCCCAATTTCAAAACAGTTTTGATGCACGGCAAATTCGCCATATTATTCGGTGCATCACATTTGTTTTGCGCGTTCGTCCGGAAAACCAAAAACAGTATAAGACAAGCAAGAGAAGCAATTATTTTATTCATTTCGTTTTATATTTTAGCAGAAAAAGTTAAAATATCTCACGGAAACTCAGATTCACAAAAAATGAAAAATGTTGACTCAAAATCGCACGTTCGCGGCGAATCGGTTTATTTAGATGATGTTCCTTTGCTTGAAGGGACGCTTTTTGCTTGTGTTTTCGATTCGCCGATTGCTCACGGGAAACTGAAAAATATTGACTTTAGCGAAGCCGAAAAAGCATCGGGTGTGGTGAAAATTATCACAGCGAAGGATTTGGTTGGCGAAAATCAAATCGGCGGAATTTTGCCCGATGAACCGCTTCTTGCAGACGAAGAAGTTCATTTTTGCGGAATGCCGATTGCGCTCGTTTTGGCGGAAACGGAAGAACAAGCCAGACACGCCGCAAAACTTGTGAAAGCAGACATTGAACCGCTCGAAATTATTACAGATGAACGGGTTGCACACGCGAAAGGCGAACTTATCGCGCCGCCGAAAGCGTTCAAATTGGGCGATGCGGAAAAGGCTTTTCAGACTTGCGAATATGTTTTTGAAGGTCAGACTTATTCAAACGGACAAGAGCATCTTTACATCGAAACACAAGGCGCGTATTCAGTTCCGACAGAGCAAGGCGGATTGAAAATTTATTCTTCGACGCAAGGTCCGACCGCCGTTCAAAGATGTATCGCAAAAGTTACGGGTTTGCCGATGAATTTGATTGAAGTTGATGTAACTCGTCTCGGCGGCGGTTTCGGCGGCAAGGAAGATCAGGCAAATGCGTGGGCGGCACTTTGCGCGGTCGGCACGCAACTCACGAAAAAGCCCGTAAAATATGCGCTTCACCGAATGGAAGATATGCGAATGACCGGAAAACGTCATCCGTATTCGGCGGATTACAAAATCGGTTTGGACAAAGATTTTCGCATAATTGCTTATTCTGCCGTGTTTTATCAAAACGCAGGCGCGGCTTGCGATTTGTCTTTGCCCGTTCTCGAAAGAACTCTTTTTCATTGCACGAATTCATATTTTATCCCGAATGTTTCTGCAACTGCGTTTTCGTGCAAGACAAATTTGCCGCCGAACACGGCATTTCGCGGCTTCGGCGGACCGCAGGGAATGTTCGTCATCGAGTCGGCAATCGCACACGCGGCGGAAAAATTGGGCGTTTCCGTGTCCGATATTCAGCGAAAAAATCTTTTGCAAGACGGCGATGAATTTCCTTACGGGCAAATCGCCGAATCAGACGCGGAAACATCTTGGACGCAAGCCGATGAAAAATACGATTTTGCGAAATTGAAGCGCGAGGCAGACGAATTTAACGTGCAAAATAAATTCATCAAAAAAGGCGTTTCGCTGATGCCGATTTGTTTCGGCATTTCGTTCACGAAAACGCCGATGAATCAGGCGCGTTCGCTCGTTCACGTTTATACTGATGGCTCAGTTGCTGTTTCGACTGGCGCAGTCGAAATGGGACAAGGCGTGAATACGAAAATGGCACAGGTCGCGGCAAAAGTTTTTTCAATGCCGATTGAAAAAGTTAAAGTCCATACAACCAACACTTTACGCATCGCCAACACTTCGCCGACCGCCGCTTCAGCCGCCGCCGATTTGAACGGCAAAGCAACAGAAATCGCTTGCGAAACGATTTTGAAACGCCTAAAGTCCGTCGCCAAAGATTTAGTCGAAGCAAACGGCGCAGATGATATTTCGCTCGAAAACGGATTCGTTTTTCGCGGCGGTGAAAAAACAAATCTTGATTGGAATACGCTCGTTATGGAAGCGCATCTTCAGCGCGTCAACTTAAGCGAACACGCGCATTACGCCACGCCCGGCATCGGTTTCGATTGGTCAATCGCCAAAGGTCATCCGTTTGCTTATCACGTTTACGGAACGGCGATTGTCGGCGTTACAGTTGATTGTCTGCGCGGAATTTATGAGGTTGACTACGTCAAATGTTGCCACGATTTCGGCAGTTCGATGAACACTTCGGTTGACAACGGACAAATCGAAGGCGGCATCGTGCAAGGCATCGGTTGGATGACGATGGAAGAAGTTTTTTACGATTCGGACGGACGACTTCGCTCAAACGCGCTTTCGACTTACAAAATTCCTGACGTTTATTCCGTGCCGAAAGAAATCGAAATCCTGCCGCTTGAAACTTCGCGCCCGAATCTCGCCGTTTTCAATTCAAAAGCCGTCGGCGAACCACCGCTAATGTATGGCATCGGCGCGTATTTTGCAATTCGTGAAGCCGTTAAAGCCTTTAATTACGCAGATTTTCCGCGTTTCGATGCACCGTTTACGGCAGAAAAAGTTTTGATAAATTTGTATGGAAAAAAAGTGAGATAACCCTGAAAATAAAAATCCCAAGCCTGTAAGAGTAAGGTTTGGGATTTTAAGAAATTGTCGCAAGGAATTTTAACAACCACAATTTAATTTTACTTTGCGGGTTTGGGAGTGATTGGAATTTTTTTTACAAGTTCTTTTTTCATCACGATAGGTAGCTCGTTGATTTTTGCCGACACAAAAATAGTTGTAATCGCAATAGTTGCTGCGGATTGTTTGCCAGCTATTCCATTTGAAACAGAAACTTTTATCCGTTCTTTCGTCTTTTAATTTATCCTTTTGTTTTTTTGAAAGCGGCAATTCATCAATCCATTTTTCCGTTAAAATCATTGTTGTAAATTCAATCGGTTCGGAATTTTGCTCATCAAAGTAAATGACGGTATTTTTTCCGTCAAAAAGATAAACCAATTTTTTATATTCGCCGAAGGCTTTGCCGTCTTCCGTCAGAACATCAAACGAAATTTCATATTGTTTATTAGAAATTTTCTCTTTTCTTTCGGTAGGTTTATTAACGAAAGTTGTTTTTTTAGCCGTTTTAATGTCGAGCTTCTCGCCGTTTGCTACCAATATTTTCAGTGTTTCAAAGAAAGATTTATTCCCAAAAATACTTTTTATTTCGGGACTATTCATTTCTAATTTAACAGACGTTGTTTGTCTTAATTCCGTTTCGGTTTTTGACTGTGCCGCCATAAACTGGCTACAAGCCAGAAATACTATAACCAATCCCAAAAGATGCAGATTTTTTTTCATTATTTTTTCTCTCCATTTTAATTTTAAGCCTCAAAATTCGGTCTTCTTTTATATGTGTTTTTTTATTGAAAACGTAACCGAAAATTTATCGGTTTTTTGTAATGTTTGTAAATTCGATTCCAAGTCGTGGAGAAACTCGGAATCGAATTTTACCGAATTATTTAGTTAGTCGGATTTCTGTCTTGTCTGACTTCGCTAATTCGGATCAGGTTTTTGGGAACAGGTGTTCCTTTCGTCGGTTTCACCATATTGTTAGTCGGGAAGCCAACGAAATGTCTCTGCACGGTTGTTTGCGGATTTGAGCAATCACATTCAGCCCGATATGTGAACTCATACGTTTTGCCGACATCAAAAATGCCCGGCGAAGTTCCCGACGCGCCCGGAAAACCACCGAAGGCAAAAGCTCCGGTGTTAGCGGGCGGAATCGTCCAAGTTCTTCTCGTGCTGAGAATCGGAGCATTGGAAGCATCGAGTTCGACGGCTGTCCAAGTGTATTTGCAATCCGGCTTTTGCGTTTTAGTCGGCGTTGCTAAAACGGTGTAATGGCTGTCGTCAGTATAAGTTTGCTGACTCCACAAAAACTGTGTTTCGTTGTTCGGAAGATTCGGTTTTTTCGTCAGCGAAATATCATCAATCGCCACATCATTGCCGTCGCCGTTGACATTTTCGTTAAGCAAAATTTCCAGATTGATACTCGAAACGCCTGCCGGAACATTGATTTTTGTCGAAACGAGTTGCCAATCACAACGCTTGTTTTCGGTAGAAATAGTTGCGTTCTGGGTGATCACACTGCCGTTAATCGTTGCTTTCATCGTGATTTCCGGCTGTTTGTTGAAACAGCATTGCTTGAGGTCTTTGAAGAACGCGCAAAATTCATACTCGCTTCCGCCTTCGACCGGGACCTTTTGCGACCAAACAACCGCCGGTGTTGCACCAATTTGAGTCGTCCGACCATTGACCATCAAGAAATTATCTTTCGGGTCATCACATTTTGAATGACCGTTGATTTCCCAATTTCGACAAGCATTTCTCGCGTCTTCCGAATTGCCGATCCAGAATTGACTCGGAAATAATTCGCTGTTTGCTCTGTAAATCGACTCGAAAGTTTCTTCGCGCCTATTAAAATCGCCGTTGCGAACCAGATTTTTACCGATGCCGCAACAGTTTTTACAATTTTGCTTGAAATCGTTGTTTTGTCCTTCAACATAGCCAACGCCTTGTCTGCCAATTATTGTCGGTTGAATAGTTACTCCCGGTAGTTGATAAGTAACAACCGCCGACCAATCAAAATCTCCTGTAATGCCCGCTAAAAGTTGCGAAGCTGGAAAACAATATTGATTGCCCGAATTAAAAGGTCCAACCTGAATCGGCGCACCAACGGGAACGCCATTTTGATAGCGTTGCAGCGTAATACGAACATTTCCGACAGCCGCCGGAGTTCCCGGAACTCTATAATCAATGCAGATTTTTCCTTCCATTCCACAATCTACTGATGCAGTCGGATTGTATTCAGATAAAGGCTTCGGCTTAAATCCAACATCAAAAGTGTGGTCGTTTGCTCCGGCAACTCCAGTTGTCAGACTAATTACGGGAAAAATGCCGGTTGATGGCGAACCGATCGGATTTGTTACGTTCAAAGCATCGGAATCAATAGAGTCAGTTGTTGCATTGGGAATTGTTACAGAAAAGCTCGAAAGAATTCCGGTATAATTTACTGAATTATCCAAACGGATTTGATAACTCTTATTCGGTTCAATACCTGATACGGTAGCGGATGAGAAATAATATTCACCGCTACTATTAGTTACAGCGGTTGCGATGGCAACATTACTTGAGTTATAAAGACTGACCGTAACGCCCGCTATTCCCGGCTCACCGCCGTCTTGAACTCCATCGCCATCAAGGTCATTCCAAACCCGATTTCCAATCTCAATCGGCGCAAGGTCGCAGAGCAGTTCGACATCACCAACGCCATTCGCTTTTCCAAAAGTGGCATTAGTATCTGTAAAAACCGAATATCCTTTCGTTTTTTTGCCGGTTGTATTATTTAGCCAGGATACGCCGCTAACACCGACGATGTTGTTTGGGTCCATCGAAGTTAAAACGATGTCTTTAGCTCCCGGCATCATCGCCAAACCACCTTCGCTTGTTTCTTCGTGACTGGCAAGATAACTGTCTTCATAATAAAATTCACCATTGCCCGGACCTTGCCCTAAATTTGCGCCACCGGTAGTAATGCCTGAAACTGAAGCATTATTTTCAAGTGTGAAAGTGCCGCTTGTATTTTTGCCGGCTCTCAAAATATCTCCGCCAACCATATTATAAAGAGTTGTGCCGTTGGTCGGATGAAGATTGTATCTTCCAAATTGATGACCGGAGCGGTCAATAAAACCAAGTATCATTGAGCCGTCATTATCAAATTCCAAGTCGGATAAAATAGGTTGAGGATAGACATAGTAATTACAACCCGGCATAGGTTGAACCGAATCAGTCCAAGCATACCAGCCTTTTTGTGAACAACCGCTATAAGGCTTGCCTTTTGAATAGTTTAGCGGAACATCTAATACTTTGGTAAAGGTTGGTGTGTTGAATGAGTAAACTATCGCTCTAAGGTTTGCCGCTGAACCCGAAGCTGAAGCATCACAAACGCCGCCGACATACATCGTGTTGCGATAGCGTCCCAAAGCAAATGGTCGCCATTCGCCTCCGACACAGCTTGGATTTGGAATTGTATAATCCAGCATTGCTCCTGAAGAAATATTGAACGAGTAAAGTTTTTTATTGTTCAAATTTACAGCATATAAAAGGCTCTCATCTTGCGACATTTCAATATCGCCTAAGCCTATTTTTCCAACTGAAGCAAAGGCATTCGGGTCAGCACTTGTGCCTGTCGGTAAGCCTAAACCTCTTGAAGTTGGCGGTGTGCCAACGCTCGGAATGGTTGTGAGTAAAGTTGGTGCAGTGGTCGCATTTTGGGAACTAAAATTTGGAGCAATAACTGATGAATAAATTGCTCCCAGATTTCCGCCATCGCCATTAGTTGCGCCTTCCAGCCCAACATGGCGTTTTAGAAATGCAGCGGAATACAATCTTTTTCTTGTTTTTGAATAGGCTAATCCCCAAGTTGAACCAACTTGGTCTTTATTAGCGATTGGATTTTGATTATTCGCATTTCCTGCCGCAGTCGCGTAAGGAATTCTCCAAATTCCCGAATTTATGCTAAGGTCTTTTTCATTGTCGCCATTTACATACTGATTAACACAAATATCAGGATTATTTTGGCAATAATCATCGGGATGATTGACGGCAAGATTAACCAACTCATTATTTCCGTCTCGAACAAATTGCACAGTTGTTCCCGAACCGTTGGTTGTTCCCGAATCAACCGAATCGGTTGATCTTGCCGATGAAAAATATCCGGCAGGCAAGGTTGTAAATTCAACTCTGTAAGGTCCTGTTCCGGCGGCACTTATGCTATACATTCCGTTATTGATGCCGGTGCAATAGCTTGTTGGATTATTTAGTCCGCGACAAGTTGTTGCCGTTCCGCGAACCGTTCCCGCTGAATCAAAAACCGTAACCGTTACTCCGCCGACTCCAACATCAACCGCCGGATTAGTCGTCGGATTATCATAAATTCCGTTTCCATTGTAATCTTGAAAAACTCGTCCGGTGATTGTGCCTGATGCCGAAACTTTTATAAACGGCAAGGCGACAAAAGCCGAGGCGCATAACAACAGAAATACCAAAGATTTTTTATATCTACTCGTTATTCTTTTCATTTTCTTCTCTCCTAATAATTTAAAGTTGGCACAAATCATAAAGCCTTTTTTCGTGCTTAGTTTTTATGTGTCTTTTTTGCTCAAAACGTAACGGACAATGTTTTATTCGAGCGTAAATACCATTTTGAAACTCCGTTTGACATTTGAATTTGACCAAGGCGATTGCAGTTTGACTTTGATTTTGTATTTTCCCGTGTCGGAAATCGGTTGGGAAATGTCGGTTACGATACTTCCGTCGGGTTTGGTCATTTCGTAGGTAAATTTCGACATATTTTGCATTAAGACGGTATTAAACGCCGGTTTGCCGTTGGGAAAATTAAACTCGAAATAAATCCATTTGGTTTTCCACAAAGTTCCTTTTAAGGTGGCAGTTCCCGTCATTGCCCCTTGCGTATAAACCACCTTTCCTTTCTTCTGGGCAAACGTATCTTGAACTCCGAAAACTACGCCGAACGCAAAAATCATTGATACTGTTAATAAAATTCTTTTCATTTTTTTCTATTCTCCTGAATCTTTAATTTGCACGAGGCATCGAGCCTTTTTTTCCGTGCTTCGGTTGTATGTGTCTTTTTTTCGCAAAACGTAACGCACTTTTTTCAAAAAAAAACTTTTGCTATGGAAGCGGCACGCCCGAAGGGTTGCAGGTTAGCGTGATGACGGTGTATTTCTTTCGCAATTTGGCAATTTCTTCATCTTGTTTTCTCATCTTTTTCCAATGCGGGTCGTTAGGCGGATAAGCTATGCCACTACAACCTATTAGCCGATAAAATTTGATTTCGCGTTTTTCGTCGTCAACCAATTTCTTCTTGGAACATCTTGCGTTGAGTTGTTTGAGTTTGTCTTTAACATAGATTTTTTTGCTCTGTTGCGGTGTGCCGGCAATCGTTGCCGACACAACCGTGTCAAGCGTGATGCCTTTTGGTAGGCACGGATAATTTGTTTTGCTTTGGGCAAAAGCCGTTTGAGCAAAAATCGCCAAGATGATTGGCAAAAATAATTTCAGGTTAATTCGCATTTGGCTGACCTCCGAAGTTCAGTGGAATAAAAAATAATCCCCAATCAAATATGTTCATTTTTTTTATTACTTTTTCATTTCCCATAATTTGCACCCAGCCGATTTTCTTCGGCTTTCGTAAATGTGTGTCGAAAAGTCTCAAAATGTAACAAGCTATTTATTGGGAAAAATTTCAGTTTTTGTTTGGATTTGAAACGTATTATAGCTAAGTTAAGAAAAAACACAAGTTAGCAGTTTAGAAAAAAAACGAATAAAATAAATTCTAATGAATAAAGACCTCGAAATCTGGCAGTTTGCCTTGGCGAAACTCGAAAAACAAGAATCCGTAACATTGCTTGTTGTCGCCGAAAGTTCAGGAAGTTCGCCGGGACGACAAGGTTTTAAGATGATTGTTGCCGAAAATGAAATGTGTGGAAGTATCGGCGGCGGTGTGATGGAAGTTAATTTAGTGCAAAGTGCAAAGTGCAAAGTGCAAAGTGTCGAAGAAACATCTGCAATCATTGAGCAAGTTCATCGGGAAAAATCGCCGGATTCAAGTGGGATGATTTGTTCGGGAAGACAGACTATTATCTTTTTTGAGTTGAATTCGGAGCATTTGAAAACTGTTCGGAAGATAGTTGTTACGTTGAAAAATCATCAGCCTCGAAAATTACGAATTACGAATTACGAATTAGGAATTTGTGAGAATGAAGAATCTGATGCAGATTTTTACTTTGAAAGAACGAGCAAAAACGAATTTATTTATAAAGAAAAACTCGGCTATAAAAACAAACTTTTCATCATCGGAGGCGGACATTGTGCGCTGGCTTTGTCCGACATTGCGGCGAAATTGGATTTTTACATCATACTTTTCGATGACCGTGCAGATTTGAATACTTTGACGAAAAATCAATTTGTTCACGAGAAGAAAATTGTTGAATCTTACGATAAAATCAGCAATTTTATCGAATCTGATGTTCAGGCTTACGTTGTTGTGATGACGCTCGGATATAAATTTGACGAGATTGTTATCCGAAAACTTTTTGATAAAGATTTCAAATATTTTGGCGTTCTCGGAAGCAAGGCGAAGATGAAGATTTTGCTTAAATCATTGGAAAAAGAAGGTTTCGACAAAGAAAAACTTGCCCGAATTCATACGCCGATTGGTTTGCCAATCAACAGCCACACGCCGGAAGAAATTGCAGTTTCGATTGCGGCACAGATTATTGCAGTAAAAAATAAGGCAGAAGCCTGCGCGTGAACAAGGGCGGATTTTCGCTTTTGAAACAATTCACCCTTGCTGACGCGCGTGTTTCTGCTTTTGAAAAAATCATTGCAATCGCTTATCGAAAGGTCTAAAATTAAAACTATTTCTTGTGAAAAAACAACACGAACCTTTAACAATTGAAAGAATAAAAACGGCTTACGCACAACGTGGCGCGGACATTCGGCGGAGAATCGGCGAATTTGAAGCGATTTGGGCAAACGGGACGGACGAAAAACTTTGGGAAGAAATGGTTTATTGTTTTTTTACGGGCGGCTGTTCGGCGCGAATGGGTTTGAATTCGATTGAAGCGGTGCGCCCGATTTTATTGACCGGAACGCACGATGAATTGATGAATGCACTTGTCGGAAAACATCGTTATCCGCGTGCGCGAGCCGGTTATATTGTCGCTTCCAGAGATTTTTTGCAGGAACATTGCGGAATGCGTCTGCGTAAAAAATTGGATAGTTTTGATGATGCTTTGGAACGCCGCGATTGGTTGGTTAAAGAAAAGCGCATAAAGGGTTTAGGTTATAAAGAAGCAAGTCATTTTTTACGGAATATCGGGCTGAAAGGTTATGCAATTTTAGACAAACATATCTTGCGGAGTTTGGCGGAGCTAAAAATAATTTCCGACCCGAAGCCACCAAATACTCGTTTGAAGTATCTAACGATTGAAAAAGAAGTAAAAAAATTAGCTGTCTGCCTCAAAATTGATTTTGATGAATTGGATTTAGTCTTGTGGTCGCTCAAAACAGGGGAAATTCTGAAATGAGAACGATTGAGAGTCTTTATTCGTAGAAATTCAAAAAAGCCGGAGAAATTGCCTGAAGGCGATACTCCAAATTTAGGAGTTGTTTATGAGATACAAAGAAATTTCTTTCCCTTTTCGCATCAAACGCCCTTTTTTACCGCTTTTAATCGGTTGCTTGCTGTTGGTGTTTTCATCTGTTGCTTTGGCAAATACGGACGAAGCGCAGGTTCAAACCGAAGAAGTTAAAAAACTTTTGAAACAAGCCGAAAAGCTGACGAAAAACGGAAATTTGACAGAAGCCGAAAAGATTTTACGCGGATTGTTTGAATATCATCCGCAAAATTCGAAGGTGAAAATTAGTTTGGCTTACGTTTTGATGAAGCAGAGGCGGCTTTTTGAATCGTATAAATTGTCTTTCGATGTTTGCACCGCCGAGCCGCAAAACTCCTACGCTTTTGCGGTTTTGGGAATGACAATTCTCAATGCCGGAAATTTCAAAGAAGCCGAACTTGCGCTTAATGCTTCGTTAAATATTAACCGAAGACAGGCTCTGGCGTGGGCTGGATTAGGTTTTTTGGATTTTTACGAAAATCGGATTTCAGACAGTCTTAATGCGATGCGAACCGCCGTTTATATTGACGGCAACGAGCCGGACTACATTTTTGCCCTGGCACAAATTTCTGCACGCGCCGAAAAATATAAAGAATCTGCCCAAGCCTACCGCGATTTTTTGCGGGTTTCGTTGCGTAGCGATACCGACCGGCGCGAACGTATTAAAGGTTTGATTGATTTTTTGGAATATTTGGGTAACAGATCTTCGCTTTATGAAATCGGCGGCAAGCGGCAAACAAAAGTCAACTTTACGCTCGTCAAAGATCGTCCCGTTATTCAGCTTCGCATCAATAAATTCGATAAACCTTTAAATTTTGTTCTCGACACGGGTTCGGGAATTTCCGTGATTTCCAAACAAACATCGGAAAAACTCGGCATTTCGCCTGTTGCCCGCGGCGGCGAAGCAAAAGGTTTTGGCGGCGACGGGAAATTTGAAATTGTCTATGGTTTCTTAAATCGGGTTGAAATCGGCGATGTTGCCATCAAAAATGTGCCGGTTTATATTCGTCCGTTTCATTCGATAAACGAAGGAATTGATGGTTATATCGGCTTGTCCCTAATTTCAAAATTTCTGACGACAATTGATTACGGCGACACGAGTTTTTCACTACTCAAGAAAGATTCACCGCGTGAAGAAATCAGCGATTCGGAAGGCTTAGTTTTGCCTCTTCGTCTGACTTCCGGCGGTTTTTTGAGCGGCGAAGTCGAGATTGAAGGCATCGAACCCCGTTTGAATTTTATTGTTGACACGGGAGCGAGTCTATCGGTAATTTCCGATGAGGTTGCCGGAATGGAAGCCATGAACCGTTTTCAAGTGCAAGAAAAAGTCAGAGTTGTCGGTTCAGCCGGAGAAACGGAAGAAATGCCCGTTTTCGTTTTGCCTCGCGTTACCTTTGGCAAAGAAAGCCGTCGTTCGATTGTTGCCATCGCGCTTGATTTGGATATGATTAACGAATCTTCCGGCTTTGAACAGATGGGCATTTTAGGCGGAAATTTCTTGAAAAATTATCGCTTGACGTTCGATTTTCAAAACTCTAAAGTGCTTTTTGTGCCGATTAAAAAATGATTTAGGATTTAGGGTTTAAGATTGAAGATTAAAAACAAATCTTAAATCCTAAATCCTGAATCCTAAATCCTAATGAAACAAAGTTTATATCTCGAAACCTCGGTCGTTGGCGCATATTTGGATAACGGCGAACCTTTTCGGCGCGATCTGACGATTCGTTGGTGGGAACACGAACTCTCTGAATATCAAGCCTTTAGCTCTATTCTCGTGCGGCGCGAAATCGAACGGCTCATCGAACCTCATCGTAGCGGTTATCTGAAAATTCTCGAACCGCTTGCCGAATTGGAATTTGCCGAAGAAGTGGCGATTTTGGCAGAAGGTTATATTTCACGCGGCATTTTTCATCGAAAATTTTTGGCTGATGCGTTTCACGTTGCGATTGCGTCGTTTCACAAAATTGATTATCTCGTAACGTGGAATTTCGGGCATCTTGCAAACGTCCGCCGCCAAGCGCGAATTCGTCTTTTCAATACCGCCGCCGGATTTTTCGTGCCGATGATTGTTACACCGGAATTTTTAGTGCATAGCTGATTAGTGAAAAACTAAAAACTGATAGTGAATAGTGTATGATATAAAGTGAAAAGCAAATGTGTTCTACTTTTCACTTTTAGTTTTCAGTTTTTCACTAATCAGTATGTATCGCCGCCCGAAATTTTTAGAAGTTTTGTTGCAAATCCGGCAGGAAATGTCCCGCGAAGCCGATTATGATGTTGATTTATTTGCCGAAAAAGTGCGAACCGGAAATTTTTCGGCGGAATTAACACTTGATAATTCAAACTCCGAAAAAGAAACTCGACGCGAAAAATTCAAATCCCGAAAAGTAAAAATTTAATCTGCAAAATGCGCCGTAATATTGTTCTAATTTTGATTTTGCTGACCGTTTCTTCGGCGGTCGGGCTTTATTTTTTTAGAGATTATTGGATTCATCGTTACGATGAAATAATTGCGCGGCACGCAAAGGTTTATCATCTGGAAGAAAAATTGGTTTGGAGTGTGATTTATCAGGAAACATATTTTCAAGCGTGGAAAATCGGTGCGGATAAAGAGGTCGGTTTAATGCAAGTTACGCCGACTGTGGCGCGTGAATGGGCAAGAAAAACTCAGCTACAGGAATTTGAAAAACAGACCGAAGAAAACGTCAACGAATTTCTGCGCGATCCCGAAACTAATATTCAAGTCGGTTGTTGGTATCTTGAAAAAATGCGCGAAAATTATCGCGGATTTCCTGCTGAAATTCCGATGACACTCGCCGCCTACAACGCCGGAGCAAGCCGCGTTAGCGAATGGAGCAAATCGGTTAATGAAGCCAAAACAATGACCGAAGAAGAATTTATCAAAAACATTAATATTCCTTCGACGCGAAGCTACGTTTCCGAAATTTTGGAACGCTACAAAAAATCAAATGGGAAGTGAGAAATGAGACTTGTTTTAGTTCTCATTTCTCAATTCTCACTTCTCACTTTTTTATGAAAATCTTATCCGCAAAATACGTCTTACCGATTTCCGCCGATCCGATAGAAAACGGCGCGATTGCCTTTGAAAAAGATAAAATCGTTGCCGTCGGAAAACGTGAAGAAATCATCGAAAAATTTCCCGAAGCAGTTCACGAAGATTTGGGTGAAGCGGCAGTTTTGCCCGGTTTTGTTAATGCCCACTCGCACCTTGAAATTACGGCAATGCGCGGATTTCTTGATGAGTTTGACGCAGATTTTTATGCTTGGCTGATGAAATTGACGAAAACTCGCGGCGAAATTTTGACCGACGAAGACGTAAAAAACGCCGCAATTTTCGGCGCACTCGAAGGCGCGAGAAGCGGAGTAACTTGTTTCGGCGACATCGGGCGTTTCGGCAAAGCCGGTTTTGAAGCATTGAAAACAAACGGTTTGCGCGGTATTTTGTTTCAGGAAACCGAATTTTCGCCCGTAAACGAAACTGCACCGGAAGATTTTGCGCGGCTACAAGAAAAGTTTTTAGAATTGAAATCCGCTGAAACTGAACTTGTCCGAATCGGACTTTCGCCGCATTCGCCTTACACGGTCAGCCGTGCGCTGTTTGAGAAAATTACAGAACACGCACTCGAAGAAAATATCAAACTCACGATTCACGCTGCTGAATCTGCGGAAGAAGAAGATTTTATGCAAAAAGGCACGGGGCTTTTCGCCGAATTTTATCAAAAAAGCGGTTTTGAATGGAACGCGCCGCAAATTTCTTCGGTTGAGTATCTCGATAAAATCGGTGTTTTGCAATCAAAGCCGCTTCTCGCGCATTGCGTCAAAGTTTCCGAAAATGACATCGAAATTATCGTCCAAACCGACACACGCATCGCACATTGCCCGAAATCAAACGCCAAATTCGGACACGGCACTGCGCCGCTCGAAAAATTTCTCGACGCACAAATTAAAACCGCTTTCGGAAGCGATTCGATGGCAAGCAACAACACTTGCGACATCTTGGAAGAAGCGCGTTTTGCTCTATTGTTTGCGCGAAATCTGCCCGAAACGAAAAGATTCTTGAGCGCGAAAGAAGCCATCGAAACCGCCACGCTCGGCGGCGCGAAAAGTTTGGGTTTGGAAAACGAAATCGGAACTTTAGAAATGGGCAAACAAGCCGACATCATCGCCGTTTCGCTCGAAAACGCCGCGCAAATGCCTGTTCACGATATTTATTCCACGCTCCTTTTCGCCTCGAATGCGCGAGATGTGTTTCTAACAATCGTCGCGGGCGAAGAAATTTACCGCAACAGCGAAGCGAAACGGATTGATGAAAAAGAATTGAAAGCGAAAATGAGAGAAATCGGGCGGAAAATGATTTGAAAATATTGATTTGTCAGGCAAAGTGCGGTTATGTTCGGTTGTCTGCGGCTGATGATATGCTCAACCTGATGTCTGAAATATGCGGCGGCTATTAGGCAACATTCGCAAACATTATTAGCGCGAATTGCTACCGCCAATCGCGTTTCGGGGTTGATATAATTACTCATTCGGCAAAAAATCGCGGGCGCGGGCTTTTGCCAGACGCATCAAATGTTCGAGTTGCAAATAATGTTCGAGTTCGCTCTTTTCGGCGGACGACAAAACGCCGTCTTTTTCACGCGCCAATAAATCCTCAACCCGCTCCTGTGCCGCTTCCGAAGGACGAAAAGCAACAACATTCTGCGGAGTCGTTCCGGCGGCGATAAAATCAACGACTTCTTCATATACTTTGACACTATTCATAACAAAAACAGGATACTCTTTTACCGTTAATTTATCCAACCGTTTCAAAATAATATGAAGCGTCGAACGACGGCGTTGACGAGGGGCGAAACCGATTACATGCAACTTTGAGTTCATCAAAAAACTTCGATAACTAAGTCGCTGCCCGCGCCCTCACGTCCATTGTATTGTTCGGCATTGCGTTTATAACAATGACTTTAACTTCTTCAGCACTTCATTGATTACGGCTTCGGGTAAATCGGTAATAAACTCTGCGTTTCTTACACGCCAATCTAAACTTTTCGCTTGGTCTGACAACACAACTCCCGTTACGCCTAAGCCTGTTGGAATCAAAACTTCAAAAGGATAGCCTTTAGCCTTGTTGGTAATCGGGCAAAGCAAGCATAAGCCGACTTTTCCGTTGTAGCTGTGCGGCGACAAAACTATTGCTGGTCGCCTTCCAGCTTGCTCGTGTCCGGCTTGCGGATTAAAGTTAATCCAAATTGCGTCGCCGCGTTCGGGAACGTAACTCATTACCAAGCCTCCTTGCCAACGGAATTACCTGTATCAATCTCGCCGTGCAAATTTTCTGTCGTAACTTTTGCCAACAATTCATCAAGAGAAAATTCCTCTTCGGCGACGGGAAAGACAATTATTTTGCCGCTTTCCAAAGAAACTTCGACAGTTGAACCTTGCTGAATTTTTGACTCGACGGCGAAAGATTTTGGAATTCGCAACGCTAAGCTGTTGCCCCACTTTTGAATTTGAACTTTCATATTTATACCTCTTTGGTTTCTACAAAGAAGATACAGTATGCTGGTTTATTTTACAAGCTGTCAAAGAACAAGAGAAGATGCCGAACGATTGAGATGACGTGGGGCGAAACCGCCGACACACAACTCCGAGTTCACCAAAGACCTCGATAATAAAGTCGCTGTTTCGCCCTCACGTCCATTGAATTGTTAGATGCGTCGTTATTTTCACCACGCGCTCTACCTTCAGACAAGTTTGGGGAAACGCGGAGCGTCTTTGGTTTTCAAAATGCCGACATTTTTGCTTCTTTTCAGGAAGCATCTAATCTTATGATTAGGCGGCGCACTGAATTCAATCCAGTAGTTCCTGGAACGCTCGTGCATACTGAGCAACATCAGCTGCCTCTCCAACTAGCGTTATCATCGCGCCTTGTTCGCGTGCATAACCATGAATCGATAACTCCACCACCGAGTTGCCTTCGATCTTGGTTCCGAGCAAGCACCGAGCAATTCCCTGCAACTCAGTTGTGGTCGTCCCTTCGAGATCCCTCAAGCCAAGATGGTTTTGGGCTGCCGCGATAAGGGCTTTGATGGAAACACGGAAGTTTAACTTAATCTCTTTGGGCATGTTTATCTTTAGCACACCGTTTGCCAACCACGCAAGATTGTTCTCACGCGGAGCGTCTTTGCTTAAATTTTTCAAGTCGCGTTTTTGCTTCTTTTTACAGGAAGCATCTAACTTTGTATTGAACCGAAGTTCAGTTTTCTTATACCGAATTATTTATAGCTCAATTTCAAAGCGAAAGTCAATAATTATTTGGCTTTCGCTGGTTTTTGGTTTTGGAATTTCGCGGAATATGGAATTCCGTGTAAAAATTTCCACCGATTCATTTCAAAGTCGCCTGCATCTCTCTCAACAAATCGCTTGCTGACCATTCGTTTCCGACTAAAATTTTCGTAACTTTGCCGTCGGGGGCGATGACGGCGGTGCGGAGGGAATGGTTGAATTGGGCTTTGTCGTTCGGGTCAATTTCGTAGCGCAAGCCGAAGAAATCGGCGACTTTTCGCACGTCTGCTTCTTTGCCGACGGCGACTTGCCACGCGCTTTCGGCGGCGTTTGCGTCTTTGCCGAGATAACCTTGACGATATTTTTTGAGCTTGTCGGGCGTGTCGCGTGTCGGGTCGAACGAAACGCTTAACAGAGCCAGTTTGTCTTTAAATTCCGAGGCTTTGATTTGATTTGCCGCGTCGGAAAAGCTCGTTGACATCCGAATACAATAATCGGGCAGAGGGCATTCGGCGTAGATAAACGTGATTGCCCACGCTTTGCCGAGAAAATCTTTTGGCGAAACGGGTTTGCCGTCTTGATTTATCAAAGTAAAATCGGCGACTTGTTTGCCGATTTGGGCGAAATTTTCGTTGACGGTGAGCGGCGTTTGGTCGGCGCGGGGCAGTGCGCTGATGCCGAGTTTTTCGAGCCAATATTCGCCGCTCGGTTCAACCACCAAATCGGCTTGAATGTCTGCGCCGGGCGTTAATTCATCCCACACCCAATCATCTTTGATGGAGAACTTCATCGTCATCGGCTTCATAAAATCGGGGATTTCTTCGTGGGCGATTTCCGCCTTTTTCGCGGCTTTGTCAACCGAGACGACTTTGCCTTTGAGCTTGTAACGTTTGGCTTCAGAACTTGCGTTTTGATTGGTTGTCGGGCTTTTCTGGCAAGCCGTGAACATTAAAATTGATAATAAAAAGACTGATAAATAACGCATAAATTTCAATTTTGCCTAAAATGAATTGTAAAGACAAACCGCCCGCGATTTTTTAGGTTTAAGGCATAAATTATATGGATTTTGGCTTCCTTACAGTTTGCACGGACTTCCTTACAAACCGCACGGACTTCCTTACAGTTCGCAAGGAAGTTCTTACAGTTTGCAAGGAAGTCCTTACACTTCGTCAGGAAGTCCGTGCAGTTTGTAGGGAAGTCCGTGCGGTTTGTAAGGAAGTTCTTACAGTTCGCAAGGAAGTCCGTGCGGTTTGTAAGAAAGTCCTGAAACTTCGTCAGGAAGCCGAAAACGGCTATTTTGCCTTCAATTTTTCGTCGTAGAGCATCTGATAAACGCGATAGCTTGCCATTACTTTATAGATATAATCTTTCGATTGCGAAAAGACGATTTCGGCGGTGTATTTGTCGGCATCGTTTGAGTTTGCGCGTTTCAGCCAACGCGCTACGTTGTCCTCGCCGCCGTTATAACTCGCGGCAACGGCTTGCGGTTGGTTTGGAAATTGTTTGAAAAGATTGCCCAAATATTGCGAACCGAACAGAATCGCCGTCGGCGGATTGTAAAGCTCGTCTTGGCGGAAATTTTTGCGGTTTAATTCATTGGCGATTTTGTCGGCAGTCGTCGAAATAAACTGCATCAGCCCACGCGCCGCCGCGTAAGATTTAACATCGGCGCGAAAATGCGACTCTTGGCGCATAATTGCCAAAATAAATCGCGGATCAACATTGCGTTCGGGCGCAGATTTGAGCAAAGAATCAACGTAAGGCGTTGGATAAAGCAGTTCGATTTGCCCACGCGGAATCAATTCCATTTCATAATCGGCGGGAATATTTTTCCAAAGCGGCTCAATATACGCAATCGCCCGATTTGCCCAATCGCCGCGTTTGAAAACGGTTGCCAAAGTAAAATCTAAATCTTTTTCGCCCTTTTTCGCTTTCTCCCTTTCGGCAAGTTCCGGCGCGGCTTCATCGTAAAGCGCGAGAAAGAGTAGTTCATCGGCTAAATTTTGAGTTTTGGTTTTTTCCTTCAAAACTTCCTTTCTGCCAAGTTCTAAAAACTTCAAATCGGGAACTTTTTGATAAGCGGGAATTTTTGTGTAAAGCGTTTTGATAGTTTCGAGCATTTTTGAGCGGACATCAGGCGAATCGGTCAGACGCAAAACATTTTGCGCTGAAATTCGCCGCACATCGTCGCTGACGTTTGCCGAATTTGCCCGCAAAACCAACTCGCTTAATTTTGTTGAGATAACTTCGCGTGTTTTCTCGTTGCTTCTCAGATTTCGCAATCTTTCGGTTGCCCGCCAGCCGTAATATTCGCCGCGCCCGTCAGCAATCGAAAGATAAATGTCAATCGCTTCGGCAAATTTTTGTTGGCTTTCGAGCGCGAAACCTTTTAAGAATGTAACTTCCTTGACGGAAGTTCCGCCCGCCACGCGAGTTCCGCCTAAATCGCTGAAAAGCAGAAGTTTATCCAAATCAATAATCGCGCTTTGCCAATCATTTTGTTCGAGTTTGATTCGCGCTTGAGCAAAAAGTGCGAGCGGTTCAGCCAATTTTCCGCGAAAAGTTTCCTGCGTTTTTTGCGCCCATTGCAAAACGGAATTGTCGCCGCCCTGATCGCGCAAAACGTCTATGATGTTGAGATATGCACGGTCGAGATTTTCGGCATCGGGAAATTGTTCGATAAATCTTTTGTAGCGCGAAACCGATTCTTTCGGCTTGTTCAAACGCGCAAAAGCCGAAGCCGATTGATAAAGCGCGTCTTTCGCCACCGGATCGGACGGAAATTGCGCCAAAATTCGTTCATACCAATCAATGGCAGACGAAAAATCTCCTTCTTGCGCGAAACTTCGCCCGATTTGATAAGACGCAAACGGCACGTTAATCCCGTTCGGATAGCGTTCGACGATTGCCGAATAATGCAGACGCGCCAACGCAAAACTACGATTAAACTGATAAATCGAACCGCGCCGCAGATGTTCGGTCTCAGCAATCTGCGGCGCGACTTTGCCAAAATTTTCGTTACCGCCTTCAATCAAATCGAGATTTTTTGCCGCTTCCAAAGCATAATCATCAGGTTGCGCCGGATTTTCCAAATTGTTTGCAAGGCGCGTGAAAATTTCCTTCGCTTCGGTCGTCTTTCCACTCTGCAAATAGGCTTGCGCGAGAAGTATCTGATTTTCGCGCGACAGTCCGTTGTTTTTTCCTTGCGACTGACCGCCGGCAACCGACAACTGACGAACGACAAATTCATAATTTTTACTTTCAAAATAGCTTTGCGTCAGACGAATTTGCGCGGTGTTTGTCAGCAGAGAAGTCGGGTAAAGCGTTAAAATCTCCTGTAAAAATGTGCGTTCAAGCAGAAGATTTCCGCTCGAACGTGAAATCTGTGCAAGATGCCAAAGCGCGTATTCCTTTAAGATCGAATTACGATTCGCAACCGCTTGGAAATTCATCGCTGCCTTTGCAAAATCACCGTTTTTCTCCTGCATCCGCGCCAAGAGATAATCGTAATTGTTTAATTCAAACGATTTTTTATCGGCTTCCGCCAAAGATTCAAGTTCCGCAATCGCCGTCGGATAATCACGGTTTTCAACTGCGGTGCGAATTTTCGTATGAAAATCCTGCGCGGAAATTTTCACCGCAGAGGCGCAGAGACACAGAGATATAAGAGTGAAAAGTAAAAAGTAAAAAAATGCCGCTCTAAAAAACTCTGCGTTTCTGTGTCTCTGTGGTGAAAAAAAGTTCATTGCAGATTTATTGTAGCAAAATTTCGGGTGAGATTATCGGAATTATTGCGAATCGAAATCAGCAAATTATTCAAAAGTCGCGGATTTTTCCATAATCTTTTGACCGAAAAATTTATCGTCGCCGATTGATTCGGATTCAAAACGGCGGTTTGTTGCGGATTTGTAACGACAATCCAACGGCGTTGTTCGACGAAAACAGAGAAACTCGTCGGAGTCGTGTTGCGGTTTGTTACCGTGATTGAAAAATTAGTGTTTATGCCGACGTTTGCCGTGATATTTTGCATCGCGGGCGCAATTTCGATGCCCGAATTCGTTTGCGCTTGAACCAAAGAATTTTGCAAGTCCGCGCCCCAAGATTGTTTCCAATTTGTTTCGTCCGATTTCAAATAAAGATTGAAAAACGCGGTCAAAAGCCTGCGCGTTTCCGATAATTGTTGTTCGCGTGTGATGGTCGAACCATTATCGCAACCGATTGTTTGTGCATCTTCAAAACCGCAATGCCAACCGCCTTGAATTATCGGCAAAATCTTCGGCGCGTTGCCGCCGTTATACATCAGTTGTCCGTTTTGCGCGACCGGAACAATCGTGTCCGAACTGCCCGAAATCAACATTGTCGGTGCATTGATATTCGGCATCGCGCTCACGGCTGAAGGATTTGTTTCCGCCGCCGCGAGATTTGCCAGCGATTTAATTCGAGCGTCTTGCGAAGTCGCCAAAATGCTCGCGCCTCCGCCCATCGAATGTCCGCTTGCGCCAAATTTGTTTGTCCGAACTTGATTAAAAAGAATTGATGAAGAACTCGCGTTTTCTTGCTCTAAATAAGTCAAAGATTGGCGCAAATCATTCACAAAATTTTGATGCGACGGGAAAAGTCCGCTTTCCGAATCGGACGCAATTACGAAAAATCCGTGTGTCGCCAGATGTTCGAGCGTTGATTGATAACTCGAAACCGCCTGCAAAAATCCGTGTCCGAAAGTTATCGCCGCGTAAGGCGCACCGCTTCCGTCGTAATTTGCATTTTGTCCGTTGGCTGTCGCCGGATAATAAAGCCTCGCCGTAAAAGTCGTATTGTTTGAACGAGTTACGGTAACACTCCGCCAACCTGCGCGATATTTTCCGGCGGTCGAAAGCGGATTTGTCTGCGCGTAAATAGTTCCGACAAACAGCAAAAGCACGAAAAAACGAATGATTTTCATAGCCGCGATTTTAGCGCACTTCGTAAAAATTCGCCACAACTGACAAAACGGGCGCGAAAGTTTAGAATAATTTCGTTATGTCAGCAAATATTTTAAGCGGCAAGGAAATTGCCGAAATTATCAAACAAGAAGTTGCCGAAGAAGTCAAAAGTCTGCCGTTTCGTCCGTGCCTTGCAGTCGTTCGTGTCGGCGAAGATGCCGCGTCTGCCGTCTATGTCGGGAGCAAAGTGAAAACCGCTGAAGAACTCGGAATTATCTCCGAACATCATCATTTTTCAGCGGAAATTTCTCATAAAGAATTGCTCGATTTTGTCGAAGATTTGAATCGGCGTAGCGAAGTTGACGGAATTTTGGTGCAATTACCGCTTCCGAAACAAATAAATGAGCGCGAAATTTTGGAAGCCATAGACGCAGACAAAGACGTTGACGGTTTTCATCCGATAAACGTCGGCAAACTCTCGCAAGGTCAAAACGCGCTCGTGCCTTGCACTCCGGCAGGCGTGATTGAAATTCTAAAGCGTTGCGAAATAAATATTTCCGGCGAACACGCCGTTATTATCGGCAGAAGCAATATCGTCGGCAAACCGATGGCGCAACTTCTTTTGCAAGAAAACGCAACCGTTACGATTTGCCATTCGCGCACGAAAAATCTGCCCGAAATTACATCGCAAGCCGATATTTTGGTTGCGGCAATCGGCAAAGCCGGATTCGTCCGCGCCGAACACATCAAACAAGGCGCAACCGTGATTGATGTCGGTATAAATAATTTTTCTGATGTCGAGATTGCGCGTGAATTATTCGACGCGGACGAACTCGAAAAACGTCTGCGGACAATAGAAAAACGCGGCTTCACGCTCGTCGGCGACGTAAATCCGCGAGAGGTGCGTCAAAAAGCGGCGAATTTCACACCTGTTCCGGGCGGTGTTGGACTTTTGACTGTCGCAATGCTGATGAAAAACACAGTCGAAGCTGCGAAAATGAGAAGAAATCTCAACGCAAAGATGCAAAG
>CAZJQP010000025.1:0-54383 GCA_964548225.1 uncultured Blastocatellaceae bacterium | reverse complement strand
CCATTAAAATAAATGTTCATTTCTGCCATTTACACAGTTTTTTTTACACCCTCAATAATTTTCTCAACTCGTCAATCTTCGATAAATATTCGGCATTCTCTCCGGCAAACTCAGCACATCGTCAATAATTGTGTAGCCGACATCGCCGTATAAATCTCTTAATTCGGCTTCGGATTCGCGGTCAATGGTGATGCAGAACGGTGTGATGCCTTGCATTTTGGCTTCGGTTAAGGCTTCGCGCACGTCTTCTCTTGCGTAACGTGCGTCGCCGTAATCGTGGTCGTAAGGTCTGCCGTCGGTTAAGACGATTAAAAGTTTCGTGCGCGATTCTTGTTTGACTAATTTCGCGGCGGCGTGTCTTATGGCTGCGCCCATTCGCGTGTTGTTTTGGAAGGTGATGCCGCCGATGCGACGTTCGATCTCTTCGGAGTATTTTTCGGCAAAATCTTTGACGACGTAGAATTTTACGTTGCGTCTGCCTTCGCTGGTGAAACCGTTGATTGAATAAACATCGCCGACGGCTTCGAGTGCTTCGCTCATCAAAACTAAACCTTCTTTTTCGATTTCGATAATGCGTCTGCCCGGATGCGTGTAAGGCTGAAGCGGATTGCGCGTAATCGTCCGCGCTGTCGAAGAAGATTGGTCGAGCAGAAGCGAAACGGCAACGTCGCGCTGTTTCCGCAATCGTTTCGTGTAGATATTTTCCGACTGTTGCCCGTCGGCACGTTTGTCCACGACATAGTCAATGAGCGCGTTCAAATCGTAATCTTCGCCGTCAATTTCGCGGTTGATGCGCGTCAGATTTTCAGGTTTCATCAGTTGAAATTGATGGCGAATCGAAGAAATCACGCCGCGATAGCGCGAACGTGCGAGTTCAACAAAATTTCTATCGCCTTGCCGCACTTTTTTCTCGATGACGCGACTCCAACCGACGCGATAATCGTTTAATTCTCTGTCCCATTCATCGTAAGAAAACGCCAAATCGCCCGATTCAAGCGGCTGTTCGGGCATTTCGTTGTGCGCCCAAGCCTCTGCGCCTTGCAAATCGTCCGGCTCGGAATCTTCATCGTCGAGCGTGTTCCAAGCGTTGAATAAATCTTTAATATCTTGCGCTTTTTTCGGTTGCTGTTCGCGTTTTACCTGATTTTCCAAAACCGATTCGCTGGCGTTTTTATCTTCGTAAGCGTATTCGCCTTTTTCTTCATTTTCGGATTCTTGGCTTTGAGTTTCTTCCGGTGTGATGTTTTGGAAAAGTGTATAAACGCGGCTCGTCGCCATTAAGGAATCGGCAACCGTTGCGTTTTTTATCGCCAGATAATTTTCCATAACGGTTTCGATTTCCGAGACGATTTGCCCGTAAAATTGGCGTGCGTCGTCGGTCGCGCCGCCGCAAAGCGTGATTTGAAACAGCAGTTCAAACGGAACTTGATTCATCGGAATATCGAAAATAAAAGGACGACGTTCGCGCAAAAACGTCTGCATTAAATCCAAATCTTTGCGAAGACCGCGATAATTTCGGCGCAAAGCGGCATCAATTCGCGCATTTTCCATTGTGCCGAAGATTTTTTTTGCCAGACGCGGTTCGGGGAAAACTTGCAAAACGGTGCGATAATCGGAATCTTTCGGCAATTTTTTCAGACGCTTTTTAATTTCCGCTTTGATTTCTTCGTCCGACAGAGCCTTTTCGCCTTTTTGCACGTCCTCGATGTAACCTGCCAATGAAAATGCGTCAATTTCTTCCGCGCTGGCAGCGTAAAGCTCGTTTAATTCGGCAAACGCGGCTTTCAAATTCTTCGTATCTTTTTCAAAAGTCCCGAATTCAATCTGCCCTGCGCCGTGTGCCGCGAGAACTTTGTAGAGCCGAAAATCCATCTCTTCGGAATTGAATTCGTTGACGTTTGAAGGCAAATAAACCGTCTTGCCGTCGCCGATTCTGGATTCTTGCGGCATCGCCGAAAGCGGCGCGATTTCGACTTCTTTGCCGGTTAAACCTTCGACGTAAATCCGCAAGACCGTCTGAATTTTCTCAAGCGGCAAACCTTCCTGCGCTTCTTGAAGCAGTTCGTTCGATTGGCGCGTTTCCAGCGCAAAATAGCTTTTTCGCGCCTTGGCGGAAACATTTTCTTTTTCGAGTAAACCTGTTTCAACCCATTCTTCAAATTGCTCAAGCGAAACTTTTTTCAAAGCCTGCGCCGAGGATCTGAAAGCGGCAAGCGCACTTTCCGCGTCTTTTTCGGCAATTTCGGCAACGAGATTTAAGACTTTTCGGGCAATCGGAACAATTTCGTTTTTCTTTTTCAACGTCTGAATCTGTCCGAAAAATTTCGGCGTGGCGCGTAAGAAAGCAATCAAAACAGCGTTTCCGTGTCGGGCAATAATTTGCAAAACGGTGCACCAATCTTCAAAAACTTCGTCGGTTTTATGCAAAACAACGCTTCCGGCGGAAACGAAATGGAGAGTTACACTGCCGCCGAATTCTAAAAATTCACGCGCCTTTTCCATCAAACCGACCGCGTTTTCAGCGGAAAGTTTTATTAAAGATTCGGGCAAGTTTGCCCATAAATCAGCGGTCATTCCGCCGGTTCGGTTGGCAAAGTGCGAAGCGAGGGCGATGACTGAAGATGAGACTTTGGGACGGAGAGACAGAGAGATTTTTTTCTCGCCGTCGCTTAGTCTCGCCGTCACTTCGTCAAATCTTTTCAAACTTTCCGCGACCTGCGGCGTTTTTTGCAGAAAATCCGCGCTGTGTTTAGCGGAGCGATTGGCGATTTCCGAGGCAAGTTTTAAGATTTGGCTCAGGAGTTCATCATCTTCGATTTCTTTGGCAAGACGCGGAATAAGTTCAAAAGTTTCAAGAGCAATCGAACTTGATAAAACTAACTGTTTGGTGCAAATTTGAAAAACCAGCGGACGCGCTTTTTCAGGCACGAATTTCAAACCGTTCACGCCGTCTGCAAAAAATTTCGCGCCTTGTTCGGCATTTCCCATCGCCAAACGTCTGCCGAGTTCCGCCCAATTTCTAATATCTTCCGCCGATAAAATTTTCGCCGCTTTCGGCACGGCTTCGACAAATTCGCGGCTGACGCGCAAACTCACGCCTGCCAAACTCGCACTCGATTCCAATGCGGCACGTTTTTTCTCGCTCGAAAGTCTGGACAAGCGTTTTGCCAAGCCGGTGAATGTTTTCTTTTTGTGATTGATTAAATCTTTTTCGCTTTCCGCCATATTTTCAGTTTAAGGCTTGAAAGTTTTATCGTCTAGCTAAGCCGGCACGATGAAATTTGAAAGATTTTATTCATCTGCCCAAAAGTTGGAGAGTTCGCTTTTTAGGAAAAACTATTCGCCGTTTAGGGCGAGAAGTTCCCCTTAAAGAGCGAACAACTGTCCTTAAAAGTTTAAGTCTTCGCTCTTTAAGGGCAGAAGTTGTCCTTAAAAGGCGGAAGGTTCACCTTAAAAGTTTAGCTTCTCAGCCTTTAAGTTAAGGGCTGAAATTTTTAGATTGAAAAATTTTCCGAAGAAATTGGAAGGTTAATCGTAAAACGTCGCCCAAGCTGACGGCAGATTAAAAAGTTCGGCAACTTCGTCGGTGCGTTCCATTTGGGCAAATTTAACGTCGGGCGCGGCGAGCTTGCCGTCGGGGTAGATAAAAAAGTGAAAACACGGATTGCTTGCACCTTCGCGCAGAGCATCAATTTTATTTTCGCGTTCCATTGTGGCAAACAAATCCATCAGAAAATTTTGTTCGTCAGCAGTTAAAGTGCGGCGCGGAATATCAATTGCACAACCCGAAGTATGCGGCGGCAAACTGCCTTTACCGCGCACGACAAATGAATTTGCATTATTGCCGTTTAAGATAATTTGATAATCCATCGAGCGCGAAAGACTCGATAAACGCAGAGGATTTTTAAATTTATCGTAAAACTTTTTAGCGATTTCCTCTAAAATCTTGCGCGATTGTTTGTTATACATACGCAAAAGGCGAGTGCGAATCTGGCGGCGGTCGCGCCCGTTGTTGAGGTCGTATTTTTGTCCTTCAAAATTATCGGCAAGTTTTTTCAAAATTTGATAATCGGGCGAATCGGGCGAAAGTTTGGCTGAACCGCTGTCAAAATCAAACGATGTAAATTCGTTTTCGGTTGCGCTTCCGCCGATGTCCAAAACGTAGGTTTCGGTCGCTTTCGGTAGTTCGACGAGATGACTGCCTTCCATTCGATGCGTTGCCAAATCCGCAAAATCGAGCGGTTGTTTATAACCGCCGCGCTGTATCAGTTCGGCAAGTTTCGCCTTTTGTTTGGAAACATTTCCGCCGATTAATTCCGGCGGCAAAGGATTGAGTCCGGGCGGATCGGGATTGTTCAGCTTGCCGAATTTTTTCGCCTTTTGCATCTGCTGTTCGTAATAGGCGTTGTCAACATCCAAATCCGATTTTTTAACCGTTCCGTCTGCGGTTGTAGTTGAAGTTACCTTAAATTCGTCGAGGTCTTTGATATTAACTTCTTTTTCCTGAACTTCCCACGCAGAGATTAAATCGTCTAGATTATCGTCGCCGTCGCCGCCGCCCATCGGGTCATCAACGCGAATCGGAACTGCCATTGTTAAATCAACTTTCAAAGGTTTTCGCGGCGTTCCGTTTGCATCGTTTCCGCCGCTCGTTCCTGAACTACTTATAAAATAACCGCCAAGTGCTACGAAAACAATCAAAAATATTGCCGCAATCGAGCCGACAACCACCACCGGCAATTTTTCTTTTTCGTCCGTTGCGGATTTCGCCCCGACAATGTTTTGTTGCGGATTAACGGAAGATTTAGGCGACGGTTTATCGGCAACCGGCGCAGGACGATTTTCGCCGATTGAAATGCGAATTCGTGTGTCGTTGCCGAGTTTAATCTCGTCGCCGTCAAAGATAAGTTGCGGCGCAGAGGAAAGTCTTTTGCCGTTGACAAAAGTTCCGTTGGTCGAATGTTCATCAACCACGAGAATATCTTCGCCGTCGCGGAAAAAAGTCGTATTCAGACGCGAAAGCCCGAGATCATCCAAAACAATCCGCGCCGCATCCGTCCGCCCGATACTTATTTCGTCTTCGAGCGAGATTTCGCGTGAATCGTAGCCGGATTCGATGTAAAGAGTTACCTTTTTCATCGGAATTTAATGATGATGTTCGTCTGCAACTTCGCGCAGTTTTGAAAGGTCGAGAAGGCGCGAAAACTCATCAAAATGAAACATCTCTTCGCTTTTGCAATGCTCGCAAAAAAATGTAACGTCTTCGCCCAAATACATATCCTTCAAATAATAAGATATATAACAACCATAGCACCGCTGAACGCGCTTGCCGAACTCTTTCAAAATCTCTTCTGAATTTTCCTGCACTTTCTAATTCTTTCCGAAAGCGGAAAGAATTTCAACCGCAAAAGACGCGAAAAAGCGCGAAAGATTTTTCTCTTGAGTTTTTTTTTGCCTTTATTCGCACCTTTCGCGGTTGAATCTTCTTGTTTTCTCAAGGCGAAAAGTTTTAGAATGGCGCGAGTGGCAAAATTCTTTTCACAAAAATTTTTTACGCCGACGCGCTCGATTTCGGCAGGTTTTTTTTTGGTGATTCTGGTCGGAACTTTGTTTTTGATGATGCCTTTTTCAAACGCGGAAGGCACAAACATCAGCTTTGTCAATGCGCTTTTTGTCAGCACCTCCGCCGTTTGTGTTACGGGGCTTTCACCAATTGACATTGGCACGAAACTTTCGTTTTTCGGGCAATTCATCGTGCTTATTTTAATGCAAATCGGCGGACTCGGTCTGATGACTTTCACCACCGTTTTTTATTATTGGTTCGGAAGCAAACTGCCGATTACCGACCGGCTGGCGATTCAGGAAACTTACCAAAATTTACCCGCGAAACAGATTCGGCAACTGATTTTTTATATCATATCCTTTACGTTTTTAATCGAAGCCGTCGGCACGATTTTGCTTTTCGTTCATTGGACAATCAAAGGCGAATTCACTTCGCACACAAAGACTTTTTGGTATGCGCTGTTTCATTCGGTCGCGGCTTTCACGCACGGAAGTTTCTCACTGTTTCCGAATAGTTTAATCAATTATCAGAAAGATTATGGAGTAATTTTCATTATCACTTCGTTGATATTTCTCGGCGGGTTGGGTTTTCTCGTTGCGCTCGAATTGAAGGATTTTATCTTGCGGAAAATTTTCCCGAAAGACAAAAAAATGCACCGTTTGAGCGTCCAAACCAAGCTCACGCTTTGGACGCTTTTCGGATTGATTTTCGGCGCAACCGTTTTGCTTTTTTTCACGGAACGCGGCGGAGTTTTCGCGCAGATGAGTTTTTCGGAATCAATTGCCAACGGTTATTTTTTCGCAATCGTCCCGCGAACTGCCGGATTTAATACTGTGCAAATGCAGAATTTCGGCGGCGCGAGCGTTTTTGTTTTAATGATTTTAATGTTTATCGGCGGCGGTTCGGGTTCGGCTTCGGGCGGCATCAAAGTCGGCACATTCGGATTGCTGGTTGCTTACACTTTTGCGCGTTTGCGCGGACGAACTCAGCTAAATCTTTGGAACAGAACCATTCCGCAAAGTTCGATTGACAAGGCTTCGGCGATTGTCGTTGCTTCGGCAAGTTTGATTTTGACGGCGACGCTTCTGCTGATGTTGACCGAAACACAAAATTTGAGCGCACGGGAAAGCCAAGCAAAATTTGTCCCGATTCTTTTTGAAACGATTTCGGCTTTCGGAACGGTTGGCTTGACGCTCGATTTCACGCCGCAACTTTCCGAAGCGGGAAAAGTAATTTTATCTTTGGTGATGTTCGCCGGACGAGTCGGAATCATCAGTTTGATTCTGGCGTTGAGTCTGCGCGAAAAACCGGCGCAGTTTTCTTACGCCGAAGAAAATGTAATGATTGGATGAATGGTAATAGGTAATAGGTAATTGGTTTTTGACCTATTACCTATTACCTATTACCTATTACCTATTACCTACTTATGAAAACATTTGCAGTCATCGGACTCGGACATTTCGGTTCGGAGGTGGCGAAAAAATTATTTGACGAAGGCAAGGAAATCATCGCCGTTGATTCGGAGAAAGAGCATGTGCAAACGGCGGCGCAATTTTCGACGCAGGCAATTTGTGCTGATGCAACGGACAAAAACGTCTTGGAAAATCTCGGTTTGGCGGAAGTTGACGCGGCAATCGTCAGTCTTGGCGAACGGATGGATATTATCACGCTTGCCGCGCTTCATCTGAAAGAAATCGGTGTGCCTTATCTGATTGTCAAAGCCATTTCCGCCGACCACGAAAAGATTTTGCGGGCAATCGGCGTTGATGAAGTTTTGCATCCCGAAGAATTTGCGGCGCGAAGTTTGGCGACGCGGCTTTCGCTTTTCGGTGCGGCTGATTTTCTGCCGATTCTGCCTGATTATTCAGTGATTTCGATGAAAACGCCGCATTGTTTCATCAATTCAAAGGTTTCGGCAGTCGAATCGAAAGACGTGCAAATCGTGGCGATTCAAAGAAAAAACCGCGTTGTTCTTACGCCGAAAGACGATGAAATTCTGCAAGCCGAAGACACGCTCGTCGTAATGGGAAAAAACCAGAATCTCAATCAACTTTCCGAACGGATTCAGGCTGATTAAAATTTTCACCACAAAGATACAAAGAACCCAAAGAAAGTTATTTAAAATCTTTGGGTTCTTTGTGTCTTTGTGGTGAAAATTACTTCAAATAATCCCGAAAATCGCAACAGTTTTCCGTTTGTTGCTTGGCGGTCAATTATTTTTGGCATCGTAATGAATATTGGCAAGTCTTTCGACGTTATCGTTTAGCGCATCTTTCAACAAATCAAGTAACCACTCGATTCTCAAAGACATTTTATACATCCACAGCGCGACAAGCTGGTCGTGTTCGGTGAGTTTCGGGTTTTTGTAGAAAAGCGTAAATGAATAAAGGTAAATATCTTGGCGCAATTTGTCCAAAGTCATCTCTTCGAGCATTTTGCCTCTGGTAATTTTTCCCCAGCGATTTATAATCGGCAAAAACTTCTTCAAAAGCGGTTCGATTATCGAATCATCTTCTGGATGGTCGCCGTAATAAGAGACGTTCGCCCATAAAATCGGCTTGGTTTCGAGGTGTTCGTTAGTAAAAAAACGGTTCACGGGAACAAATTTCACGATATATTTACCGTCTGTCGCCCGATGAATTTCATCAATCACGGCAGATGTCGCCACTCGTCCGACCGGCGGCAAACCTTTTTCTTCCGCGTGGCAATACATCACGCCGATAACCGCTTTTTTCTCGTGAAATTCGTCTAAAATCCGTTTCCATTCCGCGTCTGCAAATTCCTGATGAAAGACACCGAAAGGATAAGTTACCACCGGACGCAACAGAATCGGAATAACCTTGAGATGTTTCAGACTACCTTTGTTAAAGCTCACGCCTTCGTCTTCTTCGTCGTTAAATTCCGTTGTGTCGAGAATGTTGTCGTTCATAAATTCTCCTTAAAAATCAAACGAAAATAGTTTTAGCTCTTCCTCGCCGCTTTTGGTCAAGCCTTCAAACTCAAAACCGAGCTTCGCCAGAAGTCTGCCCGAACTCTCGTTGTCTTTGGTCGTAATCGCCAGAACGCGCTTCAAACGCAAAACGCTTGCGCCATAGCTCATTATTGCGCTTGCCGATTCAAACGCAAAACCTTTCCGCTCAAATTGCGGCAAAAACGCAAACCCGATGTCGGCATCCGGCAAAGTTTCGCGCTTGACGAATCCGCAGATGCCAATCGGAATCGGTTTTTCAACGGCAGAAACCCGCGCGTCAGCAAGGGTGTGTTCCAAAACATTCGACACACTTACTAACGTGCGTGTTTCTGCCTTGTCAACTTTCAGTTCGACTAAATATAAACCGAAACCGTGTTCCGCGTAGCTTGCGCGATAGCGATTTTCGATAAAATTCCGCGCCTCTTCAACGGTTCGCACGTTGCGGTCGCCGATATATTTGAGAAACGACGGCTGGTTAAGCAAATCGAGGATAAATTCGGCATCTTCCGCCACGATTTCGCGCAAAATCAGCCTTTCGGTTTCGAGTATTTTCACAATAAAATTTCAATTCCACTTAATTCGCCCGCGTTTTTCTTCTTCGAGCAGATGTTTTATGTAATCGGCTTCGGCTTTTTGGGCTTCGCGGCGGACTCTTTCGAGCTTTGCTTGGGCATATTTTTCTTCTGCCACACTTTTTTCCATTTGGAGATACGAGTGTTTCATTTCTTCAAAATATTGTTCCGAAATTCCCAAAGTTTTCTGATGCTTTTCGATATATTTGATTAAATCCGCACCATATTTTCGGGCTTCGGCACATTCGCTTTTGTTAAAGGCTTCTTCGTATTTGTCCATTATCTCGAAAAAATCCGCGAGGATTTTCTTCTTTTTCTTCGATTGCGCCATAATTTAAGTGAAAAGTGAAAAGTGAAAAGTGAAAAGTGAAAACATTATTCACTTTTCACTTTTAGTTTTTCACTAAGCCGGCGGATTTTCGTCGGGTTTCTTCGCCGATTTTTCGATATGCGTGGCATTTCGCCAAGCGTTCATTTTGTCGGGTTGGTCGCGGTAATGATTTTTGATATAGATATTGAGTTCGTCAAAATGTTCGTCCGCTTCTTGATAGGCTGATTTTTTCGTGCCGACTGCCGCTCCGCGATGGCTCAAGGCTTCGTTTGTCGTATCGAGCGCGGCTTCAAAATCATCAACCAATGCCGTTCCCGAATTCAAATATTCATTCGTCAAACCGCGCAAGTTAAACTCATCTTTCAATTCGACGGCTTTGATTGCAACGGCGCGTGTGTTGGTGATGAGTTCATCGTCCGTTTCGCCCGAAGGTGCGGGAAAATGTTCATTAAAACCCGGAATTTGCCGCGCAATGATGTTCGCCGTCGTCGCCAGACGGCTTCGATATTCTCGAATATTAAACCGCGCCGTCGTGCGTTGTCCCGTTCCCGCCTGCGCCGAACCGCTAAAACCCGCCTGTGCGCTTCCGCTCTGCTGAATTATCTGATACGCCGCCCGAAATCCCGCTTCCGCCGCCGCCCCGCCCGAACCTACCGGAATATCCGTGAACTCCGCGTCTAAACACGACAAAACGCGCTCATACATCTCGTTAATTTTACGTCTTGAAATCGCCATTCTTTCAATCTCCTTTATTTTTAAGCCTAAATTCCACCGTGAAAAACCGATATTCTCCAAATTTTTATGAAGATTCCACAAATTTTTATGAGAATTCCACTAAAATGTGCGAAGATTCCACAAATTTTTATGAAGATTCCACATAAATTTATGAAGATTCCACACAAATTTATGAGAATTCCACGAAATTTTATGAATATTCCGTCAAATTTTGGCAGTATTCCGCTTCTTTTTAACGGCATTCAGAAAATTTATACGGCTAATCTACACCTTTTTGATAAAAATTGGAAGCATTTTTTTTTCGTGCCTTAGTTTTAGCCACGAAAAAACACGAAATACCACGAAAAGAAATCAATCATTTCGTGGTATTTCGTGTTTTTTCGTGGTTAAACTCTTATAAACTTACGGTTTTCGCTTCGCCGGATTCGGTTTGTTGCCGTGCGTGGTAACTGCTTCGCGTCAGCGGCGAAGATTCAACGTGCTTGAAGCCCAATTCCAAGCCGATGCGCTTCCATTCGGCAAATTCTTCGGGCGTAACATAGCGTTCGACGGGCAATCTGCGCTCATAAGGCTGTAAATACTGCCCGATTGTCATAATGTCGCACGAAACTTTCCGTAAATCCTTCATCAGTTCGACGACTTCTTCAAATTCTTCGCCCAATCCCGCCATAATTCCGCTTTTCGTGAGCATTTTCGGAAATTGTGTATCACGAAAACGTGCGGCGCGTTCCAATAATTCAAGCGTCTGCGCGTATTTTGCGTCAGGACGCACACGCCGATAAAGCCGCGCAATCGTTTCGGTGTTGTGATTCAAAACGTCGGGACGCGCCGCGAGAACGATGTTGAGTGCATCTTCATTTCCCTGAAAATCCGGTATCAAAACCTCGACTTTACAAGTCGGATTTAGCTCGCGCACCTTCAAAATCGTCTCCGCCCAATGCCCTGCACCGCCATCCGCCAAATCATCACGATTAACCGACGTAATTACCGCGTGTGCCAAGCCCAAATGCGCGACCGCTTCGGCAACGTGGCGCGGTTCTTCCGCGTCAAGCTCCATCGGCTTCCCTTTATTGACCGCGCAAAACCCGCAATGCCGTGTGCAAGTGTCGCCGCCGAGCATAAACGTCGCTGTTTTGTCTGTCCAACACTCAAAAATGTTCGGGCATTTGGCTTCTTGGCAAACCGTGTGCAAGTTTAAGCCTTTTATCAAATCCAAAACCTTGTTCTGATTCGTCGGATCGCCAATTCTGATTCGCAACCAGTCCGGCTTCTTCAACCGCTCCTTTTTCTTCTTGGAAACGAACCTGTTTATTAAAACTTTTTCTTCTATCATAACTCTCAAATCAATGTTATCACTCTCGAATCGCGGTGTCTAAATAATCGTTTCAACCTGCCCTCCCAAAAGAAAAAATGATTGAAAAAATTTGTCGAAAATGCTAATGTATTACAAACGTGCCAAGCGTTTTTATCCCGAAAAACTCTTTTCCGAAACCACTAAATTTCACAAATCTATGAATGTAAATCAATGTTCCTATTGCGGCGTTTCGTCTTTTATGGAGGGCGATGTCTGTGCCTCGTGTCAGGAAGCCCTCGGACAAACTTTCACCGCCGCGCCGGAAACATCTAACGAAAATCCGTTTGAAACGGCGGCTTTTTTTCAAAATGACCAATCTTTTCCGCAACCTTCCGCTAACGAATCTTTCCCGCAACCCGTTGAACACCTCGCGCCCGCCGAAACGCAACCGGAGTTTCTCCCCGAAACGTCGTTGCCGCCGAAACGTCCCTCAACCGCCGATTGGAAACGCTGTCCGATTTGCAACGCCGGCATCGCGCAATACCGCGACGTTTGTTCGCGCTGTGCCGTTACCCCCGCAAAACAAAAATCCGGCTTCGGCAAAGTCGTTTTTACTCTGCTCCTTATCGGTTTAATCGGCGGCGGAGTCTATTACGCAATGGGCGGCGCATCGTTCGCAATTCTCCGCAAATTTGAAAAAGCTACCGGCTCAAACGGAAGTTTTGCCACCGAATCTTTTGTCATGAAAGGCTCGTCGAAAGTGGCAATCCAGCAAATTTTGTCGGCGCAAGAAGTAGCTTTTAGCGGACGCAAACCCGTCAGAAAGGAAGAAGCCTATCTTTTCAACTTTTCCTATAAAAATCCGAACAAAAGTTTGATGGATTTTTATAAAATGAACGGCGGTTCGCACGATTCGGCGATGTCGCAAGGGTTTAACGGAACTTCGGGCTGGAAATACGCGAAAATCTTCGACCAGCCGGCAAAATTGGAAGACAGCGGAAACGGATTCAGCGAAGGAAACATCGGTTTAGGTGTCGGCGAGTATCAAGCCTTGTCGGAACTCGATGATTTAACCAAAACGGAATTCGGCAACGCTATGGGTTACTTCAAAGACTTAATAAAAACCTTTGAAGTCGAAGGCGCGACGAAAAATTCTACCAACAAAGCCTTTCTCGTTTCCAAAAAAACCAAACCCGACGGCAAAACGGAGAAAACTTTGCTCGTTTTCGACGAGGAATCCGGCTTTATGCTCGGAATGGCAAAATACGATCTACTGGAAAATAAGTCCGTTTCAACCATCGGTATTTTCACGAAATACAAAAAATTCTGGGTAAAAGAAAAAGGCTTTCTCGGAACAAAAAATAAATTCGTTTCTATCCCGACGGCTTGGAACTTCAAAATCGGCGAACTCGAAGCCTTGTCCCTTACGGGAGCTGGCAGTTTCAAAGTGGAAATAGAATTGGAAATAGACAGTATTACAATGGACGCTCCGATTGATGACGCGATTTTTGAAAAGCCTTCCGGCAAATAGACACGCCAATTCAATTTTCATAAAATTATTCCAGCCGTCTTTAATGCCCGATGGCGACAAAAATTGTCGTAGGCGTTAGAGACGGTTTTCCCTTTTTTTGAAAATTATGACTGAAAGATGGCGCGGACGTTGGTCGCATTTCTGAGAAAATGCAATTACAGGCGGTCCGCCTGTGCGCGGCACAAAAATTATGGCTTGGCGAGTTCCACAGATTTTGTTTGATGGTGGAATAATTACTGCTCCGCCCGGTTCAAAAGTTCCGTATATGCAAAAACGTCTGTTAGATGCGACCCAAAATGCTCTTGCGGCAGTGGCAGAAGATGTTTGCATTGGATTTAAGCTAACCGTCGGGCTTAATGCCGAATGGTGCTTGGAACGTGCCGAGCGCACGTCGGTTATTGTGCATTTACCTGAAAATGCTGATATTGATTATGTTGTAGAAGCTGTTAATTTAGAAAATTTGGAATGTTGGAAGGACGAGAAAAATCGTTTTCACGTTGCTATCGGACCTTGGTTCACTACTAAAGAAGTTGACCACGTTGTGCTTTGCACCATTAAAATCGTTCACGAATACACAGGTTTGCTTTATGCAGATATGGCAGAACACGGACACACACACGATTAAAAATCCAAAAGTTTAAAGTAAAAAAAAGTGAAAAAGTTCTTTTGCATTAAGCTGAACTTTTTCACTTTTAATCTTTTTCACATTTCGCTTTTAACCTAAACGTGAATTAACAGTATCCCAATTTATGTTCGAGAAAAAAGCCTCGATATATTTCGGACGGTCAACCGGCGCGTAATCTTTGATGAAGGCGTGTTCCCAAACGTCCATCACGAGAATCGGTTTGTAACCTGCAATATTGCCTTCTTCGTGGAGCGAAATCCAATGATTTGAAAGATTTCCGTCGCCGTCGGCGTAAGTAATCGCCCAACCGACACCGCGCATTTTGCCGACACTGACAAAATCGTTTTTCCAAGTTTCATAACTTCCGAAACCTGCTTCCGCCGCTTTTGCAAAAGCCGAATCTTTAGCGGCATCGCCCGTGCCTTGTTTTTGCATATTGTCGAAATAATATTCGTGCAAAACCATTCCATTATACTCGAAACCGTAACGACGTTTGAGTTCTGAAAAAGCCGCCATTTGCGTCGCGTCGAGCGAGCCGTTTTTCATCAATTCGGCGATTTTTTCGTTCAAAACATTCGTATTCGTAACGTAACCTTCGTAAAGTTTAAAGTGCATTGCCAAAGTTTCATTGGAAATGCCTGTCAAATCACTCAAATCCCAAGATTTTGCTTTATAAATCGTATTCCAACCCATTTTCTAACTCCTTAAATTATAACTTTATACTTCTTATTTTTAGTTCTCACTTCTCACTTACTCAACAGGTCTTCCACCTGCATCCATTCCTTCGACGCTTGCTTGTCTCATAACTTTGACGTGCAAATCGTCAATCACGCGCACCTGACACGAAAGCCGTGCGTGGTCGCCCAAGTCTGTTTTCGTTGCTAAAATCGCAGCTTCGGCTTCGCCGATTTCGCCCGGATCGCCCGATAAAACCTCAACGCGACAAGTCGTGCAACGCGCATTTCCGCCGCACCTGTGCAAAATATCAACACCGTTATCTTCTAAACAAAGCACGAGCTTGCGTCCTTCTTCGGCTTCAAAAGCCATCGTTCCGTTTGCCGTTTCCGCAGTAATTTTCGGCATATTTTTTTCAATTTCTCCCGCAAAAATTTTGTAAAACTTATATCTTGACTTTGGCATAAATTAGATGAAAATGGCAAGTAGTGTAATTTTTTTGAGAAATTAGTTTATGAGAAATTTGAGAATTTTCGTTTTTTTAACCGCACTGGTTTTCGTTTCAGCACAAAATATTTTGGCGCAGAACGATTTTTATTCGTCATCGCTTTTGAAATCCGATTTTAATGAAGTAGATGCTGTTGTCCACATCCGAATCAAAAGCCTCGAACTTATTGACCAAATCGGTGGCGGCGATTGCGAAAATAGCAAAGGTGGAGGCTATTGTCTTTATCGTTTGAAGGCAGAAGTAAAAGAAATTTTCAAAGGCAAAATCGTAACCGAAAATTTTGAATTTTATACGGTTGTCGAACCGAGCATTCGCACCAAAAGTTTTCTTTCCGGCGAAAAAATCGTTTTTCTAAATTGGAGCGACAATTATCCCGACAAAAAAATGAGTTTAGGAACAATGGAAAATTCAACTCGTTCGATTGAAAACGACGTAATCAAAAAACTAAGAAAAATTGCCAAGAAAAAGTAAGTTTATCTGTCAAGTTTTGCTTCGGACTAATGTTTAGTAACTTTATTTTAACCGGCGGTGTGCAGATGATGATTTTATCAAAAATCAGTAAGTTGCCAGACCGCAATTGACGTTAAGATTTTGTCCGGTAAAGCCTGCGCCTGCGTCGGAGCAGAGAAAAGCGACGGTGGCGGCGAGTTCATCCGTTGTTTCAAAGCGTTTGAGAAGTGTGCGGGCGCGTGTGCTTTCGATTGATTGTTCGGGTGTTATGTGAAATGCTTCGGCGAGCTTTTTATTGAAAATTTTTCCCGTTGGCGTGTCAGGCTGAAAGCCGGGAATAACAGTATTGACAGTGATTTTGAATACGCCGAGTTCTGCCGCTAAAACTCTTGTCAGTGCAAGAATTCCCGCTTTTGAACAAGCATCTGCCGCCGCAAACGGCAACGGATTTTTTGATGAAAGTCCGCCGATATTGATGATTCTGCCGCCGTTTGTTTTAAGATGCGGAATCGTTGCTTGGCACATCAGAAAAACCGAACGCAGATTGATATTCAAAATTTCATCCCAAATTTCGAGCGGCATATTTTCAACCGTGTATCCGACTCCGACGGTTGCGGCATTGTTGATTAAAATATCAATTTTGCCGAATTTTTCCATCGTTTCGTGAACGAGATTTTCGATTTCCTCCGTTTTTGAAACATCAGCACGGACAGCTAAAACTTTGCCGCCCAAAGATGCAATTTGTGCCTCGGCGGCATTTAATTTTTCTGCGTTGCGTCCGTTCAAAACAACGCTAACCTCGGATTTTGCAAGTGTTTCCGCAATCGCCAAACCGATTCCGCTACTGCTTCCTGTGATAATTGCAACTTTATTTTTCATAGTTTTAATTTAACGTCAAGATGCAAAAGCGCAAAGAAGCAAAGGAAAACAATAAAAATCTTTGCATCTTTGCATCTTTGCGTTAAAATTACTCCCCCAAAATAGTCCAAAAATATCCGTCCGGCGCGATGAATGAAAACGAGCGTTCACCAAATTCGTTTTTGTTTATTTCGGTTACGTTTGTTGAGTTGCTTTGCTTTACTTTTTCGTGGTATTTTTCGATGCCTTTGACGCGATAAGTGTAGAGCGAATAGCCCAAACTGCCCGGTTTTGAATATTCGAATTTATTCTCTAATTTTGAATCTTCCGAAAACCAAATAATTTTCAGTCTGCCCGAAAGTGCGTTTGCCGGATTAGTTGAGCTTTTCGGATTATCGAAATCCGTTGCGCCGTATTTTTGATGCTTTTCGAGGCTGAAAACGGCGCGTGAAGATGGATTATTGTAATCGGAATCGAAATTGGTGTTTTCCTTAACTTTCAATAAACCCAAGACTTTATCGTAAAAATTCAAATTTTCCTGATTGCGATAAACAACCATTCCGAAATGTGTGATTTGCGATGATTTGAAAAAAGATTCCTGATTGATTTTGCCGTAATTTGCCAAATTATATCCGAATCTCTGAAACAAAATCTGTCTTATGAGCGGTTGAATCAAACACATTTCGCGGACAGTTGCATAATTTTCAAGAAATGGAATCGGACGTTTTTCGAGTTTATAAATTTCGGCGCGTTGCGGTTCGACCATAAAAATCTCGCGTTTTTGTGCAATCGCTTCTTCGGCGTGATTTTGCAGATTATAAATATCTGCTGTCATCATCGCTCCCCAACGATTTCCCAAAACATTCATCCGCGACATCTGCAAACCTTCATTCACGGGATTTTCCCAAACCATAATCCGAATCAAACCGTGGTCGCTGTCTTGATGCAAAAGCCGAATAGATTTCAGTTTGGAATCAACGCCATAAAGTTTTTTCGCGTCTTTCGCCGAAATTTCGCCCGTATTTCCGACGCGATAACCAAAACGCTCGAAATATGCAATTAAAGGTTTCTCGTCTGTTGCGCCTATGCCGACTTCATAAACGCCGCCGATTGATGTTTCTTGTGCCATAAGCTCTGTTGAATTAAAAATACAAAATGCAAAATGCAAAATTAATACAACCAGAATTTTCCGTTTTCCACTTTCCATTTTCCGTTTCATTGTTTCTTCTTGCGCTCTTCCATAATACGGTTGTAGTAAGTCCAAGATGTTTCATTTTTGCCGTTGGGATCAACTTTGTCCGGCGCGGTCATATAAACCGGAAAATCTTTTTTTACCCGCGCTTTGACTTTTTCGGGCAAAGCGTTCCAATCTTCAAGTCTTTCACTGCGGGCGTGATAGACGATAATACCGTCTTTATTGTCCATTTTCATCCACGGAAGCCACGGTCCAACCCGCGTCCAACTGACGAAAACATTTTTCGGGATTTCGTTGTTATAAAGATATTTTTTCGGCACATAAAAATCGAAAAGTTCGGCGGCAGTATAAGTTTTTGTGAGATTCGGAACGGGATAAAACGGAAAAACGTCTGTATGCCAAACGAGATAATCGCCGTATTCTTCCGCCGCCGCCGATTCGCCGAATTCGCGCTTGCCGTCCATCGAAACCGAAATATATTTACCATCTTTCACACGAATCCGACTGTTCACGGGATCGTTGGCGATATGAAAAACTTCCGCTTTTTCTTTTGTCCAAGGATTTTCCCATTCATTGATAATTTCGCCCGTTTTCGGATCGGTATAAAAAACAATTTCTCGCGTGGCTAAGAAAAAACCGTCTTTTTCCGGCGTTTCAACGCGACGGCGAATATTGTAGCCGTCCAATCCGAAAAGTTTAAAAGGACGCTCGCCCGGAATAAAAGCATACGCCGAACCGCGAATCGTAAAGATAAAATCCTTACCATCGGGGCGTGCGTAAGTCGCCTCCAACCGAAGTTGTTCGGGAGTCCGCTTCATCTTCTTTTGTGCAAACGAAAATGTTGCCGATAAACAAATTATTGTTACGAATAGAATCAGTTTTTTCATAAATTTCTCCGATTTTTTTGCTCACAAAAGAACGCGAAATTTCACGAAAATTTTTTCGTGAAATTTCGTGTTAATTCGTGGCTAAAACTTTTTGAACTGTTTTTGGAATGTCGCCGAATTGCTCAACAATCATTACACCAACCTCATTTAATCTTTCAACCTTTCCAGCCCAAGTTCCTTTTCCGCCTTCGATGATTGCGCCCGCGTGCGAATAGCGTGTGCCGGATTGCGCGGCTTTTCCGCCGATGTAGGCGACAATCGGTTTGGTGATTTTCCCGCTTGCTACCAAATCCGCGACTTGTTCTTCCTGTGAACCGCCGATTTCGCCAATCATCACGATTAGTTTTGTATCTTCATCATTTTCAAACATTTGCGCCACTTCGGGAAAAGTCAGACCGATGACCGAATCGCCCCCGACGTGGCAAATTGTCGAAATTCCGATTCCTGTTTGGCAGATATAATAACCCGTCGAAGCCGAAAGTCCACCACTTCTGGACATAATCCCGACCTCGCCCGAATGAAACCATTCCCGCGCCGTTTCCGCACGTCCGCCCATCATTCCCAGAACCGCTTTTTCGGGCGACATCACGCCAACCGTGTTCGGTCCGACAAACTTCGCGCCGTGTTCGTCCGCGACTTCGCAAACTTCCAAAACATCATAAAGCGGAACTCTGTCGGCAATCAACGCAATTAGCGGAACGCCCGCCTCAATCGCTTCAATCGCCGCCGCTTTAACTCGCGGAGCAGGAACGAAAATAACGCTCACATCAATTTTTCCAAGCGCATCAACCGTTTCTTTAACAGAATTAAACACAGGCAAACCGTGAACTTCCTGCCCGCCACGATTTGGAGTGCATCCGCCGACAACATTTGTTCCGTAATCAAGCATCAATTTTGCTCGTGCCGAACCTTCGCGTCCTGTGATGCCTTGGACGATAACTTTTTTGTGTTGATCTATTAGAATTGACACTATTATCCCAAAGTTGGCAAATCGCCGAAAAATCCGTCAACCCGTTCAACCAAACCGTTTTCGTCTAATTGCACAACGTCAAAACCTTTAACTGTCATCACACCGCCAACAAAATTCCCCCACCAGTAACGAAAACGATTGTGATGCGAATCCATACCGCTTATCGGTTTGAGTATAGCTTCGGGATTTTCTTGACGAAAACGAACAATCATTTCGGTAAATTCATCCTTGCCTTGAACAAAATTGTCCGGGTCGGCAAAAACAATTTTATCCGAGATACATTTATCAATATGCGAACGGATTTTATCTAAATTTCGCTCATTCCACGCGCCTAGCATAAACAAAAGAGCTTCAGGCACTTGCTTCATAAATTTAATACTCCTAATTCAAACCATCTATTGGAAAATCAATCTTCACTGCACTCAACCCCAAATTCAAACTCGCAAACTCGCACGCCAAACATTCCGAACATTTCCCGCGTTCCGCTTCTTCGGCTTCAATGGCTAAAATTGGTTGGTCATTTTCGTCTAATCTTAAAATCTTTTGTGGACAAGATTCGACAATTTTTTCGGCTGAAAACTTATTTAATTGCGAATAATCAAAAGAAACCGTTCCTGTTTTGGATTTAAAAGTGTAATCTGCCGAAAAATTTTTATCATTTTTCTTCTCCTTTGCGTCTTTGCTATTTTGCGCCTTTGTTTTAAAGATTAGTTCTCGCAAACGTGCGGCACAAAAATCCGCTGAATCTTTTTTTTGATAGGCTTCAATCGGAGCGGGTAAAAATTCGGCGTAGCGTTCAACTAAGTCTTTCGCAATGTCTTCGCCGTTACCGCCCAATCTTAAAACTGCCGGAATTTTTGGTTGAACTTCTAAAAACGCTTTTATTACGGCTCGTGCCAAGCCGAATTGTTCTTGACTTGCCACGCCCGAACCTGACAAAAAATAACCTTTGATGTCGGGAATCGAAAGAATAATTTTCGCCGCCCGATAAACTTTCGATGCCGGCGGATTTCCGCTCGTGTCAACATAACAAGCGGGGGATAAACCATTGCGTTGCGCCGCGTCCAAAGATGCCATCGAACCGCCGCCGCCTGCGCCGTGAAAGCCGATTTTCGATTTTTGATTTTCGATTTTTGATTGGTCTTCGATAATTTCAACGAAGTAAAACGTGCCGCGAAAGTCGTCTTTTTCGACTTCCCACGCAATTTTTTCTAATTTTGTGGGCGTGTGTCCGAGTTCTCGCGCCATTTCGATTGGTAAGTCTTCGTGGCGAAAAACCGCGTAATCATCAACCGAAATTCGCGCATCAAGCGCAACTAATCTACCGTCTTTCAAAAGCGCAAGCGGATTGATTTCCGCTGTTCGCGCTTCGCACGATTTGGCTGTTCGGTAAAGTTTTTGCAGAATTCCGGCGATTTTTTCATCATTGCAAATCGTTTTTATCTCATCAATCGTTGGTTCGCGGCGAATTGAACAAACCAATTTCCGCATCGAATCGGCGCGTTCTTCGATGCCGCTTCCACCGGCATTCGAGAAAAGCAAAGTCGGACGTTTCAAAACCGTGTCAATGATAAATCCGAGATAAAATTCGCGCTCAATTTCGGCTTTTTCATCAATCAAAACCGCTTCGCAAAGATTTCCGGCGATTTCTTTTCCAATCAATTCATCGGCAATTTTTTCGGCTTCGTCTGCGTTTGAAGCAAAACAAATTCCGCCCGAAGCCGCCCGCGATGTCGAATGAATTTGCGCCTTAATCACAATTTCGTTACTAAGATTTTCGGCAATTTCACGCGCCGTTTTTGAATCAAGCGCGACTAGCCCGTGCGGAATTTCGATTCCGTTTTCGGCTAAGATCTTTTTTGCTTGATGTTCGTGTAATTGTGCCACAGGATTTCAAAATTTGTTATAAGTTTATAACAAATTTATTAGAAATGTCTATTTGAAAATTAAACAGAAAGCGTCCAATTTGGTCTTTGAAGTTCAAATTCGTTGATTTTTGATTCGTGTTTTAAAATCAAACCGATGTCATCCCAACCATTAAGCAGACATTCGCGCCGAAAATCGTCAACTTCAAAATTTATGAGAAAAGATTTTTCATCCGTTATTTCCTGCGTTTCCAGATTAATCGTCAGCGAATAATTTTTGATTATGCCAGTTTTTTCGACCAATTCGGCGACTTGTTTTTCGTCTAAAACAATCGGCAAAAGTCCGGTTTTGAAACAATTATTGAAAAAAATCTCACCGAACGAAGGCGCAATAATGACGCGAAAACCGAAATCCGCCAAAGCCCAAGGTGCGTGTTCGCGTGAACTTCCACCGCCGAAATTTTTTCCGGTAAGCAAAATCGAAGCATCACGAAAACTAGGCTGATTCAAAACAAAGTCCGATTTTTCCGCACCATTTTCGTCAAAACGCCAATCATAAAACAAAAAATCTCCGTAGCCGCTTTTTGTAATGCGCTTCAAAAATTGCTTTGGCAAAATCTGGTCAGTATCAATATTCGGCTGGAAAATTGCTGCTGTTTTACCTTTATGTTTGGTGAATTTTTTCATTTTGATCTTGGATCTTTGATTTTTGATTTTTGAAAGGTCAAAGATCAAAAATCAAAGATCATTTTTTCATTTTCCAATCTCTGACATCCGTAAAATGCCCGCAAATTGCCGCCGCCGCGACCATTGCGGGTGAGGCGAGATGCGTTCTGCCGCCGCGCCCTTGTCTGCCCTCAAAATTTCGATTTGACGTTGAAGCACAGCGTTCTCCTGCAAGCAAAAAATCGTCGTTCATCGCCACGCACATCGAACAGCCCGATTCGCGCCAATCAAAACCCGCATCAATAAAAATCTGTGCAATTCCTTCTGATTCGGCTTGTTTTTTGACAGTTTGCGAACCCGGAACAATCATTGCAGAAACTCTTTTATGAACTTTGTAGCCCTTGATAATTTGCGCGGCGGTGCGTAAATCTTCAATCCGCGAATTTGTGCAACTGCCGATAAATGCGCGGTTTATTTCGATTTCTTTAATCTGTTGCGACGGCTGTAAAGCCATATAATTCAAAGCGCGTTCGTAAGATTGTCGCTCCATTTTCGTTTCCGAAAATTCGGGGACTTTTTCGCTGATTTTCGCACTCATCGCGGGCGTTGTTCCCCAAGTTACAAAAGGTTCGAGCGTTTCGGCTTCGATTTCGATTGTTTTATCAAAAACTGCGTTTTTATCACTTGGCAAAGTTTGCCAAAATTCAACCGCTTTTTCCCAATTTTCACCTTTCGGCGCGTAAAACTTATCTTTCAAATATTCAAAAGTTACCGCATCGGGCGCAATCATTCCGGCACGCGCTCCGGCTTCGATTGACATATTGCAGATGGTCATTCGTGCTTCCATCGAAAGATTTTCAATCGCTTCACCTGCATATTCGATTACAAAACCGTTCGCGCCGTCTGTGCCGATTTCACCGATGATATGCAAAACCAAATCTTTCGCCGTAACGCCGAAAGGTAATTTCCCGTTAATTTTTATCAAAAGATTTTTTGATTTCGTTTGTTGTAAACATTGTGTTGCAAGAACTTGCTCGACTTCGCTTGTTCCAATTCCAAACGCCAACGCGCCGAATGCGCCGTGTGTTGAAGTGTGGGAATCGCCGCAAACAATCGTCATTCCGGGTTGTGAAAGTCCCAATTCGGGCGCGAAAACGTGGACGATGCCTTGATGCTGTGCGCCGATGTCGAAAAATTTTATGTTATTTTTTTTGCAATTTTCGCGGAAAACTTCGATTTGTTTGGCGGCAAATTCGTCTTTGATTTTACCAAAAATATTTTTCGTCGGAATCGAATGATCAAGCGTTCCGATAGTCAAATCAGGTCGGCGCACTTTGCGGTTTTTTTCGCGCAAACCATCGAAAGCCTGCGGCGTTGTAACTTCGTGAACGAGATGCAAATCAACATACATCAGTGAAGGTTTTCCCTCCTCGGCATAAACCGTGTGCGCGTCCCAAATTTTGTCGTAAAGCGTTTTCATTAAGATTTTTTGCCTGCGAAGCATAGGAAAAAAACGAAATTAAATCAAATCTTTTTCGTATATTTCGTATGTTTCGCAGACAAAATTATTTCACTAACAATCGCATCAAATTACCGATTTCGCGGACGTTTTCCAAATCATAAACTGCATTATAAACTGCTTCTTTTTGAGATTCATCCAAAATATCTTCGGCTAAAATCGAAAATTTTTCCTTTAATTCTTCGGTTGAAAGTTGGTCGCGCGGATCGCCTTTCGGATAGGCGCGTTCTTTTGTGAGAGTTTCGCCGTTGGTCAGATTTATCGAAACCTTGCACGGTTGTTCAGCCGGAAAACGCGATTCAAACGACGGTTCGAGAACGGCTTTGACTTTCGGAACAGTTTCCAAAATCTGTGCGTCTGCAAGCGATTCTTTGTTAAATTCGTTTGGCGTTAATTTTCTTCTGACAACTGCCGCCGCGATGCAATACGGCAAGCTGTGGTCGGCGGTTTCGCGTGAATCAATGATGTATTTTTTCTCGTCCGCGAGAATTTCGGCAGCGCGTTTGAGCGTGTGAATTTCGATTGATTCGATTTGTTCGGGTTGTAAATTGTGCGCTAAAACCAAATCCAAAACGGCGGAAATTGGTGCGTGTGTCAAGGCTTCGCACGGAAAAGGTTTAATTGAACAATCAACAATTTTAAAGGTTTTGCCGAGATTTTCGGTCAAAACTTCGGGTTTCCATTTGTCGCCGATTGCGTCAAAAAGCCCCTCACGTCCTTCAAAAATCGGCGTTGTGCCTTGGTAGCCTTTTTGCGCGAGAAGTGCGGCAAAAACTCCGGCTTCGGTTGCCATCGGGTCAACCGTATTTTTCATCATCGTCAGAGTTCCGGCTGTAACCGCGCCCAAAGTTACGTTGTGCGACGCGCCGATGCCGAGCGCGTTTGCAATTTGTTCGGCGTTCAAATTCAACATTTTCCCTGCAACAACGGGTGAAACAAACTGCGTCAAAGTTGCGTGATGAAGTCCAAGTTCACGAACGCCCGGAAACGCCGATTCCATAATTCGCATTTCGAGTTCGTAAGCAATTACGGTTGCGACAAGCAAATCTTTTCCGCTCCGATTTTCGCGTTCGCCGACACAAAACGCCGCCGGTAATAAATCTGACGGATGCGACGGATCTTGTTTCCAATAAACGTCGTTATAATCAAGTGCGCGAATCGCTAAACCATTGATAAGACTCGCACTTCGGACATCGGTTTTCAAATTTGAACCGATAACAGAACACTCGCCACGTCCGCCGATTTCGCTAAAAACGGCTTCCAAAATATGAAAATCTTCCGTCTTAGAACCGCCGAGCGCACAGCCGAAACTGTCATAAATAAACATCTTTGCCGCCAAAATTGCTTCCGCCGACAAATCTTCAAAGGTCAGGTTAACGGCGTATTCCGCCCAAATTTGAGAAATTGTTTTTTGCATATCTTTTTAACGCAAAGACGCAAAGGCGCAAAGACGCAAAGGATTTTTTAGCAAGATTTTATGAAACATTTGCGCCTTTGCATCCTTGCTCCTCTGCGTTAAAAAGGTCTTTTTTTGCTGACCAAATCGAAATCAATAAAATCAGCGTGATGAAAAATCACTGATTCGTTGGAGCGAATCATCAGTTCGCCTTCTTTGGAATGCGTAGCGATAATGTGCTGAACTTCCGCCGGAATGCCGCGAAAATGGCTCATTGCAACACCCGTGAACGGATGCCGCAAATGTTGTCCGCGTCCGGCTTTAGTAATTTTTCCGTCATGTTCTTCATATTCGATGAGCTTGCCGACATCAGCCAATAACGCGCCGGAAATCAAATAATCATAATTAATATTTGAGCGCGTTCCGTAAGATTCTTGCAAAACATCGGCAACCGCAATGCACATTTTGCAAACCGTTCGCACATGCTCGATAAACGAAATATTGCAATTTTCAACAAAAATACTGAACGGCATTTTGTGAAGTGCTTCGAGCGTCCAGCCGCCTTCGGTGAGAGCATCTTCCCAAACCTGCACGGTTTTTTCGCGCAAATCTGCGTCTTTTATCAATTTAATTTCCGGTATCGTTTCGACTATTTTTTCCTTCATCGTTTGTTCCGTTTGTGTTTGCATAATCAATAATCTTTTCGTTTCAAATCGTCCGTAAGTCTTTTGTTATCAGAGTATATCCAATCATTTATGAGCCACGAATTTTTGACTTTGACCAACTCGACCTTGTAAGTATCAATCAATTTCCTTTCACATTTTTCGGGCGAATAAAATTTTACTTCAACCGTTGCTTTCGATGGGTCGGACGAAATTTCTTTGACTTCAAAAGTGTTAATAATCACCTTTTCGCCGTCAACGCATTCCGAAAACGGTTGAAGCGGAAAACCATCGCCGTAATGCGGTTTTTCCGTCGGATTTTTTTTCGTAAATTCATCTTCGCGTTTGAGTTCGTTCACAAACAATTTGTAAAGCTCCGCAGTGAACCATTTTCGCCGCAGATTTACTTCGTGCAAACTGAAAAGCCCCGAACGCAAATTATGAAAAACATAAAACGATTTCACAGTTTCAGCCGCCCCCGATTTTTGCGCCGAAACGCTCAAAGCGAAGCTCGAAATTAAAATTAAAATTAGTAAAATCTTGCTTTTTTTCATCGTTCGTAAATTTTACAAATCGCGTTTATTAAACTGTGCAATCGTTTCTTTGTTTATTTCGACATTTCTAATTAACAAATCAAAATATTTGTGCATTTGATCATCTTCTAAATGACAGGTTTTGCAAATAATTCGTCCTTTATTGTATGAAAAAATTCCCCAAGTCCTATGACTTAGATTTTTTAGTTTGTCGCAAATCGGGCATCTGCTTCCCAGATAATATAAAATCATTGATAAAAAAGAACCGACTACGACAGTAATTAACCCGATTTCTTGTTGTCCGTTTTTTGTAAAAAAGAACATTGCGATAATGCCTGCGATGAAAACAACATAACTGAAAAAAGACTGTAAGTTTCTCGTGTCGTAATCGCTTATGAGCTTCTCTCTAGTCTTTTTCCCGAGAATCAAATTGTTGTCATCCGTGTTCATTTATGGACAATTTCTTTTCTTTTTCGCCGTCGTATTCGTAATCCTCAACCGAAACTGTCCGCATCGGCGGATTTCGTTCTTGTTCTTCGGTTGCGTGTGCAACCAATCCGGCGACACGCGCAATCATAAAAATTCCGTTTGCCGTTTTCGGCGGAAAATTCATTTCACAAAGCAAAACGGCAATCGCGCCATCAGCGTTTATTGGCAGATTTCTGCCCGATTTTTCCGTTAAAACTTTTTCTAAAACTTCTGCTTGTTCGACAAATTTCCCCGCAATTTTCAACTCTTTCGCCAATTCAAACAATCGAACGGTGCGCGGGTCTGCCGCGTGAAAACGGTGTCCGAAGCCGGAAATCCGTTTTCCTTCGGACTTGTAATTTTGCACGATTTTCTCAGCCGCTTCAACTGCCGAGAGATTTTCTTTCGTTTGAATTTCGACCGTTTCGGTGATTGCCTGCATTGCATCTTCAATCGCGCCGCCGTGAAATTTATTGATTGCCAAAATTCCCGCCGCAACTGCTGAATTCAAACTTGCGCCCGTATTTGCAACGGTTACGGCGGCAATCGTCGAAGGCGGGCGAACGCCGTGGTCAATGACCGAAACCAAAATCGCTTCGAGCATTTTCGCCTGATTTTTCGTTGGCATTTCGCCCATCAAAAGCAAAAAAATCGTTTCGCCTAAAGAAATGCGCCCGATTAAATCTTCAATTGCATAACCGCGCAGAGTTATTTTTTCGGCTTCAACCCACGAAATTGATGTTTTTCGGCTGTTTGACATTTGTAAAAAATTCACTCAATCTATTGACAAAAATTTGTTATTAGTTTATAACAAATAAGTCATCGTTATAAACAATACATTGCCAAATAATAGGTTTTTCGTCAACAACAAAGTTGAAAAAAGTTTGTCTGCTATTTAGCACAAATCTTTTCCAATCAATAAAATTAAGGAGCAAAATATGTTCGTTAGGTCAATAAGGAAGATTTTTTTAGTAATTACGTTATTGGTTTTTGGGGGCGTATTAGCGTTTGCCCAAACAGGCAAAATCAGCGGCACAGTCAACGATTCCAATGGAGCGGCGGTTGTCGGCGCAACAGTCAAAGCCTTGAATCTCGGTTCCGGTCGTGAGGTTGTCGCTGTAACGGACGGTAACGGAAATTATTCGTTTGCAGGTTTGCCGGCAGGAAGCTATCGTCTTTCAGCAACAGCTTCGGGTTTCGGCACGAGCGCAGAATCAATCGTGGTCGGCGATGCTCCGCTGACGCAGAATTTTTCGCTTGCGCCCGGCGCAATTCAAGACACTGTAACCGTTACTGCCGGTAAAGGCACGGAACGAATTGCGGCGGAAGTTCCGCAAACCGTTACGGTTACGACTGCCGAAAACATCGAACAACGTCTGCCGCGTTCGACGTTTGAAGCAATGGAGCGCACACCGAATCTGACAGTTATCGAAACCAATCCGCAACGCGAACGCCCGCGTCTGCGTGGATTTTCTTCGACTCGTGTGTTGATTGTGATTGACGGCGAACGTCTGAATAATGCGCGATTCGATCCGGGTGCAAGCGGTCCTCCGGTTTCGATTGTTGATCCGACACAGCTCGAAGCAGTCGAGGTTTTGTCCGGTTCGGGGTCGTCGCTTTACGGTTCGGACGCTATCGGCGGCACGATAAATTTGATTACCAAACGTCCTTCTGTTCCACCGACAGGCTTCAATCTCGGTTTTCGGCTTGATGGAAGTTATATCAGCAACGGCGAAATCTCTCGCGGCAATGTTACGCTCAATTTGGGTTCAAAATATGCGGCTTTTCGCGGCAGTTTCAATATGAATTCAAATACGAATTACAAAATCGGCGACGGCGATATTACAATCCAGGAAAATCTTGCCATCGGCGCATTTTTCCGTCAATTTCCGACAAATGCTGCCGGAACGACATTTCAATCGGGCAGTAGTTACCCCATTTTTGCTTTACCGAAAGGCTCGAAAATCGGCAACGGACAAGGACGCGGCAACGGAAAACAATTCGATATTTGGTTTTTCCCTTGGGAAAATCATACAATTCGCGGGAAATTTTTGAATCAGGACGACGATGACATCGGCAACGCTTTTTCGGGTCCGCCATATGAAACACAGTTAAGATACACCTCATTCAGACATTTCACTAAATTCGGCGGTCGCTACGAGGTTTTAGACATCAATAAATACATTCCGCGAGCTTCGGTCAATTATTTTCATCAAAAATTGTCTTTTCCGCAGAATCAATTTACCTACGCTAATTTGAACAGCACATTCGGCGGAAGTTATGTTGCGGCAACCGGCGCGTTCACGGGAAATCCCTCGATTTTCAGTGCGAACACACTTCCGGGCGTTACACCGGCAATTACGGGCGCAAGCTACACATATAATTTGAATACGGTGAACACCTACGGCATTGATATTCAAGCAACATTTGCGCCGTTCAAAGGTTTATTTGTAACCGTCGGCGGTGGAAAAACGAAAGAAAATTCGAGAGATTATTTTCTTTCTGCGCCCGTTGTCGGTGCGGGAGCAATTCCGGGATTATCAACGACTTTAAGTTCGACCGTTGCACCGACAATCGGTGCGAGTGCACCGGTTTCAAATTACACTGATAACAATATTTACGCGCAAGCCGAATTAGACCGATTTAAATACGTTCGCGTTACTTTCGGTGTGCGCCGCGATAATTGGGTTACGTCGGGACTTCCCGGAAACGGTTTTCCGCTTTCGACGGAATTTGCCGCGCTTAATGCCGCAGTTCCGGGTTTGACGGCGAATCCGCAGGCTTTAACATCGCTCGTGGCGGCTTTGCCGAATTTGACGAGACTGACCGCCGGAACAGGTTCGGTTACGTCAAACCGCAGTTCGGTAACATACAGTTTCGGTGTTGTCGGAAGGCTTCCTTACGGCATCAATCCTTATTTTCGTTGGGCAAACAGCTACCGCGAACCGGGAATCACAGAACGCTATTTGATTCGTAATTTCTCACCCGGCTCGTTTTTTGCTTCGCTCGTTGTCGGCAATCCGAATTTATTGCCCGAAAAAGGAAATAATTACGATGTCGGCGTAAAAGTTCAGCAGAAATTTTTTACGTTTTCGCTCGGATATTTTCGCAACGAAATTGAGGATTTGCTAACCTACGCACCGGCACAAAATTACTGTGTTGCGCCGATTCCGCCGAGTCTTCCGGGAAGTCCGGGAGCAGTCGGTTTCGGATGCATAAGCGGTCAGGCGGTAGTCAGCATCAACGCTCGCATCAATGCTACGTCGAATGTAATTTCAGGGTGGGAATCAACTGCTGAAAGCAGTTTGTCGCTTGGAAGTTTCGGAAGTTTAACAGGTTATTACGCGCTTGGCACACAGCACGGCACAAACAATGATCCGCTTCCGCAAGCGATTACGGCGTTCAATTTGCTTTACAATAAAACAACTACACCGATTCCGTTGAAAGGTTCGCTCGATGATTTTCCGCTTGCTAATATTACGCCGTTTCGCATAATCGGCGGCGTTCAATATCTTGACCGCGACGGCAGAATTTTTGCTGAATATTTCTGGCGGCATCAGAATCGTGTAACCCGCGCCGATCCACTTAGTTTTATCGGAACGACATTGGTTAATTTCGGCACATTTGCCAATCTGAATCCGATTGACAAACAAACTATCAGAGGCGGTTACACCTGGCGTGCAGAACGCTATAAGTTCACGTTCACGACCGGAATTGACAATCTGACGAACAATTTTTTCTATGAACATTTTCAAACTGCGCCTGCTCCCGGCAGAAGTTTTGTGTTCGGACTTTCATTTGAATGGAATAAATTGTTTAAGTAAAGGAAATAATTATCCGCAGATGAACACAGATTTTTTATGATTTATCTGTGTTCATCTGTATTTATTTGCGGATAAATAAAAGCCCTTAAATTTATGAAAAAAACTTCTTTGATTTCAAGCGTTTTATTACTTTTCGCGTTGTCGGTTGTAGCACAAAACCCGTCGAAGGAAATGCCTCTGATGATGAAATGGTTTGAAGGCAGATTCGATAATTACGCACAAACTTTCGAGGAAAAAGAATCGAAGGCAGAATTTCCGCACGAGCGCATTCATTCAATTTTTGCGCGTGTAAATCTTCCTGCAATCGGCGAGAACGTTTTTTATGTTCAACAATTTATGGATGGCGATGAGACGAAAATTTATCGGCAAAGACTTTATGTTTTCACACCGAACAAAAAGGAAAAAGCCATCGAACTGAAAATCTATACTTTCCCCGATGAAAAAGCCGTTCTGAACGCGCATCTTGACCAAACGAAATTAAACGGTTTGACTTTGGATAAAATGGATTCGCCGAAAGGTTGCGAAGTTTTCTGGCGATTGAACAAATCGGGCGATAAATTTGAAGGCTCGATGAAAAAAGACGCTTGTCGCGTAGTTTCAAAACGAAGCGGCAAAACCTTAATTATTACTGACGATTTATTTCTTACAAAGGACGAAATTTGGATTAACGACCAAGCCAAAGACGAACAAGGAAATTACGTTTTCGGAAACCGTGCAAATATTCATCATAAACTCAAACGAGTCAGAATGTTTGAAGGTTGGACGGCAGTTTTAAAAAGCGGGTCAACCGAAATGACCGGTGCAGACGCGCCCGCCGAAGATTGGACAGGTCAGCGAAATTTAATGACTTACGACCAAGGCGGAACAGTTAAAATCAATGACAGATTTTTCGCCCAACTTGCCCAACTTGCCTATCGAAACGGCACGCAAGTTATGACGCTGAAAATCATCGAAAATTCGACGGGAAAAACGGTTGCTTATACTTGGGCAAACCCCGACGCGACGCGAATCGGCATAAATCTGCGCTGGGTGCAAGCCGGATTTACACTGAAAAAGTAAGTTTGGTGAAAAAAGAATTTACGGTTATAATTGGTTATAAGTTTAATACAAGTTGAGGTAAAAATGATGCCCGAAATTGATAAAATTACATTAGATATTATAGAAAATGCTTTGCGGAACGCCCGCGAAGAGATGGATACGGTTTTGTTTCGCTCGGCGATGTCGCCGGTGATTCGTGAACAACACGATGGTTTTCCAATGATTTGTCATCCCGACGGGCGAATGGTTGTCGGGCAGTTCGGCTCATATATCAACGGGTTTTTGGCGAATTGGAAACGTGGCGTTAATGAAGGCGATGTTTTTTTGGTGTCCGATCCGTATTCGTGTGGCGGCGCGATTTCGCATATCAACGATTGGATGGTTTTGATGCCGATTTTTTATGAAGGCGAACTCGTCGGTTGGGGTTCGCAATTCGGGCATACGATTGATATGGGCGGTCCGGTTTCGGGAAGTTTGCCGACCGATGCCGACACGATTTTCGGCGAAGGAACGCGAATTCCGCCGGTCAAATTATTCGCAGGCGGCATTTTGAACGAAGATTTATTAGACACGATTTTGGCAAATTCGCGTGTGCCGACAATGAATTATTTCGATTTAATGGCAATTGTCGCAGCGTGTCGGACGGCTGATAAGCGCGTCAAGGAAATGTGCGACAGATTCGGCAAAGATGTTTATATCGCGGGTTGCGAGGCTTTGTTAGACAGAACTTATGAAGCGATGAAGCAGTTAATCGTAATGTGTCTGCCCGAAACACCGCTCGAATTTGAAGATTACATTGACGACGACGGGCGCGGCAACGGTCCTTATAAAATGAAGCTGACGATTTACCGCAAAGGACACGAGGCATATTTCGATTGGACAGGCACAGACCCGCAAGCACCGGGACCGATAAATTTTTATCTGAATGAGGAAATGTTCAAGATGTTTATCGGTGTGTATCTGATTATGGTTTTCGACCCGCAAATTTTGTTCAACGACGGATTTTATCCGCTTTTGCACGTTACAATTCCCGAAAAATCTCTGCTCAATCCCGAATTTCCGGCGGCTTTGGGTTGTCGAACACACGCGCTTACGAGATTGTTTGATGTTTTGGGCGGCGCACTTGGCAAAGGCGCACCGGAACTTTCGACTGCCGCAGGTTACGGAACTTCGCCTTATCTTTTATATAACGGACACGATGAAAACGGCGAATTTTTCCATTTGATGGAGATAACTTACGGCGGCATTCCGGGTCGTCCGGTCGGCGACGGAATGGACGCGCATTCGTGGTGGCCACTTTTTGAAAATATCCCGACCGAATATCTCGAAAGCTATTATCCGATAACCGTATTGGAATACGGCAGTTTGATTGATACGGGCGGCGCGGGATTTCATCGTGGCGGAAATGCGGTGCATAAGGTTTATCGCTTCGATGTTGACGGCGAAATTGCTATTCACGACGACCGCGACCGCTCGAAACCTTGGGGAATTATGGGCGGATTGACGGGTGCAAATTCGACGAAGCGTTTAATTCGCACTGACGGAAGCGAGGAAACTTTGCCATCGAAAATCTCTCGTGTTCCTGTGAAAAAGGGTGATATTTTGGTTTATGACACGGCAGGCGGTGGCGGCTGGAAAGACGCTCTTGACCGTCCGGGCGAAAAAGTTCAAAAAGACGTTCGCAACGGCTTGGTTTCAATCGAAAAAGCAAAATCCGATTACGGTGTAGTTTTAAGTGCTTCGGATTTGGCAATTGACGAAAGTGCGACAGAAAACTTAAGAAACGAAATGCGCGAAAAACGCGGCGAAGTTGGACTTTTTACGATAGGCGAGGTTCCCGAACCGATTGGCGTTGTCGCCGAATGGTATCGCACAAAATCAAATGGCGCAAATGGCAACGGACACATCGAATCGAACAAATCCATCGCCACCGCCGAACATTCGCAAACACCTTTAACGGGCGCGGCTTCGACCGTTTTGCCGGTTTAATTTTTGCCCACAGATAAACACAGATTTTTATATCTGGTTTCACCTGTGTTTATCTGTGGATTAATAATTCTTAATCAAAAGCTCTTCGGCTTTTTGATTGGAATTCGGTTTGACGTTTCGCATTCCGTAAGTGAATTGCAAAAGCGAGATTTCGGCGAAAGAAAAGAGTTCGCGCACCGTTTCGCAATTGTCTAAAGTAATAAGCCATTTGTGTTTGCAAGATTTCATTACATCGGCAAATCTTTCGTAATCAAAATTTTTGTGCAGATTTCCCTTTTTGCCGTAAAGCGCGGATTTTTGCGCGGAAAAATACGGCGGATCAAGATAAATAAAAACATTTTCGCCTTTTGCGCGGATTAAATTTTCGTAATCAAAATTTGTAATTCGGACATTTTCGAGCAATTTTGCAAATGGTTTAATTCGTTCAATACTGCTTACGGTGAAACGTCCACAAAAAGCCGATTCGCTGTAACCGCCGCTCAAAGTTGTGCCGGAAAAAGTTATCCGATTGAAAACAAAAAATGCGGCGGCTGTTTCCAAATAGTTGAAACCGGACAAGTTAGCCTTGAGAAAACGATAAAGTGATTTGCCGTTCGGAAACCGATTTTTTAGTTGCAAAGTTTTTTCAATCAGGGCATTGGCGTTTGTTTGCGTTTGTTGCCAAAACGCAGAAAGGTCAAAATAAGCGTCATTAAGCCAAAATTTCTTGTCGGGAAAAATCTGTTTCGCATTAACAAAAACCGAACCGCCGCCCAAGAAAGGTTCACGGTATTCATCAAAATCCGGAAAGTTTTTCACCAAATTTTTTGCAATCCGGCTTTTTCCGCCGGGATAACGTAAAGGGCTTTTGAACACGGTTTGATTTTAACTTATTTCTTAGCTATTTGATTAGAATAATTGATATTTATGCTGTTTGTTTTTGACTTTCTTAGTTCTAAAATTGAATTAGGAGGTGGTTATGAAAAATATAGTTTTGATAATCGCAATGGCTCTGTTAAATATAGGTGTTTTGGCACAAACTGAAACAGACTTAACTGCTGAAAAATGGTATCCGCTTAAAATAAACGGTGAAATCGTCAATAACCCCAAGATGTTTTTGAAGCTGAATAAGAATGATAAAAGCATCAGCGGAAATGGCGGTTGTAACGAGATTTACGGAAAATATCGGCTTAAAGGAAAGAAAATTCAGTTTCGGGAAATTTCGATGACTAAAATGTTTTGTTCCGAACAAAATGTAATGAATTGGGAGAGCAATTTTGTCAACGCATTGAAAAAAATCAAAAGTTTTGTTGTCAACGGAGACCAACTTTTGCTTTCGGGCGATGGCAAATCAGTTATCCAACTTTCATCGGAAAAAACTACTGCGGAGAATTCGAATTTGAGTGGCAGAAAATGGGTTTTGAAGAAATTCAATTACAGCGACGTTCCGCCGACAGAAAAAACTGCGTTTATAGTTTTTGACAAAGAAAAAGAAACAATCAGCGGAAGCACAAGTTGCAACCTTTTCAATGGAAAATATCGTGTGAACGGTAGATACATAATGTTTTCCGAAATTATTTCGACCAAAATGGCTTGTTTTGAAGGCAAGACAATGGAGGTCGAAATGAAGTTTTTGGAAGGTTTGAATAAAACTGAATGGTTTTCGATTTTGAATGAGAAATTAACTTTGTCAATTGGCAGATTCAACCTGCTGACTTTCGAGGAACAGAAATAGAATGAGCGATAAAGAAATGTATCAACAACGCGGATTTTCTTCGCGTGTCGGGATTGGTGAGCGACCGGCTTTGCTGATAATTGATTTCATTAAAGGATTTACGGACACGGATTGCCCACTTGGTTCAAATTTGGATGCAGAAGTTTCAGCAACGAAAAAACTGCTCGATGAATTTCGTTGGCGCAAATTCCCTGTACATTTTACGACAACGGCTTATGATGAAGAAATGGTTTCGGCTGGTGTTTTTGTCAAAAAAGTTCCGAGTTTAGCGCATCTGAAATTCGGTTCGGTGTGGATTGAAATTGACGAAAGATTAACTCCGCAAGCGGGCGAGGTCGTTTGGACGAAACAATATGCTTCGGCGTTTTTCGGAACGAGCTTGGCTTCTGCGCTTTCGGCGCAAAAAGTTGATACGCTTATAATTACGGGTTGCACGACCTCGGGTTGTGTCCGTGCTTCGGCGGTTGATTCCTGTCAAAACGGTTTTTTGACAAATGTTGTGCGAGAATGCGTCGGCGACCGTTCGCAGGCGGCACACGAAGCAAATTTGTTTGATTTAGACGCAAAATATGCCGATGTTGTGAGTTTGGAAGATGTCGAAAAATCTTTGCTGACATTGGACATTCCTTTTTAGAAATGAGTTTAACAATTCGACAAGCGACAACTTCCGATGTCAGCATTATTTCCGCGCTCGGTATCACAACTTGTTACGAAGCATATTTTGAACTCGATCCGTCGCCGGACTTAGCTGATTATTGCGTTAATTTTTTCAGTTTGGAGCAAATCCGAAGCGAAATCGAAGACGCGAATTCGACATTTTTTATTGCTGAATTAGGAGGAAAAGCCGTTGGTTATGCGAAGCTGCGTGAAGGCAAAAAAATCGAATGTCTTTTGGGGAAAAACGCGATTGAAGTTCAGCGCATTTACATCTTGGAAAAAATGAAAGGCAAACGCATCGGCAAGGCTTTGATGGAGAAATGTTTTGAAATCGCACAGGAAAAAAGCTACGAAACGATCTGGCTCGGCGTTTGGGACAAAAATCTCAAAGCGATTAAATTTTACGAGAAATTCGGAATGGAAAATGTCGGCTTGACCGATTTTTCAGACGGCAAAAATGAATTTATCAATCTTGTTTTTGCGAAAGAATTATGACAAACAGACCACTTAAAGGCTTAAAAGTTTTGGAAATGGGACAGCTTCTGGCGGGACCGTTTTGCGCTTCGTTTTTGGCAGGATTCGGGGCGGAAGTTATTAAAATCGAGAAACCAAAAACGGGCGATCCGTTGCGTGTTTGGCGGAAACTACATAAAGGAACATCGCTGTGGTGGCTTTCGATGGGGCGAAATAAAAAGTCTATCACGCTTGATATGACTAATCCGAAAGGTCAGGAAATCGCTAAAAAATTGGCGGCGAAAGTTGATATTTTGCTCGAAAATTTCAAGCCCGGAACAATGGAAAAATGGGGAATGGGTTTCGAGGAATTGCGTAAGATTAATCGTGGATTGATTATGGTTCGCGTTTCGGGTTGGGGACAAACCGGACCTTATTCATCGCGTCCGGGCTACGCAAATGTTGCCGAAGGCGTGGGTGGAATGCGCTACACGACAGGTTATCCCGACCGACCGCCGGTTCGCACGGGAACTTCGATTGGTGATACTTTGGCGGGAATGCACGCGGCTTTGGGCGCGTTGACCGCCGTTTATCACCGCGACGTGAATGGCGGCGAAGGACAAGTTGTTGACGTGGCGATTTATGAATCAATTTTCAATATGATGGAATCCACACTCGCCGAATACGACAAACTCGGACACATCCGCGAACGGCAAGGCGCAAAGCTCGAAGGCATCGTGCCGACTTCGACTTATCCTTGCAAAGACGGCAAATTTATCATCATCGGTGGCAATGGCGATTCGATTTATCGGCGTTTGATGAACAAAATCGGACGCGCCGATTTAGCTGAACACGCGGAAATGCAGGACAACGCCGGACGAGTCGGACACGAAGCCGAAATTGACCAAGCCATCACCGATTGGACTTTGACAAAAACTTACGATGAAGCCTACGCCGAAATCCTCGCGGCTGAAGTTCCGACAGGTCCGGTTTATTCAATCGCCGATATTGTCAAAGACGAGCAATATATCGCCAGAGAAATTTTTGAAACCGTCGAAATCGAAGCGGGCGACACGGTAAAAATTCCCGCCGTTTTGCCGAAATTAACCGAAACGCCCGGCGGCACGGATTGGATCGGTCCCAAACTCGGCGCACACAACGAAGAAATCTATCGCGGATTTTTAGAAATGTCGCAGAGCGAATACGAAGATTTGATTGCACAAGAAATTATTTAGTCACGAACAAACACGAAAAAGCACGAAAGGTTTTCAAAATAATTTTCGTGAAATTTCGTGTTTGTTCTTCGCTAAAAGAAAAATATGAACTTACCGAAACAAGTCGAAATAGTCGAAGTTAGTCCACGCGACGGATTACAGATGTTGCCGAATTTCGTGCCGACGGCAGATAAAATCAAACTTATCGAAATGGCAAAAAGCGCGGGTTTTCGGCGCATCGAAGCGGTTTCGTTTGTGTCCCCGAAAGCCGTGCCGCAGATGGCTGATGCGTCTGAGATTTTGGCGGCGATTGGTGATGATGAAAACATTGATGAAGTCGGGTTGGCGTTAAACGAACGCGGTTACAAAAGTGCGATTGCGGCAGATGTTGATTGGATTTGCTATGTGATGGCGGCGACGGAAACGATGAGTTTGAAAAACGCGAATACGACGATTGCCGACGGTTTGGCAATGACGAAAAAATGTATCGCCGATGCCCACGAATCAGGTGTAAAAGTTCGTGCTTCGATTGCCGTAACTTGGGTTTGTCCGTATGAAGGCGAAGTGCCGAAAGACAGAATTTTGGAGATTACGAAAGAACTTGTTGAATCAGGCGCGGACGAAATAGCATTTAACGATACGGTCGGGAAAGCTACGCCGAATGATGTTTTTGAACTTTGCAGAAAAGCCAAAGAAATGTTTCCGAATCAACAATTTGCCGGACATTTTCACGATACGAATTTTACGGCTTTAGCCAATATCTACGCGGCAATGACGGCAGGTTGGAATGTTTTTGATTCATCTGCGGGCGGACTTGGCGGATGTCCGTTTTCGCCCGGCGCGAGCGGCAATGTGGCGACGGAAAAAGTCGTTTGGATGATGGAAAAGATGGGAATTGCAACGGGAATTGATGCGGAGAAGCTAAAAGAAACTGCTGAATTTGCCAAGCAGATTGAAGCGAAAGCTAAAATAAATTAGTCGTCCGTGTTCCATTGCTCCAAATCGTCAACAGGTTGCGGCAATCTGCCTTCGAGCCATTTTTGTAAAGTTCCCGGTCTGAAGTCTTTGTCTTTATTTTCGATTACCCAAGACAGAAAATCCTTCGGTCCGCCATTCAAATATGGCGCAGGCGAAACAGGATAAAAAATAGTCGTTAATCTTTCCTTAAATGAAATATAATTCACGACGCAACCGATTTCTTGAACGACGTTCCAAGCCAATTCGTGGTTAATATCCATCCCGAATTTTATCCACCAAAAACCATTTTCATCTGAATCTGATGCAATCGGTTTTTGAATTGCTGGAACTTTTTCGAGGTATTCAATTAAAGTTTTGAATGCTCTTTCATCTAATTTCGCCATAATTTATTTCACAATAAAAATATCTCATATCTCATATTTTTATCAATGAACTTTTCACGTTTTTTGCTTTACAAAATGAAATTTGTTATAAATCTAATACAAATGCAGACAATAAATCATTACATTGACGGCGAAGAAATCGCTTCCGAATCGGGCAAAACTTTTCTATCGGAAAATCCGGCAACCGAAGAAACGATTGCCGAAGTCGCGTTTGGCGAAAGCGCGGACGTTGATGCGGCGGTTGAATCTGCCGGAAAAGCGTTTGAAATTTGGAAGAATTTTGCGCCGCTCGAACGCGGGAAATTGCTTTATAAAGTCGCTGATAAACTGTTGGAACGGCGCGAAGAATTTGCTTTGGCGGAAACGGAAGATTCGGGGAAAACTTTTCAGTCGAATTTGCATATTGACGTGCCGTTTTGCGCGGATTTTTTCAGATATTACGCGGGCGCGGCGGACAAACTCAGAACTGCCGTGCCGAACAATGAAGCCGGAACGCATCGTTACGCGGTGCGCGAACCTTACGGTGTGATTGGCGCGATTGCGCCTTGGAATTTTCCGCTCGTGATGGCGACGCTGAAACTTTCCGCTGCGCTCGCTTGCGGAAATACGGTGGTGATGAAAATGGCGGAACAAACGCCTGCGACGACCACAATGTTAGCCGAATTATTTATGGAAATCGGCTTTCCGAAAGGTGTTTTCAATGTCGTTCACGGCGATGGAACGACAGGTCAACATCTTGTTCATCATCCGAAAGTGAAAAAAATCGCCTTCACGGGTTCGAGCGCAATCGGCAAACTTTTGGGCGAACAAACGGGGCGAATGACCAAGCCCGCATTGCTTGAAATGGGCGGTAAATCGGCAAATATTATTTTTGCCGATGCCGATATTGATTTGGCGGTCAACGGAATTTTGCAGTCGAGTTTGGGAAATAACGGGCAGTTTTGTTTGGCGGCTTCGCGGGTTTTAATTGACGAAAAAATCGCCGTTGAAGTTACGGCAAAAGTCATCGAAAAAGCGAAGAAAATTCGCGTAGGAAATCCGATGGACGCGAGTTCAAACGTCGGACCAATCATCAGCCGCAAACAAATGGAGCGCGTTTTAGATTACATCGAAATCGGCAAAGCGGAAGGCGCGGAAATCGTCGCGGGCGGAAATCGAATCGGCGACAAAGGTTATTTCGTCGAACCGACTGTTTTTGCGAAAATGACTCCGCAGATGCGAATCTGGCGCGAAGAAATTTTCGGTCCGGTCGTTGGTTTGACCACATTTTCAACCGAAGAAGAAGCGATAAACCTTGCAAACGATAGCGATTACGGACTCGGCGCGTATTTTTGGACGAACGATTTAAATCGTATGCACCGCGTTTCAGCGGCGATGGATTCAGGTTTGGTTTTCGTCAATATGCCATCGTATATGACACCGATGATGCCCGCCGGAATCCGAAATTTGAGCGGCACAGGACAAAACTTCGGTCTTGAAGCGTTGGAAAATTACACGAAATTAAAAGGAATTTACGTTAATTATTCGGGCAAGATTTTCCCTTGGTTGACTTGAAGTTTGGAGTTCATGTTTCAGCGTATAAAACTACCAGCGTTTGGGACTCATAACTTATTTTTCAATCGTGAAAAGCACGACATCGCGTAATTCCTGACCGTGGGCGACAGCGAATTGTTTGCCGTCGGGCGACCACGCGAAGGCGTTGATGATTTCGTCCGCGTATTCGAGAAATTTTTCGGGTGCGCCGCCGGTGAGATTTTGTTTCCAAGCGGTTGAATTGTAAAAAGCGTAAATTAAAAATTGTCCATCAGGCGACCAGCGGAGTTTTTCGTAGTTCAAATCCAGAACCGAATCGAACAAATAAAGCGGTTCACCGCCTTCGATTGGAAAGATAGCGAGCTTTAATTTTTCTTCTTTCGCAAGGCGGTAAAAACAGGCGAACATTTTACCGTCGGGCGAAATTTCGACGGCTTTTGACGGCTTATTTGTCATCTGAACAGGCGTTCCGCCGTCAGATGGAATTTTCCAAATAAAATTGTCGCGTTCATAAAAAATCCAATTTCCGTCGGGCGTAACGCTTGCGCTTGCGCCGCCGTCGGTGGTGATTTGCCTTAAATCGCTTCCGTCCAAATTAACGCGCCAAATGTTGAAACTACCGCTTCTGACCGAATCGAAAACAACGAAACGACCGTCAGTTGTTACGACAGGTTTTCGGTCCATCGAGCCGCCGGGCGTGAGTTGTTTGGCGTTTGAACCGTCGGCATTCATTGTCCAAAGCGTTTCGCTTTTGTCGAAAAATCGTCGAAAAACGAGTCTGCCATCGGGCGCAAACGCCAGAGAGTTAAATGCGCCATCGCGTTTGCCAACGGCGTTGTTAGTAATTTTATTAAGGCGGCTTACATCGTCCGAATTGCCGACGAAAATGTTCGAGATTGTTTGTGCGCTGACCGCGATAAGTTTTGTGCCGTCTGCCGAAATGCTGACGGTTTCGCCGCCGTAGCGGTTCAAATCGTTGGTGATTTTGTTCGCTTTGCCGCCCGGATATTCGAGCATCCAGATTTGTCTTTCCTGCCACGAATTTTTTTCGATGACATTCAAAAACAAACCGCTTCCGTCCGGCATCCATTCGACACGGCGCACCCAAGTCCAAGTTTTTTCGCCGAAGGTTTCTGCTTTTCCGCTTCTCACATCAATTAGCAAAACTGTGTTTTCGCCTGTCTTTTCGTCTTTTCCGCCGATGGCGATTTTTGTTCCGTCAGGCGACCAATCCGCACCGTTTCCGTTAAAACCTGCTTCTTTCGGGCGTGTGGCGATTTCTTTTTCATTCGCGCCGTTTGCATCTGCCGCGATAATTATGGTGCGTTTTGAATCGCTGCGAACAAACGCAAATCGTTTGCCGTCGGGCGAAAAAGTTACAGGGCGACTGACGTTTTCCAAAACTTTTTCCGAAACTCCGCCGAGCGCGGGAACGCGAAAAAGTGCGCCGTTCGGATTTTTTTCGTCGCGGGCGACGTAATAAATTTGAAAACCGTCGGGCGAAAAGGTCAAACCCAAAATATTTATGACCGTTGGCGGTAAAACTTCAAAAGCCTGAATGCCTGTAACACCGGAAACCCAAATTCCCGATTTCTCGCTTCCTTCGTTTGTGTATGCGAAAAGATTGCCGTCGGGCGAGATGGCGGAAACGCCGATTTTGCCGTTTGCGGTCAGTTGTCTGGGCGAAACGCGCCGCGAAGGATTTGTCCAGATTGATGCGAAATCATTTTTTTCGTCCACCTTGCGAAAACTGAAATAACCGATTGCGCCGACGGTTAAAATTACTAAAACCGCGACAGCGGAAACGGCGAGCCATTTTTGATTTGATTTTGCTGAAAATGCTTGGCGTTGCGGAATGATTTCTTCTTCGATGGTCAATTCCGAAACCGAATGAGTTTCGATTGTCAGCAGATTTTCGTTAGTTTCGGCGGCAAATTTGTAGCCTTTGCCCGGAATTGTAATCAGAAATCGCGGCGCGTTTTTCGTTTCGCCCAGAGCTTTCCGCAAATTTGAGATTTGCACGACCAGATTTGCTTCTTCAACAAATTGCCTATCCCAAACTGCGCCGAAAATTTCGTCTTTGGTAACAATTCTGCCGTTGTTTTGTATCAAAAAAGTCAATAAATCAAAAGCTCTGGCGTGAAGCGCGACTGCTTCGCCTTCGCGCATCAAACGGCGGAGAACGGTGTCGAGTTCAAACTCGGCAAAGGAAATTATTCTGTTTTGTCGGTCGTTTTCCATCGCCAATTTATAAAAATTTATAAAAATTTACCTACGAATTTAGGACATTTTGCGGCAAAATTGCCAATCTTTGCCTGTCGCAAATAGCACGGTGGGCGGATTTCGTGTTCGTCAAAAATTTTAGCAGAAAGAGAGTTGAAACGGAAAGATTTTTTATGAAAACAATCAGACGCACAAAAATCAGATTGGAAAAACACGAATTAAAAACGATTCGATTCGGCGGAAAAGCGAGATTTTTTTGTGAAGAATGTCGGGCGGAAGCAAATCATTTGACCGTTTTGCAAACGGCAACGATGCTTTCGGTTTCCGAAAAAACGATTTTTCGGCTGGCGGAAATCGAGCAGATTCATTCAACCGAAACGGCGAACGGACAACTTTTGATTTGTGCGGATTCTTTTTCGGGTTTAGCAAAAAATTATAAAAAAATTGATAGATAAAAAGAGCAAATTATGATCGAAATGGCATTTCATATTGAAGGCGCAGGTTATGCAGGTTTTTCAGGCGGTTCGGCTTGGCTGGCGTTTAAGTATCACGGAGAACGTCTGCTTTACAGTGCCGCTTGTCAAGGAACAAGTTCGTCGTGTTTTACGTCATCAAAACCATTTGAAGTTAAAAATTCAGTTGCTAAAGCAGGCGAAGGAATTCTCTTTAATTTCGGCGATGTATATGTTGTTGATATTAAAGTTCCCGATTCTGTCGCGGTTTCCGGCACGGTTACTTTCACCTTTACCATAACCGAACCGAAAGAAAATACCGTGAAGTATCAAGCGGAGCGTAAAGTTGGGGTGAACGGCTTATCGGCGGGAAGCATTTCTATTACAACTACGTTCAAAAAACACGACTTAAATGGCGGTATGATGACCGCGTGGGAAAATATTTGGAACGGTGATGTAAAGATTTCTTAAAAAGCATAGTCAATAAAGCAAACACTTTTGGAATTGCAAGACTTTGACGGTGAATTTTGAAAAACAGGAGAAAAAATTATGGCAGTATGGCAAGCAGAAATATCAATCGAGACGATTAAAACCAAAATTTCGTGCAAAGTGATGATTAGTTATATGGCGGTCAAAAATGAAGCCGGATTAGGCGAACATCTTTGGTGGCAAAAGGTTGTGGGCAGATACAATTTCGGACAGACTTCGGGCAAATGGGCTTATTGGCGCGAAGGAATTCTGCTTTCGCGCACGACCGATATGAGCAATCCGATTACGATGCAAGCAATTAATCATCTGCTTGTGTTGAATCACGTTCCGCCGCGCTTTGCCGAACAGCTTTCGCCGGAAAAAATGCTTGTCGGCACAGGCTATCATTTTACAACCAATGAAGAAATCGGTTGGGAAATGCGTTTTCCGACAGTTCCGATTAAAAAATAAATCAGTTAGAAGGAGAAAAAATTATGGGATTTATAGATTCATCGCCCGAAGCGGATACAAAGATTTTTTATAACGTGGTTCACGCCGTCGGGAAAAATTGTCCGAATATGAGCGACGATGTGAAATTGGTGCAGTATCTTTTGAAGATTTATTACGAACAGGCTTCGCCGGATTGCCGTCCACAAGGAACAATGACGGTTGACGGCGTTTGTGGACCAATCACGCGAAATTGGATTTTGAAATTTCAGCTTGATTGCAGTGCCGATTATCCGGGCGAAGTTTTAGTTGACGGGCGCATTGACCGAGTTCGCAATCAAAGTCTTTACGGCTCGATTTCAAAAACGATTTATACTTTGAGTTTTTTAAATTCGAGTGCGGCAAATTACGACCCGAAAGGTTGGGCGGCGACACCCGCGTTTGTGCCTTTGCAAAATTCGGCAAGCGTTCCGCCGCCTTCGATTGATGTCGTCAATGAAACACAAGTCGTTACGCCGCGCCCGACGACCGTGCCGACAGTTGCGGGCGGATTTTAAGCAACCACGGATTCAATTTTCTTCGTGTCCAGCCTTCCAAAGTGGATTGAAGAAAAACAGGCGGATTGGCGGATAAATTTTCAAAATGTTAATCTGTCAATCTGCCGACAAAGTGGTTAATTTTATGAAAAATTTCCTTAATTTTGCGATTTGTCTTTCAGTTTTGTGTTTCGGTTTCGGGTGTAAGGAAAATCCTCTATCCAAGGTTTTTCAGCCGAAATATAACTGCACGATGGCGAACGAGCCTGAGCCAAAAACTTCGGAGGAATTTTTTGCACGGGCGCAGAAACATATCGAAATGTATTCGGGTAGCGGCGCGACGAGTCTCGACGATTGCGCGTTTGCCGCGTTGGACGAAGCAATTCGGCTTGACCCGAAGAATGTTGATGCGTTGCGCGTTCGCGGTTACGGTTATCGCCAGCGAAAGCAATACGATTTGGCTTTGGCGGATTACGGCAAAGTTCTCGAAATTACTCCCGATGATTCGCGGATTTATTTTCTGCGGAGCTTCATTTATGTCGAGCAAAAAAATTATGACAAAGCCGTTGCTGACCTGACAGATGTGATTCGATTAAAACCGGACGACAAAGATGCTTACTCCGAACGGGCGGAAGTTTATCGAAAACTCGGCAAAACCGATTTAGCCGAAGCCGACGACAAAAAATATCGGGAATTGTCGGGCTACACCGAACAGAGCGTCAAACCGACACCAATCGAAACCTTGAATAATTCCGGCTCTGTCAAGACAATTTCCGGCGGCGTGCTAAATGGCAAAGCGACAAATCTCGTCCAACCGAAATATCCTGCCGCCGCCAAAGCAGTTCGTGCCAGTGGCACGGTTAACGTGCAGGTTATGGTTGACGAAAACGGTAATGTGATTTCGGCAACTGCCGTCAGCGGACACGCTTTGCTCAAATCTTCGGCGGTTCAGGCGGCGAAAGAATCGAAATTTAATCCAACACTGCTTTCAGGGCAAAAAGTCAGAGTTTCGGGAGTAATTGTTTATAACTTCCCGGCTGAATAACGGAAAGATTGAAAATCATCTTTTTTTGTTGTAGGATAAATTTGTTATATGTCTATAACAAATTGAGGTGAAATTATGAGTGAAGCAAAAACAGCAGTCGAATTTCCCGTTTTTCTGCGGCATAACGGAATTTGGGAAGGAACTTATACTTTGATTGATGCCAAAACCGGCGAGATTTTGGATAAACACAAAAGCCGTTTGACCTGTAAAACAAACGGCATTGACGAATATTATCAGCAAAATGTCTATACTTGGGACGACGGAAAAGTTGAAACAAAGGAATTTCCGGGCGAACTCAAAGACGGTTGGTTGAAATTCGACAATGCGCGTTTGAAAGGTGAATCGTGTGAAGTTGATGAAAACACGATTTTTCTGACTTGGGTTTATAAAGACCAGCCGAACAACAGTTTTTCGGAAATCATCACTTTGGAAAGCGACACGCATCGTTGCCGAACTTGGCAACATTTTGAAAACGGCGAATTTGCGAAATTGACCGTGATTGACGAGAGGAAAGTCGCTTAAGAATTTGCCTGCGAAATATAAGAAAGAAACGAAAAGTCTTAAAAAATATTTTTCGTTTCTTTCTTATATTTCGCAGGCAAATATTTTTGGTCGGTTATGAAGAAATTTATTTTTACATTAATTTTCATTGCTTCGATTTTGTCGGTTTCGGCGCAAGAATTAACGCCGCTCGAAATTGCGAAGAAAACCATTGCGGCTTCGGGTGGCGAAACTTGGCGCAGACCGAAAACTTTGCAATTATCGGGAACAGGTGTTTTGTATTGGAGCGGACAGATTTACCGAATGACCGAATACAAAATGTGGCGCATTTTTCCCGACGAAAACGATTCGGCGCACACGGCAAACGGCAAGATACGATTTGATGCGATGGAAGGCGATAAAGTCTTTTTTCGTTTAAGTTTCGATGGCAAAAATCAAATACAAACCTTGAGCGATGCCGCCAAAGCGAATGAAGAAACTCTAAAATTAAACAACAATTTCGGCTTTTCGATTTTCCGTTTCGTCGAAAATCCGCAGTTTCAACTCGTCCGTCTGCCCGATGATAAAATTGACGGTCATTCGGCGTATTTTTTCAAAATCATTGACGCGAAAAAGTCGGAAACAATTTTCGGAGTGGACAAAAAATCTTTCTACATTCGCTACGCCGCGTTTCAAACTTCAATCAGCTTTCAGCAGAGATATTACGACGATTTCGTAAAAGTAAAAGGTGCGAATTTTATTCAGCCGCGTTCATTGCGAATCTACAACAATGGCGTGAAAACGACCGAAGTTTTTTGGACGAATTATAAGGTGAACGAGGCAATCCCCGATGAGATTTTTGCAGTTAAATAATTCCGTCTGTCTCCAATTTCTCAATCACCGATTTTTGCGTTTCGACAAAATGCGCTCGTTCCGCCTTTTTTTCCAAAAGCGTATTCGGCGGATAAAACGAATGTTTCGCGTAAGATTCGGCGTAAAGTTCAAAGCGTTGGCGCGACAGAATATTTGCCATTCCTGCACGTTTTCGATTTCGTCGAAGTGCCGCTAAATCTATCTCGGCAAAGGCATTGATTGATTCGCCTTGCGCGGTTTCGGCGATAATCAAGCCTTTATAATCAACAATTTTCGAGCCGCCGTCGGTCGAATTTTCGGGAATCGGAATGTCGGCAAGTCCGCCCGAATTTGATGAAACGACGTAAGCCATATTTTCGTAAGCACGGGCGAGCTTGGCGACGTTTTTCGGCGTGTTTTGCATTCCGAAAACTTCCGACGATGAATGACAAAAAACTTCTGCGCCGCGCATTGCCAGACATCGGGCGATTTCGGGGTAAAGAATTTCTTCTGACGCAATACAAGCGAGATTTCCGATTTCGGTTTTCGCAACGGGAAAAACGCCTTCGAGTCCGTAAATGTCCAAATATTTTTCCCAAACATCGTGCGGCGTTGGGGCAAACATCGAATTTAATCTGCGATAACGAAGCACGACTTCGCCGTTTGGTGCGATAATAAATGAAGTTTGAAAATAAAGTTCGGGAAAGTTTTTGTCGAGTTCGTAAGCGTTGCCGGAGAGAAAAATCTTTCGGTCTTGCGCGATTTTTCCAAGAAGTTCATAAATTTCGCCGCCGATTTCCAGACACGCTTTTTCGCGCCATTCTTCGATTGATTCGCCCATCGGAAAGCCGGTCAAAAAATATTCGGGCAGAACAATCAATTTTGTATCAAAACCGACAAACGCAATGCTTCCGAAGATTTGCCGTTCGAGCCGTGCGATTGTTTGTTTGATAATCGCGTCGGCTTCCTCTTTCGTTTTGGCACGGTTGACGGCGTAAGTTTTGACTTGTAAAGCAATAGCGCGATAATTTTCCATAAAAAGATTTTGCCACAGAGAACACAGAGTTCACAGAGTCGTTTTCAAAATCTCTGTGAACTCTGTGTTCTCTGTGGCTAAAATTAATTCGGGTAAATCAAAATGTTCAAATATTCGTCAACTTTGCCGTGATGTTCGGGCAAGATAACGGTTGTCGAATCTTTTTGCGTAACGATTGCCGGACCTGAAATTTTATGTCCTGGACGAAGTTTATCGCGGTCGTAAATGTTTGTGTCCATTTGCTTTCCGTCAAACCAAGCCTGATACATTTCGACGATTGCCGAAGCCGCATTTTCGTCACCTTTTTCAAATTTTGGCAGTTCGACTTTGCGAACTTGTCCAATCCCGATACAACGCAAATTGACGATTTCGATTGCCGAATCAATGTTAAACCCGTAATTTTTTTCGTGAATTTCCTTAAAATCGGCGATGAAATTTTGCTTCCCTTCTTCGGTTGAAAGTTGATCCGGTTTTACCGAAATCGGGAATTCAAAACCTTGCCGGTAATAGCGCACGTCAACTTGATAAACTAATTTTTGGCGGGATTCAGCAATATTTTCGCCGTCGAGCCATTTTTGGGCTTCGCCACCGAGTTTGGCGAAAATTTCGCCGAATTCGTTTAAATCAATTTTGTCTAATTCACGAATCATCGTTTGCGAAAATTCGTTTTTGATGTCGGAATGCAAAAATCCGAGAGCCGAAAGAACGCCCGGAGTCGGTGGCGAAATGCACGGAAATGCGCCACTTAATTTAGATAAATAATTTCCGTGAAGTGGTCCTGCGCCGCCGAATGCGACAAGCGCGAAATCTCTCGGGTCAAGCCCGCGTTGGACAGAAACCAAACGCAATGCGCCGAACATATTTTCGTTGACAATATCAATAATTCCCTGCGCGGCTTGTTCGATTGAAAGTCCGAGAGCATCGGCAATTTTCTTGACGGCGTTGCGCGAGGCTTCGACATCGAGCGACATTTCACCGCCGAGAAGTCTTGGCGGAAGATGTCCTAAAACTACGTTGGCATCGGTTACGGTCGGTTCTTCGCCACCTTTTTTATACGCCGCCGGTCCCGGATCTGCACCTGCACTTTGCGGTCCGACTCGCAATGCGCCGGTCATCGGAACGTGCGCGATTGAACCGCCGCCTGCGCCAACTGTTCGCACGTCAACCGACGACGCTTTAACCGGATAATAGCCGACGCGAGTTTCTCTGACCAGATTCGGTTCTCCGCCCATTGTAACACAAACGTCGGTCGAAGTTCCGCCCATATCGAAGCCTAAAACCTTGTCGAATCCGGCGAGTTCGCCAACGTAAGCCGCTGCGACCGCGCCACCCGACGGACCTGAAAGCAAAGTATTTACCGGTGATTGTTTCGCCGCTTCAATACTCATTACGCCACCGTCCGAACGAACTATATTCACGGTTGGATTGAGATTTGCTTCGGCTAATTTCTCTTGAATTCCCTTGAGATAATTTGCCATTTTCGGGCGGACGTAAGAATTCATCACGGTCGTCAAACATCGTTCGTATTCGCGGAATTCCGGTAAAATTTCGGTCGAAATCGTTACCGGCAAATCAGGATACATTTCAACGGCGATGTCACGGATTTGACGTTCGTGTTCGCCGCCGGCAAATGAATTTATCAACGAAATAGTCAATGCTTCGATGCCTGCATCGTGTAGTTCTTTGACAAACGCACGAACTTCCGCTTCGTCAACGGGCGACATTTCTGCGCCTTTTGCACTCATTCGACACGAAACGCCTTTTGTTAAATAAAGCGGTGCGAGCGGATCAGGTTTTTGCATAATAATCCAGCCCGCAAGCGGTCCGGGCGTTTGCGAACGTGCAACGTGCAGGATTTGCTCAAAACCTTTCGTTGTGATTAATCCGACGAGTGCGCCTTTTTCCTCTAAAACGGCGTTGGTCGCAACGGTTGTCCCATGCAAAATCAAATCCAAATCCTGCGGCGAAAGCCCTGCCGCATCCACGATTTTATGAATGCCGTTCAAGATTCCGATTGATTGATCAGCCGGAGTCGAAGGTGTTTTTTCGAGCGTCATTGCGCCGGTTTCTTCGTTGAAAAGCAAAAGGTCGGTAAATGTTCCGCCGACATCAACTCCAAGACGATAGCTCATATTTTTTCCTTTATGATTAGTTAAATTAGTTATGTTCTTATAACAAATATATTTTTCATTTATTATTTGACAGAAAGCAAGATTTGTCAAAGAATAAAGTAAAGATTTGTCCTAGACTTATATCAAATTTTTATGCTAGTATTTTCGTAAATTGTCCTATTTGTTTAGATTATGTCAAAAAAATTCGTTTTTCCGATATTAGTTTGCGTTCTAACCATTTTTCCAATGGTGGCTTTTGCCCAGCAAAACAAGTTTGAGGATAAGGAAATACGGACGCTTGCAAAATGGATGACAGGTAGCTTTGATACTTTCGAGCAAGTTGATGCGGATGAAGAAGCGGACACGAAATATCGGCATATCCGCGCAATTTTGCACGTTCAGCCTGTTGAAATCGTCGGATTGAACAACGCACTTGCGCTGTATGTCGAAAACCAAGCCGCCGAATCGCGCACAAAACCTTATCGGCAGAGAGTTTATTTTGTGAAACGCGGTGCGGACAATAAAATTATCATCGAAATTCACCGCATTAAAAATCAAGAACAGCTTGTTAATGCTTATAAAAATCCTGCACTTTTGAAGAATATCACGCTCGAAAACCTGACACTCGAACAAGGTTGTAATATGACGTTTGAGCGTGTCAATAAAAATCTTTTCAAAGGTTCGGCAGGCGCGAATAAAAGTTGTAAATCAACTCTGCGTGGTGCGACGCATACAGTTTCAAACACGGAACTTACGCCGACCGAGTTGACGAATCTCGACCAAGGTTTCGATGACGAAGGCAACCACAAATGGGGACCGCCGCCGGGAACGATTGGGCATATTTTTAGAAAACGAAAAATTAAAAACTAAGAATGCAAAATGGGTAGGAATATATTTTCCATTTTCCATTTTCCATTTTCCATTTTGTAATGATTTTTGGTGGTTTAACATCGGCAGGCGACCTTTTAGCACGAAACGCGAGAAATTACCCTCACGACATCGGGCTGATTTTCGGCGAAAAGCGTCTGACGTGGGAAAAAGTCAATTCGAGAGCAAATGCTTTTGTAAGTTCTTTGAAAAAACTTGGGATTAAACAAGGCGATAGAGTTGCCATTTACGCCAAAAATTCTCATCAGTGGGTCGAAGCATTGTTTGGAATGGCAAAAGCCGGAATTGTTTCTGTAACAATCAATTACCGTTTAACTGTAAGTGAAGCAAATTATATTGTTGAAAATTCTGGAGCAAAAGCTGTAATTTGTGATAATTCAACTTACGAAAATGCAATTAGAATTGGTGAATTAGTAATCAATTTTGAAAATAATAATTCGGACGAAGGTTTGTTATCGGAATTTTATGAACATTTAGTTCAACAAGGTAATGAAGACGAACCTGTTTTAGAAAGACCAATTGAACCAAATGCCCCTGCAATGTTGCTTTACACATCCGGCACGACAGGTTTTCCGAAAGGTGCAGTTTATTCGCATTATTCGCTTTTGGTTGGAATGTTGGTTCACGTTCACGCGATTGCGAGTCGGCAAACGCATCGGGTAATGTTGCCTTCGCCGTTGTATTCGGCGGCGGGGATTGCGGGAATTTATTGTGCGGTTTATGTCGGTTCGCAGATTTCGCTGATAAATTATGATGTCGAAACGGCTTGCAAAACGATTGAACGCGACAAGATTACTTTTACAAATCTTGTGCCGACGACGATTCAGATGTTGTTGGCTTCCGATGTTTCAAAAAAATATGATTTAAGTTCGCTTGAAGTCCTGCTTTACGGCGGTTCACCGATTCCCGAAAATGTTTTGCGAGAGGCTATGCAACGGTTTCCAAAATGCGGTTTTCGACAAACTTTTGCTACGACCGAAACAGGTTGCGCGGGAACAGTTTTAGAGCCAACTGAGCATCGTCTGGCACTGGAAATGCCCGAAAAGAAATATCTTTTGCAATCGTGTGGCAGACCGCAAACAAATGTTGATGTGCAAATCGTTGATGAAAATTGGAACTTTTTGCCCGCAGGCGAAGTCGGCGAAATCGCCATTCGCACCGAAGCAAATATGGTCGGATATTGGCAAAATGACGTGGCGACAAGTAAGACTTTGCGTGACGGTTGGCTTCGCACCGGCGATATGGCGCGGATGGATGCGGACGGGTATTTGTATCTGGTTGACCGCAAAAACGATATGATTGTGTCCGGCGCATTGAACGTCTATCCGTCCGAAGTCGAGCGAATTTTGCAGGAACATCCCGACATTTTTGAGGTCGCGGTAATTGGTGTTCCATCGGAAAAATGGGGCGAAGAAGTCAAAGCAATCGTAGTTTTGAAAGACGGTGCAAATGTTACAGTTGCAGACATTATCAATTTCTGCGAAGGCAAATTAGCCGGATTCAAAAAGCCGAAAACGGTTGAATTTATTGATAAATTACCGCGAAATTTGACAGGTAAAATTTTGAAAAAGGATTTGCGAGAAAGATTCGGTTAAAAATTTATGAGAAAAATCCCCCAAATAAAAATAATTTCGGTTGTCGCTGTATTTGCAATCTTTTCAATCGGTTGCAGTTCAAATCTGACCGCCGAAACTTCGGGACAAGTAACAAATTCCGTGATTGACCGAGATGTAAAAACGAGCAAAAAGAAAACGAGTTCAAACAAGACGAAGAAAACAACCAAAGTCGAAATTGAAACCGAAATTGATTACACCTACACCGTTGACGGCAAAAATTACACGGGATATTCCGAAAAAGACGGCAATGTAATTAGCAGTTTTGCCACAGGTTCAACCGTTGTAGTTTGTTACAATCCGAAAAATCCCGAAGAGTCGGATGTTTTTGCGGTTGGAACGAAATGTTGAAGTTAAAAATAATGAGCCACCAATAAACACGAATGATGAATGAAAGAGATGAACAACTTAAATATTTCCTAAATTTAGTTGAAAATTCATTATTCAATTATCGTGAAAAAATAATTGAAGGTCTGAAAAGTGGAAAATTAATTTTAGAAGATAAGTTAAAGAATGAAGTTTTTTCTCAAAGTCTTTTGGAAATTTATCAACATCGTGCAAATGGTTTGGCACAAAGAGAGAAAGGTATTCATTCAGAAAGATTAGTGAAAGATACATTAGCTTTTTGTGAGAATTTAGCCAAATTTCCTGATGACAGAGTTAGTTTTTGGCGTTTAAGAATAGACAATGTTTGGAGTTATACAGTTTTTGAAGGAACTGAATCAAAGAAAATTCTTGGTTGCATACTAACTGCAGATAGAAGATTTGTTTCTGAAGAAGAATGGAACGAGATTTGGAATAAAAAATGACAAAGGTCGTTAAAGTTGCCATAAGTCGCGGAGCGACAACGAGAAAGTAGCCAGTTGTGAAGGACGCTTCGTCCGAAACATCTGGAAAACACGAAACACAAAATTAAGCTCTGAAAGAGCGACAGAAAATGTATGCCGTCAAGCCATGTTTGCCTAAATGTTCATCTCGTTTTTTCGACCAAAGACCGTTTGCCACAGATAAAACTTGATTGGCAAGACAGATTGCACGCATATTTGGGCGGAACTGTGAAGGGGTTGGAAGCTGTGCCATTGGCGATTGGCGGAATTTACGACCACGTTCATTTGCTTGTAAGTTTGAAATCAAAACATCGGCTTGATTATTTTTTGCGTGAATTAAAAGCGGATTCTTCGGGTTGGATTCACAAAGAATTGACTAAAGAATTTCAATGGCAAGTCGGTTACGGAGCGTTTTCAGTTAGTCCAAATGCAATTAACGGCGTGAAAAAATATATTGTAAATCAAGCCGAACATCACAAAGTTAAAACCTTTGAAGATGAATATTTAGAGTTATTGGAAGCGAGCGGAATTGAATTTGATGAAAAATATTTGTGGTGAATTTTGATTCCGAATTTTTCTGTCGCTCTTTCAGAGCTAGAATGGTTTTCGTTTCGTTCCAGATGTTTCGGGCAAAAAACGCCCTTCACAACTGGCTATTTTCTAATCGCGTTCCAACGCTTTTTAAGGAATTATTTTTATTAAATGACAAGAGCAATAGATATAGTCGTCAATCTTTGGACGAAAGAAATTACCGAATGTTATCCGCCGGAATTAGACCAATTTTGGGATTTGGTCGGGATTCTGGAGATGACGAAAAAAGGCGTAACCGTTGAAGAAGAATTAGCTTTAATGGACGAAGGCGGGATTGATAAAGGCTTGCTCGTCGCAACGACGGGCGCACCTGTCGGGTCGAATATTTTCTTTGAAAAGCCGTTTGAAAAAATTGCCGAAGTTTGCGCCGCGCATCCTGACAGATTCAAAGGAATTATCGGGATAAACCCCAGTAAAATAATGACTTGGATTGATAAACTTGACCGCGCCGTGAAAGAATTCGGATTTGTCGGGGCGCATATTTATCCGCATTGGTTCGGTGCGCCGCCGGATGACAGAATGTATTACCCATTTTACGCCAAATGCGCGGAACTTAAAATTCCTGTGCAGATTCAAGTCGGACATTCGGCGCAATGGTTTTTGCAAACCGTCGCCCAACCGATAACTTTGGACAGAGTGGCGATAGATTTTCCCGAACTGAAAATTATCGGCATCCACATCGGACATCCGTGGACGGAGGAGATGATTTCGATGGCTTGGAAACATCCCAACGTCTTTATCGGGACGGACGCGCATC
>CAZJQP010000024.1:0-55258 GCA_964548225.1 uncultured Blastocatellaceae bacterium | reverse complement strand
GATTGATGGATATTGTAGATTTTATTTCAAAATTAATAATTTATATGGTCGTCTGGATTTTTGCGGTTTCGGCGCACGAAGCCGCACACGCCTGGACATCTTGGAAATTTGAAGACGATACGGCTTACAATCTCGGTCGCGTAACGCTCAATCCGATTCCGCACATTGACCCGATTGGCACTTTGCTTCTGCCGATTATCGGTTTTCTGGTCGGATATATGAACGCCGCCGGAAATATTCCGCTGATTGCTTGGGGCAAACCGACTCCGGTAAATCCGTTGAAATGGCGCAAGAAAGATTTGGCGAATATTTGCGTTTCGCTTGCCGGAATTGCGGTTAATTTGATAATTGCGATTTCGGTCAGCATTATTTTGAAGGTTTTGATTGCTTACGGCGTTTTTACACGCGAAAACATTGTTACGGGCATCACCGCACCGCTTTGGACTTTGCTTGTGATGACGATAATTATGAACGTCGGTTTGGCGGTTTTCAACCTGTTGCCGTTTCCGCCGCTTGATGGCAGCAAGGCTTTGCAATCATTTCTGCCGCGTTCGTTTGAACCGATTATCGAATTATTGGAGACTTACGGATTTTTGATTTTAATCGTGCTAATCCAAGTCGGTGTCGTCAGCTTTTTGACCAGACCGATTACTAATTTTATTTTATATTTACTTTTTTAGAGAATGAAAAAACGAATCTTCAGCGGCGCACAACCGACGGGAAACTTACACATCGGCAATTATTTGGGCGCGTTAAAAAATTGGGTTGCACTTCAAGATGAATACGAAAGTTTTTACTGCATCGTTAATCTTCACGCGATAACTTTGCCGCAAAATCCGGCGGTTTTGAAGCAAAAGACTTTGGATTTAGCGCGGATTTATCTCGCTTCGGGCGTGAATCCCGACATTTCGACGATTTTTATTCAATCGGACGTTTCGGAACACGCCGAACTCTCGTGGGTTCTTTCAACCATTGCGCGAATGGGCGAATTGGAGCGAATGACGCAATTTAAAGACAAAGGGAAAGGAAATTCGGAACGCGCCGGAGTCGGACTTTTTACATATCCGATTTTGATGGCGGCGGATATTTTGCTTTATCAAACCGACCTTGTTCCCGTTGGCAAAGACCAGAAACAACATCTCGAATTGTCGCGGGATTTGGCGGAAAGATTTAACCGCGACTTCGGCGAAACTTTCGTTGTGCCTGAGCCGTTTATTCCGCCCGTCGGCGCAAATATTTTATCGCTTCAAGATACATCGAAAAAGATGTCGAAATCGGACGAAAACGTGAACGGCTCAATATTTTTGCTTGATGATGCCGACACGATTTTGAAGAAATTTAAAAAAGCCGTAACCGATTCGGGCAGCGAAATAAAATTTGACGAATCGCGCCCCGCTATCAATAATTTGCTGACGATTTATCAATTAATGACGAATAAATCTGCCGAAGAATGCGAGGCAAACTTCGTCGGCAAAGGTTACGGACATTTCAAAACCGAACTTGCCGAAGCGGTTATCGAATTCTTAAAACCTTTTCAAGAAAAAGTTAAAGAATTTGACGATGAAACGCTCAACAAAATCTTAAAAGACGGCGCGGAAAAAGCGCGAGCCGTAGCGCGTGAAACTCTGCGCGATGTTTATGCGAAAATGGGCATCGTTGGTGCATCTGTTTAGAGTTCAAACTTCAGTTTGAACTCTAAACGCGCTTTCCGAAATATTAAGGATAATAAATCAATTCGACGATGTTGCCGTCAATGCCTTTGGTGTAGAACGATGAAGTGCCGTCGCGGTGCGGTTTTATCGGGCGATTTTCTTTTTTTGCGGCGGCTTCGAGTTCCGCCATCGTTTCGACTTTTAAGCCGATATGCGGCGGATGTTTCGATTCTGGCGGCAAAAGCGCAATGCCGAAACCGTTTGCGTCGCGCATCATTGCCCAATCTTCAAAAACAGTTTCGACCGTAAAACCGAGTCGTTTGTATTCCTCAACCGACGCGCTCAAATCAGCGCATTTCACCGCTAAATGATCAACCGTTCCCTTAAAACGCAAATTTGCAGATTCTTCCGACATAATCATAAATTTTAGCAATTTTTTTCTTGTCGGAACAACCTGCACGGTTAGTCAAAATGTATAAAGCCGTTGATTTCGGAACGCAGTTTCATTAACAGTTTGCTACCGCTCACTATTCTGATAATTTCCTGCTAAATGAAAATTTACCCGAAAATTTCGTCCGCCAAGGTCTCTTCGGAAATGATTTTGTAAAGAGTTTCGGCATCTGTTCGTGAAACTTGTTTGGTTTTCGGGATTTCTGAAACTCTGACTTTTGTCAGCCGATTTCCGCGTTTTATTTCAATTTCGTCGCCGATTTTGATTTCTTTTGAAGATTTCGCCGTTTGATTATTAACTTTGACGAGATTTGCATCGCAAAATTTTTGCGCCAAACTTCGGCGCAAAATGATGCGGCTGGATTTTAGAAATAGGTCGAGTCTCACTTTTTTTATGTGTAAAATGAGAAATGAGAAATGAGAATAAAATTAACTTCTCATTTCTCATTTCTCATTTCTCATTTAAATTACTTGTCGGTTTTGCGCTCTTCGGAAAAGAGAAGCGGGGCAACGAGTGGGCGATAGGCTTCGTTAATTTTGATGTAAGATTCTTCGCGGAGCTTGGCGTAATATTTTTTACTTTCGTCGGGATATTTTTCGCCGGTCATTGCACGACGAACTTCTGTTTCGTCGAAAACCGATTCGCTGCTTGCCGCCGAACGGTCGTCAACACGCAAGATTTCAATTCCTTCAGCTATTTCAATCGGATCGGTTACGCCACCAATTTTTACATCTTTCAGCGGTTTTGCAAAAACTTCGGTTAATTCGCCAATTTTCAAAACGCCGACTTTGCCTTTGGTAGTTTGAACGTCTTGACGGTCGGAATTTTCAACCGCTAATTTTTCAAAATCCGCACCGGCGCGAAGCTGTTCAACGATTTTCTTGGCTTTTTCGCGCAATTGCTCAATATCGCGCCCGGCAAGATTCAGAAAAATTTCGCTAATCGTAACAGTTTCGGGTTTGGTAAATTTCGCTTTGTTTTTTTCGTAATAATCCTTGATTTCCTTTGCCGTCCAGCCCCAATAAATTTTGGAAAAAACGTCTCTCTGCATCACAAAATCTCTGGTCAACTGTTTGCGCCATTCTTCGCGGACTTGATCGGGATCAATTCCTTCGGTTCTCATCGCTTCAAAGAGTTTTTCGAGCGAACGCATATTGTTTTCCTTCATCATTTGCAGAAAACGCTGATTGATTTCGGCATCAACATCAGCATCAATGCCGATTTCTTTGCCTTTTTGCATTATCAATTCTTCATTGACGAGATTGGCAATCAGTTCGCCCATTTTGCTGTCAACCGTAGATTGCGCTTCTTCTTTCGTCTTTCCTTCCTTAACCAAAGTTTCGACAAAAACTTGAGAATAACGCTTAACGCTCGAAAGCGTGATGACATTATCGTTGACTTGCGCGACGACTTCATCAACAACCTTCAAATCGGTTTCCTGCGCGGCGGCGGAAAAATTCATCAAAAATAAAAATGCGATTATTAAAACCGGGGATTTAAAAAACTTCATTATCTTCTCCTGTGTAAATAAGACCAAATGGAAATCTTAATCTTGAATTATAGTTTTATGCAACTTGAAAACTTTGATGCAGCAATTTGCGATTAGGTTTATTACGCTTTAAATTTGTGGAAATTGGCGCAATTATATGTTTTTAAAAGTTAGCGGTTTGCTAAATTCAAACCGTTGCCGATTGCCTTTCCGGATTTTTTTATGAACAAGAAATGCCCCGAATGCAAACTTGTAAATTTCTCACGAGCGGAAACTTGCGTGCGTTGCGAAGCTGATTTAACCGAAGTTTCATCGGAGATCGAAAAGCCGGAAACACTTCTGATATACAAAATTCTTAAACGAGCGGGAGTTTGCCTGACAGTTTGCCTTTTGACGATTTTGGGGTTTTATCTTTCGTTGCTTTTTACGGCAAAACGACTTGATTTCAACGAAAAAACAAAAGTCAAAGACGCGATAAAAGTTTTGGAAGAAAAAGGTTTTGAAAAGGAAGTTTTTTTGCTGAACTATTTGACTGCTTTTCGTGCTAATGACCATTGGCTGAATGCTTCCGTCGAAAAAGAAGGCGCATTTGCCGCAACAAATTTTCCGGTTGAAATTATGACGGTTTATCCCGATTTTTTTCAATATCCGATTGACGACACCGAACGCGCCGCGATTCTTCTGCACGAAGCCCAGCATTTAAAGGGTGCAGACGAACCGGAGGCTTACGAATTTGTTTGGAAAAATCGCCAAAAACTCGGTTGGACAAAAGATAAATATGCGAGTTCCATTGTTTGGCGCAGTGTCCGCAAACAAACCCAAGAAGTTGCGCCGCATCTTTTCACTTGCACAAAAAACGAATATGCCGATTGCACGGAAACAAATTAAAGGTGAGAAATCAGAAATGAGAAATGAGAAATGAGAATTGCTGGATAATGCTTACTTTTCATTTCTCACCTCTCACTTTCAAAAAGATTCCGCCCAAAATTAAAGCCGTGGCAACCAATAATCGAAGCGTGATGTTTTCAGATAAAAACAAAATCCCGCCGATTGCGGCAATAATCGGAACGGAAAGTTGTAAAATCGCGGCGCGTGTCGCGGTGTGAAATTTCAATGCGGCATACCAAACCGAATAACCTAAACCCGAAGCCATTGCGCCTGATAAAATTGCGAGTAAAATTCCTTTTGTTGAAAGATGAATTTGTGAGAAAAAGGGAATTGAAACGATTAAAACCATCGGCACGGCACGGATGAAATTACCGCTCGTATCGGCAAGTGGATTACCGCTTCCTTTGCCTCGCAGAGTGTAAAATCCCCAAGCAATTCCGGCAAAACACATCAGAATAGAACTGAAAATCGGCGGTGCGGACAAACCCGGAAAGACGAGATAAACAAGCCCGCCCAGCGCGAAAATCAAACCGAGCCATTCAAAAAATGAAGGTCTTTCACCATTCAAAAGCGCGAAAACAATCATCGTTATTTGCACTGAGCCGAACAAAATTAACGCGCCTGTCGCGGTTGTCAGATTGATATAAGCAAACGAAAAACAGGCGGCATAAGCAAAAAGAAAAAACGCGGAAAACCAATTTCCGCGCAGTTCTAATTTGAGTTTTTCGCCGATAGATTTTAGGAAGACGGGCAATAGAACCAATGCCCCCGAAACAAGGCGAATGACGGTAAAACTCGCCGCATCAATCTCGTTTTCATTCAGCGCAAGCCGACATAGAATAGAATTAAAAGCAAAACAAACCAACGCAAAAGCCGTTAATAAAAAGATTTTCATTACTTTTTATTTTAGCCGCAGATTTTTTTTGAATAATTTGCGTTTATCCGCGAAATCTGCGGCTAATTTTCTTCAAATTTATTTGCCTTTTTATTCGTCTTCGTCTTCATCATAATCGCCGACTTCGCCAAATTCCCAACCGTCGTAGGTTTCGATTTCGTAGTCGTCCGTCAAGTTTTGAAATTCGACGTTTCTTTCCGCCAAAGATTCGGGCGTGTGCGTTTCGACCTTATCAATATGCAAAAGATATTCGCCCGTCGGTTCATCGGTTTCTTCGTCGCCAAGCTCAAAAACGCCGATAAAATCATAGCCGTCCGCTTCTAGTTTTTCGCCGAGATTGTTGAGCTTTTCGATTGATTCATCAACGAAATAAAAGCTGTAAAGCATTTCGCCCGACATATCCCAACCGTCTTCACGTTTGGCAGTTTCAAAAATTTCCGTAATTCCTTCGAGTTGTGATTTTGTATCTCTGAACATAGATTTAAGAAAAATTATTCGCTAATACCTGCAATATCTGCTCCCAAAACATCACCATCTTGATGTCTTTTTTAATCAAACCTGAGTCTTGAGTTGAAAATTATGTAACCTCCAAAAGTTGAGTAAATGATTTTAGCGAAAAAGATTGCTCAAAAATAAGGAAATTACATAATGTTGAGTATAAGTGAACAACTGATTTTAGTCTATTGTTTAGCTGATGATGGTCGGAAAAAATAAGTGGATAGAATTAAATCAGGAATGTTTTGTCAACTTGGATTATTTTCAATAAAGGTATAGAATGTGGTGGTATTTGTGTAATCAAACAGACAATTTTGTCCGACTGAATATCAAAAAACTTCCAAATTCGGCGCGTATTTGTATAAATCAAAATTAAGCCATTCTAATCAGCGTTTCAGCATTTTTCAAACGTTTTAAAGAACAAACCATCGGAATATGAGAAACATCTTTTTAAAAAACAAACCGTCATTTCGTTTCATTTTTGTCTTGAGTCTATTTATTGCGTTTGCTGCGCTTGTGGTAGTTGTCGCTTTGAAGGATGGATTAGGCATTGTGCCTCTTTTTTCAAACAAAGTAGAGGCGCAGTCAAATGATTCAATGGCGGACGATGAGGCGGATTTAACTTCAGATTCGTTGAACGTCCGCGTAACTCCGCCGAAAAATAAAGATTTTCAGGATATTTTTTCGTCTCCGAATTATAACGGAATCAATGACTTGATTGCGAAAATTTCAAACTCGGATAATTCCCCGAATTTAATTGAAATTATTAAAGATGCGCCGCGGACGAACTCTAATCTGACAATTCCGAAAGATGAAGAAGCCGAAGAGCCGAAAGGGAAAGACAAACCAGCCGATGCGCTTAGAAGAAATTTCGAAATGATGAGAGATCCGGCACTCGGATATGTTCCCACCGAAAGATTGCTTGTCGCCAAAGAATATAAAGACCGTCTAATACGAGAAAATCTCGCGCCGATAAGCGGTGTTAATTGGAAAGAACAAGGTCCGAATAATCTTGGCGGACGCACCCGCTCGATGATTGTTGACCCGAATGACGGAACCGGAAACACGGTCTTTGCGGGCAGTGTCAGCGGCGGTTTATGGAAAACCACCAATATCAACTCAGCAACGCCCGGCTGGATTCCGGTCAACGATTTGGCAAGCAATCTTGCCGTAACCTCAATTGCTTACGACCCGTCCAATACGATGGTGATGTATTTCGCAACCGGCGAAGGTTATTCCAATTTGGATGCCGTTCAGGGACTCGGCGTTTGGAAAAGCACCGACGGCGGCGCAACTTGGTCTCAATTAGCCGCAACCAATAACAGCAATTTTTACTTTTGTCAGAAAGTAGCCGTGAATAGCACCGGCGTTGTTTTTGTGGCTACATCAACAGGTCTGCGACGTTCCGCCGATGGCGGCACAACTTGGACAAAGGTTTTAGGCACGGGTTTGGGCATTACCGGAGCTACAAGCAATTTCGCATATGACGTGGAAATTGCCGCAAACGGAGATATTTATGCGTCCCTCAATGGCTCGATTCATAAATCTACAACCGCAGGCGTAACATTTGCCGCCGCCCAAACCATTCCGATTACGGCTTCGAGGGTTGAATTGGCGATTGCGCCGAACGATGCCAATTATGTTTATGCTGTCGTTGAACTCGGCACTTCTGTAAATGGAATTTTAAGAACTGTTGACGGAGGAACAACCTGGACATCGAGAACCGAACCGGCTGATGCCGATCCCGGAATTCCGGCGGCGGATTTTTCAAATGGTCAAGGCTGGTATGATTTGGCAATAGCGGTTGACCCGAATAATCGGGATAGGCTTTTTGTCGGCGGAATTGATATTTTTGTGAGTGCGGATGGTGCCGGAACTTGGTCTCAGATCGCGCATTGGTATGGCGGTTTCGGGTTTCAGTATGTTCACGCCGACCAGCACAATATAATCTTCCAACCCGGAAGTTCGACGGTTGCCTATTTCGTCAATGACGGCGGAGTGTATCGCACGACAAATGCGACGGCTCCAATACCGACGATAGAAGACAGAAACGCAAATTACCGCACCGCGCAATTCTATTCCGCCGCGATTCATCCAACGGCGCAGACACCTTATTACCTTGCCGGAGCGCAGGACAACGGCACACATCAGTTTTCTGCAAGCGGACTACAACCAACTATAGAAGTAACCGGCGGCGACGGTGCTTTTTGTCATATTGACCAAAACCAACCGCAATTCCAATGGACACAATATATTTTCAATGATTACTATCGTTCAACCGACAGCGGAGCTACTTGGACAAATATAACTGCATCCGGCGGTCAGTTTATCAATCCCACGGACTATGACGATGTCAACAACAGAATGTATGCCGCCAGAAATGCCAACCAATATCTTCGCTGGGATGATCCTCAAACCGGTGCAACATTTGTGACTATTCCTATCGCCGATTTTGCCGGCAATGTATCAGCCGTGAAGGTTTCGCCGAACACCGCCAACCGCGTTTTCTTTGGAACGAACAGCGGCAGAGTTGTCAGAGTTGACAATGCACATACCGGCGGAGCCACATCAACAAATATCAGCACCGGCTTGCCCGCCGGATATGTTTCGAGTGTCGAAGTCGAAACCGGCAACGATAATCACCTGATAATTACCTTCAGTAATTATGGTCTCAACAGTGTTTGGGAAAGCACAAACGGCGGAACGAGTTGGACATCGGTTGAAGGCAATCTGCCCGATATGCCGATTCGCTGGGCTTTATTTAATCCGAACAACAACGACCAAGCGATAGTTGCTACCGAATTGGGTGTTTGGACTACCGACAATCTCGACGGCGGTTCGACCGTTTGGGGAGCGAGCAATTCAGGACTCGCCAATGTTCGCGTAGATATGCTCCAATACCGCCAGAGCGATAAGTATGTAATCGCGGCATCCCACGGACGCGGACTGTTTGCTTCGGATATATTTACAGCCCCGACGGCAATTTTCAATTCCGATATACAGGTTACTTACATTAACAAACCCATCCAATTTACAAGCGATAGTTACAAGGCTACTTCGTGGTCATGGGATTTTGGCGACGGTTCTCCGCTTTCAACATCTGAAAACCCGTCGCATACTTATATGACTGCGGGTAAATTCAATGTTACGCTGACCATTAACAGCGGCGCGGCGACTTTAACTAAAACTCAATACATTCATATCTTGCCGAACCGCGGAACTCCGTATGTCGTGGCGACCGATGGCGGCACTTTTGAAATCAACCCGAATGATTTCGGTTCGCAATCAACCAAAGGCGGCATCAACAAATGGGAACGAGGCGTGCCGACCAATTTTCTGACAACCGTTAATTCGCCGGTCAATGTTTGGAAAACAGACCTTGACGCAGACCTGACATCGGGCAATTATATCAGCGTTCTTCAAACACCGAGCTTTAATTTCACTTCCTCGGCGAGTGCCTACACCTTGCGGTTTAGGAGAAGTATGGAGATTACTTTTTGTAATGGTCCGTTTGCCGTTCAGTTACAATATTCGACCGACAAAGGACAGACTTGGACGAGGTTAGGAGTCAATGCCGATCCATCTGCAACGAATTGGTATAATCGCGGACCGGCAACCGGATGTCCCGTTGATGCCGGTATTTTTGCTGATCGGTATGGTTGGACTATCACATCAAACAACACTTTAGCCACCTATAACATCACGACCGGCGCACCTGCTTTAGTCGGACAACCCGACGTAACATTTCGGTTTGTCTTATCCGTCGCGTCGGGATACAGTGCCGCAGGTTATGCCGTAGATGGCTTTATGGTTGACGATTTTGAAATATTGGGACCGGTGAATCCGCCGTTTGGTCCGACAGCCGCCGGTGCATCAGTCGGCGGACGAGTTTTGACGGCAAACGGAAACGGCATTCGGAATGCAACCGTTATGCTCACGGGCGGCGAATTGACCGAACCGCGATATGTCAAAACGACAACCTTCGGCTATTACAATTTCGACGATTTGCCGGTTGGTCAAACCTACGTCGTTACAGTCTTGTCAAAAAGATATACTTTTTCAACGCCAAGTATTGTGCTGAACCTGCAGGATAGTGTCGCCGATGCTAATTTTATGGCTGATTAAAATAATAAGGAAAATATCTATCACAAAACCGCGCCGTTATCGTGCCGCAGAATGATTCTGCGGCACGGCAGAATCATTCTGCGATACGGCAGAATCATTCTGCGGCACGGCAGAATCATTCTGCGACACGGCAGAATCATTCTGCGACACGGCAGAATCATTCTGCGGCACGGAAAAATGATTCTGCGGTGCGGAAAAATGATTCTGCGACACGGAAAAATCATTCTGCGGTGCGGAAAAATGATTCTGCGGCACGGAAAAATGACTCTGCGGCACGGAAAAATCATTCTGCGGTGCGGCAGAATGACTTGGACGGACGTTGCAGTTTAGAAAAACCAAGTATTTATACCAAAAAAGAGTTGCACATTAGGTAGATAAAATATCCGCGAAATCTGCGTTTATCTGCGGCTAAGAAATGATGAGATTTACTTCGGTTTCGTTTTTTTCGCTAATTCTCCTCTTCTCGCCGTTCCGGTCTGAGATGCGGAAACAAAATAACATCACGAATCGAATGTTTATTCGTCAGAAGCATCACCAATCTGTCAATCCCGATGCCGATTCCCGCCGCCGGAGGCATTCCGTAACTCAAAGCGCGGATATAATCTTCGTCCAAGACCATCGCTTCCGCGTCGCCGCCTTCGCGTTCTTTCATCTGGTCAACAAATCTTTCATATTGCTCCTGCGGGTCGTTCAACTCGGAAAAACCGTTGGCGACTTCCATTCCGTTGATAAACAATTCAAACCGCTCCGCAATATTCGGATTCTCCGGCGACGCTTTCGACAAAGGCGAAATTGATTTCGGGTAATCAATGATGAATGTCGGTTGAGTTAAATCTGGTTCAATTAATGTTTCAAAAATTTTCACTAGACATTTTTGAACTTTAATTTCTTCAGATTCATTCGATTGATTGTTTAATCTTTCAATAAATCGTTGAGTTTGTGCTTCTGCTAAATCTGGATTTTCTTTTCCAATATAAACAGGTTCGCTTTGTCTTCCCGCAATATTATATGAATCTACTGTTGTAAGAAATTGTGTTTCAAAAGGATAACTTTCGCAAAAAGCGGCTAGATAAAAAACTTGTTGCGGTTCGTCTAACCACGAACGGGCAAATTTTCCTCGCGTCATTTCAGTTATATTTGCTTTATAAGCAAATCCGAGACTTGATTTACTATGTAATTCCCAATATTTCGCAATAGCATCTTTCATCGAAAGTCTTTCAAACTTTGAAAAATCAATCTCTTTGCCGTCGTATTTCACAATCAAACTTCCGCCCGTTGCCTTTTGCACGGATTCTTTCAGCATTTCTTCACAAAAATCCATCATTCCGTTCACGTCCATATAGGCGCAGTAAAATTCGAGCATCGTGAATTCGGGATTGTGTTTGTGCGATAAACCTTCATTGCGGAAATTGCGGTTGAGTTCGTAAACCTTTTCAAACCCGCCGACGGTCAAGCGTTTCAAATAAAGTTCGGGCGCGATTCGTGCGTAAAGCGGAATGTCGAGCGCGTTGTGAAAAGTTTCAAACGGCGTTGCCGTCGCGCCCGTCGCTTTCGGCGTGAGCATCGGCGTTTCGACTTCGATATAACCTGCATCGTCCAAAAATCTACGCATTCCGCTGATGAGTTTGGCGCGGCGTTCAAAAACTTCCCGCGTCGTCAGACCTTCGTGTTCGATTTGCAGAGAAGACGCAATCAAATCAGCATAACGAAATCTGCGCTGTAATTCGGGGTCGGCAATGCCGTGAATTTTATCGGGCATTGGCAACAATGATTTTGAAAGAAACTGAAACGTCTCGACGTGAACCGACAACTCGCCCGTGTTCGTCAGAAACAAAAAACCGCTTGCACCGATAAAATCGCCGTGGTCGAGAAGTTTGAAAACGTCCCAAGCCGCGTCTTCGCCTTCAATCGGTTGCAGATTGTCGTTGCTGATAACTTTCGCGTCCTGCTTGCGAACATAAATCTGCAATCTTTCGCGTCCGTCGCTCAAATGCACAAACGCCGCCTTGCCCATCACACGCGGCGGCACTGCAAGCCGTCCCGAAACGCGCACATTGCCGAAAGATTTTAATTGTTCGTTGAGTTCGGCTTTCAACTCTTGATTCGGTTTTTCGCCTTCGGGCGTGGCATCTTTTAGTTTTTGAACGATTTCTTTAATCGGTTCAAACGCCAAAATCGCCGAAATCGTATCTTCTTTGCCCGTGATATTTGAGCGTTGATATTTGTTCGGATACGAATTGCCGACAAGTCTTTCAAGTTCCCTTAAATGTTCGATACGCGCTTGAACTTGGTCGTTATCGTCAATAATTCCTGCTTCGATAATATTCTTGGTTTGTGTGTTTGCGATAGACATATAAAAATTTGATTATAAAGAAGCCGAGCGCACACGGCAAACTTTCAGAATTTGTGGCAAAATTAAATAAACCGCGAAAGACGCGAAAAGATGCGAAAGCATTTTTCAGTTTCTCGCGCTTTTTCGCGTGTCTTGCGGTTAAAACTTATGAGCATTTCGGCAGAAACATCTACGGAATTAAAACGTCTCGCGGACGAAATAAAACGCGGAACTCGCGTCATCTCACTCGGCGGGTTGACTTCGATTGCTTCAAAATCTTATGTCCTGTCGCATCTAAAACGCGAATCGCCGAAAACTTTCGTTATTGTTACCGATTCAAACAAAGAAGCGGAAACTTTCGAGTGCGATTTAGATTTTTGGAATGGAAAAGGGAAAATGGAAAAGGGAAAATCAAAATCCGATTCCGAATTTTCCCCTTTCCATTTTCCCCTTTTCATTTCGACTTTACCCTCGTTTGAGTCTGACGTTTACGCCAACATTTCGCCGCACGCGGAAACGCTGGAAACTCGTGCGCTGACGCTTTGGAATTTAACGCATTCCAAGCCTGATTTTTTGATTTTGTCGGCGAAATCTTTGATAACGAAAACGCTTGCGCCCGAAGACATAAAAAAGCTCGGCGCAAACTTGAAACGTGATGAGGATTTTGCGCCCGAAAGTTTGATTGAAAAACTCGTTTCGTGCGGTTATGTGCGCGAAGAACCGATAAAGTCGGTCGGCGAATTCTCAGTGCGCGGCGGAATTATTGATGTCTGGTCGCCGACGGCGGAAAATCCTGTCCGCATCGAGTTTTTTGGCGACACGGTTGATTCGATTCGTGAGTTTGATGCCGAAACTCAGCTTTCAATCGGGCAACTGAAAGAAATCTCAATCGCTCCGATGCGCGAATTTACCGCTTCCTCGCAAGATTTTAACGATTGGAGTTTTTTCGCGCAGGAAAGGTTTTCGGACGAAAAGTTTTCCCGCGCTCTGAAAGACCGAACGCAATTTGCCGACGAGGGCGAGTCGTTTTCGGGCTGGGAATTCCTTTTTCCGCTCGTCCAAAGGCGCGAATCTTCAATCTTTGACTTTTTGCAAGATTGCGTTTTCGTGATTGACGAACCCGTTACGATTGAACAAAACTTGGCTTCCTTTTACGAAACTTTGGAAAGACGCTACGCCGAAATCATCGAGTCGGGCGAAATCGGACTTGAGCCGGACGAATTATTCTTAAACGGTGAAGATTTACGCGAAAGATTTGAACAAAAACAACGCCTCGAACTCCGCGCACTTGGAAGAACGGCGGCGGAAACGGACGAAGAATTTTATCTCGAAGGCGGAAACCCGCGCGTGAGCAAGGGTGTAGATGTCTTTGATGAAAAGAATTTTGACACACTCCCTAACGGTCGTGTTTCTGCCTTTGATACAAAACCACTTTTTCTCTTTCCAACCGCCGAAAAGTCTTCAGATTTTGAAATCATTTCGCGCTCAACGCGGAAATTTCACGGGGATTTGAAGGCGTTTGCTAATGAAATTAAGTCTCCCGAAAAGGCGCGAAGTTTGCAGAGTTTAGTTGTTTTGCAAACGCAAGGGCTGGCGGAAAGATTTGCGGAGATTTTGCGTGATTATGATGTTTCACTTGCGTCCGATGCAATAAAAATCGGCGATTTATCGAGCGGTTTTGAGATTCCGGCTTTGAATTTAATCGTCCAGACTGAAACGGACATTTTCGGCGAAAGCACACAAGCCGAATACCAAAAACCAAAAACCAAAAACCAAAGACCGAATCGCAAAACGAATCTCAATGCCTTTATCTCAGACTTCCGCGATTTGAAACAGGGCGATTTTGTCGTTCACGTTGACCACGGGATTGCGCGTTTTGAAGGCTTGCAGATGATTAACTCGCAAGGCGCGGAACGCGAGTTTATGCTTTTGATTTATGCGGAAAACTCGAAATTATTTGTGCCTGTCGAGCGGCTTGATTTGGTTTCGCGTTATTCATCGGGCGAAGCGACTGCGCCGACTTTGGATAGATTGGGCGGTTTAGGCTGGCAGAAAACGAAGGCGAAGGCGAAACGCGCAATGCGCGATATGGCTGATGAACTTCTGAGGCTTTACGCGGAACGAAAAATGGTTTCCGGTTTTGCTTTTTCGGCTGATTCGCCGTGGCAAACGGAGTTTGAAGACGCTTTTCCGTATCAATTAACATCTGACCAAGCAAAGGCGATTGAAGATTTGAAAGACGATATGCAAACGCCTGTGCCGATGGACAGACTTATCATTGGCGATGTCGGCTACGGCAAAACCGAAGTTGCAATGCGCGGCGCGTTTAAGGCGGTGATGGATAACAAACAAGTCGCCATTCTTACGCCGACGACCGTTTTGGCTTACCAACATTTTGAATCTTTTAGGAAACGCTTTTCTGCATTTCCCGTGAAAATCGAATTGCTTTCGCGTTTTCGTTCAAAGAAAGAGCAGACGGAAGTTGTCAAAGCCGTAGAAGCGGGCGCGGTTGATATTTTAATCGGAACGCATCGGATTTTGTCGAACGACGTAAAGTTTCAAAAACTCGGGCTTGTCGTAGTTGATGAAGAACAAAGGTTTGGAGTCGCGCACAAAGAGAAATTGAAGCATCTGAAAAAGAAAGTTGATGTTCTCACTTTGTCGGCAACGCCTATCCCAAGAACTTTAAATATGTCGCTTCTCGGAATGCGCGATATGTCGGTCATTGAAACGCCGCCGCGAGACCGTTTGGCGATAAACACGCAGGTTGTGCAGTTTTCCGAAAGCGTCATTAAATCCGCGATTGAGTTGGAACTCTCGCGCAATGGGCAAGTCTTTTTTATCCATAACCGCGTCGAATCTATCGAATCTATTGCCGCGCACGTCAAAAAGATTGTCCCGAATGCGCGAATCATTGTCGCTCACGGGCAAATGAATGAAAAGGAAATGGAAAACGCCGTGCTGGATTTTGTTGACTATAAATTTGATGTCCTTGTCGCCACAACGATTATCGAAAACGGCATAGACATTCCGCGAGCCAATACAATTATCATCAATCGCGCCGACAATTACGGGCTTTCCCAACTTTATCAACTGCGCGGTCGCATCGGGCGTTCCAATCGCCGCGCTTACGCATACCTTTTGATTCCGTCCGAAATTGAACTCACGCCGATTGCCAAGCGAAGACTTTCAGCGATTAGGGAATTCTCGGATTTGGGCGCAGGTTTCCGCATCGCCGCTTTAGATTTAGAATTGCGCGGTGCGGGAAACATTTTAGGCGGACAGCAATCCGGTCAATTAGACGCGCTCGGCTTTGACCTTTATACGAAAATGTTGGAGCGCACAATCCAAGAACTCAAAGGCGAAACGGTTGAAGATGAAATCAGCGTCTCAATCAATCTCGGCGTTGACGTTTCCATTCCGAAAGATTTTATTAACGAAACTTCGCAACGCCTTCGCACATACAAACGCATCTCATCCGCCGCGAATGACGATGTTTTGCAGACGATTTACGCCGAAATAAATGACCGTTACGGCAAACTTCCGACATCGGTCGAGAATCTCTTTGATTATGCGCGGCTGAGAAAACTGGCGGAAACCATCGGAATTGTCTCGATTGATAAAGCCCCAAACGGTTTCGGCATCAAATTGAGCGAAAACGCCAAAGTCGCGCCCGAAAAATTGATGGAATATTTAGAAGAATCGGAAGGTTCGGCGTTTTCGCCCAACGGAATTTTGCGCGTCGCAAGCGATGAAAGAAATCTAATCGAATCTGCACGGAAAGTTTTGGAAGAAATTAAGGCATAATCCAATGGTTTCAAATCAAAAACCTTTCCGGAGTGAACGCAAACCATTCCGTAGCGATTTAAAACCATTCCGTAGAAAACAAAAACCATTCCGTAGCGAATTTAAACCAATGGTTTTAAATCACTACGGAATGGTTTTTATCTTCAAACCTTTGGTGTGAAGCAAAAATCCTTTATATTTTTGCTTCACACCAAAGGTTTTTTATTATTCACTCGCTCTAAACAGCTTGAATTTGAGATTCGCTGAAAACTAAATTAGGCAATGAAACAGCTTGTCCTTTTTTATAAAATTGAATTATTTCCAGCAGTTTTTTAGACAAGGAAATATCATTCGCTCGAAGCATAAATTCCAATTCTGACGGCAAATCTACTCCGATTTCACCAAGCGTGATTTTATAATTCTTTTCAAAATTATCTATCACACAATTTAAAACAATTTCGTCTTCGGCAATTTTATCAATGCTTTTTAATATAAAACTTTTAATCTTTCGCATAATAAATAACACCTCCGCCCCAAGCATTGCTGAAATCCGCTCGTGTCATTTCATATATTGAATTTTTCATCAAAACGCTTCCAATATCCGCCCGCGCCCGCTTTTATGGTTTTTGATTTTCGCACAATGTTTTATTCATTCGCCATAACTTCCACCGGATCAATCGCCGAAGCCCGCCACGCCGGATAAAGTGCGCCGAAAAGACTGCCGCCGACGGCAATCAGAACCGCTGTCAACATCCAACCTTTGGAAAATTCAAATTGAATGTCGAAACTTCCCGAAATTGCGTAAGATGCAATAAATGAAACAGCGAATCCGAGCAAAACACCAAGCACGCCAATCAAAAATGCTTCGCCTTCGATGACCTTGATGATGAATGATTTCGGTGCGCCGAGCGATTTTAAGATGCCGATTTCCTTGCGTCTTTCCGTGATGGTCGTATACATCGAAAGCAGAACGAAAATTGTCGAAACAAACGCGCCGAGTCCGACTAAGACACGCAAAAATGTGTTCAGAGCCGGAATTCTGTCTTGCGCGTCAATGATTAAATCCTGTGTGAGATTGATTTTATTGCCCGGAAGTTTTTCGTTGATTCGCGCCGCAACCTCGTTGGTGTTTGCACCGTCCTTTAATTTAACCAAGATGTAAGTGCATTTGTTCGGGGCTTCGAGCGCAGACTGCATTGCCGCCAGAGACATCTTGATTCGTGCGCCCGAAGGCGGTGCGAAAACGCCCGTTACTGTGTATTTTCTATCGCCGAAAAGTTCGACTTGGTCGCCCAGCTTTATCTTTTCCTCTTCAAGATAACGCTCATCAACAATGACTTCGTTGTCAGCCGTTGGAGCGCGTCCCTGAACCGTTTTGATTTCGTTCATTTGGCTAAACGAATTCCACTCAACGCCGTCAATCTGCGAAATTCCCCATTTTCCCTTCGAATTCGGCGTGATGTATCGAATGACGGGAACGACTGACGCAACGCCTTCGATTTCAAGCAATTTTGGAACGTAATTTGTTGAAACCGAAGCATTGGAACTCGTAATTTCCATCGCGCCCGGACGAGTGAAAACGATTTCCGCTTTCCAATTCGCCGCGCGTTTTGCCATATCGTTCGCCATTCCACGCGCCAATCCCGTGAACAAAATCACCAAAACCACGCCGAGCGCAACGCCGACAACACTTATCAACGTCCGAAACGGGCGGACTTTTAAGTTTGCTAAAACTAATTCTAACATTTGGAAATCATTTGGAAATCAGCCACGAATTACACGAATATCACGAATTATTTTTCTTTTAATTCGTGATATTCGTGTAATTCGTGGCAAAAAATCAATCTTTCAATAATTCTCCGGCGAAATCAAAGGTCTTTGCCTTCTCAGCATCGGTAAATAAATCCTTTCGCCTTTGGAAATCTTCGTATATCTTATCGTAAGTTGCAAACAGATTGTCGGTAGATTTTTCGCGTGTGTTTTCTAAAGCTGTGGCAATCGCGTTTTTTGTCTTTCTTTCGGTTTCCCTTTTGTTTTCGATGATTTCGCGCACCGAAGTTGCGAAATTTTCGCCCGTTGGTTCGACGAGCCAAGCGTTTTCGCCGGTTGCGTAAGACAAGATGCCGCCCGAATTTGGCGCGAGCGTCGGAACGCCCGAAACCATCGCTTCGAGCGGCGCAATGCCGAAAGGTTCTTTCGGATTCGGATGCACGAAAACATCAGCGTTAGCGTAGAAATCCGCCAAAGTTTCTTTGTCTAAATGTCCGAGTTGAATGATTTTATTGGGGAAAAGCCTTTCGGTTTTCTCTTTCAGCCAATCGCTTTGTGGTCCCGCGCCGGCAACCAATAAACGATAATCTCGTGAAGAATCTTTCGCCAAAATCTTCATCATTTCGACGAGCAGACCGATATTTTTTTCGGGCGAAATGCGTCCGGCATAAAGCAAAATCACCGCATCATCGGAAATATTCGCCTTTTCGCGCATCTGTTTTTTGACCATTTCGGATTTTCTGTCAGCGCGAAAGACTTCCGCGTTCACGCCTCTCGGACAGACGTAAATTCTCTCTTCAATCGGAATGCGCGGAGCTTTCAAAGACCGCCACCATTTATTGAAAATCCATTTGGAACGATGTTTGTTCGACGCTTTTTTGTAGGCTTTGTGAAATTCTTCCGCCGTGTAACTCGAATTGGCAATGTGATAATCAAAAGTTGCGAGCGTATAATTGCCGATAACGCGCCGCGCCAGCCATTTGCCATAAGCGCGTCGCGTCATAAAAGATTGAATGTTATCGTCCATTCGTTCCGCGCTGAAATGCACGAGCGGCGGGCGACCGAGTTGTTTGAATTTGCCGATGCGAACCATCGCGCCCAACATCGAAAGCGTATATTTATCGGTAACTTCGATTAAATCCGGCTTTTCTTCCAAAAGAATTTTACGAATCAGCGAATCGCCCGACATATATTGCCAAGGCAAAATCAACCGATAGCGTTTATCGAAAATCGGCGAATAATTGGCGGGAACATAATAGATTTTGGCGAAATCATTAACTATCTCAACGTCTTCTTTTTCGCCCGGCACAATCAGACGCACTTCACGCTCGTGCCGTTTGGCGGCGGCAAGGAGATTATTAAAACTCGTGCTGATGCCGCCCGAATTTTTGTGGTAATAATTTGTTAGATGAACTGTTTTTATCGGTGTTTTATTCACGGCAAAAATTACTCTTTCGATTTCGCGCGGCTGTAATAAACGAGCGACATTGCGATGACAATCAAAAGCAAAATTATTCCGTCAAAGCCCCAAAATTTTAACAACTGAATTTGCTTTCCGCCGCCGTAAGTCCAGAACATTTTGTTTGTAAAAGCCCAGCAAATCATCTGCGCGAAAACACCGAAAGCGGCAATGCTCAAAATTGCGAGGGCAAATGCACCGCGCCGAATCATAAAGGCGATTTCATTCGGAATAAACATTACGAATTCAAATATCAAAAACGGCAAATGTGCAATGTCGCTGAAAAACGATTTACTTTCTTCGTCGCCGACAATCATCACGTTGCGTCGCATTATGAAAAGCGTGAAAAGTGCCGAAATAATCGAAAAGCAAATCGAACGGATAATCGCTTCGTCCGTGTGGTCGTTGGTCGCGGTAAAATATGCGAAAAGAAATTGGAAAACAAACTCAAAAAGATGGCTGATAAGCGGAACGATTAACAAAATCGTCAGCAACGCTTTCCACGCCGGTTCAACGCGGCGAAATCTTTGAATCAGTGCGCCGCCGACTCCGGCAAAAAAGAAACGAAAAATAAATTGCACCAAAGCCGCACCGAAGGCAAGCCGCAAACTCTCTTTGCCGATGAGATATGTAATCAAAAAAATCGGCGCACGCATCGCGCCGCTCAGAATCGCGCCTTTGTAATTCCAATAGCGGATAAATTGCGACGGATCGCTTAAAAGACTTGCCCAAGCCTCGCCAATCGTGTTCGATTGATGTTCGGTCGGTGTTTCATCAAATGCCATTTCTTTCATATTTTGCTGAAAAAATCACGAGTTTCGACTTAGGAAAGTATTCGATTGTGTCGAAAGCCAAATAAAAAATGCTACCGACAAAGTGAAAATAAATCAATTCTTGTTGTCCTTTTTTTTATTTTCGACGGCTGTTCGATATGCGTCATAGACGCTTTCAAAAACTGCGTCCCAACTTTGGGAACACGCAAATTCGCGGGAAGACGTTTTCATTCTCTCAAATTTTTCGGAATTGTCCATCAGTTCGAGCGTATATTTGGCAAAGTCATCTAAATTTTCGGCGATAAATCCTGTTTCATTGTGGCGAACAATAAATTTCGGTCCGCCTTGATTCGTAACAATTGCCGGAACTCCTGACGAATTTGCTTCCTGAACGACGTTTCCGAAAGTTTCGGTTTCCGACGGAAAAACGAAAATATCCATATTCGCGTAACCTTCAGCCAATTTTTCGCCGTCGAGAAAGCCTGTGAATTCGGCGTTCTTCAGATTTTTCTCAAGCCATTCGCGCTCGTTTCCTTCGCCGATTATTAAAAATTTGAAATTCGTTTTTCCGGCTTCGAGCAATTTTTTCTCCAAATCCGCAAGCAGACGAACATTTTTTTCGGCACGAAGTCTGCCGACGAATCCGAGCCGAATAATATTGTCGGAAATTGTTCTTTTTTCGGGAGAGAATAATTCCGTATCAACACCGCGAAGCATCAGACGCGTTTCGCGTTTCGTTCCTTTTGCCAGACGGTCAATCAATTCTTGATTCGGCGCAAGAATGATTTTCGGCATTTTATAATACAAAACCGCGCCGTCCATAATTTTTCTTTCGGCAAATCCGGTCATTTTTGAAACGGAAGTTTTGGGCAAGAAACGAAACATTCGCGTCAAACGCCGCGCCGCAAATTCGTGCAAATTCGTATGCCACGAACCAATCATCGGAATTTTCAGTTTCCACGCAAGATAAGAACCTATAATGCTGACATCATTTAAGCCTGTAATGTGAATAACGTCAGGCTTAAATTTCTTCATTTCGCGCAAAACACGGTTTGTGTGTCGCTGAAAAAATGGATCGTATTTTAGACTTTCGTCCATTGGAAACGATGCGATCGAGCGTTTGAGAGAAAGATATTTTATACTTTCGTCGGTAATAATTTCATTGCGTTTTCCGGCGTGAATACACAAAAAAGGATAGCCGTTTTTTTTGGCATATCCAATAAGTTTCTTACTTGTCATCGCCACGCCGTTGACTTCCAAAAAGGAATCAGCGAAGAAAGCGACTCGCGGAATTTTATTCACTTGTTTGGAAAGTGAAAAGGCGAAAAAGTGAAAAAGTCTTGTTGATTTTTACTCAACCGGTTCTTTCACTTTTTCACCTTTTCACTATTAAATAGCGTCTGATGAAAGTTTTCCGATAAAATCTTCTGAATTCGAAATTTCGAATTCAGCTTTGTTGACATCTTTTGGAACGCGGTCTTTTTTGTTTCTCAAGATTTCAAAAAGCGGTCTCACAGCAGGGCTTCCGGCAAATCCGAAAAGTTTTGTCGTTACACGAAGCCACGGCGGTCCGCCATTTTTCCAACCGTAAGATGATAAGGGATTTAATCCGCGATTTTTGAAATCGAAATAAACGCGGTCAAACCAACGTCGCCGAGTTTCGGGAAAATCGGGATATTCTTTGATAATTTCGCCGAAAGATGCCATTTGACGCGATTTCAAAGGCTGTTTATATTCGGGCATCAATACGACTTCGGTATGTTTGTCATTGCGAACTTCATCAACAAATTCCCCGAAAGTTTTAGCGTTTGTCAGATTTATAACGGTGTTCGGTTTGCAACCGTGTCGGTCGCCGCCCGTGCAAATCGGTATGCCGAAAGATTCCGCCATTTCGATAACGGCTTTGTTTTCCGACCAAGCGCGAAAGCCGTTAATTTCGAGTGCGTGAAGCCAATGGCTGTGTTCGCTCAAGAAATTTCTCAGCAAAATATTGTGGCGCGTTTTGCCGACCATTTCAATATCCCAGAGCGGATGATTCAATATCACCAGAACTTCGGGCATTTCGTTGAGCATTGCAAAAAGCTCGTGCAATCTTTCATTCGTCGGATTTTCGCCGAAAGTGAAATCAAGCAAAGTTTTCGTTAAATCAATCGCACGGTTTTCAGGCAAATTATGAACACCGACGTGGAAAAAACCGAATTCAAACGGCACTGTCCATTCAAGCGAAATCGGAGCTTTGGCAGTTTGGTTTTGCTCGTGAATTTGCGGAAACCCGTCAATGCTGTCGTGGTCAGTTATCGAAATAACCGCATCCAAACCGGCGTTGTTGATTTGTTTTTTCTCGATGGTATAAACGTCGAGCGGTGTAAGCGGCGGCGACCAATAAGCAGAGGAGAAATCCATCGGCTTGCCTTCGCGTTGAAGATATTTTTCCTGTTCGCGTTTCCAGAAATGTCTGACAATCGGGATTTTCTCCGTGTAATACGGAATAAAGTCAAGCATTTCCTTGGAAAATTGTGTATGACAATGGAGAGAAACGCCGGTTTTTGCGTGTCGGCTCAAATCTTCCGACTTATGCAAAATATGTAATCGCGTTTGTTTTAAATTCATTTTTTTCTCCGTAAAATCTCGTCAATCAATGTCTAAAACTATCAAATTCGACAAATTATGTAAATTCGTCAGATGTTTGGGAATTAAAAGACAGTTGTCTTTTTAATTGTTCGGCTGATTTTTCATATCAGATTCGAGCAACTGTTAAGTCTAACACAAGCATCATCAAAATGGCATTAATAAAGTCTTAAAAAATAAATTGAAAAAAAATTGTCACAAAAAAAATCGGTGCGGTGTTTTACGATTAGAACAGGGAAAATCTGCCCTTTTTATTCATACAAAATTCCGAACGAGGAGAATGCAATTATGTCTTGGTTATATACGATAATTTTCGCCGGATTGATGTTTTCATCAGAAGGCAATGTGCCGAACACGCCGACAAATACGGCAAGTTACGGCGATACGAATACGACGACACTCGTCAAATTGGACGAAACCGAAAAATTTGAACAAACTTACGCTTTGAATGCCAACGGGCGTGTTAGCGTTTCAAACGTCAACGGTTCGATTACGATTGAAACTTGGGATGCAAATCAAGTAAAGCTCGAAGTAACAAAAATCGCCGACACGAAAGAGCGTTTGGCGGAAGCCGAAGTAAAAATTGATTCAAAACCTGATTTTTTCAGTGTCGAAACCGATTATAATTGGCGGCGCGAAGGCGGCAATAATTGGCGCAACAACGGACGAATGGAAGTTCAATATCGTCTGACTGTTCCGAAAAATGCGGTGCTGAACGAAATCGAAACTGTCAACGGTTCGATAAGTATTACGAATGCAAACAACACAACAAGAGCCTCCGCCGTCAACGGCACGGTTAGAGCAACTAATTTGCGCGGAGCGGCAAATCTTTCAACTGTCAACGGCACGGTTGAAGCCGATTTCGACCAACTTCAAACAGGCAGTAAAATTTCGCTAAATACTGTTAATGGAACAGTTAATTTAACAATTCCGTCTGATGCAAATGCGACTTTACGCGCCGATTCGGTCAATGGGAATATTTCAAACGAATTCGGTTTGCCCGTTCGCAAAGGTCAATATGTCGGGCGCGATTTGTATGGAAAAATCGGCAACGGTGATGTTCAAATTCGGCTCAATAGCGTTAACGGAGGGCTTTCGATTAAACGCAAACAGGACGGCAAAAATCTGAATCCGGCAACGAATCTTTTACCGCAAAAGAGCGAAGATGATGAAGATTGGGAAAAAGACGAAAATGTTTCGGTCAGCAAAATGAACAAAGAAATGAAACAGGTTGATAAGGAAGTTGCCGCGGCGATTCTCGAATCTCAAAAAGTAAATACCAATATCACTGTCATCGCACCGAAAATATCCGAAGAAGCACTTAAGCAAATGCAAGCCAAACAACAGGAAATGCAGGTGAAAATGGCGGAAATGGATTTTACCCGCGGTTCTTCTTCAGTTGAACGAAAAAACGGTTCGTTTGTTGTCAAGGAAAAACCGAAAGTCAAAGTTGATGCGCCGAATTGTAACGTCAATATTCGCGGCTGGGACAAACAGGAAGTTAAATATACAATTACGAAAATTTCGAGAAATCGTCTCCAAGCCCCTTTTGATGTAAAGACGCAAAACTCCGAATCATCGGTTGAAATCAAAGCTTTAAATCCTGAAACGGGAAATTTTCCGAATGATTCCGATCGCGTTGTAGTTGAGGTGTTCGTGCCAAAAAAGTCGAATCTTCGGGTCGTAACTAACCGCGAAATACGGCTCGAAGGCGTTTCCGGCGATATTGATTTGACAGGTGCAACTTTGCCCGTCAATGTGCGCGACGCGGAAGGGAAATTGACTGTTAAAACTTCAGAAGGAAAGGTTCGCGTAATCGGTTTCAAAGGCGAAATTATCTCGCAAACCGATTGCGGCGAAATGGACTTGGAAGGCGATTTTCAAAAACTTTCAGCGCAAACCAACGAAGGCAAAATCGTTTTGACTCTGCCCGAAAATACGAGCGCAATTTTTTATTCCGATGTCGAAATCGAAGCGCAAGGTTTTAATTTAACCAGCGACGAAAAAGACGGAATGACGCGAAGCATCGGCAACGGCAATGCAAGATTTGATATTAATGCAGCTGAAGGACAGGTTTTTGTGCGAAATGCCAAATTGCTAAAATGATTTTTCAGTTCGGGTAAATAAAAATCTACAAATAATCGAATCTTTATGTTGATTAATCGTGTTGACAAACTAAATTGACGCTTGTCGAATTAAGCGAAAATGTAAATTATGAATTCTTAACTTTTTAGGAGTAAGACTTTTCTTTTCGTCTATAGTTTGCCATTGCGTGTTGCTTATTTATTTTGTCAATAGCGTCAAATCTCAGGTTTTAATCCCGAACTTTCTAAAATAATTGAAACAATTTGACTTAAACAGCGTTTGAGTCAAAAGTAGATAATTTCTATTCTTTTTTATAAATACAATACATTTTCTCAAAAGAGGTAAGCTATGAAGAAGTTTTACGCTTTGCTTGTCATTATATTTTTTTCGATTTATATCCAAGCACAAACCAATGTTTCAAATATCACGGAGGTTTCAAAAACGAATTCTGCCAAATCAAAGTTGGAGATTCCGCCCGAAAAAGCCAAACCGATAACGATTCCGAAAACTTCGGTCGGAATTGTGATTGACGGTAAAATTGATGAAGAACTGTGGAAGCAAGCCGCTGTTTTCAAAGATTTTTACCAAACATATCCGGGCGACAATACGCCCGCATCGAAACCGACCGAAGTTTTGATGATGTATGACGAAAAACATCTCTACGTCGCCTTTAAATGTTGGGACGAAAAAGACAAAATTCGCGCGACGGTTGCCAAACGCGACGAAGTTTTCGGTGAAGACAACGTGCGGATGTGGCTCGACACCTACAATGACCAACGCCGCGCTTACGTTTTCGGCTTTAATCCTTACGGCATTCAGCAAGACGGAATTTACACCGAAGGACGCGGCGCAGATTTTTCGATTGACATCGTGATGGAGTCGAAAGGCGTAATCGAAGATTGGGGTTGGGCAGTCGAAGTTAAAATTCCGTTCAAATCTTTGCGCTACACCGCCGGAAAAGGCAAAATGTGGGGGTTCAATGTTGCTCGCAACATTGACCGTTTTAATGATGAATTCGACCAATGGTTGCCGGATGATCGTAATGTTTCCGGTTTTTTAATCAAACACGGAAAAATCACCGGACTTGACGAAATCAAATACGAACGCACACTGGAAGTCGTGCCGAGCATTACCATCAGTGAAACGGGCAGACGTTTGGGTGTTTATCCCGACGGTTCAACCGACCGTTTTGTAAATCAACCGATAAAACAAGACATCGGTGTAACTCTCAAATACACGGTTTCGCCGAATGTAACGCTCGATTTGGCTTATAATCCCGATTTTGCCGAAATCGAAGCCGATGCGCCCGTCGTTTCCGCAAACCAGCGTTTCCCAATATTTTTTCAGGAAAAGCGTCCATTTTTTCTCGAAGGTGCGGAGATTTTCAATACGCCTTTGCAAGTTTTCTATTCGCGGACAATTGTTGATCCCGACATTGCCGCAAAATTAACAGGCAAAACCGGCAAAACTTCTTTCGGTTTTCTCGTTGCTTCGGACAAAGCACCGGGCAATTATGGTGAAGACGACCGCAACGACATTTTTACACGCGCCCGCGTTGATGAATTTATTGACCGCAATGCGACTTTCGGCGTTTTGCGTGTCAAACGCGACATTGGCAAAGAAAACAATATAGGATTTTTCGGAACTTATCGAAGTTTTCCCGAACAGCGAAATCTTGTCGCCGGTTTCGACGGCAGATTTAAGTTAAACGATAAAACGGTTTTTCAATTTCAAGTCGCCGGATCGAACTCGCGCCGATGCTTTTTTGAGAATGACTTTGAACCAACTTTGAATCCGGCGCAAACGCTCCGAAATCAAGAAATTTGTGGTGGATTTACTCTTGATAACACATTTTATCCGGGCAGTTCTTATCAAAATTACCGCACGGGCAACGGTGTTGCTTATTTTGCTAATCTCGATTACACGGCGGAAACTTTCGGTTACACGGTCGAAATCGGCGGACGCTCGAAAGATTATCGCTCCGATGCCGGATTTAATCGCCGCCCGAATACGAATTACGTTTTCGGTGGAATGCGTTTAAGCACGAAATCGAAACCGAAAAACAAGATTATTCGCGTAAATTGGTTCAATAATTTGAGTATGAACTATGATTGGGAAGGTCGTTCCCAAGGAATGGAATGGGGCAGTAATGTCAATTTTCAGTTTCAAGGAAACACTTTTTTGAACTTTAACGGCGGAATCGGTTACGAAAGGCTTTTCGAGGAAGAATTCGGTTTGAAAAGAATGCCTTCACGACCGACGAGCGGCGCATTTTTCGGAGATTCCGAGCGTTCGACGAAACAAGCATGGCTTGGCGTAAATTTTGAAAAACAACTCAACAAAAAAGTTTATTTCGGCGTTTTCGGAGGCACGATTTTCAACACTTTCGACTTCGATTTCGGCGGTGGTCCGCGTTTTCCGCGTGTTAGTCCGGCGGCTTTACTCGGTTCGGGGAAACTTGATCCGGGCGCGGGACAGCAATACGATTTTAGTGCGTGGGTTGATTTAAAGCCGATAAATCCTTTGCGAATCGGCATTGAATACAACAAAAATGTTTTGGTTCGCAAAGACACCAATAAAACCGCGTTCGATTCAAACATTGCGACGATTCGCGCTACTTATCAGTTCACACGGTTTATTTTTGTCCGTTCGCGGCTCGACTATGATTCGCTTTCGTCAAATTTCAGCGGTCAATATCTCTTAGGCTGGAATCCGAGTCCAGGCAAAGCATTTTATGTCGGCTATAACGATGATTTCAATTACAACGGTTTCAATCCGTATTCGGGCGATTTGGAACAAGGTTTTCAGCGCAACAGCCGAACATTTTTCATACGCTTTTCGTATCTCTTCCGTAAGAGTTTCTAAGCTCTTTGCTATGTTTCTCCAAGCATAACTTGGCGGTGAGTTTAGCCTAAAACTCACCGCCGTTTTTTGAAGAAATGAGAGATAAATTTTATTCATCCTTCATCTCTAAAATAAAGAAGCCCGTTGCGCTCTCCCCTTCGCAACGGGCTTCTTATTCGGTCGGAAGTTGTTAGACCAACGACCAAATCTCCACAAAACTTTTTAGTAATCTCTGACCGGCAGAGTTACGGTTTTCGTTAATTCTATTTCAAATTCTTCACGCGCTTTGATGCGGACATCTTTTCCTTTTCTTAGGAAGACTGCGCCTAAACCGATTCCTGTTCCGGCTGTTGCGCCGATGCCGGCACCAGTGCTTGATTTGGAAACTCCGCCAATAATTGCGCCGATTCCCGCACTGCCTAAGATAGTTAGTATATCTTTTGCGGGCGAAGATTTTACGGTTAATTGATTAACTAAAATTCCGTTAATCTCGCGCCGTTCGCCGTTTTCAAACCGTAGCATTTCAAACACGAGCGTCAAACTTCCATTTATTTTGCCCGTTCCGGCACGTTTGACAGCCGTGATTCGTCCGTCAATTATTGCGCCGATTGGCAAAACAACTGCTTCGCGCACTTTGACGGGTTCGGAAACGACAGATGTAAAAGTGTCGTTCACGCTCGAAACCTTTGAATTGATTTCGTTGTCCATCTGAACACGAATTCGCGTTCCCGCCGGAAGTTCGTAAATCGTCTGGGCGTTTATCGAAATAGAAATTACAAAGAACTGAAAGAAAAGAGCGAAGATTTTGGTCGCTTTACGCCAAAAGTCCATAATTTTGACCTCCATCTTCGCGGATTTTATCAAACTACAACATCCGCGAAGTAAATTAGCAATGGCTGTGCCACAAAATTAAAATCTTAAAAATCCGCACTAAATACGCATTTTTCGCATTTTACACGGTAATTGAGTCTGATGTCTATTTTTTTGGCAAACAAAATGGTTTAATCAATGCACGAAATAGGTTAAAACAAAATGAGAGGTAAGAAATGAGAAATAAGATAGAATGTGAATTCTCGCGCATAGCTTCGTATTTCTCATTTCTCATTTTATTGAAGAATCGGATGTCCGCCGCCCTGACTGTGGTCGGCAGTTTCGTTGTAGCGTTTGCGGTCGTTGTGATAGAGAACAAGATGTTCGCCTTCAAAACGCACGACATCGGAAACGCGGTTTAAATCTTTTGTGTGTTCGGCAAAGACAAAAGCGCACGGATTATTAGCTAAAACCATTCCCGCCGCGTAAATGAAACCGCCTTGGTCATAAATACTTCCGGCATATTGTGCCGCAGGAACAGCAATATCAGGCGAATATTTCTTGTTGATGTCTTTTGTGCGGTCGGCTTTGGCGATAAAAATCGTGTAATCCGAATAATTTAGACGGTTTTTGTATTTATTCTTTTTCGCAATCTTAAAAAGCTCTGTTAGACCTTCGTCAATCGCATCAAGCATAGCCGAATTCGGTTCATTAACGGCATAAATTCGCGCCCCTTTCGGTGTGCTTGTGAAAACGGGAAAACTGTCTTTCGTAATTCTCGTTGCTTCTTTTATCAAAGCACGATCAACACGGCTCTGCGCCGAAATATTTTGAACAAATAAAAATGCGACAAATAAAATCAATAAAACTTGAAAATTTTTCATAAATACCTCCGTAATCTACCGACTATCGGGAATGGCAAGAACTGTGCCATCAGAGCAATAGCCAACTTTCCAAAATAAATACCTGATAGTCGGAGTTAATTTTTTTAACGCAAAGATGCAAAGTCTTCGCTTTTATTTTGAAAAATTGTCTAATGAACGATTTTTCTTTATCTTTGCCTTTTTGTTTTGAGAATTTCGTTTGCAATCGTCATCGAAGGATGCGTAGCGGGAGCTTTATCAACAAATTTCTGCAAATAAATTTTCGATTCTTCAAATTTTTCTTTTTCGTCGGGTTGCGTCAAAGCCAAACCCATACCTAACAGAGCTTCGATATTTTCGTTATCCGAATCAAGTATTTTTCGATATTCGACAATCGCCTTTTCACCGTTTTGAGTTTTAATCAGCATTTGTCCGAGATTGAGACGCGCTTTTGTTTTTTTCTCTTTATCGGTTTCCATTTCGATATATTCGTTAGCCGCTTCAATCGCTTCGTCAACCCTTGTGTTATCAACAATTTCTGTTACGAGTCGCAAGGTATCGGCACGGGCTGAAAAAGCATTCAACTTAAAATTTTCTGCCGATTGAGTTTCAAATAACTCAAAAGTCATTTGGGCTTTGATTATTTTTACAGATTCGTCTGAAAGTTCCGCCGCTAGAATAAAATCCAGTTTCGCATTTTCTTTATTTATGGTTTTTTCCTTTTCATCAGTAAGTTTGATTGATTCATTGTATTGTTCAGCCGCACGTTTGAGTAATGCAACAGACTTATTTGTCAAAAAAGCTGGGTGCTTTGGAGATAAAACAAGTCCGGCATCATAAAATTCAATCGCTTTATCATATTTCTTGGCGATAAACGCATCATTGCCCGATTGCAAAATTTGATTTAACTTTTTTGTTTTGGGATCTTTAAATGCAAAGCAACCGGAACCGAGAAGCAAAAGGCAAAATATCAATGATAAAGCAGACATTTTTTGAATTAGTTTCATAACAATTTGCCTTTTTTTATTTTGTAGAGTTACATTATACACGAAAATGAACAGAGGTTTTCAAAATTATTCAAACTCCAAAAATATTTACAAAAAGAAAAAGACACCTACAAAAGTGCCTTTAACTTAATTGATATTATGGTGCTTAGGGCGGGAATCGAACCCGCACGTCCACAAGGGACACAGGATTTTAAGTCTTGGTAAGTGGTTTTATTTAGTTCATTTAGCTTGATTTTTCCTTGTTTTAGTTAGCGTTTTTTACATTTTAGTTTAGAGAAGTTTCATTAAGTTTTGATGACTTCGGCGCACTTGGCACACCATTGGCACACCAAAACTTAGTCTTATTTTGGTGTTTTCAATTAGTTCGGGCGCGTCGTAGGTATGACGCGATTGACGCAATTATGACGCAATTATAAGCCCATATAAGCACTAAACCATTATGAACCATCCCTAATCTCTTGTAAAAATATCCGCCATTTATCCGCCATATCCGCCATTTATCCGCCAAAAAGAAAATAGCGAGTGGATTTTTTTTTGTCCTTTCTTTATCAAAATGTTCATCGAAACTAAGCCTTCGAGGTCTCGGAGAGCCGTTCTGTCAGATGTATTATTTAGTTTTTGGTATTCTCCATTTGAAATACTTCCATTATTTACAACATAAAACACAGCTTTGATTTGCCTTTCATTCAATCCGAGTTTTCTTAAAGCATATTTTGAATGAGCGTATGGCAAAAAAGGCAGAAACACGACTGTTAAGGAGTGTGTCCACGATTGAGCCTTTTGACACACTCCTTGACAGTCGTGTTTCTGCCTCCTTAACATACACTCATTCAAAATCTGCTCTAAATGCTTTTTTAAGCCGCGAGCCAGAGCGAGAATAATCGGCTGAGTGCCTTTTAAGAGATAATGCAAAACGTCGCGTTCGATTTGGGAATGGAAACCGCTGATGATGCAATTTCCGGCTTCGCGTTGCTCTATCGCCCAATCGTAGCATTTTAGAACGATGCTTGCCGGAACTTTCCGACTGCACAGAAAAGTGGTTTTCGGCAATTTCAGCAATTCAATATTTCCAAGATGTTCCATTGCTTTTTTATTTCGGCGTTGGCGGTTAAATTCGGCTAAACATTCGGGAACAATTCGTTAAGGTCTTTGATTAAATCTAAAATGTTATTATCTTCTACTTCAATTTCAACCGACCTTATGTGTTGCCGAATCCGACGCACACCGATTAATTCTTCAGGTGAAAAAAGTTCTCCGACAATTTTGCGGGCTTCTTGAACTTTCGGTTCACCGGCAAATTTTTCGCGCATTTCGATTGCTTGTTTCCATTCTGTTTCGGTCATCATTGCAATAATGCGGTAAATATCAAAAGCGTGATATGCGCCGAAGTCTTTTGATTCGTCTTCTAAACGGTCGCGCAGGGCGAATAATTTTAACACCAAAAAGGTGAAAGGTGCAGGAAGAAAAACTTCTGCCGGATTTGCGGCATTGGTAAGATTTATCGAGATGAGATTTTCTTCGAGAGTTACGGCTTCTTCTGTCAAATATCCGTGTATTTTACTCGCTTTTTTAGGACGAATGCGCGGTTTGTTTATTTTAACGAGTTTTCTTTTTTCTTCTGAAACGGGCGGGGCAAGAAAGTCTATTTTGACTTTCAAATCAGGGTTTTTATCATCAATGGAAACGGCAAACTGAAAGAAATCCGCGACAGATTCAAAATTTAATTCTTGCAAAGCATCTCGAAGTTTTTCAATTTTTGCCGCATCGGTGATAATTTCCGAATTTAGAAAAGCGTCAATATCGTTTGTTGAACGGTCGTCGGGGAAGTCGGGAAATCTTGTAGCTAACTGTTTTTGCCGTAAATACTCGGCTTTGAGAATTAGCCCGTAGCCGCCGCCGACAATCAGCTTAATATCATCACGCCTTAATTTTTGCGCGAGTTTTACGAGTTGGTCGCGCATCGGGTCAAAAGTCATATTCTAAAACTCAAATCAATATCTAAAATTCAGTATTGCTTCCTCGATTTGTCCGGCGGTTTCTTTTTCGCGTTTGCCGCCGGATGTCAATTCCAAATAAATTTGGAGCGGCGAAGCGAAATAACAGCCCGAAGCAAGTTCATAGCGGCGGTCGAAATAAACGGTCGGGTCTTGGGTTTCGATAATTTCAAGATTCGAGAAACGCTCTTGTTCGTTGAAATTTACTTCCGCCAATAATTTATTTATGTTCTCGGTAAAGATGCGCGTAACCGCATTGCTTGAAGGCATCACGGAATAGCGGCGCGGTTCATTGACCGCAAAGAGAAAATCTTCTCTTTCGGCGTTTTTCGAAATTTGCAACAATGTATCGTCAAGGTCATCTGTCTTTCCGAAGATTCGTTTTTCAACTATCGGGCGGCGATAGTTTTCGCGCAAGTTTTTAAGCAAATTTTTCGCATCAATCAAACGAATAAGGTTTTTTCGGGAAATTATCAATTCTTCTTCGAGAGATTTCAGAACTTTTGAAACGGTGGCGAGTGTTGTTTTTCCGCTTTTTTCGGCTATTTGGTTAAGTATTTCGGTGGCGTTCGCGTATTCCGGTTTGGTGAAGAAAACTCTCGGAATTATCGAGCTAACGCCGCGATAGACGTTTTTAATCGGCGCGTTTGAAGGGAATTTGTTTTTTGCGCCGAAACGATAAACAAAAAGCTCGCCGGGAACGATAACCAAACCGTTGCCGGACAAATCAATGCCGCTGATGTTTTCAGACGCGAGGCGTTTCAATCTTTCTTCGCTCAGATACGGCGCAATCAGCAAAGGATAATAATTCTCGGAACTATTGAAGGTTTGAAACGCAGAAATGTAATCTTTTAGCTGATAAATCGCGGTATCAATCATCTTCGGTGTGGCTTGGTTTTTGACTTCGACGAGGAATTTGTAAGATTTATTTGCCCATTTTATTTCCGCGAGAAAATCGCCTTTCAATTCCCGTGATTGAAAACGCGGCATTTCTTCCGCAATCGTAAATTCGACGGGCGGGAATTCCAGCTTTCGGACAAGTTCAAACAGGTTTTGTTCATTTAACCGTTTCATCACTTTCCTATATTAGCAAACTTTCTTGCATAAGAAAACAGTTAATTTTAGGAAAGTTATGTTTCCGTCCGGCGGGAAATTATCAGATAATCATCGAAGCCAATTTTGCTTATATTCGATGTTTTGTTGTTCGGGCATCTGTGTTTATTCAAAAACTATTTTTCTGCTTTCACAGTAAATGTGAAATCGAAATGGATTATTAAATCAGATAAGATTTCATCAGCTAAATTAAACTTTTTGTAAATTACAGCAGTAAGTATTTGCCTGCAATAATTTGGATTACGCGCAATTTCGTTAGCCTTTTTTCTGAAAAACTCAGTCCATTCTTGTCGTAGTTTAGCGTCTAAAATCTCTTCGACTGACTTTTCATTATTTTCCGAAATTACAAACTGTTTAGAGTCAGGGTTTAAATATCTAAAATGTGCGGCAATAATATCGTGAATATTTTGCAAGAGTCTATGGTCAAAACTGACGGCTTGACGAAGTTTCTTTCCTAAATCGGTTTCGACATTTAAGATATATTCAGCGTGAAGATATTCGGTTTTAGCAATGTCAAAAAGCGTCCAAATAAACTTCTGATATTCATCGTGCTGAATATTCATCAGAAATTCATCATTATCGCCTTCAAATTTGCTTGTTACAATCATTTCAAATTTCCTAAAATATCGCTCGTTTCAAAATCTGTGGAACATCGTCGGGAAGTCTGGAAACAGCAGGTTCGGAATGCCATTTGCCAAATCCGCCGTGCTGATTTACGGCGCGAATCCATTCGCGCATTGCTTCGCGTTTTACTTTGTCTTTTTGGTCTTCTTCGCCTTTGGTTTCGATGACGAGAATTTCATCGTTTGACAATTTTACCAAAAAATCGGGTCTGTATTTATGCTCTCCGCCGTCAAACATATAGCGGATTTCAAAATTAAGATGGTCGTTTTTTACCCAAGCCGAAACATAATCGCTTCGGTCAAGATGCAAAGCAGTTGTGCTTTCCCAACGGCTATCGCAAACACAGAAATTTATATGTGATTTCTGTGTATAAACAAACGGTTTGCTGGTGTCCCAAGCCTTCATATCGGCGGTTGAAATAATCGGTTTGTTTGTATCAACCACCAATTCGTAAGATTCGACATTTTCCTGCTGAATATAGGGCGCGAGATGATTGACGATTTTCGCGGCATTGAGTCTGACCAAAACCCGTTTGCGTTTGTCGTCAACAAACATCGGCGGCGAAATCTCAAGACGGTCGGATTCAATGAATTTCTCGACCGTCGGGACGAGCTGAGCAAAAAGCGAATTAAAATCGCCTTTCCAATACGGCTGAATTTGTTTGAAAATATCGAGCGTGGCGCGAAAAACGCTGGATTGCAGACGGACTTGCGAATAAAGTTTTTCCAAGTCAATTTCCGAAAGCCGCGTTACGTCGTGTTTGCCGTCCATCACGGGCGCGAGTTCGGCGATTTCCGGCGTGTCGTAAGCGTGGAGTGTAAGAATTTCAACTTTATCCAAATCGAGCCGGAGAACGGGTTTATATTTTTGTTCGATTCGCAGAACATTCGGAAAGCGAATTTCAAACTCGCTCTTTTCCGCAAGCGGCTGAATTCTTTGTTTCGGTGCGGTCGGTTTGACGGTTGTATCCTTTGGCGATTCGTGCGGCATAAAGGCAAACGGAACGCCGAAAATATTGACGTATTCGGGGGCAAACATTCCGTTTTCTTCGATGTCGTAGGAAGTTCGGCGAAGTCCGCGACCAACAACTTGTTCGCAAAGCAGTTGGCTGGAAAAAGCCCGCAAGCCCATAATGTGCGTTACAGTTTTCGCGTCCCAACCTTCGGTCAACATTCCGACCGAAATAACGTGCTGAATTTGTTCGCCGAGTTCGCCCTCGCGTCCGATGGTGTCAACGGTTTGCCGAAGCCGTAAAGCCAATTCTTTTTTGGTCAATTTGCGTGTCGGCGCGTCTTCCGTTTCCGATTCTTCCGCCGTTTTTGTTTCGGTGTTTCCTTCTTCGGCAAAGACTTCGGCAGATTCCAAAACTTTTGAATCAATGTGCAAGGTTTTTTCCGAATCGCACAGTTCTTCAATCAGGATGTTTTTGTGGTCAAAAGCGTATTTTATGCGGGCGGCGGTTTCGGTCTGATTAGCAACGGAAATCATCACGGGCGGAATTTTATGCCCTTCGTTGCGCCAAACTTGCGCTGTTTCGCGCCAATCTTTACCGAGCAGAGCATAAGCCTTCTCGACTAACGGCGGCAAGGCTTCGGATTCGGATGCGCCTTTTTTATTGAGCGAAGTTTTAACTTCCTGTTCGCTGTAAATGTGATAAAACTTCGATTTGTAATCTCCGGCAAGCTGTCCGTCGTCGCGGATAACGACGCGCGGCGTTTTGACCAAGCCGGATTCGATGGCTTCGGTCAAACCGAAATCTGAAACAATCCAACCGAAAAGATTTTCCGATGTCGAATTTCTGCCCGAAGGAATGAACGGCGTGGCGGAAAAATCATAAACGGTTTGAATTCCTCGCGCCGTGTTAAGACGGTCAAGCCCACCAATCCAAATGGTCGCTTCTTCTTTATCATCTTTGCTGATGCCTTTCGTATCTGCCGGAAGCCGCCAAGCGTGATGCGCTTCGTCATTGATAACGACAAAGTTTTTTGCCGTTGCAAGTTCGCCCAAAACTTCGCGGGCATAGGCTTCATCGGATTTTGCGCCGCGTTTATCAACCGAGCGTTTTTTCTTTAATTTTTCTTCGGTGTCCCAAGCGAGAGCGTGCCAATTGCGGACGATGATTTTTGCCTGTCGAAGTTGTTCGCGCAAACTCAAAGGCACGATATTGAAAACATCGTAATAGTTTTCTTCACCTGCCGGAATCAAAACGCTTAGACGGCTGCGGACGGTCAGATTCGGCGCGACAATCAGGAAATCTTTCGAGAAATTTTTCTTTGTCGGATAATTGATTTTGTTGAGCGACTGCCAAGCGATGAGCATTGCCATCACAATGGTTTTGCCCGTTCCCGTCGCCATTTTTGAGCAGATGCGTTTCAATTCGCCGCCGTCCGACGGAATATCAATGCCGACTTTAACAGCGTCCGGTGCTTCCGCTAACCAAATCAAAGTTTCGATGGCTTCGAGTTGGCAAAAGAAAAAACGATTGGTTCGCGCTTCTTTATCGCGCCAATGTTCGAGCAGTTGTTTGGTGATGCCCGAAACGCCCGCGTAACCGTTTTCGCGCCATTCTTTGACTCGTCCGCGAATCTGATTAACAAACGGAATCTGCACAAAAACGCCGGGGTCGTTGATGAGTTTTTTCGTCGTCGAAGCAACCGTGTAGCCCGAAGGTCGTCTGCCGTCCGCGAGTTCAAAAGCCATTCGATTGTGGTTGTATTCCCAATGCTTGTTTGGCTCTTCGTAAGGCGAATTTATGATTAAATGGTCTATTCCTGATGACATAAATTTAATTAGTTACTTGACTATGAAGATTTTCCCGAATTTTTGCTAACAGATTTCTATAACGAGTGAGCCACTTTTTATTTTGTTGTATTTGATGAACAATTTCATCTTTCATTTCATCGTCAAAATTTTTCAAAATCGGTAATTTTCGAGAAATAGATTTCCCATAAATTTCAGACAATCTTTCTTTGCCTCGCAGATAGAAATCTGCAACTTTTAATAGTTCATTTAAAGATTCATAATCATTCTGATTGAAAAAAAGAGCATTTTCTCTTACACACATCCTTGTTTTGAATAATACTTCAGTAAAGTTTTTGAGAGTTTCTTTTGTAACCAATTCCCAAAGGTCTTGACCCTTATCCTCAAGAGAAATTAAGGAAAGCCAGACTTCATTAAAGGCTTGTTGTTTGCTCGTTGGAAATGGTTCTCCGTTAGGAAGTCTTTCTGGAATCGGCGGGATCTGCTGAACAACTTCAATTGCTAGTTCTGGATGTGGAAGCAATTTCGCCGGATTGACTAAATAGACAATACCAAAAACCGCTAAAGCTCCGCCTGCTGAAATAAACAAAAATGAAGTGTCATTTGTCTTGGCAGTTATAAATCCCGGTATCATTGCGCCGACTCCTGCTGCCGCTAAAGATAAAATGATACGAAAAACATTGTATTGAAACGGCGTTGGATTTGGAAATTTTATAGCAATAACCATCAAAGCGATTACAAAAATAACCCCAAACGAAAAAGCGACAATAACTTGATTAGAAATACTGTCCATTTTTACTCCTCCAAATTTTATTAGTTAAATTGAATTTTTCAATCCCCTAAATGAAACCAATCATCTTCTTTGAGTCCACGAAGAAATGAATCGACTTGCTCCAAAACGCCATTTTCTTGAGCGTAGTTAAGATGGTCTATCAGACGAAACATTTTTTGTATTGCACTTGCTTCGTGCCAAACTGCCAGAATTAAGGGCAAAGGCGGTTTCCAACCCGCGCCGATTTGAACTTTATTCGGAAGCATTTGCCAAAGTTCATTCCATTTTTGCGGCATTGGACAAACCCGCCCGTTTTCTTTGCAATATGAAATCAAATCTTCAAGCATAACTAAATAACATCAATCAACTTCAAACTCTCGATTCCGCGATCATCAACAATCTTAACGGCAATCCGTTTATAATTCCCGACTGTAAACGGCAATGATTTGCTTCCGTGATAGCTTTCGATCAGTTCTTGGTCAATCTCGGCTTTTAAGTTCTTCGCTAATTTCGTCCAGCCTTCTTTTTCGCCGGAGAGCGGGAAAAAGACTTGGCGCGGGAAAAGGCTTCTGCCGTCGTAGTCGGTGTCGAGAAGCCAGACGGCGATGCGTTCGCGTCCGCCGGATTCGATTGTGCCTTCTTTGACGTTGTAATAATCGAAGCCGAGAACTTCGACTTGGTAGAGTTTTTCTTTTTTATCGTTTTTCCCGACTTCTTTAACCTGCACGTCGGGTTGACCGATGAGCCAGAAACTTTCGTTGCTTGAACGCGATTTTTTCAAATCTTCGGTGAGCAGGTCGGCGTTCATTTGCGCTTTTAATAAAGTTACGCCGTGCCATTGTGTTTTTTCGATGTTGGCGACGGCTTGCGGGTCGAATTGGAAGGCGGCGAAGATGACGAACTTCGGTTTCGGGAAAAGATTGTTGGCTTCGAGCAGAGCGAGTTCGACTTGTGTCGGCGGCATCGGGTCGTGTTCGGGCGCGAAGGAAACGACGGCTCTCGAAGATTCGCTTCCATCTTCATTGGAAATTTCCGCGTCGGCGTGTAAAAACCTTGTTCCGGCAAGCGGTTCGACACGCGAGAACAACATCTTTTTGCCGCCCGTGCCGCGAATTCCTGTTCGCAGTAATTCGCTTCGCCATTCGTCTTGGCGCAAACTTTCGCCGGAACGCGCAATTGAATTATCGGCGGGCATTTGTTCGGCGATTGAAGCATCGTGTAAAGCCTGAACAACGGGTGCGGGAACAGCTTCGACGGTGAAAGGCGATGTAACACGCACCGTGTTTTTTTCAACCAAAGGTTGGTCGTAGAGCGTTTCTGTTGCCGCAGGTTCGTTGTTAGCGATTGATTTTAGGGTGATGTGCGGGACGGTTTTGTATTTGAAACCGCTCGACACGCCTTCTTCCGGTTTGGCGAGTTGGTAATAATCAAACGTCGCAGTCATCAAACGCTGTTTCGCCAATGTCAAAGCGACGCGCGAAGTGTCGCAGGTTATCCAGCGTCTGCCCCATTGCTCGGCGACAAACGCCGTTGTTCCCGAACCGCAAGTGATGTCCAAAACCAAATCGCTTGGGTCGGTGGTCATTAAAAGACAACGCTGAATTAAATTTGTTCCGGTTTGAACAACATAAACTTTTGGATCGGAACGACTTTGAACTGCGCCTCCAATATCTGCCCAAATGTTTGTTAATCTTTGTGCGGGAAAATCGTCGAAGTAACGAATATAGCCAAGTTTTCCGCCTGATGTCGCAATTATCCGACGATTCTTTGCAAGTTTGTTCATTCCTTCTGGAACGCTCGTTTTCCAATGATTGCTAAAACCGCAATGATAAACATTGCCTTCAAATTCGTATTCAGCAGTTGTGTTCGGACTTACTCCTTGACTTACCAAAGTATCAATCCGAAAAACTCTACTTTTTTCTGGTAAAGATTCAGTTCCTAGCTTTTCTTCACGAGTCATTGCTCGTCTTGCTCCGTCAGCTAATTCAATTTGATCATATTTTGAATTACTTTCGCCAAATATACTTTTCTTTAGAGTAAAAAGTTCGTGATACTTAATTTCTTTTTTATTCCTTGCATACCAAATAACAAAGTCACCTGCACGGCTTAAAAGTTCGCTCGCAAAACTTCCTGAAGTCGTATAAGAAATTAAACTAACAAAATTTCCAACGCCGAAAACTTCGTCCATCAAATTCCTAACCAAATGCACATTCTCATCGGAAATCTGCACGAAAATCGAGCCTGATTCGTGAAGCAGTTCGCGGGCAAGCAACAAACGGTCACGAAGATAGGTTAAATACGAATGAATGCCGAGTTCCCAAGTGTCGCGGAAGGCTTTCAAGGTTTCCGGTTCGCTCGTCAGATCGTCGTCTTTACCGTCTTTGACATCGCGTTTATTGACGAACGGCTGAAAGTTCGAGCCGTATTTGATGCCATACGGCGGATCGAAATAAACCATCTGCACACTGCCCGCCATTCCTTCCTTGACGAGCAGAGAGTTCATTACCAAAGTCGAATCACCCGCGATCAAACGATTCGCCCAATTATGTTTGTGCTTGTAAAATTCGATTTCCTGAAAAAGCGGCAGATTCGCGTCCGTCCCGAAAAACAGCGACGGCTGATAGTCGGTTTCCGTTTCATATTTGCGCCGCACGGTTTCGATAATCGTGCGCGGGTCAATCCGTTCGTGAACGTGAAGCGAAACGGTCGGAACTTCAAACGAAGTATGCTCGGCTTTGCCCGCCCAATTTAATTGCGGGTCAAGATGCGGGTCGTATTGATAAGTCTGTTTCCCCGCGTTCTTATCGGTTTCCGGCGTAACCAGCCCGACTTGCGGATTATTCGCACGGTCTTTGTCAGTGTGCGTGTATTGGTCAATGTCTTTAACGGCAGAAGCCGCTCTCTTTTTGGGCATAAAAGCTATTCGGAACTTCGGTTTAATTGTGATTTAGCTTTATGAGTATAAGAGATTTTGGTTTGAGTATCAAGAGAAAATTGTTGATAGGCTCGTTTTAGTTATGATAAATTGTTTCTTATGCGGGTGGCATTTTAAACGAATGAGGAAAATTTATGGTCAAGTATTTTGGTGGAGAATATGAGTTAAAAGATACCGATTTAGCAGTTTCGACTATCGAGGGGCGCGTTTTTTTTCTGGAGATGCTGGCTGTTTATAAACCGGAAGTAATTGAACATTTTACGAGGCTCGCAAATAGAGACTCAATTCCAAAGATTTATTTAGAAAACCGTGAATTTAATCAAACATTAAATTTGTTTTTTATGCGGCATCTTATATTTCCGTCTAATTTTTCATTAGATGTGGAAGAGTTTGATATTTCAAAGGATGTTAGAAAAACGCCGATATTATCTTTCGTTGAATACGTCTTTTCAAATCAAGATGAATATGTGGAGCTAGAAAAAAAAGTTGAATACGAATATCGAAAGGAAAAAGATAATCAGTATTTTTCCAAGTTGGTTGAAGAGGAAACACTTATCAGACAATTTCCGAAATGGTCGGAAATGCAAAAGAAAGAAAAAGCAAAAGACTTGTGTGCGGCATTAAAAGATTGGGCTGAAAAATGGAACTTAACTGATGATTGGTGTTTAGATTTTGCGATTGATATGTTGCGTAATTTCAGAACTAATTTTTTGAACGGATGGGAAAATGATTTCAAAAGAAACACTTATAACGAGAGTTTTTTTATCACCCAATTTAATAATTGGCGATACGGGAACGGAGATTGGGATCGTGCATTGCTTAATTTGAGGCAAGACGGAACAGACCGGCAATATCATATTGCCGTAGAATTTAATCAACCGGCTTTTATATTTGAGTATAGCGGTATAAAGATTTCCGAAACTTGGTTTCCAAATTGGAAGCATAAAAAAGTATTTCGAGAAGAAATAACGGAACAATTCAACAGGCAACTTTTGTTTCGGCTGACGGAAAGATTGGAAATAAATATAGGAACTAAATCAAGATTTGAAGAGGAATTAACGGCATATATTCGTAAGGTGGATATGAAGAAAAACAAAAATTTTTTTAGAACGCCGAGAAAAAATACCGGAAACAGACATTTTTTATGGCTGATTGAGTATCAGATACCGCCTTGTAAGACTTTTCAGCAAATTGCTGAAGAAAATAATTCAAATATAAAAACCATTAGGGAAGGAATTGCGCGAGTCGCCGAACTAATTGAGTTAAAGCTAAGAAAACCAACATTGGGCGGCAGACCAAAAGGAGCAAAAACTAAACAGAAAAGCGGGATAATTGTTCGTAAATAAAAAATTGAGGGGTTTTTCAAATAAAATATTTTAATTTTCCCCTATTTTTTCGGAATTTTATTTCTGATGTAATGAATCGTGTTCAGTTATTGGACGCGATTTTTTTTCATTTAGGAGCAAAACATTATGGAAAAGCAGATTTTAGTAGCGGAAGAAGTTGCCGAAATACTTCGGGTTGATAAGCAAAGAATTTACGAGTTGGTAAGAACTCAGCAAATTCCGTTTATTAGGTTGGGTGAACGGCAATACAGATTCTCGGCGCAGGCGATTGAGAATTTTTTGAAAGGCGGCGGAACGCGGAAAGATGGCGAGGCGGAAAATCAAGGCAATGGATAATAAATCTGACCAAAGCAAAAAGCCTTCGGAGATGATTGGGGCGGCGCGGAATTATCTTCAGCGCGGAATGAAGGTAATTCCGATTCCGTTTCGGTCAAAGCAACCGAATATTAAAGGATGGCAAGGGTTGGAAATTACGGAAGCGGAACTGCCGAAATATTTTAACGGGAATCCGCAGAATATCGGCGTTTTGCTCGGCGATAAGTCGGGTGGATTGGTTGATGTTGATTTGGATTCGGCGGAAGCTGTGCGGCTTGCGGATTGGTTTTTGCCGGAAACGGGTGCGGTTTTCGGGCGGAAAAGTAAGCCGAAAAGCCATCGGCTTTATGTTTGCGCGGATGCCGAATATCAGAAATTCAACAATCCGCTTTTGCTTGCTTCGGCGGATACAAGCGAGCGGAAGAATGCGTGTATTGTTGAAATTCGCACGAATCAAAAAGGCAAAGGTATGCAGACGATTTTTCCGCCGTCGGTTCACGAAAGCGGCGAAGCGATTGAATGGCAAGCGAACGGCAAACCTTTGACGCTTTCTTCCGCCGATTTGAAAGATAAGGTCGGGAAATTAGCGGCGGCTTCGCTTTTGGCGAGATATTGGCGCGTCGGCATCAGACAAGATTTGACGTTGGCGGTTGGCGGTGCGCTTCTGCGGCACGGATTCAGCGAAGATGCGGCAAAATATTTCATCAAAGCGATTTGTTTTGCCGCAAATGATGAAGAAACGGCGAAGCGTTTGGCGGTGGTGGGTAATACAGCAAAAACACTTGCGCGGGGCGAAAACGCTTTCGGGTTGCCGAAATTGGCGGAATTGACCGATGAGAAAATCGTGCGGGCAATCTGTGAATGGTTGGGCATCGAAAGCAAAAGTCAGCCGATTGTCGAACATAGTTTTGACGCGCCGCCAAAGCCGCTCGATTTTACGCTGAAGCCGGTTGAAAAACTTAATGCCGACTTGATGCCGAAGGTTTTAGCAGATTGGCTGATTCCGGCTGCGAGAGTTATCGGATGTCCGATTGATTTTTTGGTTTTGTCAGCTATTGTCGCCGCCGGAAGTTTGATAGGTGCGCGGATGCGCGTTAAGCCTTTGCAGAACTCGGATTGGTTTGTTGTCCCGAATATTTACGGCGGTTTGGTCGGATTGCCTTCGACAAAGAAAACTCCGGCTTTGGACGAAACACAAAAACCGATTCTCGAACTGCAAGCCAAAGCCCGCAAAGACGTTAAAGCAGAAATGCGCGATTACGAAATTGAATTGCGTTTTTATGAAAAAGCGGAAAAGGAGATTTTCAATAAAGCGAAAACGGCGAATGAAGCCAAAGAAAGACTTAAGCGACTACCAAAGCCGAAAAAACCTGTTCTGCGGCGGTTTCAAATCAACGACGTAACGACATCGAAAATGATTCATTTTTTATCGGAAAATCCGAACGGGCTTTTGCTTTTTCGTGATGAATTGGTCGGGTGGCTGAGGTCGCTCGAAAACGATTATGACAAATCGGCGCGGGCGTTTATTTTGGAAGTTTGGAAAGGCGGAATCAGTTATGAATTGGCGCGGGTGGACGGGCGCGAAATTCCTCTGACGAGCGGAACGCTTTCAATAATGGGCGGAATTCAGCCGTCGAAACTTCAAAGATATGTCGGCGAAGCATATTCGTTTGAAAATTCCGACGGTTTTTTGCAACGACTGACGCTTGTTTATCCCGATTTGGTCGGCAGAGGCAAAAAGCCGACACCGAGCGATTATGAATCGATGCAGAACGGTTTTGAAAAAGCGAACAGGATTTTTAAGATTTTGGCGGAGCAGGATTTTCAAGGTAGATGCGTTTCGGCTAACGGTGATAAATTTTTTGCGGTGAAATTTGAAAAACAAGCGCAGAAACGGGTTGATAAATGGAAAGAAGAAATCGAAACCGAAGCCGAGAGCATTCAAGCGAACGACGAAGCCTTTGCCGCATATCTTTACAAACTGCCGAAAACTTGTTTCGGTATCGCTTTGATATTTCATTGTTTGGAGCGAATCGGGGAATATAGTTTTCCCGATGAAATCTCGGACGACACGGCATCAAGGGCGATTGCATACACGAATTATCTGATTTCCCACACGAAGAGAGTTTTTGCTTTGGGGGAAAATCAAGTTTTTGACCTTGCGCGAAAACTTGTCGAAAAAATAAAAACCGGTGATTTGCAACAAGGATTTAAGCAGAGAGAAATCTTGCGGAAAAAATGGAGCGGTTTTCGTGTGGCGGAAGATGTAAATGAGGTTCTCTCGTTGCTGGTTGATTACGGCTATTTAAGAGCCGTGAAAACAACCGAAGGCAGACCGACGACCGAGTTTTATTTTCATCCGTCGTTGAACGATAAAAATGAAGAATCCGAAAAATAGATAGTGCCAAAAGGCGACAAAAGCCTTGCGGATTTGAGTTTTGTCAGTTTTTGGCACTATTGAGTTTTAGGAAAAAACGAAAATTGCGGCGGCGAAAAAAAGTTGGTATCTGCGTTTGCCGAGTGTTGAAGATAATGCTATGAATGCGGCGAAGTAATTTTTAACTTCTAAAAAGGAAAATGCAAAGAAATGCAAGGAAATAAAATCTATGAGCGAAATTTCAACCAAACAACAAAAGCTGATTGCGTTACTTCTCACCGAAAAAACAATCGAGGAAGCCTGTTATAAAGCCGATATTAACCCGACGACTTATTGGCGTTGGATGCAGAATCAAAATTTTCTGAATGAATATCGGAAAACGCGGCGCGGAATTTTGGAAAATACGGTTGCCAGATTGCAGAGTCTTACTCTGTCAGCGATTGACACACTCGAAAAGAACTTGAACTGCGAGAATCCGACGGTTGAAATTCGCGCCGCGCAAACAATCATCGGGTTATCGTTGCGCGGTCTGGAAATGCTCGATGTCGAAAACCGGATTGAAACGATGGAAACTATCGTCAAGGAATTGGAGAAAAAAGATGAGTAAATATAAAGCGCGTATCAATAAATTGGTAGCAAAAACTCACGATTTTGTTTCGCATCACGACCTCTGCCTTATGAAAGATTTTATTAAGTCAAGATTGGATGAAACGGAAAAACCTCACGATTTTGAAAAGCAGTATAGAGATTATAAAAAAATCCTTGAAAGACACAAAAACGCTGACATCGCTACCCTAAAAAAAGTAATAGCAGAAATGACGAAAACAAGTCCTGCGCTTTCCCGAAAGAGTTTGTATGAGTATTTGGTTGAAGAATGTGAAAAACATCCGAACGGAGTATGGCTACCGAAAAATCAAAGTGGAAAATTTATGAAAATAATGGAATATGCCAAGCAGGATTTGAAGGCAAAAAAATCAAATGGATAAGTTATCTATTCTTTTTTCGACGGTCTGCCGGGTTTGCGGTCTTCGACAAGTTTGAGGTCGGATTCTTTGATGACGTGAGAGCGTCCGATTCGTTCTGATGGCAAACCGCCGGAATTGATTAAAGCGATTACGCGGCGAACTGATACACCGAGTTTTTCAGCTACTTCTTGAGTTGTTAGATAACCTTTCACAATGAAAATTATAGCACAGAAAAACTATTCCGCAATAAGCATATTAATTTGCAAAACTATTCCGAAATCCGTATAATTAAAGAGTAGTATTTATTTCAACAAGGAGCTAGACAAAATGTTTATTTTGAAAGCAAAAGAGCAATTAACAAAGGCAATCGAAAAGGCGCGAAAACTGCATCCGCGAGTGGCGTTTGACCATTTTGGGCGTTATCGCGTTTCGGGAAGCAAGGGCGGTTATTATACGGTGATTTGCCGGAAAGATAATCGCGGAATCAAAGCCGTCGAATGCACTTGCAAAGGCGGCGAAAAAGGTTTGGTTTGCTATCACGCGGCGGCGGCACTTTCGCTTCACGTCGGGTTGGCACGAGCAGGACAAATCATTCACTAAAAACGGAAAAGGCTTAGGTCAGACGGCAATCTTCCCTAAGCCCGAATTATCCGAAAGGAATACACCAATAAACCAACGGACAGCTTCATCTTAACATAATGAAGTTGTCCGTCTAAAAAGGAGATATATGAGAGGACAACTAATAGAAAAATCAAAAGGCGTTTGGCTTATTCGCATTCAGCAAAGAGGCTTTGACGGCAAGCGCAAATCATTTTCAGAAACTTTCAGAGGAAACAAAACAGAAGCGGAAATACGTTTGACGAAAAAGTTAAGTGAACTTGATAACGGGACGCTTAACACAAATTCAAAACAAACATTGAGCGAATATTTAGACCTTTGGCTTGAAACGATAGCTAAACCGCGATTGCACAAACGGACTTTCGGCGATTACAAAGATTTGATGCGGCTTCACGTCCGCGATGCTTTAGGAAAAATTAAACTATCAGACTTAAAAGCGGTTCATATTCAAAAATTATACGGCGAACTCCAAACCGTGAAAAATCTATCACCAAGACGCATTCGTTATGTTCACGCGGTTTTATCATCGGCTTTGAAAAAAGCGGTTGAATTGGATGTTTTGCCGCGAAATGTCGCAAAACTCGTTCAGCTTCCAAAGCAGACAAAAAAGGAAATGGATGTTTTAACCGAAGAAGAATGCAAAATGTTTATGAATGCTCTGAAAGGCGAACGCCTTGAAACAATGTTTTCATTCGCGCTGGCAACGGGAATGCGCCCGGAAGAATACCTCGCTTTGCAATGGAAAGATGTTGATTTTGACAAAGGGACGGCAACCGTTCGCCGCGCTGTTATCCGATTGCCGAAAAGCAAATGGTATTTTTCCGAACTGAAAACAAAAAGTTCATACAGAACATTGCCTTTGCCGGAAACTTTAGTTAAGGAGATTCGGACACATCGAAGAAAACAAAATGAAGAACGGTTGAAACTTGGCGTGGCGTGGCAGAATCACGATTTAGTTTTTCCGTCAGAAGTCGGAACGCCTTCGACGCATTCAAATATTACGCAAGTTTTCAAACGAGTATTGAAAAACGCAAAACTTCGCACATCTTTAAGGCTTTACGATTTGCGGCATACTCACGCAACTTTGTTATTAAAAGCCGGAGTTCACCCGAAAATTGTCAGCGAACGGCTTGGACATTCAACTATTGCTTTGACTTTAGATGTTTATTCGCACGTCTTACCGAGTATGCAAGCCGAAGCCACCGTGCAACTCGAAACAATGCTTTACCGCAAAAACGGCACTTTCTAAAGGCTTGGCACACCATTGGCACACCAAATAGTAAAATTCACGAAAAAGGCATCTTTTAAGATGCCTTTTGTTTTGTAGGGATTTTAGCCATAAAAAAGGAAAACCCCTTATAAATAAAGGGTTTTCCTTATGGCTTTTCCAAATGATTGGTTGGTGCTTAGGGCGGGAATCGAACCCGCACGTCCACAAGGGACACAGGATTTTAAGTCCTGTGCGTCTACCTATTCCGCCACCCAAGCACGAGAAGAAGATTAACATTTTCAAATCCGAAATTCAAAGATTGAAAGAAAAAAATTGCTACGCACAATAAACAACGGACAACTGACGAATTATGTGCCATAATATTGGCGGAAAATTATGGAACAATTAGCCGGAATATTGTGGGCGATTTTAGGCGTAATTTTAATAATTGCGGAAATTTTTACGCTTGGTTTTTTTCTTCTGTGGTTTGGAATCGGTGCGTTTGCAGCGGCGATTTTTGCGTTTTTAGGATTTTCGCCGGTTGTTCAATTTATTGTTTTCGCAGTCGTTTCCGTTGCATTTACAGCGATGTCGCGGACGATTTTTGCGAATTATTTTCGGCACAGTGAAGACAAAGTAAAAATCGGTGTTGATGCGCTTCCGGGAAAAATCGGGACGGTTACGAATTCCAGCGCGGGTGCATTAAACGAAGGTGCGGTAAAGGTTTTCGGTTCAACGTGGACGGCTTTTCCGGTTGATGAAATACCGCTTGTCGAGGGTGAAAAGGTCGAAGTCGTCGAAGTTCAAGGTGCGTCAATCTACGTTCGCAAAATCGGCGTGGAGCGGGAATTACCGGAATGGAGAAAAGGAGAAGAGGAGAAAGGGTGAAAAATATCTTCTTCTGCTTTTCTCCCTTCATCCTTTTCTCCTTTTCTCCTTTTTTCTCCTTCTCGTTAGAAGGAGAATTTGCCCGAAAACTGAATTTTCCGCGAGCCGCTGACGACACTTTCGCGGATTCTTCCGAAAGGTGCGGCGGTTGAAGAAAGATTAGCATTCGGATTGGCGAATGACGGCGTATTTGTTACGTTTCTGGCATCTACACGCAAATCAAACGCGAATCTTTCAGTGAATTTGAATTTCTTTGAAAGAGAAATATCAGTTTGAAATTGCGACGGACCGATAAAGAAATTGCGTCCGACATTGCCGATTTCTCCGGCTGCCGGTGTAGTGAACATCGCAATCTGTTCGGGAGTGAAGAAATAATTCGTTCCCAAATTTTGAATCAATTTACCCATATTGCGGGTGCATCCGTTACAATTCAAAAGCGATGAAACGGCATTGCTGGACGTATTAAATCCCGAATAAACCGTGAAAGGTCTGCCCGAAACCAACAAAACATTACCCGCAAGTTGCCATCCGCCAACGATGAAATCAAGAGCCTTCGGCATTTCCGAGAAAAACTGTCTGCCGCGTCCGAAAGGCAATTCGACAACATACGTTGCTTGAAGCGCGTGGCGGCGGTCAAAATCCGACCAAGCATAATTCAAACGGCGATTGTTGTTATCAAACGGCGTGCTTGATGCCGATTGCACCGCGCCGCGTGAAACGACTGTGAAAGCCGGATCGAATGAGCGGGTGTCTTTCGAGATTGAATAAGTATAACCGATTTGAAAACCGATTCCGTTGCTGATGCGGCGTTTGACGATAAATTCCAAACCGTTGTAACGCGAAACATCACTACTGTCCAAAACATTGAGCGCACCTTTGAACTGCGGATATTTTTGGAAAAAGAATTGGCTGAAACCGAAACCCGTAATTGCAGTTGCGCCGGTTCTTTGGGCAAGCGTTTGTGCGACAGTGCCGACGGCATTTTGATTTAACTGTGTCAGAAACGCTGTGCGAAATGCCGCTGAACTTCCGTTTGCCGCTCCGCCAACAAGCAAAGATGCCAAACAATTCGGATTCGCCGCGCCAGCCGCGTCTTGTGCCTGAACAAACGCTTGCAAAAACGTCTGACTGCCGCAACGCGGATCGGTCGCATTAATATTCACTTGATTCGCGTCGTATCCGCCAAGAAGGTGCGTTCCGCGTCTGCCGATATAATTTACTTCGACAACCGTGTTATAACTGATGTCGCGCTGAAACCCGACAAACCATTGATGAATTTCAGGAAAACGCAAATCCTCATCAATCACCGTAATACTGCTGTTACTTGGTGAAACGGGTTGGCGTAAAATATTCGGAGTCGAAGATGGGAAAAGCGTTCCCAGATTTCGCACGAGTCCGCCATTTGTCGTAACGCTGGTTGTGTTTCCGGGTGCGCTTTGGAAAATGCTCGAACCGAACAGAAACGTTGCAAAACGGTCATACGCCAGACGATAATTGGCTCTGATTGAAGTTTTGCCGTTGCCCCACGGATCCCAAGCTATGCCGACCGAAGGTGAATAATTGTTCAAATCGTTTTTAAACAACCTGCCTTCTTGCCAAGCCAGAGTGCTTGAGGCAGGATATGCTAAACCGGCAGGCTGATTAAGCCTCAAAATCGGATAGCCTTCCGAACTCGGCGCGAGTTTTAATTCCCAACGCAAACCTAAATCAACCGTCAAATTCGGACGGAATTTCCATGTGTCCTGAACATAAAAATCATATTCTTGATAAAAAGCCGTGAAATTCCAACGCGAACCGCCGGGCAAGAAAGAACTTCCGTCAGGACTTGCAACAAAACCTTGTGAATAAGTATTGACTCTGCCGAGAAAATTGTTGATTTGATTCTGCAAAGTTGTCGAATCATTGGTGTTAATGCCGGTTGTCGGCAAATTAAATCCGGCAAAATTATTATTTCCCGCGCCCAAAGCTAAAGATGCAAACGGTTCGATTTGCGTTCCGGCAACGCCCGAACGATCATCGAATTGTTTGCCGAAACGAAAATTTATTCCGCCTTTGAGCGTGTGTGAACCGAAAATGTAAGTCAGATTATCAACAAACTGAATCGTTCTTGCACTTCTTGCATTGTAGTTGAAATTAAAGTTGGTATTCTGAATCGTGTTGAAAGAAAATGTATAAGTCGGGTCTGGATTCGGCGTGTCGAAACTGAACGAAAAAGTGCTGACTCCGAAAATAAATTCGTTCGTCAAATTCGCCCGCGGCGACCAACGATAATTGATTGCCAGATTTTTCGGTTGGCGGAAAGTGTCAACCAAATTATTCGTATCGGGAAAAGCTCGAAGTCCGCCGTTGACAATATCGCCGAAGCTGTTTTGTTCGCCTTGTGCATAGCGAATGTAAAACTGATTTTTGTCGTTGACCTTAAAATCGAAACGCGACACGAAATCGTATTGTTTTTCGATTTGCGGCGCGGCGAAATTAAATCCGGCAGTATTCAATCCGTCTCCGGCTGAAAAATCATTCGGCAGAGGCATCGAGTTGATAATCTGCAAAAGACGCGGGTCAATGCCAACGCCGGTCGGATTTGCGGCGATATTATAATTTGCAATACACGGATTTGTCGCTGGAACAACAGGGCAATTCGGGAAAAGTTGATTGCCGCTGAAATCTACGCTCGGAACGGCTGTTCCGGCAGGGAAATTTCTGCCGTTTTGAACGTAGCGGAAAATTCCGTTTCGTGCCGCTTGCGTATAAACCGTTCGTTGCACGAGCCGTGTCTCTTGGGCGCGTAAAATTTGCACATTGACGAAGAAAAACGCCCGATCTTTTAATAAATTGAACATCGGAGTTCCTTCGCCGAAGCCGGGATTAAAAAGCGGTCCGCCGAAACTTCCGCCGAAGATGTGCTGAACGAATTGGCGTTTTCTGATGCCGAGCAGATTCAAATCATACTCGTTTGCGTTGAAATCGGGCGTTTGGTAATATTCGAAAATATTTCCGCGAAATTGATTCGTGCCGCTTCGCGTAACGAATGTAACTTGTGCGCCGGATGAACGTCCGAGTTCCGCCGTGAAATTTCCGGTTACGACTTGAAATTCCTGAATCGAATCGGGATTCGGACGAAGCGGCGTAAAGTTTGAACCGCCTGCCGTAGATTCGTTAATATCAATGCCGTCGAGCGTAAAATTGAAAGAACGGTCGCGTGAACCGTGAACGTGAACGCCGCCGCCGGTGTTTGCGCCATTGACGATGCCGGGCTGAAAATTCAGCAAATCGAGCGGATTGCGTCCGCGTGTGCCGACAATCGGCAAACTTTCGATAGTTGCCTGGTCAATCGTTGTGCCGACGTTGCCCGAAGTGCTTGTCTGCACGGTTTCTGCCGAGCTTTCAACCGTTACGGTTGCCGAAACGTCGCCGATTTGCATCGCCACGTTAATTGTTGCCGGTTGATTTACCAAAACCGGATTGTTGGTTGAAACGAATTTCTTAAAACCTGTTTTTTCAACAGTTAAGGTATAAGTTCCGGGTTGAACTAAATCAAAAACATAAACTCCGCCGTTGCTCGTTTGTGTTGTTAAAGACGAATTTGTTCCTTGATTTGTTAGTGTAATATTTGCATCAGGCACGACTGCGCCCGAACTGTCGGTAACAATTCCCGTAACGCGCGAAGTTGTTCCCTGTGCGAAAACGGTAATTCCAAAGGCTAAAAAAATAGCCGAAAATACGAATAAAACCGAAAAAAACTTACTTTTCATTTTTCCCTCCTAAGAAAAGCTGAAATTTAAAGAATAAAGCCCGATTTATAATAAGTTGTAAAGCTGTTTCAAAATACGATAAGTCTATCTTATAGCAGGTTTTAAGAAAAAGTAAAAAGTAAAAAGTAAAAAAGCGTTCAATGATAAATGTAATTTGACCGTTGAACGCTTTTTTACTTTTTACTTTCTACTAAATTAGTCTAAACGAGTTCGCCGGTGTCTTGGTCGGCGGTGTCGTGGATGTTGCCGAAGTCGAGCATTTCGAGTTTTATTTCGCTTTCTGTCGGTTCGGGTAAATCGTCACCGTGAAGTTTTGCAATGATTAAAGTGATATTGTCTTTGCCGCCACGTTCGTTGGCTTCTTTGACGAGTTCGGCACAGGCTTGTCCGAGATTATCGGGATAACTCATTACAATTTTTTGCATATCCGTTCCGTTGACTTCATTCGATAAACCGTCGCTGCAAAGCAACAAAATATCACCGCGACGCGGAGAAAGTCTCGAAGCAATCGGATAAATTTCGTTTTGTGCGCCAAGTGCCTGCAATATCACATTTTTGAGCGCGTGTGATTCGGCTTCGGATTCGTGAAGTTGTCCGGCATCAATAAGTTGCTGGACGAGCGATTGGTCTTTCGTGATTTGATAAATTTGATTGCCGCGAATCAAATATCCGCGTGAATCGCCGACTTGCACTAAATCAACTGATTCGGGCGTGATACCCGCGCCCGTAAAAGTTGCGCCCATTCCTTGAAATTGCGGGTCTGAACGTCCTTGTTCGTGAATCAGATGATTGGCGTAAAGCGTTGCCTGATAAAGTTTTCCGACGAGCGATTCGCCGAAATCTTCGGGCGCAAACGTGCGTTCGGGATCTTGCCCCGAAAATTGTTGGCTGACGGTTTCAACCGCCATTTTGCTGGCGACTTCGCCTGCCAATGCGCCGCCCATTCCATCGGATACTGCGAGAATAATTCCGTTTTCATCTATCTCAAATCTTTGCGATTCGATAATAAATTCGTCCGGCTCTTGCGAACTCGTCCAGATTTTCGAGTCCGAAATATTAAACAAAAGGTAATTATCTTCATTACCTTTACGAATGCGCCCAACGTGCGAAGTTGCGTGTATTTCAACTGTGAACATAATATTCGAGTTTCGAGTTTCGAGTTTCGAGTTTCGGGTTGAAAACAAAAACCAGAAACCAGAAACCAGAAACTAGAAACTAACTAAGTGCTTGATCTAAATCTTCTAAAATATCTTCAATGTCTTCGATGCCGACGGAAACGCGCACAAGTCCGTCAGTAATTCCGAGTTTTTCGCGTTTTTCTGCCGGAACTGATGCGTGTGTCATCGTTGCCGGATGCGAAATCAAACTCTCAACGCCACCCAAACTTTCGGCAAGCGTGCAAATTTTAACATTTTCCAAAACTTTTTTCGCGTTTTCGAGCGAACCTGTTTCAAACGAAACCATTCCGCCGAAACCCTTTTGCTGTTTTTTGGCTAATTCGTGCTGTGGGTGTGATGTCAGTCCGGGATAATAAACTTTTTGAACTCGCGGATGTTCGGCTAAAAAATTGGCGACGGCGCGACCGTTTTCGTCGTGTTTATCCATTCTGACCGCTAAAGTTTTTGTGCCGCGCAAAACTAAAAACGAATCGAACGGCGAAAGAATTGCACCGACCGAATTTTGTATGAACTGAATCCAATTCGCATCTTCTTCATTATTCAAAGCAACAAATCCGCCGATTGAATCCGAATGTCCGTTTAGATACTTCGTTGTCGAATGGACGACAATATCAATACCGAAATCAATCGGGCGTTGAAGATACGGCGACATAAACGTATTGTCGCAAACAACTTTCGCGCCGTGTGCGTGTGAGATTTCCGCGACGGCTTGCAAATCCGTAACGGACATTATCGGGTTTGTCGGCGTTTCGACAAAAACCATTTTCGTATTTGGTTTGAAAGCCATTTCGACTTTTGAAATATCAGTCGTATCAACCAAATCGAATTCGATGCCGTAATTTTTCAGAACTTTATCAAAAAGCCGAAAAGTTCCGCCGTAGGTGTTATCGCCCAAAATAACGTGATCGCCAGCTTTGACGAGCTTCAAGGTTGCATCGGTTGCCGACATTCCCGAAGCAAAAGCATAACCGAATTTGGCATTTTCGAGCGCGGCGATATTTCGTTCGAGTGCTGAACGAGTCGGGTTCTGCGTTCGCGCATATTCGTAGCCTTTATGTTCGCCGAGTGCGTTCTGTTTATAAGTTGAAGTTTGATAAATCGGCACGCTGACCGCGCCGGTTGATGCGTCAGGTTCGTTGCCTGCGTGAATTGCGATTGTCGAAAAACCCATAAAAAGCGAAGTATTCTTAAATTCCGAAAAGACTCCTAAATTTTAACTTAAATTTAATGTTTAAGCTAATAAAAGTCTTATTTTATTGAGAAAATATGGTAACTTGCCTCAAAAAAAATTGCAAACTTCAATAAAACAAAGTGGTGTCCTGATTTGTATTGCTAAAGTCGTTAAACCACGAATTAACACGAAAAAGCACGAAATCAGTCAAGAGCTTCAAGTGTTTTCGTGTTAATTCGTAGTTATTTTCTGTGAACAACACAAATCAGGACACCACTAAATACGAAAAAAATTGAAAAAATATTTTCAATCTAAGCACACGACAGTAAAAAGGAGTTTGTTAAAATCTGTTGTGTGAAAACTGAAAAAAACAAACTCTCGATAACGCTTTTTGCGAAGCGTTAGAAGCAAATATACAAGGAACGCGACATGCTATCAAATTTATTGCTCAATTTGTTTCGGCATTATTGAAAAGCAGAACTTCTAATTTGGTCAAACTTGCTAATGCTTTTGATTCGGAAACTGAAGCCGCTTCAGTTTATCGGCAGATTCAGAGATTTTTGAAAAATGAAAGCGAAGTTTCGATTGATTTTCTGAAACTGTTGAAATTAGATGGCAAACTCAAGATTCTGGTTGACCGCACCGAGTGGAAGTTCGGCTCAACTTGGGTCAATATGCTGACTCTAAGTGTGGCATATAAAAATGTTGCCATTCCGATTTTGTGGGAAGTGGTTAATCACAAAGGAAATGCGACTGCCGATGAACACAAAGCAATTATCAAGAAGTTTGTGGACTCCTTTGGAGAGGATCGGATGTGATAGTCAAGTTATTTTGAGATTGTAAAATAGATTGTGTAACTGTTCATTAAAAACTAACCTAAAATAGTGA
>CAZJQP010000023.1:0-57845 GCA_964548225.1 uncultured Blastocatellaceae bacterium | reverse complement strand
GAAACAAAGCACGGCATTATCAATTATCAAATACCAATTATCCATTAAATTGTCGTGGGTTACGCTTAGAGCAGATTTTGAATGAGTATATGGCTTGAAAATCAAAGGCAGAAACACGACTGTTAAGGAGTGTGTCCACGATTGAGCCTTTTGACACACTCCTTGACAGTCGTGTTTCTGCCTCCTTACTATACACTCATTCAAAATCTGCTCTAAAACCCCAAAAATATAATTGATAATGGAGAATTAATAATTGATAAATCGCTCGCAATTATCCGTTTTTTAGAATTTTAAAACAGCTTCTTAGCAATTTTCGTGTTGTTTTGTGTATTTTCGTGGTTTCATCTTCAAAATTATTCTGTCCGGTTACTTATTTCGATAATTTTCTGCACTTTCGGCTTGAAGCTGTGGTTTCAGACATCTGTTCTTCTTTAAATTTCATTGAGTTTATTCTTGACACCTGCACTTAATCATTGCAATTCTATTTCTGCACTTCTTTTTACAAAACAAATCTTTTTTTTGAGGAAACACAGATGAAAAAATTCATTTCTTTTCTATTGCTATACGCTTTTCTTGTGCCGTTTGCTTTCGGGCAAGAAAAACCTGTGGCATATATTAACGCTAAAATCATTCCGATTGTCGGTGCGCCGATTGAGCAAGGCATTTTGCTTGTGCAGAACGGTAAAATCACGGCGGTCGGTGATGCGCGAACCGTGAGATTATCTTCCGATGTCCAAATTGTTGACTTAAAAGGCAAAATAATTATGCCCGGACTTGTTGACACGCATTCGCATATCGGCGAAGGTTCGGGCGCGGACGGTTCTTCGCCGATTCAATCCGATGTTCGTTTGCTTGACGGGCTTAATCCGCGTGCCGGAAGTTTGCAACGCGCCCAATCGGGCGGTTTGACGACCGTGAATGTGATGCCCGGTTCGGGACATCTGAACAGCGGTCAGACGCTTTACATAAAATTGCGCGACGGCGCGGTGAAAGTTGATGATTTGCTGATTTGGGACGCGGCGGGCAAATATATGGGCGGCATAAAGTTTGCGAACGGCACGAATCCGATACGTCCGGGCGGTGGAAACTTCCCCGGCACACGCGCCAAATCTGCCGCGCTCGTCCGCGAACATTTTGTCAAAGCGCAAGAATATCGCAAAAGAGTTTTAGCGGCGGGCGATGACAAAACAAAATTGCCGCCGCGAGATTTGGCGATGGAAGCGATGATGGAAGTTTTGGACGGCAAGCGCACGGTTCATTTCCACACGCACCGGCACGACGATATTTTGACCGTGCTGAGATTAAAACAAGAGTTCGGTTTCAAACTTGTTCTCCAGCACGTTTCGGAAGCGTGGAAAGTGGCGGACGAGATTGCCAAAGCAAAAGTTCCGTCGTCAATTATTATGATTGAAGCTCCGGGCGGAAAGCTCGAAACGATGGATGTTTCGATGACAAACGGCGCGGCACTCGAAAAAGCGGGCGCACTCGCCGGCTTTCATACCGACGATTATATTACCGATTCGCGTTTGTTCCTGCGTTCCGCCGGACTTGCCGTGAGAAACGGAATGTCGCGGGAAAAAGCACTCTACGGAATGACGATGGCGGGCGCAATTATGCTTGATTTGCAAGATCGAGTCGGTTCGCTCGAAACGGGCAAAGATGCGGACTTTATTGTTTTGTCGGGCGACCCTTTGAGCGTTTATACGCACGTTCTGCAAACCTATGTCGAAGGCAAAAAGGTTTTTGACCGCAATAATGCGGCAGATTATCTCATTGCCACAGGCGGTTTCGGCGCGACCAGCGACAAATATTTTCATCTCGATTGCTTCGACGGCGATATAGAAGGAGGACAAGAATAATGAAGGCAAAAGTAAAAAGTAAAAAGGCAAAAATAATGAATCTTCTTTCTCTGTGTTCTCTGTGGCTGATTCTTTCGGTTGCGGTTCAGGCGCAAGTTGCCGTTAAAGGCGAGACGGTTTGGACAATGGCGGGCGAAGCGATTACGAACGGCGTGGTTCTGATTGGCGCGGACGGGAAGATTGAAGCCGTCGGGACGGCGGCAAGCGTAAAAATTCCGGCGAATTATAAAACTGTCTCGGCAAAAGTCGTTACGCCCGGACTGATTGACGCGCACACGGTCATTGGGTTGTCGGGATATTTGAATCAGCCGCACGACCAGATGCAGACCGATGGTTCGAGTCCGATTCAGCCGGAACTTCGGGCGATTGATGCCTATAATGCGGAAGAAAGACTTATCGAATGGGTGCGCGGCTTCGGCGTTACGACGATTCACACGGGACATTCGCCGCAAGCGTTGGTTTCGGGGCAAACGATGATTGCGAAAACCTTCGGCAAAAACATTGACGAAGTAACTTTAATGCCGACGGCGATGATTGCGGTAACTTTGGGGCAAGGCGGACTCGCCCAACAAGGACGTGCGCCCGGCACACGCGCCAAACAAGCGGCGATGCTTCGCGCCGAACTCATTCGTGCGGGAAATTACAAAGGCGAACCGCGGGATTTGAAGTCGGAGATGTGGAAAAAAGTCTTAAACCGCGAAGTTCCCTTGCTCATCACGGCGCATCAAGCGCAAGACATTATGACTGCGCTGAGAATTGCGAAGGAATTTAACATCAAAATCGTTTTAGACGGCGCGGCGGAGAGTTATCTCGTGATGGACGAAATAAAAGCGTCGGGATTTCCCGTGATAATTCACCCGACAATGTTCCGTGCGGGCGGAGAAACCGAAAATCTTTCGATGACAACGGCTTCCAAACTAAAACAAAGCGGAATTCCCTTCGCTTTGCAGAGCGGTTTTGAAGGCTACGTCCCGAAAACCCGCGTCGTTCTCTTTGAAGCCGCACTCGCCGCCTCAAACGGACTTTCATTCCGCGACGCACTCGCCTCAATCACGATTGACGCGGCAAAAATTATCGGAATGGACAGCAAAATCGGCTCACTCGAAAAAGGCAAAGACGGCGACCTAGCAATGTATGACGGCGACCCGTTTGAATTCACCACACACTGCACCGGAACAATCATCAACGGCAAGATTGTCAGCGAAATCGCTCGATAGAAAAAGAAGGGGAGAAAGGGAGAAGGGGAGAAAGGGAGACAAAGAAAATCTCCTCATCTCCCTTTCTCCCTTTCTCCCCTTCTCAACTAAGGGTTGACCGTTACATACACGATGTCGGAAGGTTGTCCGTAGTTAGCGTTTTTCTTTTTGAGTTGGACGCGGACTTGGATTTGTTCCGACTCGCCCGCGACGCTCGGTGTGATAGTAACATCCACCGATTTGCCCGTCGCGGTTTTGACCGAAACCCAACCAGCCGTGCCTTTCCGCAGAATCAACACTTCCCACATATCTGCTTCGGCTCTGCCCGTAACCGTTACCGCAAACAGATAGCCGCTTTGCGCCGCGCTGACTGTAACAGTCGGCTTGACGGTTTCCGGTGCTATTGAACCGCTTTGCGTCGGCAGAATGCCGAGCAATGCGCCGATTTCGTCCGTATAACCGGGCGCAGCCAAGATGCGCTCGCGCAAATCAACCAAACGCTCAAATAATCCCGTCGCACAGTTTCCCGGATTAGCCAAAGTCGGCGCATCGGGAAAATTCGGCGTAGATTCGCCGATGTTGCCCTGTGTAATAATGCGCCGAAACTGTGTAACAGCTTTGCCGAATGCTTTTTCTTGCGTATCGTAATCCGCCAGAAATTGCATCATCGTGTTGTCGTTTGAAACTGCCGTTATATCCGCGTTCGTAAAACCCAGCGAACTGGCGACAATCGCAAACTGCGTATTAAAGTTGGCATACCACGCGGCTCGCGCCGGCAAATTCGTGGGAAACCACTTTTGACTTGGTATCATATTGCAAATACCTCCTTATTTGTTATTTTTATTGTGTTCATTTTCATAGAAACACCTCCGTTTTAAGTTATTTTTTGGAATCGGTCTGTCTCCAGACGAAACGAAATTCATCGTTCTGAGTGTATGTGTCGTTTTCAACCAAAACGTAACGCATAAAATTAAAAAAGGCAGAAATACTACCGTTATAGAGCATATTATCGCTTTTTACACACTATCTAACGGTCGTGTTTCTGCCTTTTTCTATCAAATGAAGTCATTCAGCCGGAAAATAAAACCGATTATTCAAAGGATGAACGTGATTATTCGGCGAATGAAGTAGATTATTTCCTGAATGAAACTAATTATTCGGCGGATGATTTTGATTATTTTTTGTCTAAACCCTAGCATTTATTTGATTAATTTCATAGTTATCCCGTCAAAAGAAAAAATGCAGTGAATCGGGATTTTGTTTCAAATGGCAAAAGGCTTTTTCGATTAAGTTGTGGTAATCTTTTTGTGAAGTTTTAATTAAAATGAATCAAACGCAGTAATGCGATGCAATTTTCCGCTGATTCAGAAGACATTTTCAATTATCAATTATCAATTATTTTAGAAGTTGGTTGAAACAAACCCTGCAAAATAATTGTTAATTGATAATTCGGGCGGTTCGGCTGACTGTCTTGATTCACATAATGTAAAAGTAAATCTATGTTCGCATCTTTCTTTTTGTCGCTCTTCTTTTTGTTTCAAGTTCCGACGGTTTCGCCAACGCCGCGCCCTGTGGCAACGCCTTCTCCGGCTTCGTTGATTGATGTTGCGGATTCGGTAACGAAACATTCGGTTCGCATCGGCGGGAAACAATTAAACTATACGGTTACGGCGGGTTATATGCCGATTCGCAACGCGCAGACGGGCGAAACCGAAGCGAAGATTTTTTATATGGCTTACACGCTCGACAATCCGCCCGCGAAACGTCCTTTGATGTTTTCTTTTAACGGCGGTCCGGGTTCGGCTTCCGTCTGGTTGCATCTCGGCGCGTTGGGTCCGAAGCGCGTGAAGATGTTGGACAACGGTTTTCTGCCGCCGCCGCCATACGAATTGGTTGATAATGAAGGTTCGTGGTTCACGGAGACGGATTTGGTCTTTGTTGATACGGTCGGCACGGGTTATTCGCGGGCAACGAAGCCTGAGTTTGCGTCAAAATTCTTTGGTGTGAACGGCGATATTGATTCGACGGGCGAATTTATTCGGATGTATCTCGGACGGGCGGAAAGATGGTCGTCGCCGATTTATTTGGTTGGCGAATCTTATGGCACGACGCGGGTTGCGGGTTTGTCGAATCTTCTTTTTGAAAAAGGTGTCGGTTTAAATGGCGTGATTCTGGTTTCGACGGTGCTGAATTTCGGAAGCATCAGGTTTGCTGAAAATAATGATTTGCCTTTGGTGCTGATTTTACCGTCTTACACGGCGACGGCTTGGTATCACAAAAAACTTCCGTCCGCTTTGCAATCGAAATCTCTGGCAGATGTCTTGCGCGAGGCGGAAAACTTTGCGTCAAATGAATATCTGCCCGCGCTTTTGCGGATTGATAAGCTGTCTGCCGCCGAAAAACAAAATCTTTCGGACAAATTCAGCCGCTACACGGGATTGGACAAGAAGTTTATTGAGGAAAACAATTATCGGATTGATTTGGGCGAGTTTTTGAAGGAATTATTGCGCGACCAACGCCGAAACGTCGGACGACTTGACAGCCGTTTCACCGGAATTGACCGCGACGCAAGCGGAAACAGTCCCGACGGCGACCCTTCGATGAACGCCATTCGTCCGCCTTATACTTCGGTCTTTAATGATTATGTCCGCACACAGTTGAATTTCAAATCAGACTTGGAATATTACATCTTGGGCGGCGGAATTACTTCGCCGTGGAATTGGAATGTTGATAACGGTTACGCGGATACGTCGCAAAGGTTGAAGTTGGCGATGGCAAAGAATCCGTATATGAAAGTTTGGCTGGCGCAAGGTTTCTACGATATGGCAACGCCCTATTTCGCCGCCGAATATACGGTTTCCGCAATGAATCTCGATGCCGAACTCAGAAAAAATGTCTCATTCAGCTATTATGAAGCCGGACATATGATGTATATTGAAAAAACTTCGTTGATGAAACTCAAAAACGATCTGGTAAAATTCATTCAAAATTCAACAAACTAACTAATATTGGAAGAAAAAAATATGAAATTAATTCTTTTTGCGTTCTTAATCTTAACTTTTGCGGCAAATTACGCCACCGCCCAGAAAACTGTGGTCAATGCACAAGAATATAAGATTACAAATATGAAAATCGTGCCTTTTGATTCGTATAAAGGCGAATTCCAAGACGAAATAAAAGCCACCGGCGAACAGCCGACGTTTTTTAATGATTATGCAATTTCGTTGATGGTCTTGGTCGAAATTACCGCCGGAAAAGGCGAATACACCGCCAAACAATCCGTGCAAATTAATGTTACCGAAGGCAAAAAAGTGAAGAAAACAAAAACTGAACTGATTCCGCCGGTTGATGAAGGCGGAAAATATTATGTTCCGGTCTGGCTCGACGCGGGAATGTGCGATACGGTGAAAATTACCGCTAAAATCACCGCCCAAAAAACCGTTTCAACAACTTCACGTTCCCTGACTTTCCAGTGTGGTGAATAAAATCTTTCTATGAATTATCAACCAAGTAAGTGAACAGATTTATTTTATGAATAAGGTAGTGTTTCAGAATTTATGCTGATGAGAAATATATTCGGAATAAGTGATAAGTGATAAGTGAAAAGTGATATGTGAGAGGTTTCGGGCGCGTAAAATCTATCACTTATCACTTTTCACCTTTCACTTATTCCGAAATGAAAAATCTCAAAAATTATTCAGCATAAAATTTGAAACACTACCATGAATAATAACCACGAAAATGCACGAAACAGGTTGATTTTTTCGTGTTCTTTCGTGTAATTTCGTGGTTTCATCTTAAAAATACTTCTGTCCGCTTATTTAAATGTATAGACAAGATTACTTTTAACGAAAACCTCTAAAATAATTGATAATGTGCTTTGGCTTTACACGATAATTACCAAATTCCAATTATCAATTATCAATTATTTTAGAGGTTTTTATCCTTTATTTATCTGTGTTTGACTACTTATTCTGACTCTAACGTAAAAACTCCCCACAAATTATTTTTTACATTTACTTCAATTCGTCTTAAAATCTCAAAGTGCAAATTTCAGCAACAATCATCACTTTTAACGAAGAAAAGAAAATCGCCGATGCGATAAATTCCGTCGCCTTTGCCGATGAAATTCTGGTTGTTGATTCCGAATCAACCGATAAAACCCGTGAAATTGCCGAATCTTTAGGCGCAAAGGTTATTATCCAAAAATGGCTCGGATTTGCCGCACAAAAACAATTCGCCGTTGATCACGCCGCTCACGATTGGATTCTAAGCCTCGATGCCGACGAACAAATTTCCGCCGACTTACAAAATGAAATCGTTGATTTAACGCCAAACGCCGATGCTTATAAAATTCCGCGTCTTTCGTTTTATCTGAACCGCCCGATTCGCCACGGCGGTTGGTATCCTGATTGGCAAATTCGTTTTTTTAATCGAAAAAAAGCGCGTTGGAAAGATGTTCTGATTCACGAATCGGTCGAAACCGAAGGAAAAATCGAAAAACTGAAAAACGATATTTTGCATTACAGCGTCGAAAATATGGCGCACCATCATCGGATGATTGGCGAACGCTATGCACCGCTTGCCGCCCAACAAATGTTTGAACTCGGGCGGCGCACGACAAAACTGAAAATTTATACCGCCGGTTTTACGGCTTTTCTGCAAACTTACATCGTCAAAGGCGGTTTTCTCGATGGTTTTGCCGGTTTCTGCATTGCCCGTTTTGCCGCGCATCACGCATTTTTGAAACATCTGCTTTTATGGGAAAAGCAAGAGCAGTTGAGAAATGAGAAATAAGAAGCGAGAAGTGAGATTTTGTTCTACTTCTCATTTCTCATTTCTCATTTCTTCTCCCCAAAGTGCAACCTTAAAATTTTTCAAATCATCAAACATACAGTTTCAAGCAATTTTGCGTTACAATTTAATTTTCGGAAGATAAATTTATGAAGAATCTAATAATTTCCGCCGCCATTATTTTGACGTTTGTCGTCAGCGGCTTCGCTCAATCTTCGACGCAAAAAGGAATTGACACACAAACGCAGCAAATTAAACAAGATTCGGGTAAAACCACCCAAACCACAACAACAACCAACAGCGGCGACGGGCGTTCGCTCGATTGGGGCAAAGGAAAAACCAAAGTTCGTGAGCGTTTGGCGAATCCTTATAAATTGACTTCCCGCCGCGATGTTTTGATTGAAACTATTCGGGACGTGATGGAAAGTATGAAAATTCTGATTGACGATACGGCTTCGCGCCCGTCGGACGGAATCATCGTTTCACAACCCTACGTTTTCGCCAAAGGTGCTGTAACAACACGCAGTGAACTCAGCCGTTATGCCGTTTTGCCTTATTCGGACGCTTCTTGGACTCGCGGACGTTTTACTTTAACCGTTGAAGTTCAATCCATTGACGGCGTGCAAAATAATGTTTCGGTAACAGCAAAAGTCGAAGGGCGTTCGGAAAACGGTTTAATGAGTGAATGGACGACTTTGCAAAGTTCAGGCACGGCGGAAGAAGAATTTTTAATTAAATTAGTCGAATCCGTTACCGGCATAATGGTTGATCCGACGCAAGATAACGATTGAAAATAATGTTTTCCAAATTCTCAAAATTATTTCTCTTTTTACTGCTGTCGGCGGCGTTTTCGTTGTTCGTCAACGCTCAAACGTGCAGTAATAAACAAGATGAAAATCAAATTGTGCGGAGAAATCCGCAAAGAGAAGAAATTCCGCAAGGCGTAAAAGAAAATCTTGCCAAAATGTGCATCGAGCAACAGAAAAAGGAATATACCGAAATGCTCAAACGCGGCGAAGAAGCCCTGAAACTCACCGATGAACTCGAAAAAGCCTTTGCCGCCAACAATTCTCTTTCGGCTGATGACCGCAAAAAACTTGAAAGATTGGAAAAACTCGTCAAGAAAATCCGCAGTGATTTGGGCGGCGACGATGACGGCAAGGAAACCGAAGAAAACGAGAAGGATTCGCCGCTTTCAATAGCAAACGCCTTTAATGTTTTAAAGGAAAGCACCGTTAAACTCGTTGACGAACTGAAGAAAACTTCCAGATATACTATTTCCGCCGCCGCCATTCAAAGCTCGAATTTGCTTTTGAAAGTTGTTAAATTTTTGCGCTTCGGCAAATAGTTTTGATACAGATTTAATTTAGAAACCGTGCATTAAAAAAAATTAGTTTTTGAGAGCAAGAAGCAGAATTTATCAGATCGCTTCTGCTCTTTAGTTCTCAATATTGCATAGTTTCTGAGTTAAGAATGGCTCAAAACTATTTTTTTATGTGTAAAATTTATCTTATTCTATTGCTTTTTATCCTAAATCTGACGCTTTTTGGGCAAGACAACAACGACGAAATAATTAATGTTGATTCTTCAATAGTTGTTCTCAATACAACAATTACTGATAAAGATGGAAAAGTTGTGGGCGGTTTGAAAAAATCGCAATTCAAGGTTTTTGAAGACGGAAAAGAACAAACTCTCGATTTTTTCGGTGCTGAATCAACGTCTTTCGCCGCCGTTATTTTGATTGACACTTCGGGAAGTATGGAATCGCGCATTTCTCTGGCGCGTTCTGCCGCAATTACTTTTCTCGACGGTTTGCGCCCTGAAGATAGTGCCGCAATTTTTAATTTCGATTCAAAGGTTTCGCTCGTGCAGGATTTCTCAAACAGCCGCGATGTGCTTGATAAAGTTTTCGATTTGAAGGCAACCGGAATGACGGTTTTGAACGACGCAATTATGGAAGCCGCGCAAGCATTGTCAAAAAGAGAAGAAAAACGCAAAGCCATCGTCGTGCTTTCAGACGGCGCAGATACTAAAAGCAGATACAGCGACAGCAAGGTGTTAAAAGCCGCAATTTCTGTCGGTGCAACGATTTACACGGTTGATATGTCGTCAATCGAAATGAACGGGCGCGACCGAATGCAAAGCCAATCGGCATTGAAAAACTTTGCCGAAAAATCTGGCGGAAAATTTATCGCCGCGTCCGGCGGTATGGCTTTGCGCCAAGCATTTGCCGAAATTGTCGGCGAATTAGGTTCGCAATATACACTGACATACTCACCAACAAACACCGCTAAAGACGGCAAATGGCGTTCAATCGAAGTCCGCGTCTCAAAACCGAATCTGACAATCAGAACCCGCAAAGGCTACAATGCACCTAAGAAATGAAAAATGAGAGGTGAGAAATGAGAGTGAATTCGCTCTCATTTCTCACCTCTCATTTCACACTTGATTAAAAACTTGTCTTATTCCGCATTTTGTCGGCGTGGCGTTCAAACGCGAGTTCGACTAATTTATCAATCACTTGCGGAAACTTCAAACCGCTTCCCGCCCACATTTTCGGATAGCCGGAAGCATCGGTTAAACCGGGCAAAGTATTGATTTCATTTACTAAAAGCGCACCGTTATCCGTCCGCAAAAAGAAATCAACCCGCGCCAAACCCGAACCGCTAATGGATTTAAAGGCAGTAATTGCCATTTGTTGAATTTTTTGGCTTAATTCTTGAGAAATAAGTGCCGGAACGACAAAATCATTATTGCCTGTGCCGGTATATTTTTCGGTGTAATCAAGGAATTTTTTACTTTCGTCGTGAATTACATATTCACCCGGAAGGCTCGCTTGCGGGTGATCATTTCCCAGAACCGCGCATTCGATTTCGCGCATTTCGAGCGACTCTTCGACAATGATTTTGCGGTCATATTCAGCGGCGAGTTTGATGGCTTCGCGTAAAGATTCGGCATCGGTTGCTTTTGAAACACCGACGGATGAGCCTAAATTAGCAGGTTTTACGAAACACGGAAAACCCAATTTTGCTTCAACAAGTTTGACGGTCGCAGCTTGCGCGTTTTCAAATTCACTTCGCAAAAACCAAACATAACGACAAATCGGCAATTCTGCATCGCGGAAAAGCGTTTTCATCACAACCTTGTCCATTCCGCACGAAGAAGCCAAAACATCGCACCCGACGTAAGGAATTCCAGCCATTTCAAAAAGCCCTTGAATCGTGCCGTCTTCGCCATATGTTCCGTGAAGAACCGGAAAAATAACATCAAGCTGAGGAAATTTCTCTTCGTAACTTCCAACTAAATTAACCGTTTTGTTAGGAAAATCAGTTTCGCTGAAAATTGCTTGAGTTGTTTCGGGCAATAATTTTAACGAGTCCGAAGGATTCAACCAATTTCCCTCTTTGGTAATTGCCATCGGAAAAACTTCATATTTTTCCTTGTCAATCTGCTCGATAACCGTTTTCGCCGAACGCACCGAAACCTCGTGTTCGCCTGAGCGTCCGCCGAAAATTACACCAATTTTTGTTTTCATATTTTAGCAGTCAGCAGTCAGCAGTCAGCAATCAGCAGTCAATAATCGGAAAAACTGAATGCTGATTGCTGATTGCCGATTGCTATAAAATCGTTTTGCCAAGTGCCGAAAGAATCAATTCGCCCGCGAGTTCGACCGTAATATTGCTTTTATCGAGCATCGGATTGACCTCGACTATTTCAAATGAACGGACATTTCCGTTGTGTTCCGCAATTACTTCGAGGGCAAGATGCGCTTCGCGGTAAGTAATGCCGCCACGCACGAGTGTTCCCGAACCGGGCGCAAATCGCGGGTCAATCACGTCAACATCAAACGTAATCGCAAAACCGCCGGATGCGCCGGACGCGATTTTTATCGCTTCTTCAACACAAGCCAACATTCCGCGTCGGTCAATATCGCTCATTGTAAAAAAATTGTTCCGCAAACCAAGTTCGTGAATACGTTTTTGTTCGCCCGCATCCAAATCTCTTGCGCCGATGTGAGCAAAAAAGTTCGGATTCAATTTCGGCGCAAAACCTTCTAAATTAACGAGTTCGGCGTTTCCATCGCCAAGAATTGCGGCAAGCGGCATTCCGTGAATATTTCCTGAACCTGAAGTTTCGGGCGTGTTGATGTCAGCGTGTGCATCGAACCAAATCAAACCGATTTCTTCATCTTTTGCGCGAAAATGAGAAGAAATGCCCGAAAAAGTTCCAATTGCAATCGAATGATCACCGCCCAAAATTACGGGAACACGACCATCTTGCAAAATTTGTTTAACCGATTGCGCCATATTTTTCGATGACGCTAAAATCTCTGTTAAATATTTCGGATTCTCATTTTTGGGAGCAATATAATCCGGCTTTACAATTTCGACATCGCCATAATCTTTAACGTCATAGCCAAGTTCGCTGATATGATTGACAAGCAAACTTCCACGAATATTCGCCAACCGCAAAGCCGTAACTCCCAATTCACTGCCTTTCGTTTCCGCTCCAAAACCGAGTGGAACACCTAAAATACCGATTTTTTTTTCTGATGACATAATGAGAAAGTAAATTTAGATTTTAACGCAAAGACGCAAAGGCGCAAAGAAGCAAAGAATTTTTATTTCTTAAACCCGAATTGTAAAAATCTTTGCGCCTTTGCGTCTTTGTGTTAAAACAATCAGCTATAATTCTCCGAAACCGTTTGCGAAAACCTCGCAAACTGCTTCAAACGCTTGAGTTTCGTCCTCGCCTTCAACGCTTATTTCAAGTTGTGTGCCTTTTGAAGCCGAAAGTGTCAAAACACTTAGAATTGATTTTGCGTCCGCCATTACGTTGTTATCGGTTCGCCATAAAATAATTTTGCTTTCAAATTTTCCAGCCAAACGCACCAACACAGCAGCGGCGCGGGCGTGAAGTCCGAGTGGATTGATAACTTTAATTTTCCCTTCAAGCATCTTTTTTCATTTTTTGCGGTTCTAAAAGCTCGCTCGTGCGGTAAATAGCTTGTTTTCCTTGACTTTCTACCAATTTTGCCATTTCCCGCAAAGACATTTCTTCTTTTTGCGTCGAAAGTTTAATAACCATCGGCAGATTTACCCCTGTAACGATTTCGGTTTCGTTTTCCTTCAAAAACATTGCGGAAATATTCGTCGGTGTGCCGCCGAACATATCCGTTAAAAGCAAAACGCCATTGCCTTCGGAAACTTTTTTTATGGCACGGGAAATTTCGTCTTTCGCCAATTCAACATCATCGTGCCAACCGATTGAAACCGCCGTAATATGGCTCTGAACGCCGACAATCGTTTCTGCTGCCGACAATAATTCACTCGCAAGTTGTCCGTGTGTAACGATTACTCCGCCAATTTTTTTCATAGCATTTGTTAGTTGTTTGTTGTAAAACCGTCTCAAAACTTATCATCAATTATTCTTAAACTCAAATTATTACTTTTTACTTTTTTCTTTTTTCTTCTGCGGTTGATTTACGGGTGCAGTTGTTTCGGAAATTTGCGTTTCAAGAAGGCGCAAAATTTCCGTTTTGTTTTGCACGATAAATTCCCCGAGCCAAGTTGCCGCCGTTCCTTGCACGGTTTCTTCAACAAACAGCGAAAAAACCAACCCTTTTTTAATTTTAGTCTGTTCTTTATCTTCAAATTGAACAATTGCCAAGATTATCCGAGAAGTTTCGTCTTTGCCGTCTTCGGTCAATGTTCCGGTTTTGGCATAGATTTGAAAGTTTTTATCTTTCAATTTCTGCAAAATCTCAATTGCGCCGGTGGCTTTCATTTGTTTGTTCGCCGTCCCGTTGGAACTGAAAATCACGCCGCTCAAACCCGGTTTTATATAATTTGCAAGTCTGACAAAATCCGTGGCGCGGGAATAAGGAACGGGCGCATCATCATTTTTGACGATGTGCGGCAAAACGTGGCGACCTGTAACGGCTGAAGCAAAGCCGGCAGCAGCGTGAATATTGCTCCAACGGTTTTCACCGCCGCCCAACAACAAAGTTACAAAATCGCGCGGATTTTTGATTCTATTCAAACGAAAATTTGCCCGCGCCGGCAAGATTGCGGGTGAAAAATTTGTTTGTATTTTTACATTCGTCAACGGCGCATTTTTTTCTTCTTCGTCAAAAAGCCGCAAAGCATCGTGATTTTCGTCTTTTGTCCAAAACGAATTCATATACGCGCTGTAATCTTCGGTTTGTCTTGCGTCTTCTCGTTCAAAAGTTCCAACGCCGAACATTCGCCGCAAGCGCATTGCAAGTTCGGTTTTATGCAAATTCTTCATTTCTTCGGGATTTTTGTAATTGAACCCGATGTTTTCATCAAATTTCGGAAACTTATTCAAAATCTTGTCGCCATATTTTTCAAACGTCGAACCGCTCGCGGCATTTTGCTCGAAAGTTAGTGCGTTTTGATTTTCTTTCGATTCGGCAAGTCCCAAAAAGCCGTATAAAACCTGATAACGATTGTTCGATTCGGTGAGAAACGTATTGAAATCAACCCAAGTTTGTCCGCTTCCGTGTCCTTTCCAACTTTTGTCGGAAATTTTTATGCCGAAAACACTGTTATCGTTAATCTCGCTTCCCGAAACTTTAAAGTCGCTGTGCAAATTAAAATCGAGATGCACCGAACTTACGGCTTCGGCAAACATCGGTTTGGTTGACGAACCCATTACCGTAACTTTTTCAAAATTGCGGTCGCCGCCGTAAATTTGCCGAAGATAGCCGGGGAATCTTTTTTCGACGATTTTTGCCGGCGGAATCCAAAACGCATCTTGCCCGTAAGTTATTTTTTGCCATTGATTTCCGCCGGACGCACGCGGAAAACTTCCGAGAGCCAAAACCGCGCCATTATCGTTTCCGCCGGAAATTTTCATTACCGTTAAACCGATTCTCGAAGGCAATTTGCCGTCCCAATCATTGCTTGATGCGGCGATTTTTTGTTTATGAAGTTCGATTCCCTTTTGGTCAATAAACTTCAAAGATTCACTGTGCAGTTTTTCGTCCAAAGACAATGTGCCGTATTTTCTCGCCGCTTCCGTGCTTCCCAAACGCTTCCATTCGAGATTCATCGAAGCAGCAAGCCAATCTGTCCACGAAAGAACTTGCGTATTTTCGAGTGCCGTAACATATTTGCCTTTGTCCCACGCCCAACCGAAAAGTTTCGTATTGTTGCCGATTTTCACCGTCGGGAAATTTTCGCGTTTTTGCGTTTCGCTGAAAGTGCGCGAAATGTTGAATTCAGGATTAAACGCGACACCGAAACCGAGTTTGTCGTCTTCTTCTCTTTGCTCCTTGCCGATGCGATAAACCATCAGCAAATTCGGTTTGCGGGCGCGACGCGAAGGTTCGTCGGTTTCGCGCAAAATCTTCATAAAGTTTTGATAGTCGTCGTAATTCTTGACGTTTTTGAGCTTTTCGGTAATATTCGGAAAAACGCCTTCGCCAATTCGTTCTTCGCACGAAAGCGCGTTGAACCGATTAATTTGCTGGTTCAAAAATCCGTTATTAACGTCTTCGTCCGTATATTTGACGCGGTATTTTTCTTGATCCAAAACAATTTTCGGACATTTTTTCGATGTTTCGCTTTCGTCCTGCACAACGCGAAGCATCTGATTTGAAATTGCCCAATCAATATCCTCTTTGAGAACATTCCAGCTAAAAACTGCAAGTTTATCGTTAAAATAAACGTAAATAAATCCGTAAGCCGCAATTAAAAACAAAAGCAAAATCGGCGCAAACGTCAAGCAAAACATCTGCCGCCAAATCTCGCTTCGACTGGCGTAAACTTGATTAAAACGATATTTGAAAACTTCCGATTTTGTGGGCAATTTTCCGTTTGCGTCCGGCACGGGTTTTGTTAAGTTTTGACCGAGTCGCGCGTTTTCAATCTGATTTTCTTCATTCGTCAAAAGGCAAACAGTTTCATTTTCAAACTCGCCGTCTTCGCGGTAATGCCAATAAATCGCATTGATAACAAACGCAAACAAAACTGTCCAACGCAAAAAATCGCCGTTGAAAGAATGCACAGCAAGCATCGGCAAATTCCTGCCTGTGAGCGGTGCGGCACCGACATTCATTGCCGCGTGAATCAATCCTTCGAGCAAAAAAGCACAGCAAATTATCAAAGCCGTCGAAAATCCGACACCGAAAATTTTTCGTCCGCCGAAATAAATTATCAAAAGCGGCACGAAATACATCAAAAGCAAAAGAATTCCGCCGATAAAACCGTAATCGCCGACCACATAAAAACTGAAAACGCTGTCAACTTGAATCGTGTCGCCGCGAATTTGCGAAAGTCTGACGGGCGCATTGCCGAAACCTAACCCGAAAAGTCCGCCTTCGCGGGCGATGGCTTTGTTTTCCCAAGTGTGTTGATAAACATTCGTGATGTCATAGACGTTCAAACCTATCTGATTTTCGTTTGTTCCGGCATCGGATGACAAAATAAAATGCTGAAAATCGTCGCCGCTTTTGAACGCCAAAACACGCGGCACGGCTTCGCCGAGATTTTTCGTCAAACCAACAAACGATGAAAAATTCAGATATAAAGTAAAGACCGCAACAATCCCGATAAAAATTAAACCCATCGAAATTCGCCCGAAAATGCGGTTTCCGTCGGCGGCTTTGAAAAGCACACAGGCAAGCATCAAAAGTATGACGAAATTTGCATAAATCGAACCGGCATCGGATGTCGCTATTGGCAAAAAGAAAAATGGCACGAATGTCAGAACAGCTAAAGTAACAATTTTCCATTTCGCATTTTTAATCGCTTCTGTTGTTTCTGCATCGGTTTTGATTGATTTTGCCCCAAGCCAAAAAATCACCGGAATCCAGCAGAAAATAAACGGCAGAAAATCTTTGCCGAAAACTCCTAAAACAAAAAAACCGACAACCACGAAAAGTCCGTAAATTAAGGAAAACCCGATAAGTATTTTCCCGAAAGTTAAACCTTCGGCAAAAATATCGAGCCAAATCCGCCGCGATTTATCCGCAAATTTTCGCGGTAATTCCCAAATGCCGAGAAAAATAAATTTCAGAATGCGCGAAACAGAATTTTCCGATTCTTCCGCAAAAACGCGCCCTTGTTTGTAAAAATAAAGAAAAAAGATGTGCAGAAATAAATAAACAAACAGAAAAACGATGCCGCCGCCGTAAAACCAACTGAGCGAAAATTCAAAGGTTTTCGGCAAATTCGTCCAAAGCGTTTGCACATATTTAACTTCAAGAATAAAAACAATGATAAAAGCAACCAGAAATAAAATGCTTTTCGACATCAATTCTTTGGCTTCCGAACTTTCGATATATCGCCGCGCATCAAAGCAAATCCGTGCCAGTAAAAACAATAAACACGGCAAAAAAATCAAACCACCGAACGCCAATGTCAGATCGCCGATTGAATGTTTGTCCAGATAAGCCGGATCGAGCGCGTAGCGAAAAGCGAGCAAAAGCCGGAAAACCGAAAAATTCCAAATTGCCGTTACAAAACAGCAAATCATCGCGTTAATTTCCGGCGAAGGTTGCGGCGAAACAAGGCGCAAACCGAATAAAAACAACACGAACGGCAAAACCGAAAAAATCAAAATCCAGCCAAAACTCGGCAAATCCTTAACGCGCATAAACGCGAAATAGACGTTTTCGCCTTCAACCAACTTGCAAATCGGCGGTTCGCAAGGTTTTTGCACGACTTTTTCAAAGGCTTCGGGAATGTATTCGGTCAACTGCGATAAATCCAATTTGCGCTTTTCCGCCGATTCTTTTTTGCCAAGCGGTAATGTGTAGGCAAATTCACCCGCCGAAATTTGATTCGTAACCGTTAATTGTTGTTTGGCTTCCGTATCCTTCGGCAACGGGCTGAAATTTTGATACGGCGGCAAAAATTTCAAAACCGCGTGATTGGTTTTCGGCATTGCGTCAAATTCTGCCGTCAAGCTCGAATTCGACCATAAAATTCTGACACGGCAAGGATTTTCACAACTTTGTTCGGGCGCAGAACGCGAATCCAAAAACCGTATTTCACCGTTCGGACGCAGTAAAAGCCGTGCGTCTGCCAAAACGAGTTTGAGTTCTTCAACCTGCCGCAATCTTTCGGGCGGCGCAAGATTATATTCTGCCGAACAAAACAACGAATTCTGTTTTTCGCCTTTCGGTGTCAGATTTTGCGTGGCATTATTGACGACCGAATCAAGATTATAAACGCGGTCTTTCGCGGTGTCGGGCAATTTTATTTGAACGAGTAAATTATTGTTTAGAGAGATGTTAAGGCGGGTTCCGCAGTAAAACCCTGAAATCTTTTGATAAGTATAATTGCCGATGGTTTGCGGTTTTTCGTCTTCGATTAACGTGCCGTTGATGTATTCATTTGTCGCTTCACGACGCACAAAACCGCCGCCGCCGGAAATCTCCAATTTCGTTTGCTTTTCGGCGGAAGTCGCTTTTATTTTCGGCGAAAACGAGCCGTTTGCCCAACCAACCGAAGCCGTTTCCGCGTTTCCGCCGACAATTAATTCCGTGCTTTTTGAACTGATTCCTGACCAAACAATCCGCTCGCCGTCGTTCCACAAAGGCGAACTGTTGACTGCGTAAATCATTGCCGAAAGCGAAATAAATGCCGCAAATCCGCAAAACCAATGCAGATTTTTACGTTGTTGCGGCATAAAAATAAATACCGCGAGCAAAACAATCAAAGGTAACAAAAAAAATAAAATCAACATCGCGGACAAGCCTCAAGCAATTATTTTTTCTTAGATGTCATCCAACCGAAATACTCTTTAAAAAATCCTTTTTCCGTTTCAGGGTCAATATAACTTACGTCTTCGGGCGTTTCTTCTTCAGATTTTTTTGCAAAAGTCCATTTATCTTTTTCAATCGCCCGTTCGACAATCGCGCCAAGTTCTCTTTGCAATTCGACTACGTCTTTTAAATAACCTTTGTTCAAATCGGCAATAATTTTTTTCCCGACGGCGGACAATAAAAGTGTTTCCCAAAGCGCAATTGAAAATTCGTTAAATTCGCCTTCTTTGTAAAGTTTGGTGGCGAGTTTTTTAAATTCTTGCGGTTTTTCATCATATAAAAGTTCGAGAATATAAGCACGAATTTTTATCGGCAAATATGGAAAAACTTCGGAAACCGTAGATTTTTGCTTGAAAAAAATTTCATCCAAAAACGGACGGCGGCGATCCTCATCAGACAATTCCGAACGAATCATCCGGCAAACTTCTTCAATTTGCGGTTTTGCTTCGCCTACTTTTCCGGCGTGAAACACAATTAGCGGCGGATTTTTTTTGGCGGCAATTTGCGTTTTTTCATCTTGCAATTTTTGTCCGCGTTTGTCGTTTTCCGCAACAAATTCATCGGGCAATTCGCCGAAAAAAGTGCGAAGCGGCGTTTTTAATTTGCCGAATTCGGCTTGTGGTTTTTCGCGCAAAATCTCGGCAAGTTCCTGTCGTAAATAAATTTCTTCTTCGGGTGAATGAAGTTTTTTGATCTGCGGCGAAATGCCTTGCGTGATGTCCAAAAGCGATGTGAAATTTTCCCAAGTTCTTGCCAAATCATTGTTTAACTTGGCAATTTTCTTTTTAAGTTCGATTGAAAGTCTTGAGCGAAGCGGCGAAATCCTCAAAGCCTGTAACCAAGCCTTAATCGTTTCGCTTTTTTCATTCCCCAATAGAATTTCGATAAAAATTGTAATTTGTTGTTCCGATACATTTTGGTCTAGCCATTTGCCGCCTGCGTCGTTACCAAAGCGCAAATAGATTTCCGCCCAACGGTCGTTTTTAACACCTTTTGTAATTTCGCGGGCTTTGTTTGCAAAAAGTTCAGCTAAATAATTTATGAAAAACTCTGATTTAACGTGTTTTGACCAAACTTCGATAATTTTATCGCCCGTTTCATCACAAACGATTTCCGCAAGTTTGGAAATACTGTTTTCGCCGCCAATTCTTTGAAATTCGGCGATTGATTTTTGAAATAATGTCGGCAATTTCGCTAAGTCTTGTTCCTGTTTGATGATTTCGCGGCAAATTTCCAGATAATCAAATTCGGTTAAGTTCACAAAAAATTCTGATTCCGATGGAAATTTTTTGTTATGAACAAGCCAATTAATATAAGCCGTTGAGTCGAAAAGCTGAGACGGTAGTTTATCTGCCGAAAGTTCGCCGACTGAATATTTTTCGAGCAAAAAATTTGTTCTTTCGGGCGAAAAAATTTTATCAGCCCGATAGGCAAGTTCGAGTTTTGTGCGTCGGAAATCATTGGCGAGAAATCCGTTATCATTTTTATCTATGAGCAAAAGTTCAGCGTCCGAGATGCTTTCGCGGCGGCTGAGTTCGACCAATTCGTTCAAGCGCGGCAAAACATTTCCTGCCGATTCACGAAAATCTTTTTCCCAACGCCAAACCGGCGTTTTCAAAAATTTTTCCAAATCCGCATTTCGCTCTACTTTTTCCAGATTTGCCAGAAGTAACCGCGCATTTTTCAAAATCGTTTCAATTCGCGCGGTGTCTTGACGTTGCAAATTGTCGTCAAAAACTAATTTTACGCCTAAACCTTTGGCATTTTCCGAACTTCCGCCCAAAAGCCAACCGTTTCCTGTGCGTAAAAACAATGGAAGCGATTCAATTTCGTGGGCGAGTTGAAAAAGATTCGGGAATTCGTAATTTAATAAAATCGTATTGACCGTTAAAAGTTCAGACTCGAAAACCGTTCCCGCAATCAATTCCGAAATCAAATCAAGTTCCGGCGTAAGCGGATAATTAACCAGCGATTGCGCCATCTCTTCCAGATTTTGCAGACTGAAGGATTCGGGCTGATTCATCAATTTCAAACGAAATCTATTTTCTTCACCAAGCACCGAAGCCGCCAAATGTGCGGCATTCCAACCGAATTTTTCCCAAATTTTATCGCCGGGAGCAAACAAAATCGTGAACGGATAAACTCGCGTTTCGGCAATTCTTTCTGATTTTAGAAATAAAAAACCTTCGTTATCAAGAATGCCGAAACCAATCGCCCAACCGTCTTTTGGAATGCCGTAAGTATCGAGCAACGGACCTCTTTCGAGCAAGTTCCATTTGCCGATTTCGCATCGGATATTATGTTCGTTTCCGCCGTAAATCAGCAATTTCATAACGGTTCGATAATCTCCTCGCGCTCGATTTCCAAACACCAACAAACAAAATTGTCAATACCCATCGAAAATGGCTGTTTTTCAACCATTTGTTCGGCATCGGTTGGTAAATTTCGAGTTTCAATCATAAAAACCGGATTTTGTGCGTCCAAAGCAACCAAATCATTCAAAAAGTTGAGCAAATTTGTCGGACGATTTTCCGCATCTGCATTAGCCGCGATGGTTTTTCGCCAATTTTCCAACAATTCTTTGATGATCGTTTGATTTCCACGATAAATTTCTTCTCTGTTTTGTCCGATTTCGTAATTAAAATAAGGGATTGTTTCCAAATATTTAACAAACAAATCGGTTTTCGTCAGCACCACGCAAAAAGGTTTATTGCCGAGGTCTTTTAATTTCTTCAAAGCGCGTCGGTGTTCCGCCAAAAAACCTTGGGCTTCTGAGCTTTCAACCAAATCCGCAGCATCAATCACCAAAGCAATTTTATCCACGCCGAATTTAATTTGCTCGATTTGTTCGACTTCTTTTTCAAAATTTTCGCCCGCCACATCGTAAAGTGAAAGTGTGAAATGAAACGGCTTTTTTGAATTTCCGGGCGCACCGATCCAACTTTTTATCTTAATTGAAATTTGTTCAAAAAAACTGTTTGCTTTTTCGGTAAAATTTATTGCTTGTCCCATTAAATCGGGTTTCCCGTTGTTTTCGGGCATTTGTTTTTTTTCCAAAGCCGCTTTTGTCGGACTGTAAAAAGCAGTATAAAAATTAACCGTTTCGCGCACCGTCGGCGGCGGAACATAAAACGAACGATTTCCCCACATTGCCGCACGAAGACGAAGCAGTTCAAAAATCGGCTGAATCGTAACGCCTTCGAGTCTTGTGCAGTAAAGATAATCTTCTATCTCGATTTTCTCGTTCAAGTTCGGGCTGACATAACCTTCTTCGTCCAACACTTGCAAGGCTAGAATAGTTTTTCCGGCTTTTTTTGTGCCGATCAGAGCAACAAGTTGTCCAATTTTTTTGCCGGCGCGTTTTTCCTGCGTGGACTTTAAAAGCAAAGACGGAAACCACATCTCATTAACTTCGGAAATATTTTGCGTTTCGGTTGAAGATTTTGCCTCTGCCTCAGAATTGACGGTTTTGTTGAGCAGATTTATTTGCCAATGTTTGAATGATTTATCGCCTTTTGAAAATGGAAGCGTTATTTCGATGCCGTCAATCGCGGCATTATCAGGAATATTTAAAGTGTTTCCGTTCCAGAAAGGATTCGATTTTTCGCAGTCGAGATGTGCAAAATACACTCCGGCTTCGATTTGTCCTTGGGTTTTGCAGCTTGGTTTCTTGCATTTCAGGCTGTTACCGAGATTTTCGGCATTTCCTTTGACAAAATCGGCAACATCGCACTGAAAACAATAACGTATGAGTTTATCGGTTACGCCGAGTTCCTTTAAACAAAGTGGACATTTGTAAGCCATTTCGATTTCCTTTGGTTAAAAAGTTTTTTTTCATTCTAACCTTGAAGCCATAATCCGGCAACTTAATAAATTTATTTCAACATATCACGATGCACGACCGAAATATCGAGTTCATCATTCTTTAAAGCGTTGCCGATTGTATTTGCCAGATAAACCGAACGATGCCTGCCGCCGGTGCAACCGATTCCGATAGTCAGATAAGATTTTCCTTCGCGGTGATAGAGCGGCAAAAGATATTTGAGGAGTTCGGCAAAACGTCTGCCGGTTTCTTTAACTTCGGTCTGTTTTTGCAAAAATTTGATAACTTTTACATCTGTTCCGGGCAAATGTTTTAAGTCTTTTTCAAAATACGGGTTTGGCAGATGGCGCACATCGAAAAGCAAATCGGCATCTCGCGGTGCGCCGTATTTATGTCCGAAACTGACGATTTGAACGTGCATCGGCACGCCTTCTTCCGATTTTCCGAATTTCGTAACGAGCAAACGGCGCAATGTGTGAACCGTGTGTTCCGAAGTATCAATAATAAAGTCAGCGGCTTCGCGCACGGTTTGCATTGCCTGGCGTTCAGCACGAATTGCTTGCAAAAGACCTTTGCCGTTATCCGCCGGATGCGGTCGGCGCGTTTCGGAAAATCTTCGTTGCAGAACATCATCGGACGCTTCAAAAAAAATCACGAAAGGCGTGAGTTTTTTCTTTTTCAGTTTTTCCATTTCCGGCTCGAAATCCAATAAAAATTGGCGTTCGCGGATATTTATGACGAGCGCGGCTTTTTCAATTGCCGTAATTTCTTCTGCACTTGGCAATAACAAACGCGCAAAAGTTTGCAACATCGTGAGTGGCAAATTGTCCACGCAGAAATATCCCGAATCTTCAAAAGCGTTTGTTGCCGAAGACATTCCCGAACCGCTTAACCCTGTAATTATCACTAAATTCGGTAGATTATTATTTTCCGTTTTCGCCATAATATTTTATTAGTAATTAGTTGTTCGTTGCTAGTTGCAAAACATAATTTGACAAATAAACACTGATAACTAACCACTGACCAATGCGCTGTGCCTTTCAATCAATTTTTGCGCCGCGCTCGTTCCGTTGGTTTCGACAAGATGAACACGAACCGCGGTTTCAACCAATGTCGAAAGATTCCTGCCCGCACTTACGGGCAAAATGAATTTTTTCGTTTTCAAGTCCAGAATTTCAGTTTCGTGTGTTTCCAATCCTAAACGGTCAATGTCTCCTAAATCATTCCAACGCTCGAATTCGATAATTAGTTCGATTTGTTTCGTTTTGCTGATCGCGGAAACACCGAAAAGTTCACGGACATTGATAATTCCGAGACCGCGAATTTCCAATAGTTCAAAGGTCAATTCGTGTGCCGTGCCTTCAAGCCGTTCGCCAATTTTTTTTATAACTACCGAATCATCGGAAATAAGACGATGCCCGCGCGTTACTAAATCTAAAGCGCATTCGGATTTGCCGATTCCCGAATTGCCTAAAATCAACACACCTAATCCGTAAATGCTCATTAAAACGCCGTGAAGCGTAACTTGCGGTGCAAGAATTTCTTCGAGAAAATTTGAAATTAAGCTGATTGTTTTAGAACTAACTTTTGTAGTTTGTAAAATTGGTAAGCCGATTTTTTCCGCGATGTCGAGCAATTCAGCGGGCGGTTCTAAATTTTTCGTAATTAAAATACAAGAAATCTTTTCTAAATCGAGATTTTTTATGGCTTCGATTCGTTTTTCGTTTTCAAGTTGAAGAAGAAAGGAAATTTCGCTTCGCCCGACAATTTGAATGCGTCCGGCGTGAATGTAGTGAGTAAATCCGGCAAGGGCAAGACCGAGTTTTTGAATGCGCGTCGAATTAATTTGTCTTGAACGCAAACCGCTGTTGCCCGCTAAAACCTTTAGATTTAACTCATTAAAAGTTTTCTCGACAAATTCGGCAATCGTTATTTGCGGATTGTCCATTAGGTTTCTCGTTTTCGTTTTAGGGTTTCTCGTTTTCAAAACAGAAATGAGAAACCCTAAAATGGAAACGCAAGTTAAGGCTCAATTAAACCGTAATTCCCGTCTCCCCGCTTATAAATAATCGAAACTTGTTCGTTGTCGGCATTGCGAAAAACGAGAAATTGGTTTTCCTGTTCGTTCAGATTAAAAATCGCTTCTTCTTCCGTCAGAGGTTTGACGGCATAACGCTTTGTCGGAATAATTCGCGGCGCATCGGGTTCAGGCGCAACTTCTTCGACGGGTTCGGCAACAGTCGAAATTTTTTTCGCACGTTGTTGTTTATCGGTGATTTTGGTTTTCAAACGACGTGCTTGTTTTTCGATTTTATCAATCGTCTGTGTTAAAGATTGATACATATCCGAAACGGTCGAATTAGCGGTCAAAACTTCTTTTCGCCATTGAACAACAATTTCCGAACGATGTCTGCCTTTTTCGACTTCAATTATTATGTGTGCTTTGGCATTATTGCCATCAAAAAGATCACTGATTCTTTCAAAATGATTTTCGACATGAGAACGCAATGCCGGTGTAACCTCGATATGTCTGCCAGTATATTCGTATTTCATAGTTTTATTTGCGGTTAGTTGAAAGTTGTTAATTTCAAATAAAAATTGAGCAACGAACAACTAACTAAATCACCGTTTTTCTTTCCCGCGAGCCAGCAATTTGCATTTGGTCGCGGTATTTTGCTACTGTGCGGCGTGAAAGTTTTACGCCTTCCTTAATTAAAATTTTTGCTATTTGATCGTCCGTTAAAGGTTTCTTCGTGTCTTCTTCTTCAATCATTTTTTTGATTCTGAGTTTCAGAATGCGCGTTGAAACCTCTTCGCCGTCTTCATTCAGCATTCCTTCGCTAAAAAATCTGCGAAGTTCGATAACGCCTTGTGGCGTGTGTGCGTATTTGCGGTTGACAACCCGCGAAATTGTTGAAAGATGCATTCCAATGTCCTCGGCAATATCTTTGAGCATCATCGGTTTGATAAATGAAACACCTTTATCCAAAAATTCGCGTTGACGTTGGACAATACATTCGACCACACGATAAATCGTTTGCCGCCGATGTTCGATATTTCTCAGCAAATCAACCGCCGAGCGCACTTTGTCCTTAATAAAATCCTTTGTTTCCTTGCTTGTGTCGTTTTGTCCTAAGAGTTGTTGATAAGTTTGTGAGATTCGCAAACGCGGACTTCCATCATCAACAAAATAAACAACATAATCGTCTTCAACCTTTTCGATATAAACTTCCGGTGAAACATAAATCGGCTCATCCGATGAATAACGCCTGCCCGGATACGGGTCTAAACACCGGATTTTGTTGATTTCCTCGTTAAGGAGATGAATATCTTTGCCTGTATCTTTCGACAAATGCTGTAACCGGTGCGGTTGCAAATCTTCCAGATGATTTGCGACGAGTTCCGCCGCCAAACTTTCGCCTTTTCCGTCGGCTTCAAGCTGAACGAGCAAACATTCGCGCACATCACGCACCGCGCAACCAACAGGTTCGAGCCGCATCACGATTTGTCTGGCGCGTTCGACATCTTCCTCAGAACAATTGCACATTTCGGCAATTTCTTCATTTGTCGCGTTCAAACGCCCGTCTTTGTCAAGATTTCCGATTATTGCCACTGCAATATCTTCTAATTTTTCGGAGATTTGTAATAGATGAAGTTGCCATTCAAGATGATCAGACAAAGATTCGGAAGCCGAAAGAAACTGCTCAAATGTCGGAGCATCTTCTTTATACTCAAACTCTTGCGTCTTGTATCCGGGATCGAGATATTCTTGAAACTCCTTGCCGTAGTCAATTTCTTCAAACGCATCGTGCGGAGATTCGGCGTATTCATCGGGTTCAAAATCTGCCTCGCCGTTCAAATTATTTTCGACCGGAATTTCTGCCGCAAAATCAACGGTTTGATTTTCAATGCCGGAAGTATAATCAAAATCTTCTTTGATTTGTCCGTTTGAGGAAATTTCTTCGTAGCCTTCGGCATTTTGGTCGAGAATTTTTTCGGAGATTTCTTGCAATTCTTCGTCCGATTGGACTTCCTCCAAAACCGGATTCGAAAGCATTTCTTCTTGTATGAGTTCGCTGAGTTCAACAGATGTCATCTGCAACATCTCAATTCTCTGCCGCAATTGCGGAGTCAGAACCATTTGTTGTTTGAGCGAAGTTTGGAGTCTTAAAGATGACATACTTTTTTCTGTCTTTATTATAACGATTCAGATGGAAAAGAGAAAAGCGAAGATGACTATAAATTTTCAGATAATTATGCTGACAAATTACTCTAAAATCCAAGACAGAAACGCAAAAGCTACCGAAATTGCAAAAAGGGGACGACGGACTCGATTCCTTACGGTTGCGTTACTGTTTTTCAAAAAAAAGAAAGGTAAAACAAATCTTGCAGTTTTACCTTTCTTTTTTTCCAACTTGCCCGTATTGTTTAGCAAGACAAATATTCGCTTGCAACCCATCCGAGTGTTACCAATCTGCCGCGCCGTTTAACGCTGACACGCGAAAATCCGCCATCGTAAGTGTCAACATAAACCGAAGCCCCGTGCTTTAATTTGCCGATGACGCGACCGTCAGCCGAACGCACATTTAAATTGCTGCGTGGATTGTCCAAAACAACCGTGCACCATCCAAAATTATTTTCATTTGAAAGTAAAAGATAACCCGCACTCGTAATGTTATAATCTGCCGCACCAATCCGATTGTTTGCAACTTCTCCGGCAGATGCACCCGCCGTCAAACTTGTCAAAACCATCACCGCCGCTAATAAAAAAGAACCTAATTTTAATTTCATTATCTTTCTCCTATATTATTTTTTTATCGAGTCCAAAGACCACCACTTGTCCGTATGACTTCAATATATCACATTTTGCTTTAATAATGCGAATCAGAAGAAAATAAAGATTCAATTTGTCAGATAAATTATAGACAACATTACTTTTCACTAAAACCCCTGGAATAATTGAGAATTGCGAATTGGAATTTGATAATTGCCGCGTCAAGATACGGCACATTATTAATTATTCATTATCAATTATCAATTATTTTAGAAGTTATGACCTTTATTTATCTGTATCCGACCACATTAATTGCTAATAAATACTCGAAGCATCATAAATAGTCCGCCAAACTTTGTTGATTGGTCATCAAACTTTGCTGTCGGAACTACTGACAATGCCGATTGGTCGCCAAACTTTGCTGAAAGTCCGCTGTCCTTTGATGAAAGTCCGCTGTCCTTTCGCAAGAGTCCGCCGGACTTTGGCAAGAGTTCGCTGTCCTTTCGCAAGTGTCCGCTGACTTTGGCAAAAGTCAGCCGGACTTTCACGAAGGGACGGCGGACTTTCACAAGAGTTCAGCGGACTTTCATCAAAGTTCGGCGGACTTTCATCAGAGTTCGGCGGACTTTCATCAAAGGACAGCGGACTTTCATCAGAGTTTTGGGGGCAAAGCTCAATAAATGCGGGACTTATTCAAGATAATGCTTTTCAAGTAGCAATCAGGCATTAAATTTATAACCGAGTCCGTGAACGGTTTGAATAAATTGCGGGTATTTTGGGTTTTCTTCGAGTTTTTGTCTAAGCCAAGCAATGTGAACATCAACGGTTCTGGTTGAAGGCATCGCGTCATAACCCCAAACTTCGTCCAGAAGTGTGTCCCGTGAGAGAACTGCGCCGCGATTTTCTATAAGGAATTGTAAAAGTTTGAACTCCATCGCTGAAAGTTCGATTGGATGGTTGTTTTTAATAATTTCAGCCCGTTTGAAATCAATCGAAACATCGCCGAAATGAAATGAGTCAGGCGAATTTTGACCGATATTCAATGACCGTCTGTGCAAGGCTTCGATGCGGGCAAGTAATTCAATAACTTCAAAAGGTTTGGTTAAATAATCGTCCGCACCGAGTTTCAGACCGAGAACTTTATCGAGAATTTCGCCTTTCGCCGTGAGCATCAAGACAGGCGTATTTACTGATTTCTGACGCAAATCACGGCAAACATCGTAGCCGTTCTTTTTCGGCAGCATAACGTCCAAAATTATCAAATCGAAGTTTTCCGACAAAGCCATATTCAGTCCGCTTTCGCCGTCCGCCGCTGATTTTACATCAAAACCTTCCGCCGTTAAACGGTCGGTCAACGTCAAAATCAAACCTGCCTCATCTTCAACTAATAAAATTTTCATCAAAGTTTCAATCTTTGCTTTGAATTAAAATTCAATGCCCTGTTGCGCGTAAATTCCGACGTTAAACGGATGTTTGATTTCTTTCATTTCCGTAACTAAATCCGCCATTTCAATCAATTCGGCAGGCGCATTCCTGCCTGTGAGAACAATGTGCAGATGCGGCTGTTTTTCGCGCACGGCTTTTATTTCATCGAGAACTTTTTGTAAATCCAGAAATTTATAATCAAGAACATAAACGAGTTCATCGAAAACGAGCAAATCATATTCTTCGCTTCGCATTTTTTCGACGCATAATGCCCATGTTTCCTCGCTGGTTTTGATGTCTTGTTCAGGATTGTTTGTGTCCCAAGTAAATCCGTCGCCCATTGTATGAACTTCGATGCCGAGCAAATCAGCAGATTCGTGTTCGCCGTAGCGGTCGGTTTTCGATTTCATAAACTGAATCAAAACACATTTCATTCCGCGCCCCGCCGCACGCATTAACAGTCCCAACGCGCAAGTCGTTTTGCCTTTGCCGTTGCCCGTGTTGACCATCAGCAAACCTTTCGTGTTTTCCTTGTAACCTTCGCGCCGCCATTTGTAGCGTTTTTCTTTTTTTTCTGCCATAAAATGAGAAGGGGAGAAAGGGAGAAGAGGAGAAAGGGAGATTTAGGAATTTCTCCTCTTCTCCTCTTCTCCTTTTCTCCCTTTCTCAGTCTAAGCAAGACTTAATTCAAGTTCTTCAATCCGTCCGACTACGCCGTTTTCCGCACATTCGACGGCTTTGGCTAATTCATCCAAAATCGCGGTCTCAAGTGTATTCCAATCGCCTTCAACCCGACATCCGGCGGCGTTTTTGTGTCCGCCGCCGCCAAATTTTTCGGCAACGCGGGCGACATTGATGTTTCCTTTTGAACGCAAACTGCAACGATATGTTTTTGGTGCAGTTTCTCGCATATAAAGCACGGCTTCGACTTCACGGGCGGCAAGCGGAATATTTACAAACCCGTTGTTATCGCCTTCGACGGCACGGGCAATCTCTTTCATGGCGATTGTTTGCCGCATCGAAGCGATATTTCCTTTCGCGTTTCGCTTTACCGTATCGAGAACCTGCCGCATCAATTCTATGCGCGACCACGGATAACTGTTATAAACCGCTTCAGAAATTTGAGCGGGCTTAACCCCGACTTTAACGAGTTCTGAAGCTACTTTTAGGGTTCTGTCGGTGGTGTTCGGAAAGTGAAACGAACCTGTGTCTGTTACCAAAGCCATATAAACACATTCCGCAATTTCCTTTGAGATTCGTCCGCCGATGGCTTTGCACAAATTATAAATCATTTCGCCGACTGCTGAAGCTGTCGCGTCAATCCAATTTACTGTGCCGAAATGTTCGCTTGTAGCGTGGTGGTCAATGTTGACCGTGAATTGGTTTTCAAGTTTTTTTATGCCCGGACGATCTATATCGGAACATTCGATAACGAAAATTGCATCATATTCGCGGTCAATTTCCGCAACGGTGCGAATTTCATCTGCTCCGGGAAGTTCACTGTAAGCTATCGGAATTTCATCGCGCAAAATAACTTCCGCCTGTTTGCCTAGTGAACGTAAAAGCCAGCATAAACCTAAAGATGAGCCAACTCCGTCGCCGTCCGGTCTGACGTGCGTCGTGATGGCAAAATTACGATTATTTTCAATTAACTCAACTACTTGACTTAACACTTTTGGTCAGTGGTCAGTGGTCAGTGGTCAGTGGTCAGTTGAATGAAAAACAACGGACAACGGACAACGAACAACGGACAATTAACTCCTTTCTTCAAATTTCTCTTTTTCAGTCAAATCACTCAAAAGTGCTTCAACCCTGACGGCGTTTTCTTCAACCGTATCGCGCACGAAATTAAGATGCGGCGCGTGATTCAAATTCAAATTAAATGCAACTTGCTGTCGTATGTAGGAAGCCGCATGCTGCAAAGCTCGAAGCGAAGTTTTTATCAAATTTTCATCACCTTCCACAATGACAAAAACCTTTGCTTCGCGTGAATTTTCCGAAACAATTACGTCTGTAACCGTTATACCTTGCAAATTCGGGTCTTCGAGTTCATACCCGACAATTTCAGTTATTTCTTCGCGCAAACTTTGCGCTAATCTTTCAGGTCTTCTCATTTATAGTGAAAAGTGAAAAGCTAAAAGTGAAAAGTGAAAACAATAATTTTTCACTTTTCGTTATTCGTTTTCCACTATTTAAAGTTCTGTCGCCGCAATCTTTTCGATAACAAAGCACTCGATTTCATCTTGAACCTTGATGTCGTTGAAATTCACCAAACTGATGCCGCATTCAAAACCTTGACGCACTTCATTTGCGTCTTCCTTAAAGCGTTTGAGCGAGGAAATATCGCCTTCCCAAATTACCACACCATCGCGGATAAGACGCGCTTTTGCCTGACGTTTCATAATGCCGTCGGTAACGCGGCAACCTGCAATCGCACCGACTTTCGATACTTTGAAAACTTCTTGAACTTGTGCTTTGCCCAAAATGTTTTCTTTTTCAATCGCATCGAGCATTCCAATCATCGCGGCTTTAATTTCTTCTTCGACCTTGTAAATGATTGAATGCAGACGAATATCAACATCTTCTTGTTTGGCAACATCAGCCGCCCGCGCTTCGGGGCGAACATTGAAACCGATGATAACAACTGCGGTTTGTGTATTATCGGCTTGTGTTGCTGAAGCAAGAAGCACATCAGATTCGGCGATTGCACCGACACCTGCGCGAATAACACGCACTTTGACTTTTTCAGTCGAAAGTTTTTCGAGCGTGGCACGAAGAACTTCGACCGAACCTTGCACGTCCGCTTTGAGAACCACGAGAAGTTCTTTAACTTCCGCTTGTCCGAGCGATTCGATACCACGTTTTGTCGTTTTGAGCATTGCCGCTTGACGCGCCTTCATCTGCCTTTGTCCGGCAATTGAAACCGATTGTTCAATGTTTGCGACAACTTGGAAAGCGTCGCCCGCTCCCGGAACGCCTTGCAAACCGAGAACTTCGACCGGCGTTGCCGGCGGTGCTTCCGTAACTGTTTCGCCTCTGTCCGAAAACATTGCGCGAACTTTGCCGTGAACTTGCCCGACAATAAAAGGATCGCCAACCTTTAAAGTTCCCTGCTGAACCAAAACCGTCGCCACCGAACCACGTCCTTTGTCCAATTTCGCTTCCAAAACAACACCTGAAGCACGGCGCGTCCGACTTGCTTTTAACTCCATTATGTCGGCTTGAAGCAAAACGGTTTCAAGCAAAGTGTCGAGATTTTCCTGCTTTTTCGCAGAAACAGGCACCATTTCGACATCTCCGCCCCAATCGAGCGGTTGCAAACCTAATCCGGCTAACCCTTGTTTTACCTTATCGGGATTAGCGTCCGGCTTATCAATTTTATTAATCGCCACGATAATCGGCACGCCCGCCGCTTTTGAATGTTCAACCGCTTCGATGGTTTGCGGCATCACACCGTCATCTGCGGCAACAACCAAAATTACAATATCCGTTGCTTTTGCACCACGCGCACGCATCATCGTAAAGGCTTCGTGTCCCGGCGTGTCAAGAAACACAACACGCCGTTTTTCGCCCGGATCGTCCGGATTGGCGACATAAACTGAATACGCGCCAATGTGTTGCGTAATTCCGCCGGCTTCGCCCTCAGCAACATTTGCGTGACGAATCGCATCAAGAAGTGAAGTTTTCCCGTGGTCAACGTGTCCCATAACGGTAATCACCGGCGGACGCGCTTCTTCCGTATCGTCGGCATCGGCAGCAATCAATTCTTCAAATTCTTGCTCGATGACCATTTCCTCAAATGCCACGAAACTCACTTCATAACCAAAATTCTTGCCTAATTCCTTTGCCATTTTTTCGCCAATCGGCTGATTGAGAGTGGCGAAAATTCCTTTTTTAACAAGAAGTTGAACAATATCCCGCGGTGCAACACCCAAGGCTTCGGCAAAATCGCGGACAGTCGCACCTTCGGTTAAACGCGCAGTTTTCAGATTGCCTGAGTTTGCGCCGCCGACTTGATCGAGAATTCGTTCTTCGATAGATTTCGGACGCGGCACATTAAATTCTTTTTCTTGAAATCTGGCGTTTTTATCAACAAAACCTTTGCCACCTTTTTTGCCGCCGCCGCGACCTTCGGGACGGCGTTGTTGGTTAGGCGTATAAACAAGTTGCGGATTCGCGCTTTCGCCCTGTGTTCCGCGAAGTTCGGGACGACGATCTCCGCCACCGCGACGGCTGTTTCGTTCGTTTTGGCGTTCGGTTTTTGCTTTGGCTTTTTCTTCGGGATGGAATTTTCCGGTTTTAGTCGGCGTGTCGCTGACCATACGCTCGCCCGGTTTCATTCCTTTTTCGATTGCGTCCTTGGTTAGAGTAAGTTGTTTAACCTGCGTTCCAGTCGGTTTAAAGACTTTCGGAGTTAAAATTTTAACTTTATCAACAGATTTCGGCGGTGCGATTTTGGTTTCGGGAACTTTAACCGTTTCGATTTTTTCTTCAACCGTTTGAATCGGTTTGGGTTCTTCAATTTCACCAATTTCACCGATTTCACCGATTTCGCCTATTTCCTCTGATTTTTCAATCGGTTCTATGACTGACTGTTCTTCAACTACAACCGCAGGTTCAGGCTGTTTCAGTTCTAATTTCTTTGTTAAAACCTTAACTTTCGGAGTTTCCGGTCTAGGTTGTTCTAATTTAACATCCGGTTCGGAAATTTGTGTTTTGGAAGTTTCCGTTGCCGTCGGGGTTTCAGCCACGGGCTGAGGTGTAACAATTTCAGGCTCAATATGAGGCGCGTCCGGTTCAGCGTCTTTCTTTTTAATGACTTTGATTAATCTTTTCGGTGCGGGGGCGGTTTTGGGAACGTATTTCTCACGGATTTTATCTGCAAGTTCTTTATTGACAGAGTTTGACGGAACTGACACATCTGCGCCCTCGCGCCGCAAATCCTCGATGATTCGCTTCGTGTCTTGTCTTAGCTCGTTGGCTAAATCGTAAATCCGAACTTTCGCTACTATGGGCATATTTATCGTTTAATAATCCAAACCGTTCAAAAATATTTGATTTTATCTTATTTTTGAACATTATTTTTCTTCTTCGACCTCAGTTTCCTGTGTCGTTACTTCAACCTTTTCGGTTTCTTCTGTTTTTTCTTCGACCTCGGTTTCTTCCGTTTCAGCCGTTTTTTCTTTTTCTACTTTTTGTGCGTTTCGTGCTTCAATAACGCCGCGAGCCGATGCTAAAATGCTCTCGGCTTCATCTAAACTAATATCGAGAAATTCCACTAAATCATCAAGCGAAGTTGCCGCCAATGAATCAACATCAGTAATATTTTTCGCTTTCAAATCATCAGCTTGCGCTGCAGATACGCCATGCAGGGCTTCAATAGTAACAACTTCGCCCGAAGCCATCATTTTGCCCATCTGCTGGGTAATTTCTTTCTTCAACAGATTTTCGCTGACAATATCTATATCCCAACCGACAAGGCGAGTCGCTAATCTAACATTTTGACCTTTTTTGCCGATTGCCAAGCTCAGATGGTCTTCTGTTACAATGACTTCCATTTTGCGTCGGTTAACATCTGTAATCCGCACCTGTGAAACCTTTGCCGGACTTAAGGCATTAGCCGCGAAAACCGAAGGCTCGTCCGACCATTCGATAATGTCAATTTTTTCTCCGCGCAATTCTTTGATGATTGATTGAACACGCGAACCTTTCATACCAACACAAGCCCCAACCGGATCAACGTCTTTTTCATTTGACGCGACAGCAATTTTCGCCCTGTCGCCCGGTTCGCGCACAGCTGATTTTATGACAACCGTATCATCGTAAATTTCAGGAACCTCCATCTCAAACAAACGCTTGAGCAATGCGGCGGAAGCGCGTGATACAATAATTTGCTGTCCTTTCAACTCTTTGGAAACATCTTCGATAACCACACGAATTCGTTCACCTTGATTCCAAGATTCGCCGCGGGCTTGTTCTTTTTTTGGCAGAACAGCTTCAAGATTGTTACCTAAATCAATGATAATATCGCCGCGTTCAAAGCGTTTGATTGAACCGTTGACCAGAGTTCCGATTTTATCAACATATTCTTCATAAACCTTTTCGCGGATGGCTTCGCGCACTTTCTGCACCAAAATTTGTTTGGCGGTTTGTGCGGCAATTCGTCCGAGTTCTTCGGTTTTCGGAATTAAAAGTTTATCACCAATTTCAATTTCATCTCCGGCAAGTTCCTGAGCTTCAACCAGTGAAAGTTGGGTGGCTTCATCTTCGACTTCAGCAACAACTTCTTTTTCCGAAGAAATTTCAATCACACCGTCTTCGTTGTTCCAATCAACTTGAATAATTTCGCCTGTTTTCTCAGTTTTGAAATGTTTGCGGGCAGCCGCCTTCACCGCTTCCATCATCGCTTCGATGATTAAATCGCGGTCAATTCCTTGCTCCGTAACTAATGCTTCAATACTTTGTCCGATAGATGTCATAAATGCTAAATAGGCTAATTGTTCTTTAAACTTTTACTTTTGCCTTTTAAGTTCTTCTTCTAAATCAATCTCTAAATTCGCTTTGACAATTGCGCTAAAGGGAAAACTCAAAGTTCCGCTTGTTTTATCGTCAAATAAAATTTCTTCGCCTTTAATGCCGACAATGCGACCGCGAAAATTCTTTTGTCCGTTAATCGGTGTGGCGGTTTTCACTTTCGCCAGATTTCCGTTGTATTTTTCAAAATCCTGCAAACTATAAAGTTCGCGTTCAAGACCGGGTGATGAAACTTCCAACATATAAGTCGGCGAAATTGTTTCATCAGCATCTAAAATCGCTTCGATACCACGACTCGTTATTTCGCAATCCGAATGCGAAATTCCTTCCGGTTTGTCAATAAAAACCCTAATTATCGGATTATGTTTTGAGCCGACCGTTTCGGCGTGAACCAATTCAATTTTGTTTTCCTCGGCAACGCGGGCGGCAATTTCGCGGACTTTTTCTTCGATCAAATGCTTACTCATATAAATCTGTTGCCCAAAATAAAAAGTGGGCGCGAAACCCACTTGATACGCCCCTACGCATCGCAGGAAACGAATATCATACCTAATAAACACTCTGTTGGCAAGCGAAGATTACAGGTCGGATTTTATTTTCGATATTGCTGCATTTATTTCGCCTAACTTCTTTTCAACCTGCGCGAATTTTTCTTTCGCAACATCGCCCGCAAATTCTTCCACCATTATCAAAAACTGTTTTGTTTCTTCCTTTAATCGAGTTGCAGATTTTTTCAGTTGCGCCAATTCATCAACCCCGCCGTCGCCTGCAAGAGATTTTTGCGCTTCTTTAACGCCCCAATGCGTGATTTTTACGAAATTGGCTTTAGTCGTTTCGGCAATCCAACCTTGACTACTCAAGTTTTGTGTTACGTCTTCGTAATTGCCTAAAAAACCCAATCCTTTGACTAATTCTTTAAAATCAACTGCCTGCGAATCGCGTCCACCCGTTGCGTCATAAAGTTTGACTAAAACTTTGTGATAAACATCCATATTATATAGTTTCTTGTTTTAGATTTTCAGTTTCCGGTTTAGAAACTCATTTAATTTTAAGGCGAAATTTGAAAATTGCAACAAATAAAATCGGAAACCGAAAACTAAAAACCGGAAACCTTATTAAATGCAAGATTTGCCGCGCCCAAGATTCCTGCATCATCGCCAAGTTCAGCTCGAACGATTTTTGCCCGCATTGAAGGTTCTCGGTATGCTCGCATATCAATTTGTTCGAGCATTTGCGGAATAAACAAATCCCAACCTGCCGCCGCACCACCGCCGATTACTATAATTTCTGTGTTCAGAACATTTATTAATCCAGCCAAAGCAATCCCAAGATAGAAACCTTGTCTCCGAAAAACTTCGATCGCAAGTTCATCTCCTTGCAAAGCGGCTTCGTAAATATCTTTCGATGTAATTTTTGAGCAGTCTTTCAAATTTGATTTCGGATAATTTGTCTCGAGTTCCTTTGTTAAACGCACAATCGCCGTCGCAGAAGCATATTGTTCAACACATCCGCGACTTCCGCAACCACACGGAACACCAAATGGTTCAACGCAGATGTGTCCGATTTCGCCGGCAGTTCCGTCCGCCCCGCGCAAAACATTTCCATTAATCATTATGCCGCCACCGATGCCCGTGCCAAGTGTTACCATTATTGAATTTTCGTAATTTTTAGAAGCTCCGAGCCAATTTTCTCCAACTGCCGCAGCATTTGCATCGTTTTCCAAAACGCACGGCAAATTTAATGAGTTTTCCAAAGCCTTTGAAAATCGAAAACCGTTTAATAAAGGAATGTTAGGAGCTTTTAATATAACACCGTCTTCGATATTCAAAATCGCCGGAACTGCGGCTGAAATTGCAAAAACATCACCTTTTTCTTTGATATTATCCAAACATTCATTTGCAGCTTCAACAAATAAAGCTACAATTTCAGAAGCAAAATCGGCTTTCGGTGTAACTCGGCGCGTCCGAAACAAAATATTACCCTGACAATTTACAACTGCCATTCTCAAATTTGTCCCACCTAAATCCGCCGCTAAAACGATTTTTTCCATCTTATGTATTTTTTCCCCTAAGTAATTATTTATTTTGACCTAAAACCCAATGTTCTTTTTTGATGAGCAATATATTTTGTTTAATTTTTGTCGAAAACAATACATAAACTTATATGGGAAATTCACTTTGTTTTCAAATCAAACTAACTCGATTCTCCAATATAAATAAATTTCCATAAAGGATTGTGAAGAATCCCCAAAAATGAAAATCAAAATGTTTAATTCACCTTACGCGATTTTGGATTTCATACTTCTTATGTTCTTTGAAAATTAAATCCGACAAAAAAGATTTCCGACGGCGAAGCCGTCAGAGGTAAATTAGTAACATCTGAAATCAAATGAAACAGCTTAAATAATCAGCTTTTATCATAAAAAACATCTGACTTTTCCAATATGAGAAAGTTTTTTGCAAATTCCATTTTTTGTTTTCGGAAATTTTGTGGTATAAATAATTTCAAATGTAAGGTTTAATTTTATTCCTAAATAATGGTAAAAATTAGCCTTAAATTTGCATTTCTATTTAATTTTCATTGACATTGACGAATTTTTCGCGTATAAGATTCAAAGGTTTGATTTTTTGAAATTATTGATTCAAAGCGATTACAGAGGAGAAATATGAACAGCAAAACTTGGATTAGCAAAACACTTTCAATGTGTTTGGCAGCATCAATCTTTTTAACTTACTCAATGGTAGCTCTTGCCGGCACCGATAAAATTGCCGCAGAATTGTTGGTTACCGGAAAAAATGTGAACGTGCAAGTTAACGGCGAAGTCGCTCAAAGCGGACGCTCCATTTTTAGTTCCAATACAATTACCACTCCCGATAATGCGAGTGCAATTATCAATTTGGGCAAACTCGGCAAAATTGAATTAGCCCCTAACACGACTTTCAGCATTAACTACAATGAAAACGGCATCAGCGGTAATCTTTCAGCCGGACGTTTAACGGTTCTGAATGCTACGGGTGATGTTATGGTTAATACCTTGAATGGTCAAACTTTTAACTTGAAAGCCGGCGAAACCGCAAACGCATCGGGCAAAAAACAAGACGATGACGATGACGATGGTGGTTCTGCTTGGTGGATATGGGCAGCTGTTTTCGGCGGTGCGATTGCAGGCATCGTAATTGCGGCAACATCTGATAATAACCGCATTGCATTGGGCGGCGGCACAACCGTTGTCAGCCCTGTCCGATAATAAATCGGTATTTTGAATTTTTTTGGATTGTATAGAGGAGGATAATAAATCAAATGCTCGGCAAAAATAGATTAAAAAAATATATTGCACTTCTTACCGTAGTTGCCGTTTGGAGTGTTACTTCGATGGTCGCCTTAGCTGCCCCGAATAATGTTTCAGGTGATATTACCGTAACCGGACAAGTTACCGTTAACGGACAAACCGCAGTTTCAAATTCAACTGTTGTTTCTGGAAGTGTTATTACGACAGGGGCAAATTCGAGTGCTGTAATTAGCTTAGGCAAACTTGGTAAAATTGAAATATTGGAAAATTCCAATTTCACTTTGAGATTTACCGATAACAGTATCACCACCATTCTTTCGCAAGGTAAAGCACGCATTTCAAATGCTGCCGGAATTGCTACAAGCGTAGCAACAAATGATGCGACGACAATTGCAGATGCTGGACAAGCTAATACATTCGTAGTCGAAGTTGAATGTTCGCACACTCACGTTGACACTGTTTCCGGTCTGGTTACGATGAGAACCGGCAACAATGATAAGCAAGTTGCAGCCGGAACTTCAGCAACCGCTGGAAATCTTTCGCAAACAGGTTGTAAACCATGTGTTCGACCCGGTAGCGGAGTTAAAACTCCGGTTCTTGGGCTCGGTGCGGGCGCATTAGCAGCGATTTTAATCGGTGCAGGTGTTGGTGTCGGAGTTGCGATTCTTACTGGCGGCGGCGGTTCGGATGTTACAATTGGCGGTGGCACTTCTGTTGTCAGCCCCGTTCGTTAATTCTTTCATCAAAATTTAATTTTAGGAAATTACGGGTCATGTTCTGCGTAACGTGACCCGTAATTTTGTATTACTTTGTGAATAATTGAACAAGAAAAAGTGGAAAAAGAATAAAATAATATCTGCTTTTTCACTTTTTGTAATTTTCCCATTATAATAAAAATTTTTATGCATATAGCAGTTATTGGAACAGGTTATGTAGGATTGGTTACAGGGGCTTGCTTTGCCGAATTCGGTGTAGAAGTTACTTGTGTTGACGTTGACGCAAAGAAAATCGAGGGTTTGAAAAATAATGTAATGCCGATTTACGAACCAGGACTCGATACAATTGTCGAAAAGAATTATAAAGCCGGTCGGCTACATTTTACGACTGATGTAAAATCGGCAGTCGAACAAGCATTGGTTATCTTTTTGGCTGTCGGAACGCCACCGAAGGAAGACGGTTCGCCAGATATGAGTTACTATCAACAAGCCGCCAAAGACATTGCCGAAGCGATGAACGGTTACAAAGTATTGGTTACAAAATCAACCGTTCCAGTCGGCACCGGCAAATGGCTTCGTGAATTCGTTTCCGAACATCAAAAAACGAAAACTAATTTCGGTGTAGCATCAAATCCCGAATTTTTGCGTGAAGGTGCAGCGATTGACGATTTTATGCGCCCTGATCGCGTAGTCGTCGGAAGCAATGAACCCGACGCGATTGCCATAATGAAGGATTTATATCGTCCTCTTTATTTGATTGAAACGCCGGTCGTTATTACTTCGCTTGAAGCAGCGGAACTCATCAAATATGCGGCTAACGCATTTTTGGCGACAAAGATTACATTTATTAACGAAATCGCCAATCTTTGTGATGCCATCGGTTGCGATGTCCACGATGTTGCCCGCGGAATGGGTATGGACAACCGTATCGGGCGCAAATTTCTTCATCCCGGACCTGGATACGGCGGCTCGTGTTTTCCGAAAGATACAAAAGCCTTTACGAAGGTCGGAGATAAATTCGGTGTAGAAACATCGGTAGTTGACGCAGTAATCAAAGCAAATGACTTACAGCGTCAGATGATGTTGCCGAAAATAGAAAACCTTGTCGGCGATTTAAATGGCAAACAAATCGGAGTTTTAGGACTGTCTTTCAAACCTGAAACCGACGATATGCGTGAATCTCCGGCGACAGACATTATCAAAGAAATGCAAAAGCGCGGGGCAAAAATAAAAGCCTTCGATCCGGTAGCAATGGACGAAGCCAAACACATTTTGCCTGACATCGAATATGCTTCGAATGAATATGATGCTCTAAAAGATGCAGATGCGTTAGTCATAATAACCGAGTGGAATCAGTTTCGCGCACTCGATATGAACAAAGTAAAAACTCTTCTGAAATCGCCGAAAATCGCCGACCTCAGAAATATCTATGAACCGAAAGATATGAAAGAACTCGGCTTTGAATATGTTGGTGTCGGACGTTAAAAAAGACACGGAGAAAAGGAGAAGAAGAAAAAAGGAGAACTTGCTCTATCCGTAAATTGCAATTAAATAAATGGTCTGGAAAAGAAGAAATCCCCTTTTCTCTTTTTCTCTTCTTCTAAAAATTTATGTCAATTACAACAAAAGTTTTAGTAACGGGCGGAGCAGGATTTATCGGCTCTAATCTTGCGGACGGATTAATTAGCAAAGGAGCGAAAGTTGTTATTATTGATAATTTCGTTACCGGATTTCGGGAAAATTTAGAAGAAATCAAGGGTGATTTTGATTTTATCGAAGGTGATATAAATGATGATTCGGCTTTGCAAAAAGCTCTGCAGGATGTCGAAATCGTATTTCATCAAGCCGCTCTACCATCCGTCCCACGATCGGTGGAGAATCCTGCTGAAACTCATCAAGCGTGTGTCAACGGAACTTTCAATCTACTTTTAAACTCAAAAAACACAGGGGTAAGGCGTTTTGTTTATGCCGCTTCCAGCAGTGCATATGGCGATACGGAAGTTTTACCGAAAACGGAAACGATGCTGACTTCCCCGCTTTCGCCCTACGCGGCGGCAAAATTGATGGGCGAATATTATTGTCAGGTATTTTCAAATGTCTATGACATCGAAACCGTTTCGCTTCGCTACTTTAATGTTTTCGGACCGCGCCAAAATCCTTCTTCAATGTATTCCGGCGTAATTTCGCGTTTTATTGATGCGTTGATGAAAGATGAAACGCCCGTTATTTATGGAAACGGCGAAACTTCGAGAGATTTTACATATATTGCTAATGTGGTGGACACCAACATTAAAGCCGCTCAAACGACAAAAGGCATCGGCGAAGTAATGAATTGCGCTAACGGTGAAAGAATTTCATTGAACGAATTGCTTGAAGTCCTAAAAAAAATCACCAATAAACCTGATGTCCTAGCAGATTATCAACCTGAACGCCGCGGCGACGTAAAACATTCGCAAGCCGACAATCGAAAAGCGGTGGAATATCTGGGTTACGAAAAAATCTATGGTTTAGAAGAAGGCTTGAAAAAAACTATCGAATGGTGGAGTCAAAGCCGTTTCGCCAAGTAATTTTTGCTGTTAAATTTTTTTAGAAAATGTCTGCAATAGAAATCCGCCAAGCAACAAAACTAGATGCCGAGATGCTCTCTGATTTGTGTTACCAAACATTTTGGGACGCATTTCACGAACACCCGAAAAATTCACCCGAAGATATGGCGGATTATATGGCAAAGGCTTTTAGTTTGAAACAAATCAAAACAGAATTAGCCGATACGCAAAATATTTTTTTAATTGCCGAAATCGAGAATGAAGCCGCAGGTTATGCAAAACTGATTGTCAAAAGCCACGAAGAACCTGTTAAAGCCGTAAAACCGATTGAACTTGCCAGACTTTATTCGCACCAAAAATTTTTGGGCAAAGGTGTCGGCGTAAAATTGATGGAAGAAAGTTTTGAGCTTGCCAAACGCTTAAATTGTGATGCGATGTGGCTCGGCGTTTGGGAGTTTAATCCGCGAGCGCAAAGATTTTACGAAAAATACGGATTTCGCCATATCGGTCAGCACATTTTTCAATTAGGTTCAGACGCACAAACCGATTTATTAATGATTAAGTATTTAACTCACGACTAAAATAACCAAAAACAACTAAATCTTAAAAAAGTGTGGATGATTCGTCCACACTTTTTTTTGCCATCTGCGTCATTAAAGGTTAGAATCGTCTTAAAAGCAGGACAATTAACATTATAGGGAGATAAACATTATGAATAAACTCGGCAAAATTGCCTTTTCTTTAATTTTAGCAATAGGTTTAGGTCAAACTGTTTTCGGCGCGGTTTATACGGTTACGAAAATTGCCGACACGAATGACGGAACGTGCGACGCTGATTGCAGTTTGCGCGAAGCGGTCGCTGCAGCAAACGGCACAGCAGATAACGATACAATTATTTTCGCATCGCTGTTCAACACACCGCAAACCATCACCCTCGGTGGCACGGACATTATTATCAATAACAACGGAACGCTTTTGATTTTCGGTCCCGGCGCAGACAAATTGACCGTCAGCGGAAATAATGCGAGTCGTGTTTTTACAAATAACACGCTTTCCGTTGCCACCATTGCCAATTTGCGCGTTACCGGCGGAACTGCCGTCAGCACAGTGCAAACCGGACGCGGCGGCGGCGTTTATAACAATGGCGGAACTTTGACGCTTTCAAATCTTGTCTTAACAGGCAATACAGCAGCAAACGGCGGCGCATCAAACAATGCCGGAACTGCTACGCTTAATATTGTCGGTTGTGCAATTTTTAATAATTCAGCCACAGCTTCGGGCGGAGCAACACAAAATTTTGGCGGAAATACGACCAACATCCGAAATTCTTCGATTTACAATAATACTTCAGGTTCAACCGTCGGCGGCGGCGCAATTCAAGCCAACGGCACGGTCAACATTACCAATACAACAATTTCGGGAAATACGGCAAATACCGGCGCAGGAGGCGGAATTATTTTTAACGGCACTGCTTTGAACATTACAAATTCGACCATTGTTGGAAATACTTCAACCACAAATGGCGGAGGAATTCATAAATCTACGGCAAACATCGGCGTTTTCCGCAACACGATTATTAGCGGCAACAACGGCATCGCAACCTCGCCCGACGCTACGGGCGCGATAAATTCCGAAGGAAATAACATCATCGGCAATATCGGAACTTCGACGGGCTGGATTGGTTCTGATTTACAAAACATCAACCCACAGCTTTCACCGCATGGATTTTACGGCGGCAACGGCTTGAGTTTCGTGCCGGGTTCGACATCGCCCGCGCTCAACGGTGGACAAAATTGTGTGATTGATTTGACTTGCACAGCAAATAATCCGCTTGTCGCAATTAATACCGATCAACGCGGCACACCGCGCCCGTTCGGAGCAACTGTGGACATCGGCGCAGTTGAAAATTCGCCGGATTATATTGCGCTTTTGCCAAATGCGAATATTAATCAGGCTTACAATCAAACGGTTGTGCCGAATATCGGAAGTTTTAGTTACCCGATAATTTTCGGCTCATTTCCCAATGGTGTTTTCTTCAATGTTGGCGGAACGATTGCTGTAAGCGGAACTCCGACGCAAAGCGGAAAGTTTGAATTCGGCATCGGAGGTTTGAACGGCGCAAATTCTTATACGGCAAATTATCGTCTATATGTTTCTCCTGCGACAACTTCTGTTTTCGGTAGAATCGTTTCACCAAACGGCGCGTTGTCTTCAAGAGTTACGGTGCTTTTGACTTCAAACAGTGGCAATACAATCCGCACAACAACAAATCCATTCGGCTATTATCGTTTTGATAATGCGAATGTTGGCGAAGTTTATCAAGTTACGGCGGCGAGTAAGATTTTTACTTTTGTAAATAATCCACAATTCGTCTTGGCAAACGATGCCGTAACTATTCCCGATATTACGATTGCGCCATAATTTTAATGCAGAAACGCGCACGAAGTAAGCGTGTTCTTATCCTCAAAGAATACGCTTACTTCGTGCGCGTTTTGCATTTTTTTTATAAACTAAACCTTTCGCCCAAATAAAGCCGCCGCACATCTTCATCTTCGACGAGTTCGGCAGGTGCGCCGGTTCGTAAGATTCTGCCTTCCGCCATAATGTAGGCGCGGTCGGTAATTCCCAAAGTTTCGCGGACGTTGTGATCGGTAATCAAGATGCCGATGCCTTGATTTTTCAGGTAAAGTATAATTTCCCGAATATCGTCAATCGCAATCGGATCAATTCCTGCAAAAGGTTCGTCCAAAAGAATATATTCGGGTTCGCTTGCCAAACATCTAGCGATTTCGACGCGCCGACGTTCGCCGCCGGAAAGTGCATCGCCGCGAGTTTTACGAACGTGCGATATGCCAAATTCATCTAAAAGTTCATCAAGCCGCGCAAATCTTTCGGTGCGGTTCATTTTCATTGTTTCCAGAACGGCGAGAATATTTTGTTCGGCAGAAAGTTTCCGAAAAATCGAAGGTTCTTGCGGCAAATAACCTAAACCCAAACGCGCCCGAAGATACATCGGAAGCGTCGTAACATCTTGACCGTTCAAAAAAATCTTACCTTTTTCAGCGCGTTCGAGTCCGGTCATCATATAAAAAGTCGTCGTCTTCCCCGCGCCGTTCGCCCCCAAAAGCCCGACAACTTCGCCTTGTTCGACAAACAGCGAAACATCATCAACCACGCGCCTGCGCCCGTAGGTTTTCTGCAAGTTTTGCGCGGCAAGCGATTCATTGTTCAGAGTTACGGCTTCAGCCGTGTTTTGCGTTGACATATAATAAACTTAAATTTTTTGAAAACCGCATCAATTCACGCCTAAAGGCGTAACTCTGAACTTTATTGCGGCTTCACCTTATAAACCGTTCTGGTTCTGCCCGTGTTTGTCTGGTTCGTTTTCCCTTCGCTCAAAACTTGTTTGGTTCGCATCGAAACAGTTAATTGTGCGGCTTGCGACGTTCCGCTTTCACTGTCTTCGACACGCGCCGGATTTCCGCGTAAAACAACAACTTCATTTTCCGCCGTGTATTGCGCCCAATCACCCAGCGCACGGCGATTCGGTTGTGTAACAATGACGTTGTTTTCGATAATTCCTTTGGAAAATTCGTTGTTTTTGTTCAAATAAATATTGGCAATTCCGGCTTGTATTCTATCAGTTCCCTGCCGAATATCAACATCGGTTTCGTATCTCAAAACATTATTTTCTTTGAAATAATAAATCTTTTGCGATGAAGCCGAAACCGGAACATTCGACGGTTTGCCGTTTTCCACGCGCTTCATATCATACAAAACGCTCTGCACATTGCTTTCGCCGTAAAGTTTGCCTTCCTTTTGCTGAAGCAAAAGTTTTTCAGCGCGAACATAGTTATTTTCCTGCCAAGCGCGGGCATTTCCCGTGTAAAGTCCGGTTTCGGCTTTGTGGTCAAATTGTGCTTCCGCAGAAGTTACAAAAACCGGCGATTTCGCGTTGCCAAAAGGAGTTGCACCGCCCGTCTGATTTTGGCTGTAATACGTCGTGGCAACATTTCCGCGCAAAAATGATTTATCATTGCGCGTGTCCCAATCAATCTCGTTTGCTTTCGCTCGCGCCCGCGAATCCCAAACCGTCGGCTCACCGCCGCGCAAACGGACAACTTCGTCATTTGCCGTGAACGTAATGTTTTCAGCAATTCCGTTGCGGTCGAGTTCGGAAAATTTTGTGTTTCCGACAGCTTCCATTCGTTCGATGTCCTGAGTGTTTTGATTAAAGTTTGCATTTAATCTGTCGGCAATCAAAGTTTGATTACCGCGATTTTCCGATGGAATTGTCGGAACACGCACGAGTTTCGTTTTTGTCTGAGCAGTGCAATTTTTGGCATTGTTCCCGACATCGAAAAAATCACAATCAAATCGCGCCGCATTTATCGTTGTTTTATAATTTTCCGCAAGGGCGCGAAGCGGTTCGACATAAAGCTCGGCGTTTCCGATAGCTTCAGCTTTGGCTAAATCCTTGCCGTTGGCGTGAAAATAAGTCTTCACCGTGTCCGCGGTCAGTTTTTTATTCGCCGCGTCCGGTTTATTGTTTGGCGCATTCATTAGGATTGTCGTGCGCCCGTCGGTTTGCATTTGTTCAAGTAAGCCGTTTTCACGAAAATTGAGGCGAATCGCATTCGGTGCGAAGAGCGTAACTTTTGAATATTCAGTTGCTTGCACCGGAATCAAAACTGCATTTGATTGTCCGATAGCATTTGCAGTTTGCAGTTGCTGATTTTCATTAAAATTTGCGTTCAATTCATTTGCCGAAACTTCCGTTGTGCGTTCTTCGGTTTTCTGCCGCAAAAAGGCATTGCCGGAAGCATTTGCAGTTTGCATTTTTTGGTTTTCGTTAAAAGTTGCGTTCAATTCGTTGGCTGAAATTTCCGCAGTCTTTTCCGAGTCGGATTGACGCAAAAAAGCATTTCCGAAGGCTTGTGCCGATTTTATTTTCTTTGACGCAAACAGCTCCGCAGTCAATTTATCGCCCTTGATATAATTTCCGCCATTCGTAATTTCGGCGTTTCCATTCAAAAAGATTCTGCCGTTCGACTGCTCATAAACCGCGTCGTTTGAAGTAATTACCGCAGGTTGATTTGATTCAATCGTGATAATTTCAACTCCTTTGTCGAGCGTAAATCTGTCCGCATCCTTTTCATAAAGCGCATAACCCGATTTTATCCGTGTTGGTTTCGCTTGATTTTGAGTTGTTTCAATTTGAACATTGTCGAAAAGTTCGATGCATTTAACTTCTTTTTCAATTAATGCCACGGCTCGATTCGCATTGATTTTCGACCATTTCGGCGAATTGCCCGAAGGTTTTTGATATACGAAAACATTGCCGTCCAAATCAATTTTTTTCAATTGTTTTTCAGTAAAATATGCCGATGCTTTGTCAGATTTAATTTCCGAAGGCTGAGATAGTTCGCCCGCATTTCCATTAGGCACAACATTTACAAAAACATTTTCATTAAAATCAACGCGCTCTTCGGGCATATTAAGAAATGCGTATCCACTCGTAATTTTCGCAAATCTTACCTTTGCAAATTCGCCTTCGCCGCCGACGGTTTCAATCTCGACATCTTTCAACAGTTCAAGCGTTTTTTCCTGAATTTTCGCAATCGCACCGAACGATTTGCCGGAAATATTTTCACGCGAAAATTCAACCGTTTCCTCAGCTTCAATGGTTTCGGTTGCTTTCGTATAAGTCGCTTGTTCGGTCTTTATTTGCAATTCATCTCGCGTCAAAATATTTATCGTCCCAGCCAAAAAGGCGGTAAAATTTTTTGTCCCGTCCGCCGCCGGAATATAAACAGCTTTACTTGCAGAAATTTTGTCGAATTTGTCTGATTTATCATCAAAAACTTCAACATAGACATTTTCCATTTCTTGATGATTATCTGCAAAAGTCGTTGCTTTATCTGCTTTTATGAAATATTTTTTGACATCGCCCTCAGTTTCCGTGCGTTCATAACCGTTGACAGTTGCGACAACATCTTTCGACAATTCAGTCGGAAAACCTTTCATCCGAAAAGTCTCAAAATTCCGCGCCCGATAAAGTCCGATTCCGACAATTAAAATCGTCAAACACAGGGCAACAATCGCCCCGACACGAAAATACTTCGGCAAAGCGGCGCGGCGTTGTAATTTTTTAATGTTTTGGCGTTTTGTTTCAGGCACTAATTCAATTATCCGTTCTCAAATCTTCCACGACAAGTTGCAAACGAGTATTTCCCTGCCAAGTGTTTGCTTCAGGCGTGTAGGCTAATTCGATGCGCGTTTTGGGCTGGAGAGTTTGCCCTTTTGATTTTTCCACACCGTCCCACCAGACGGCTTCAAAGCGTTTGCCGTTTGCATCGGCGAGATTTAATTTTAGATGTTTTTCCTTCATTACGAATGGTTCTTGCGTCAAAAATAAATCTTTCGTCGCAAAAATCGGTTTCGGATTTCCTGCGCCGAACGGTTCGAGCATTTTCAGTTCTTCGACGATTGATAAATCCATCGTTTTTGATGAAACTTCTGCGTCAATTCTGATTTCGGGAATCAAATCTTCCGCAGAAAGATTTTCGGCGGCGTGAGCATTTAATTTTTCGCGCAAAGCGTTGATGTTTTCGGCGGAAATCTTCATTCCGGCGGCGGCGGCGTGTCCGCCGTATTGCTCCATCAAATCGCCGCACGAATCTAAGCCTTGAAGCAAATGATAATTGGCGATACTTCTCGCGCTTCCGTGTCCGATTCCGTTTTCGAGCGAAATAACGATTGACGGACGATTGAGTTTTTCGGTAATTCTCGAAGCCGCAAGTCCAATCACGCCGCGATGCCAACCTTCGCCCGCGACGACAGCAAAGTGAGATTGATTATCTTTTCCGCCAACATCTAAATATTCCTGCAAAGCCAGCGCGGTAATTTCCATCTGAACTTTTTGCCGTTCACGATTTCGGCTGTCCAAAATTTCCGCGAGTTCACGCGCTTTTTCAAAAGTTTCGGCTTCAAAAAGTTCGACAACTTGACGCGCAACATCCATTCTTCCGGCGGCATTTATTCTCGGCGCGATACGAAAACCGATATGATAACTCGTCATTTCCGATTTGCAATCGGCAACTTCCATCAACGCTTTCAGCCCGTAATTACGCGCTTTGGGCAAATCCTGCAAACCGATTTTGACAATCGCACGATTTTCGCCCGAAAGTTTCATAATGTCGGCAATCGTGCCAATGGCAACAACTTTCAAAAAGCCTTCGATAATTTTTTCTTTGCCTTTTTCACGAAGCAAAGCGTGTGCTAATTTGAACGCCACACCGACTCCGGCAAGATTTTTGTCGGGATAATTACAGTCGGGCTGATTCGGATTTATCACCGCAAACGCATCGGGCAAACCTTCATCTTTAGTCAAATGATGGTCGGTAACAATCACGTCTATTCCGGCATTTTGCGCCCAAGCAATCGGCTCAAACGCCGTCGAACCGCAATCAACCGTAATCACCAACCCGTAACCGCGTTCTTTCGCTTTTTCGAGCGCAGGAATATTCAAACCGTAACCTTCGGTAAAACGATTCGGAACGTGAAATCCGGTCTGTGCGCCGATAATGTCGAGTGCCTTTCGCAAAACAACCGTTCCGGTTGTGCCATCAACATCATAATCGCCCCAAATCAAAATTTTCTCTTGATTTTCGACGGCTTTCAGAATCCGCGCAACCGATTTTTCCATATCCTTCAAAAGATTCGGCTCGTGCAAATCTTCCAAAGAAGGATTTAAGAATTTATGTGCTTTTTCGTGCGTTTCAAAACCGCGAGAAACCAGCAAAGCGGCAATCAGAGGCGAAACTTTCAGCGTTTGCGAAAGTGGAATTATCTTTTGGCGGTCGTGTTTGAGAATGTTCCAACGCTTGTTCATTTTTGGGTTTCTGGTTTCTGGTTTCTGGTTTCTCGTCTCCAAACCGGAAACCAGAAACCAGAAACCAGAAACCTAATCAGACTTGCGGACTTAAAACGTCGCGCCACAGCAATATCAAAATTATAGCACCAACGATGATGCGGTAAATAATAAAAATTGCCGTCGAATGTTTTCGCAAAAAGGCGAGAAGAAACCAAATCGAAAGATAACCGACGATTCCGGCGACGACTGTGCCGACGGCGAGTGAAATAAAATCGTCTTTTGACAAAATATGAATGGCTTCTTTGAGTTCAAGCAATCCGCTGGCGGTGATTGCCGGAATCATCAGAAGAAAAGAAAATCTGGCGGCGGCTTCGCGTTTTTGTCCGGCGAAAAGTCCGCCCATAATTGTCGAACCCGAACGGCTTGCGCCCGGCATCAAAGCTAAAACTTGAGCGAAACCAACTGCTAACGAATCAACTAAACCGAAATCTTTCAACTCTTTACGCTGGCTTCCGACAATCTCAGCGAAAATCAGAAGAACCGCAACGACAATCATCATTGTTGCAATTATCCAAAGGTTTTTCGTTGCCGGACCTTCGATGATTTTTTTGAACGCCAAACCGACTGTGCCGATTGGAATTGAACCGATAATTATCAACCAACCGAGCCACGCATCATCGGAAAGCCACATCGGACGAATACCGTTTGTGCCGGAAAAAGTTCGCTTATTTCCGGTAATAAAAGCAAAATTATCACGCAGAAAGGCAGTTGTAATCGCCCAAATATCCGCCGCAAAATAGACGAAAACCGCCGCCAACGTGCCAAGTTGGATAACCGCCATTGTTGCCGTAATCTGTTGCGCGTTGCCGTTATAAACATTCGTCCAACGGCTTGCAAAAACGAGATGCGCCGTCGAAGAAATCGGGATAAATTCAGTCAAACCTTGAACAATGCCGAGAATAATTGCCGTTAAAATATCCATATTTGGTGAATAGTGAATAGTAAATAGTAAATGGTAAATAGCGAATAGTAAATTGTGGATTGTTCTTTAAGTCATTACAATCCACAATTTACTTTTCATTTTTCACTTTTCCCGATATTTTGCGCCCGAAGCAATTTTGTCGTAAAGCCACGCAGGGAAAATTCTGCCCAAACGAACAAATGTTGCGAGTTGCCAAGGAAAAGCGGCAAATCTCTTTTGTTTTTCGATGGCTTTCATAAAAAGTGGAATCGCATCTTCGAGTTCCATCAAAAACGGCATTTTGTTCGGTCTGCCGGAGGTCAGAGGCGTTTTGATAAATCCGGGCTGAATGATTGTTACGGAAATGCCTTGCACCTGAACGTCGAGCCGAACGCTTTCAAAATAATTCGTCATCGCAGATTTTGAAGCCGAATAAGCCGCCGATTTCGGAAGTCCGCGAAAACCTGCAAGTGATGAAATTGCTACAAGTTGCCCACTTTTTCGTTCAAGCATCTGCGGCAAAACCGCATAAACTGCATTGACCGCACCCATCAGATTTATGTCTATGACTTTTTTAACCTGTTCGGGTTTATAAACGTCCAAACCACTCGTTTTGCCGCCGATTCCGGCATTTGCAATCAAAATATCAACGCGCCCGAACTCTTCGCGCAAATTGTCCGCCGCCGCTTGAACTTTTTCGTAATCAACCACATCACACGCAAAAACCCGCGCAGTTCCGCCAACCGATTCGCATTTTGCGGCAAGTTCTTTTAATAATTCTTCGCGTCTTGCCAGTAATCCGATAATCGCGCCTTGCTTGGCAATTTCAACTGCCAAAGCCTCGCCGATTCCGCTTGATGCGCCTGTTAAAAAAACGACTTTATCTTTCCATTCGTAACTCATTCAGTTTCTTCCAAGATGTATAAATTTTTACCATCTCTGATTGCATAGTTGCACAAATTATGAACTCCATAAACACAATTCCAAATTCCTTGTTCATAATATCCTCGACTCTGCCAATACTCTATGGAATCTAAATTATCTAATTTTGCTTTATCAATTTGGGCAACATTTTCAATAAAGTTTCTTTCCAACTTATAAATACCAAATCTATAAGTTTCATCTTCTATGTGTTCTTGAATAGTTTTGATTATTTTTTTTGGAAAATACTCCTCACCTTGCAGAAAAAAATTTGAAAGCAACTTGAAATCTTTAAAGTTTTCTGCGCCCGACGCAATAATTCCGTATCGGGAAACAAGGTCAAACAATTCTGCCCAATCATTTAAGCGAGCAACTTCGGCATCTGTTGCAACAAAAAACTCCAAAGACATTTATTAACACAACTCCTCGACAATCTCACCCAAAATCTTCAAAGCATTTGCCAAATTATCTTGTTTTATCAAAATATGATCACGCGAAAACGACGAAACCGCGACAATCGAAATCTCCGCATCAGCCAAAACACGCGAAATTTCCGCCAAAAATCCGACAACCGAAAAATCCAACACGATTTCAAATGTCAAAAGCCGAAAACCGCGCTCGGTTTTCGCATCTCGGATTGCATAACGAATCATTTCAAAATCAATTTCATCTAGCAAAAGCGTTGTTTCAAATTTGTCTTTGAAAATCATAAACGGCGCAGTCATTCGCGGCGAAAGTTCGGGATTTTCGAGCAATTTCAGCCAATCTTCGTGGCGTAAAGAAATAAGCGTAAAGGTTTCCGGCGCGATTTCGACGCGAGTTTTTTTTAATAATTCAAGTGCATTCATCAAATTTTCAGATTAATCGGAGACAGGTATAATTTCAAAAGTTTTCGGTTTGCCGAACAAATCTCTGATGGAAATAGTTGCGTCAAATTTTGTCTTGACGTTCTTTCCTAAATTGCTCACATATTTTTTTTCAATTCCGACAATTTCGCCTTTTTCATCGTAAAAAATAATGTAAAATTCTGGCGAAATTGTTTCGTAATTTTGGTTTTCGACAATTCCTTCTACCTTGTAACTTGTCGAATATGCGAGTTTCATTTCCGTTTCCGTAAAGTTCAAATCAAGAAACAAATTCTGTGTAGATTTATAAATCGGGAAACTCGAAACAGGTTCTTTGAGCTTGACCGAAGTGTAATTTTCCGTGCCATATAAACCAACCCAAACCGGCACACTTTGCTGTGGTTTCAGATATTTTAATCTTACTAACGCCGAATTTTCCTTAATCACGACATCATCTTTATAAAACGCCAAAGTTACCGAATACGGACGCGCAATGCTTTCGCCCGTATTGGTTAATTTGCATTTCAAATAATTCTCACCGCCGAGACTTTTAACTTTTTCGAGAATTTCGAGTTTCAAAACGGCTTTCGTCTCAGGCGTGCGCGAAGGCGTAAAACCTTGCAAAGGCGTGCGCGTCGGTGTGCGCGGAAAATCTTCAATTCCATTCACGACATAATTCCGAAAATAAACATACGCGCCGCCGATTACTCCGAAAAACAACAAAATCAACCCGAAAATACCAACCAAAACCACCAATTTCAGCGAACTTTTGCGCGGCTTTCCGAAATCCGTCAAATTCGTATATTTATTTTGTTCGGCGGTTTGCGGTTTCTTATACTCCAAAGTCGCATTATCAGTCAAAGAAATCGTATCTTCGGGACCGAACACCGCCGCATCTTTCAAAGTGCTGCCGTCCGTCAGACAAAAATTCATCTCATCGCCATATTCAGTTTTGCAGTTTGGACAGATTTTCATTTCAAGACTTTTGAATTAAACTTTGATGTAACAATCAGAAATTAATGCCGCAAAGAAATCGACGACAATATTTCGGGTAAAACTTTGATACGAAAATTTTAAGCAAATCATTCGTTTTCGCATTCAGTCATTTATTGATCAGGAAATTGTTTTCTTAATTGCGTTGCTTTTTCAATGTCTGCTTTTGATTTATTAATTTCTCCGATGGCTTCGTAGGCGCTCGCCCTTCCGAAATATGCTTCTGCGAAAGTTGGATAAAGTTCTATTGATTTATTAAAATCGGTAATTGCCTGAGAATATTTGCCGTGTTCAACGAATGCTTTCGCTCTATTAGAAAAGGCAAATGCTAAATTTGAATCCAGTTCGATTGCGCGGTTAAACTCGGTAACTGCCTTCTCAAATTCTTTTTTTGCTAAATAAATTAATCCTCGATTATCGTAAATTTCAGCTAATCTCGGGTTTAACTCCAACGCTTTATTAATTTCCTCCAAAGCATTTTCAAACTTTCCTGTTTTAATATAAATTAAGGCTCTATTGTTATAGGCAAACTCATTCTTTGGATCAAGTTTAGTTGCCATATTCAAATCATTCATAGCCAAATCAAATTTTCTTTTCTTCAAATAACCATAGCCCCGATTATTATAAACATTTGCGATTTTGGGGTTTAATTCAATTGCCCTGTTACAATCGGCAATCATCAAATCATAATTGTAAATCTTCCCGTAATAAAAAGCGCGGGTTCCATAAACACTTGCTGCTTTCGGGTTCAATTCTATTGAATAGTTTATATCTTTCAAAGCTAATTCATAATTGCGAATCTTTGTAAATGATAAACCTCTATTTTCATAAGCAATTGCCGATTTAGGCTCTAATTCGATTATTTTACTGTAGTCGGAAATTGCAAGGTCATATTTCGCCAACTTGTGATATATAACTCCGCGCCGCAAATATGCTTGTGTCAACTTAGCATCTAAACTGATTACTTTAGTGTAATCCGAAATTGCAAGTTCAAAATTATTCGCCTTTGAATAAGCATATCCGCGATTAAGGTAAACTGCGGGATTTTGCGGATAACTTTCGACTATTTTAGAATAGTCAGAAATTGCTTTCTCATATTTTTCAGTTTTTATAAAAGCGAATGCCCGTTTTTCGTAAGCAAACACAAAATTCGGGTCCATTTTGATAATTTCCGTAAAAGTTTCAATTGACTGATCATATTTGCCCTGTTTTATTAGGTTTTCTCCATAAACCATTAACTGCCTTATCAATAAAGAATTGTTCGGCTTTGGCAATTCCTGAGCATTTAATATGACACTGAGAATTAAAATCAAAACTAATGTCGAAATGTTCAATTTCATAGCTTCCATTTATCTAATTTTACTAAACTTCAACAATCGTTGTAACAATCACGGGCTTGGTTCCTGTTTCTTTCTGCAAAAATCTTTTCAGGTGAACGCGCAAGGTTTCTTGTAAAACATTGACATCGGCGATTTGCGCGACGGTCATCGCTTCGACGGCTTCGTGAATTGCTTGTCTTGCACTTAAACCGATGCCGTTAGTCGGGTTGATTCCGGCAACGCCTTGGAAAGAGATTTTTGGGTCTCCGGCGAGTTGTTTGGACTTTTTATCAACTGTTACAACAAGCGACACAGAGCCACCGTAAGCGAGCTTTTTGCGTTCGCGGATGATGTCGTATTCGATTTCACCGAGCGATTCTTCGTCAATAAAAGTGCTGTTTAATTGTTTGTGTTCGACGACTCGTGCACCGTAATCGTCGAATTCGAGCATATCGCCGTTTTCAATCAAAATAATATTGTCGTCCGTGTAGCCTTCGACGTGGTTTTTGACGTATTCTTTGTGGCGGAAAAGCATCCGATATTCGCCGTGAATCGGCACGAGATATTTCGGACGGGCGGTTTCGACCATAATTTTTATGTCTTCCTGCGAAGCGTGTCCCGAAACGTGAATCAGACGGCGTTTTTCTTCGATGATATTTGCGCCGCGTTTGTATAAATGCCCGATAAGCCGTGAAATCGCTTTATCGTTGCCCGGAATAATCCGAGCCGAAAGAACAACCGTATCGCCTTTCGTAATTTCCATTCCTTTGTAGGTCGAAGTTGCCAAATTCCACAATGCGGCACGGTTTTCGCCTTGCGAACCCGTAACCAAATAAACGATTTGGTCATCGTCCAAAGCTCGTGCTTCGCCCATACTTACCAAAACATTCGGTGCGATTTTGATAATGCCGAGTTCATTGGCAATCTCGATATTTTTGACCATTGAGCGACCGAGAACGCAAACTCTTTTATCAAATTCTTTGGCGACATCAAAAATTATCTGCAAACGGTGCATCGAAGACGAAAATGTCGAAACGAAAATTCGTCCGTTTGCTTCGGCAAAAATTTCTTCAAAAGCCGGAATTACTGCACGTTCCGAAGGCGTTCTACCTGAAACAGTCGCATTGGTCGAATCGCCTAAAAGCGCAAGAACTCCTTCGTCGCCATATTTCGCTAAAGTGTGTAAATCGTAGGGTTTGCCGATAACGGGCGTGTCGTCAATTTTATAATCGCCGGTGTGGATTATCGTTCCCATCGGCGTTTTTATTGCCAACGAAAAACAATCAATCAACGAGTGTGATGCGTGGATAAATTCGATTTCAAACACGCCGATTTTCGCCACGTCGTTCGGCTCGACACGATGCACGAGCGTTTCATCAAGCATTTTATGTTCTTCGAGTTTTTTATCAGCAAGCGCAGCTGTAAAACGCGAAGCATAGACGGGCAAATTAAATTTTTTCAAAATATACGGTAGTGCGCCAATGTGATCTTCGTGTCCGTGCGTAAGAATCAAAGCCGTCAAATCATCACGATATTCTTCCAAAAAATCAAAATTCGGAATTGAAATATCAACTCCGTAAGGCGTTTCTTCGGGAAAACCCATTCCCGCATCAACAATAATCATTTCGTCATCGAAACGAATTCCCATACAATTCATCCCGAATTCCCCGATGCCCCCAAGAGGTATTATTTCTATTTTATTCACTTTATAATTTCCTTATTCTTAATAATTTTAACCGTTTAGTATAACAGAAAACACGGAAAGAAAAATCTCGCAACCAATCTTGACAAAAAAATAATGTATTTAGTATTCTGAAAATGACAATTTTTGAAGGGGAGTAGATAGCCACTTCGGTTCGGCGAAATCGTCAATACGATTGTTGAAAAACACAATCCGGTTCGTCTGAGGCAAGTATCAAGACCTTCTGCGGTGAAACATCACGCGGAAGGTTTTTTATTTTCCGAAAAATCCCCGTATGTTTCCCGCCTTATTTTAATGAACATTTTTGGAGGATGTTTGATGGATACGATATTTTTTCCTTTTGCCGAATATTGGTGGTTTTATGGCATTTTTACGCTTTTCGTGTTGATGATGCTTGCGCTTGATCTTGGCGTTTTTCATCGAAAGGCACACGAAGTTTCATTTAAAGAAGCGACAATCTGGAGCATCGTTTGGGTTTCGCTGGCGTTAATTTTCAACGGACTTTTTTATTACTACACGACAACGAAATTCGGTGCGACAGAAGGTTCACGGCTTTCACTCGAATTTTTGACAGGTTATATTGTCGAAAAATCTTTGTCGGTTGACAATATTTTCGTTTTCGTAATGGTTTTTGCATATTTTGCGATTCCTGCAAAATATCAGCATCGCGTTTTGTTTTACGGCATCATCGGCGCACTTATTTTCCGCGCAATTTTTATTGCCGCCGGTTCGTGGTTGATGCAGTTTCATTGGGTGATTTATCTTTTCGGCGCGTTTCTTATCATTACCGGAATTAAAATGATGTTTGCGCCCGAAAAAGAAGTTGATCCCGAAAAGAATTTTCTGATTCGACTCTTCAAACGCTTGGTTCCGGTTACGCCAACGCTTCAAGGGCAAAAGTTTTTTATTAAAGAAAACGGCAAACTCTTTGCCACGCCTTTGTTTATCGCACTTTTGTTTTTGGAATTAACCGATATTATTTTCGCGGTTGACAGTGTTCCGGCGATTTTCGCGCTGACGAAAGAACCGATGATTGTTTTCACCTCAAATATTTTCGCAATTCTCGGACTTCGTGCAATGTATTTTATGCTTGCCGGCGCAGTTGATAAATTTTACTTACTTAAATACGGTTTGGCATTTGTATTGGTTTTTGTCGGCTTGAAAATGGTCTGGCTCAACGACGCTTTCGGCGGAAAATTCCCGATAACGTGGTCGCTCGGCATTATTTTGGGAACAATCTTGCTTTCGGTGTTTGCGTCTTTGATGTTTCCCGCGAAAGCGAAAAATTTAGAGGAAAAATCAGTATAACGAGGAGTTTGAAACAAGCTCAAGTTGAATAAAAACAAAAGCGTTCGCTACTGCTTACAAAACTGATTGGTTACAAAGAAGTCCGCCCCAATTAAAAATTTTGATTTTTAATTAGTGGGGGCTTGGTTTTTTTTTTTATTTTTTTTTTTTTAATTTTTTACAGAAA
>CAZJQP010000022.1:2798-59056 GCA_964548225.1 uncultured Blastocatellaceae bacterium | reverse complement strand
CCGTGTTCGCCGGAGATTGTGCCGCCTAAATCCACTGAGAGTTGAAAGGCTTCGCTGACGCACATTCTGGCACGATTGATTGAATCTTGGTCTTCGCGGTTGCACATAAAATTGACGTGGATATTGCCGTCGCCGGCGTGTCCGAAATTGGCGACAAAGGTGTTGTGTTTTTTGCCGATTTGTTCAACTTTGGCAACGAGTTCGGGAACTTTGGAACGCGGGACGACGACATCTTCGTTAATTTTCAAAGTGCCGAATTTCATCAGACTTGGCGAAATGGCGCGGCGGACATCCCAGAGTTTGTCTTCGTCCTCTTTTGACTTTGCCCGAAGGACATCAAAACCACCGTTTTCGCTCAAAATTTGTTCGATTCGTTCCGCGTTTTTGGCAACTTCGTCGGTTGAACCGTCAACCGCGACCAACAAAATCGCCGCCGCATCTTTCGACAAACCGAAAGCGTAATTTTGCTCAATTGCTTCGATGCAATATTTGTCAATCACTTCCATCGCCATCGGCAAAATTCCTTCCGGCGTGAATTTGGTCAGCACTTTACAAGCGGCTTCCATTGATTTGAACGAAGCGCGGACGGTTGAAGTCGCTTCGGTCATCGGCAATAATTTCAGAGTCGCTTCCGTGATAATTCCGAGCATTCCTTCCGAGCCGACAATCAGCGAAGTCAGATTAAATCCGACCACGTTTTTTTCAACCTTTCCGCCGATTTTTAAAACTTCGCCTGTTGCCGTAACCACGTCTAATCCAAGCACATAACGCCCTGTAATGCCATATTTCGGAGTCCGCATTCCGCCTGCATTTTCGGCAATATTTCCGCCGATAAACGAATCTTTGTAACTTGCCGGATCAGGCGGGAAAAATACGCCGTGTTTTTCGACGGCTTGCTGCAATTCAAATGTGCGGATTCCGGGTTGGCAAATAACATACAAATCATCGGCATTTATTTCGATAATTTTGTTCATTCGGTCAGTCCCAATCACAATTCCGCCGTCAATCGGAACTGCGCCGCCTGTGTAACCAACTCCGCCGCCGCGAGCCGTTACGGGAAATAAATATTCATTGGCAAGTTTCAAAATCGCCACCATCTGCGCCGTATTTTCGGGAAATACCACAGCTTCGGGCGGAAATTTTTCTTTAACAGCATCTGCGCCGTAAGGTTCAACTTTGTCAGGTTCGACCAGAACATTTTCCGCACCGACAATTTGGCGTAGTTTTTCAATAACTTCAGGCTTTGAAGCATTCGTTACGGCGCGACCTTTTGAATTAAAATGGATTGATTTGAACATAAAACTTTAAGAATTTTACTTTTTATATTCTGAATTCTACATTTTTTTTGCGAAATAATTAAAAATGTAAAGTAAAATCAATTATGAAAAATTTTTTAATCTACGGCGCAAATGGCTATACGGGTGAACTTATTACGAGATTTGCGGCGGAAAAAGGCTTAAAACCTATTCTTGCCGGAAGAAATGCGGAGAAAATTTCCGCGTTGGCGCAAAAGTTTGAAATGCCTTTTCGCATTTTTTCGCTTGAGGATAGAGAAAAAACCGATGAAGCCTTGAGCGAAGTGGAATTTGTTTTGCATTGCGCCGGACCTTTTTCTTTGACATCTGCGCCGATGGTCGAAGCGTGTTTGCGAAATCGGAAACATTATCTCGATATTACGGGCGAAATTGCGGTTTTTGAAGCAATGGCGGCGCGTGATAATGTGGCAAAGGATGCGGGAATTATGATTATGCCGGGCGTTGGGTTTGATGTCGTGCCGTCCGATTGTTTGGCAAAACATCTGAAAAATCGTCTGCCTTCGGCGACAAATTTGACGCTCGCTTTTTACGGTTTGGGCAGAATCTCGCACGGCACGCAAGCGACGATGACGATGAACATCGGGCGCGGTGGCGCAATTCGCAAAAACGGTGAAATCGTTGAAGTTCCGGCGGCGTATAAAACACGCGAAATTGATTTCGGCGAAGTTAAAAAAAATGGCGTAACGATTCCCTGGGGTGATGTTTCGACCGCATACTATTCGACCGGAATTCCGAATATCGAAGTTTATACAATCGTCCCCGAAGCGCAAATAACCCTATTAAAAGCAAGCCGTTACGTTGGTTGGCTTCTGGCGACAAGTCCGATTCAGAGCCTTTTGCAAAGCCAAATTCCAAGCGGCGGACCGAGCGACAAAGAACGCGAAAAAGGCAAAACTTTTCTTTGGGGTTGCGCGTCCGATGACACGGGAAACAAAGTCGAATCGCGCCAATTCGGAATGGAAGGCTACACAATGACGGCTTTGACTGCTCTGAAAATCGCGGAAAAAATCTTGGATGGAAATTTCTGCACGGGTTTTCAAACTCCGGCAAAATGCTATGGCGCGGATTTGATTTTGGAAATCGAAGGCATCTCACGCGAAGACGTAAAAATAGTGAAAAACTAAATGTGAAAAGTGTATGAATTTTTTGTGCTTTTCACTTTTAGTTTTTAGTTTTTCACTTTACACTTAGTCTATGGACAGACGCAGTTTTCTTTATAATTTAAGTTTATTTTCAGGTGGTTTGGCTTTGGCGGCAAACGGTCTGACGAATCGCGCCGAAGCGTTTTCGGAAAGCGGAAATCTCGCCAAATTTAAAACTATCGGCTACGGCGAACTCGTGCCGACACCGGCGAAAAATACAGGCGAAACTTATCTCGCCCTGCCGAAAGGTTTTGAATACAACGTCTTTGGCATCAAAGGAAACGTGATGTCGGACGGGCAAAAAACGCCTCGCGCCCACGACGGAATGGCGACTTTTAAGGTTAAAGATGAACTCCGAATTGTCCGCAATCACGAAATTACGAATGGCAAACTTCCGATTGTCGGCTCGGCAATCGGCAAGGAAAATCATTACGACGAAACTGCCGGAGGCGGCACTACAACGCTCGTTATCAATCCGAAAACTCGTCTGATTGAGCGCGATTTTGTCAGTTTGAGCGGAACTTTAGTAAATTGTGCGGGCGGCAGAACACCTTGGGGAAGTTGGGTTTCTTGTGAAGAAACAACGCTTGGGCAATCAATCAGAACAAACGACAAAGGCGTAAAATCCGGCGGTTTTGCAAAACCACACGGTTATTGCTTTGAAGTTTCAGCTTCGGCAAATTCAAATATTTCGCCTGTTCCGCTCAAGGAAATGGGCAGATTTGTTCACGAAGCAATTGCCGTTGATAAAAAATCGGGCGTGGTTTATCTGACCGAAGACAATAATCCCGCGGGTTTTTACAGATTTTTGCCGAAACGCAATAAAAGATTAGCCGAAGGCGGCACGTTGCAGATTTTGAAAGTTAAAAATTCTGACAATTTCGACACGCGCAAAGGTCAAAAATCGGGAACGGTTTTGACGGCAAATTGGGTAACGATTGACAATCCGAATCCTGACGAAGCAGACACCAATGAACACGCCGTATTCAAACAAGGTGAAGCAAAAGGTGCGGCGATTTTTACACGGCTCGAAGGAATTTATGCGGACGAAAAAGGCAGAATTTACTTTGATTCGACCGATGGCGGCGAAGAAAAAGGTGGACAAATCTGGCTTTATGAACCGATTTCAAAAGAGGAAGGACGACTTACTTTGCTGTTTCAATCGCCAAGCCGCGAGATTTTGGATATGCCTGACAACATCTGTCTGCGTCCGAAAAGCAATCATCTTTTCATCTGCGAAGACAGCGATTATAAAGAATTGACAGGCAAACCCGAAAATTTTCTGCGGATTTTAACGCCGGATGGAAAGATTGCGGATTTTGCGAAGAATATTACGGAGAAAGGCGAATCGAGCGAATTTGCCGGTTCGACATTTTCCAAAGACGGCAAAACGCTTTTCTTCAATCTCCAAACCGTCGGCGCAACCTTTGCGGTTTGGGGTGATTGGAATAAATTTAGAATTTAGGGTTTAGGATTCAGGGTTTAGGATTAAATAATCTTGAATCCTGAATCCTAAATTCTAAATTATCCGGCAGTTTCAAAAAGCGCGAGAATTTGCTTGCCTTCGTTTGAGCGCGGGTCAATCGTGCGAAGGTGTTTTTGACCTTGCATTTCCCAAATTGCCGTTACATTGCCGTCTTTTTCAACGGCGTGATATGAAACATTTTCGTTATGTTGTTCTGTGGTTTCGGCGTTCGTATCTTCCGCCGCAACTGCTGTGTTTTCTGACATCTACTTTTAAAAAAATCTCCTTAAAATCGTTATTATTCAACAAAGTTTTAATAATACCTAAATTCTGACACATTACGCAAAACTTTGTCGAGTTATTTTCGGGTTTTATAATGAAACCATCGGATTCGAGAATGTTATAATCAGTTTTCTATGAGTGAAATTATCCGATTCGGTGTCAGCATTGACCAAGATTTGCTTGAAAATTACGACCGTCTGATTGCCGAACACGGCTATTCTACACGCTCGGAAGCCTTACGCGATTTGATTCGTGAAGCCTTAATTCAACAGAAAATCGAAACAAAATCCGATATTACTGCCCTTGGCAGTCTGACGTTGATTTATGATCATCACGCCCCTAATCTTTCGCGCGAAATGGGCAATTTACAACATAAGTTTCACGAAACGATACTTTCCGTAATGCACTTGCACGTTAGCCACGATGATTGTATGGAAATCGTTGCTTTGCGCGGCGTGGTCGCGGAAATTGTCGAACTCGCCAACAGTCTTTTGAGTCTAAAAGGTATCAAAAACGGCAAATTATTTCTCACTCTACCTTCGTCAAATATTACCAATTAAATGCCGGAACACAGAGAAATATGTGTGGAAGATTTATGACACAGTTACTTTTTGCTTAGTTCTGCAAAAAAATTTAAATCCGATTTTTCAATCAGAACGAACTTGTTTATAATCGCAAGTGTTACAAATTTACTTTTCGTGTTACTTGTTTTGAGGAAAAATCTATGAAAATAAAAGTTCTTTTCGTTCTGCTCATCTTATTGAGTTTCAATGCTTTCGCGCAAAATACGCGCACGCTTTCCGGCACGATTGTTACGGCGCAATTTGAACTTGTGCCGAATGTAACAGTCGAAGTAAAAACATCAAGCGGAACTTTGACAGCCGTCAGTGATGCAGAAGGAAATTTCTCTCTGCAAGTTCCGCTTGATACTTTTTCAGTGAAATTTTCGGGCAATAATATCGAGCCAATTACGCAAAATTTCGCGGCAACCGATAAAACCGAAAAGTTACAGATAAAAATCAAATACGTTGTGCCGCCAATAACCGAAACCGTTACGATTCAAGGAGATACGCTCTCGCCTGACATCGAAACGCGCAACGACACGGTTTATCGAAACTTTCTTTTTAACCGCGATGACCAATTGATTCAATCGCTCAACGCCGGAATCAACGCCGGACAGCACGAAGGCGGCGGAAAATCGCTCGAAGTGCGGCGTTTCGGATTTAACACCGACCACGGTGGCGTAAATGGCGGCGTGAAAATTCTCGTTGACAACATTCAGCAAAATCAAGGAACGCAAGGACACGGACAAGGTTATCTCGGCGCATTAAAATCGCTTTCGGGCGAATTGGTTGAAGACGTTACGATTATAAATGGTCCGTTTTCAGCTGCTTACGGAGATTTTTCGGGACTTGGCGTGGTGCAGATTCGGCAAAAGGAATCTTTCCCAAATCAAATAACTTTGCGGCTTCAAGGCGGTTCGTTCGATACTTTTCGCACGTTTTTCGCCTTTTCGCCGCAGATAAAAAACGTCAAATCTTTCATTGCTTACGACTTTTCCTACACCAACGGACCGTTTGAAAATCCTTTGAAATATCGCCGCGACAACATCACGGGAAATTTTACATACGAATTTAACGAAAAAACCGCGCTTGGTTTTAAGTTCAATTACGGGCGAAATTATTTTACTTCGTCGGGGCAAATTCCGCTCGATTTGGTCGCCGACGGCTCGCTTGACCGCTTCGGATTTATTGATGCGGACAACGGCGGACGAGTTCAGCAAGGCACTTTCGGAACATATTTTCGCAAAGAATTTTCTTCGGGCGCAACGCTCAAAGCCGATGCTTTTGTTGGACGTTCTTTGTTTGATTTGTTTTCAAATTTTACATTTTTTCTTGCCGACCCGATTTACGGCGATGAGATTCAGCAACACGATAGCCGCTTGCAGGAAGGCGCAAACGTCCAATTTCTCCAGCCGTATAAACTTTTCGGCGAACAATCTTTCTTGACCGTCGGCGGAAATTTTCACGCCAATCAAATAAATGTCGGACTTTATCCTTCCGAAAATCGTAATCCGAACCGCAAATTTAAGCCTGAAAATATTGACAACGGCGATGTCTTGCTGACTTCGGCGCAAGCAAACGTCAATAATTACGCGGGTTACGTTCAAAACAGTTTCGGTTTTTTCAGAGGTCATTTGCGAATCGAAGCCGGTTTGCGTTTTGATATTTTCACATTCGACGTGAATGGATTTGAACTCGGCGGAAATGCGACCGGCGGCGGAAAAGAAAGAATTTTCGGCGGCGGCGGAACGCTCTGCAACAGCAATTTTCCGAATCCGGTAACGACGGCAAATCCGTGCGCTTTGATTTTGAACGGCAAAGAAAACGCAGGCAAAATTCAACCGAAATTGGCGATTGCGTGGTCGCCGTTTGATACTTTTCCGATGACGTTCTACGCGAATTACGGACGTGGAATTTCTTCGCAAGACGCTCGCGGAGTTGTCCGAAACCCTGACGCGCCGAAAATTTCGACAACTGATTTTTATCAAGCCGGAACGAGCTTTAATGCACGCCGATTTTCAGCCGTTTTCAGCACATTTTTGATTGACCGTTCAAACGAACAAGTTTATATTCCCGACGACGGAAGCATCGAATTTGCCGACCGTTCGCGCTCGTTTGGTTTTGAAATTCGCAGTTCGTTTCGCGTCAACCGCTTTTTGAGTCTCAACGGCGGCGTAACGCAAGTTATCAATGCTTTCTATTCCGGACAATTTACCGCCGACAATCGCCGCATTATTGTTGACAGCGCACCGCGCACCGTCGGCAATGCGGGTTTGGTCGTTTCGGAATTCAAAGGCTTTAACGCTTCGCTCAATTATCGCCACGTTTCGCGCTATCGGCTCGATGGCGAAGACCGCTCAATCTTCGCCGCCGGAAACGATGTCGTTGATTTTTATGTCTCGAAACGTCTGAAAAAATGGGTTGATTTTAATGTTTCGATTGATAATCTTTTGGACAAAAACTATTACGAAACACAAAATTATTTTGAATCACGCACTTGCCCGACGTGCGATGTCGGCACGAGAATTCACGTCACGCCCGGCTATCCGTTCACAATAAGTTTCGGCTTGACCTTTAGATTTTTCGGGAAAGAATAGCGTCTCGCCAAGTAAAAAGTAAAAACTCAAAATCGGCGACATTTTTACTTTTTACTTGAAAGAAAATGTTTCGCATTTTTAACGATTTCAACGGCTTTTGTAACCGAATCCGCCATTGCTGTCAGATGTCCCATTTTTCTGCCTTTTCTGGCTTCCGATTTGCCATAAAGATGAAGTTTGACGTTTGGAAATTCGAGAGCTTTTGCCCAATTCGGTTCGCCCGTTTGCCAAACATCGCCGAGCAGATTTGCCATCGCCGCGGGTTTATAAAATTCGGTTGAGCCAAGCGGAAGTCCGCAAACAGCGCGGAGTTGTTGTTCAAATTGCGACGTTATGCAAGCGTCAAACGTCAGATGTCCCGAATTGTGCGGACGCGGCGCGAGTTCGTTGATTAGAAGTTTTTCGTCCTTTGTAAGAAAAAATTCGACGCACAAAGTTCCGACATAATCTAAAGTTTCGGCAACGCTTTGAGCGATTTCGATGGCTTCGTCGAAAACTTTTTCCGAACAAATCGCAGGTGCAAAACTTACGTCTAAAATATGATTTTCGTGCGCGTTTTCGATAACGCCGTAATGCTCGAAATTTCCCGAAAAATCTCTCGCGCAAACGACGGAAACTTCTTTTTCAAATTCGATAAAACCTTCTAAAACAGCTTCGTTTCCGTCCAATCTTTCAAACGCCGATTCAATTTCGCCGACGGCTTTGATTTTTTGCTGACCTTTGCCGTCGTAGCCGAATCCGGCGGTTTTCAAAACGGCTGGCGTTCCCAAATCCGAAACTCCGTGATACAAATCCTCAAGCGTTTTGATATGACGAAAAGGCGCGTGCGGAAAACCGTTTTGTTTCAGAAAAGTCTTTTCGCGCAGACGGTTTTGCGTCGTGTGCAAAATCTCGCCTTTTGGGTGAACTGCCGAAAATTCGGCGGCGGTTTCGACGGTTTTCGACGGCACGTTTTCAAATTCAAATGTAACCACATCAACTGCCCGCGCAAATTTCCGCACCGCGTCCAAATCGTTGTAATCGGCAGAAGTTTCAAAATCGGCAACTTGTCCGGTCGGCGTGTCGGTGTCAGGCGAAAATGTGTGGACGCGATAGCCCATTTTTCGCGCTTCGATGGCGAACATTCGCCCAAGCTGTCCGCTTCCGAAAACGCCGATAGTCGAATTTGGTAAGATTATTTTTGACACAAATTTATAAGAAAAACTCAGATTAGCACAATTTTCCTTTTCCTGAAATTTCGTATTTGTTTGCGGCTAACTTTTCTTGCTTAATCTTTCCAAAGTCTTTTCGTTTTTGAGTTCGCGCAGCGCGTCCGAAGCAATCCAACGCGCCGATTTTGTGTTTTGTGATTTAATTTTTTCGGCAGTTTCGACGGCGAGTTTGTTGAGATAAACATTGCGTTTGCCGATTTGACGAAGCGACCAATTTACCGCTTTTTTGATAAAATTTCGCTCATCGTCCGCTTTATTTTCGAGGATTGGAAGAAATTGCGCGATTTTTTCATCCGAAGCCTTTTTGTCGTGAACCGCGAGCCACGCCATCAAAACGATTCCGGCGCGTTTGATAAATTCTTCTTCGCGCTGAGACCATTCAAAAGCCTTTTCGTAAGCAAATTCCGTCTTGCAAAAAAGATGTCCGCACGCGCCGTCGCAGATCGCCCAATTATCAAAATCCGCAACCCAAGCATCCATTTGCGCTTCGGAAACCTGCTTTGGATCATCAATCAAATAGGCAATCGCCCGCGCTTCGTGAATTCCCGTTTCCCAGAGTTCCAAAGCCAATGCGTGCCGATCATTCGCCTGTTTTTTAATTTCTTTCGCCAAATTTTTCAAAACCGGCGCGGAAACACCGAAAGCCTTTTTCGCAACAATTCCAAAACGCTTCATTCCCGCGATGTTGTCGGGATTTTCGAGCGATTCGAGTTTTTTGATAATTTCACGAACTTTCATCAAATTTCTTTTCTACAAAAGCAATCGTTTTTTCAAACCAATCAATCAATGATTGCCATTCTTTTGGATAACTGCTCCACCAAGAAATTTTGGCGGAATGATAAGAGCCGAGAGTTTCAACTCCAAAATGTTCGCCGTCAAGACCGAGAATTTCATCTTTCATAAATGGCGGAATTTGAATTTTAGCTAAGTTTTTGTGAATTTTGTCGAACAGTTCTTTCTCAATTTCGATTGTTTTTATTTCAAAAGTTGGCTCGGTGTGAAAGCCTTCTTGCAAGCCAATCAGCGGATTATTTAAACGCTGATAATCTGCGTCTTTTCTCCAAATCATTTGTTGAATAATCGGGTTTGGTTGTGGATTTATTTGTAGGTTGGGTTTGTAGAAAGTCCAATGTATTTCGGGCGTAAAGGTTGGCGAAATCCATAAATGTAAGGTTTGAGTAAATTGTTTGATGCGTAAATCTTTTGGCAAAAGTCGTGGATTATTGAGTATATGCCTGACCTTTGCTTCTAGCTCTTGCCATCCTTTTTCGCGGTTTTCAGTCATTCAGTTACAAATTTATTATAACTGACTTTTGAAAGAAATATTAGCGATTGATGAAAGCATTATAGGCGTTAATAGCTTCAGGACTATCAAACAATGCTGTATGTCCGGCATTGGCAATTTCAACGAATTGGCGATTCTGACAATTTGTGCAATCGGTTATCTGTTGTTTGAAGGTTGACCACGAAGCCATCTGAATTGGTGAATCTTGTAACCCTTGCACAAACATAATGTCGGATTTATAACCTGTTGTGAAATTAAGAAGCGATCTCTGCATATACGGCGTAGGATTTGCCGTTGTTGTTCCGTAAGTTTGTCTCAAAACTGCACAAACGGCACTTTGCGGAATTTGACCTGATTCTTCTAATCCGCAACGATAAACCAAATTCAGCGGTCCCGGACCATTAGCAATCACACCATTTGTTGCGTGCATTGTATTTAATCTCGTAACCATATAACCGCCTTGCGAATGACCAATCAAAAAGATTTTCCGTATCTTTTTTTTCAATTCTTTTCTGCTTCTTACTTTAACCCAGAGCAATGCGGCTTCTGCCTCGCGGATACCGTCTCCGAACAGAAGACCTTGTTGAGGATATGCTACGCTGACAATCATCATATCCGTTCGATTTGTAATTTCCTTAACTCTAGTCAAAGTATTTTGTGCCGCCGGAATAATATCTGCATCTGTTGCAACTGTTCCGTGAAATGCAACCAAAACGTCAACGAAAGTATTTACAGGCTTATCAATAACAACATCTACGCTGATGTTATTATAAGTAATTCGTTTAACTGTTTGGGCGTTGTGCGTAACGCTCAATAGCAGAATAGCGAAAATTATTGAAACGATTGTTTTGTTGATGATTGAAAATTTATTGCTCATTGCGTTTGCGTCTAATTGCTTGGTTTAGAATGTTTAATCGAAATAGTTTAGACGTTTGCAAACGTCAAAAAGCCGAAAGAATTTACTCAAGTTATTTATTCCAATACCGAACTCAAAACTGTTTCCGTCTGCTTTTCTCTAAATTCTCGCAATTTTTCGCGCAAATCTTTTCGTGAGTTTGAAAGAATCGAAATTGCCAATAATGCCGCGTTTTTCGCGCCAGCCGCGCCGATTGCCAATGTGCCGACGGGAATTCCGGCAGGCATCTGCACAATCGAAAGCAGAGAATCCATTCCCGACAACGCTTTGCTTTGCACGGGAACGCCCAAAACGGGCAAAACCGTCTGCGAAGCACACATTCCGGGCAGATGCGCCGCGCCGCCCGCGCCTGCGATGATTACTTCGATGCCGCGCTCTTCGGCGGTTTTTGCAAATTCAAAAAGCAAATCCGGCGTGCGGTGCGCCGAAACGACCTTTGTTTCGTGCGGAACGTCGAAATCCGTCAAAATATCGGCGGCGTTTTTCATCGTTTCCCAATCGGACGTGCTACCCATAATTATTGCGATGATTGGTTTTCGGTCTTTGGTTTTCGGTTTTTGGTTTTTTGCCATCTGCTTGTCTTCTATTCTACATATCTCTGAGAAATAAATCTTCAAAAACTGGGCAATTAAGTTAAAAAGATATAGCAAATGGTTGGATTTAAACCGCGCCGTTTCGGAAATTGGCGGTTAAGTTACAAAAAAAGGCGGGCAAGCCCCGCCTTTGAATCCCGAATGTTTGAGATTTTATTCTTTATATCGTTCAACAAGCCGAATTTTCCACGCTTGTCCTGAAACATTTTCCGTTTTGGCAAGCTGAATTTGATTGTTTTTGCCGTCGTTGACGACATCCAATGCTTTTCCGACACCTTGCCATTTGCAAGTTAAACGATAATAACCATCGCCGAGCGACGTAATTTTCCAATATTGTCCCGTTACGTCCTCTGTATCGGCAAGCCAAAGTTTATTGTTGTCTTTACCGTCATTGATTACATCAAGCGATTTTCCGCTGCCTTGCCATTGAGTCGTCAAACGAAAATAACCCGTATCGCCAATGGGAGTAATTTCCCAATACTGTCCGGTAAATTTACCCGATTTTGCTAACTGCAATTTGTTATTTTCACCGTCATTGACTACATCCAATGATTTGCCATCGCCCTGCCATTGTGTCGTCAAACGATAATAGCCTTCACCAAACGACTGGGAATACACGTTTTGAGACATTATCAATAAAACTAAAGCGAAAAGAAACTTTACGCTAGATTTCATACTGTTTTCTCCTGATTTTGAAATTATTTAACTGCACCTTAACTAAAATTCGACGAAACTGGGGATGTTTAGCGAAATGTTTAGCGAAATGTTCAGTCCTATTAGGGATAGCAGAATTAACGAGGGCAGTCAAGTTTACTTATGCGGAGTTTGAAATTTCTTCAAAGTGTCCGATATTTGCAGAATAGAAAAGATGCGCGGCGAAAGCAGATTTATAAATTTGCCAAAATTGATTCGGCAATGCGTTTGTCGCGCTCGTCTTCAAATTCGTGATTTTTGTTGAGCGGTGCGTTGCAAATCCATTCGAGTTGCTCACGCGCCTTGTCTTTTTCGCGGTTTGAAATATAGGCTTCGGCGAGAAAAAGACGATTCAGGTAAAATTTCGGTCCTAAATTTACGGCTTTTTCCAAATGTTCGATAGCTTTTTTCGTGCTGCCGATAGAGATTGGGAAACCGGGTGCTTTGTGATAAAGCCGACCGAGAACACGATGTGCGCCGCCGTAGAAATAGCTTTCGTCGAGTTCGATAACTTTTTCCGCCAAATCTTTTATCGGATTTATCAGCGAAAGGCTTTGCATAATGCCTTTTTCCTGCCCGAATGCACCGTAATTTACCGCCAGCCAAAAGTTTGCTTCCACCGAATCCGCGTCAATTTCGATTCCCGTTTTGCCGCAGTCAACGCCTTCTTCAAAAAACGCGAGCTTGTCGCTTGCATCGTCCGCATATTCGCCAAACCAATAATTTATTTCCGACAAAAGCCCGTAAGCCCAAGCGCATTCCGAATCATTTTCGACCAATTCAAAAAGCTCGTCCCGCGCCGTTTCCAAATTTTCGTCCGAAACCTCGCGCTCGTCAATAAGTTTCCGCACCTTTTGAAAGATTTTTTCGTGTTTCATAAAAATTACCCGCGATTGCATTTGAATTGCTTTTAAAATTTACTACCGAATTGAAAATAAGACAAAAAGAGCTAATCCGCTTAGAGATTGACGAGCGGTAATTTGTTAATTTTTGAGGCGTAAATTCAGCCTTTGGCGATATGTCAACTGCCGCCAAATCCATTCCATCAGACCGTAATTGAAGTATTTCAGCCAAAGCGAACTGAAAAATATTTGAAAAACGAAGATGCCCAGCGCAATCAGTGTTGACGTTGCCGCGCCGAACTTTCCGAATTGTCCGAAGCCGTAGCCGTAAAATATAAAAACGCAAATTAGAGTTTGCATCAAATAATTGGTCAGAGCCATCCGTCCGACCGGAGCGAGGACGGCGAGCAATTTTTGCCACGAAGTTTTTTGCCACAACGTCGCCGTCAAAGCCATAAAACCGAGTGCCAGAGCCGGAACACCGAAAGCGTATAAAACAACGCCGATGAGTCCTGCCGCAGTCGGCGGAAAAAGTGCTTCTTTTCCCGAAACCCAAGCAAAAACAAGATTAGCGGCAAGACCTAAGCCGAGACCATAAATTAAAACTTGGCGAATTAACGGCTGATGCGCGGACGGATTTTGGAAAAATCCGCGACGATAGGCATAAAATCCCAAAAGAAACATCGCCAAAATCTTCGGCAGACGCATTTCCAAAATCAAACTCGCATATCTGCCGCCGATAAATTGCAGATTAAAACCGCTGACAATTTGCGCGTAGCCGCTTTGCTGAACTTGTCTGTTGCCGTCTTCCCACATACTCATTTTTGCCTTTCCTATTTCGGCTATGATTTCAGGCGTAGCAAAAGCGGAGAATAAAATGTAAATCAGAAGATAAGAGAAGATCGGAATCAAAATCAGCCCGAAAATCCATTTGAGCAATGATTCGTTTGATTTTTTGCGAAATAAAATCAGCACGAATCCCATCAGGGCGTAAATGCTCAAAATATCTCCCGCCCAAAGCAAATAAGCGTGAATCAGTCCGATTATCAACAACCAAAACAAACGCCGTTTGAAAAGCGAGGCTTTCAAGTCGCCGCGTTCTTCGGCTCGCGTCATTTGCAAGGCAAAACCGAAGCCGAATAAAAACGAAAAGATTGAATAAAATTTTCCTTCAACTAAAAAATGAACGAAGAAATTTGCGATTTTATCAATTATCGTGGCTTGTGCGGCAAGCGTTTCCGGCATCATTCCGTAATTGGAAAACCATTGCATATTACCGATTAAGATGCCGCCGATAGCCATTCCGCGCAGAACATCCAAAAGCTCGATGCGCTCCTGCGAAGAAATCGGACGAATTTGATTTTCAGACATAATTTTCTTTTTATTTTTCGGCTAGACTGTCTTTCAAACGTCAAACTTCAATAAAATGTTCTGTTAATGTGAATTCATTGAAACAAAAAAATTGGTTGCCTTACTTAATAATTATCAAAAAAAAGGTTTCCGTAATTTACGGAAACCTTTTTGTTTTTACACAAATCAACTGCGATTTGTATTAGATATTTTCGACAGGAACGAAATTTCTGCTTTGCAAAAGTTTGAAACGCTTATCGAATTCTTTTGATTTAGCATCCTTCAAAACGGTCAAATCTTTCACTTGCTTTTTGCTCTGCGGAGTATTAAGATTTTTGGCTTCATCAATTTGGTATTCGAGTTCAAGAATTTCGTAATAAATACCCGAAAGTCCTTCATCGCCAAGGGTTTCAATCAAAAATTCCGTAATAATTCTTCTTCGGTCAATGTCGTTTTTGCCAATGCTTTGCAAAGAATTATAAGTGAAATTCGCCAGACGCGGCTTATCAATACCACCTAAAATTGCGGAAATTCCATAATTTACATATTGCGGTTTTTCCGCAGTCCAGGCTTTTTCAAGCATCGGATAAAGCACGCTTGAAACTCTGTCTTTTTGCGTCTGCGTCAGATGTTTAGCCACGCCAACGGTATAAACTCCGTAACCGTCTTCGGTTACGACAAACGGACCTTTACCTTTGAAAATCGGGTCTTCGTTTTGATAAGTCAAACCGTAAAAACTTTCCGACAAATCTCCGATTCCGTCTTCGCGGGTTTCGGCGTTTTCGATGTTTTTAACAATCCATTCGGTCAAAAGTTCGTATTGATTTGATTTCGCTGATACAATTTGGCTCAAATCGCTCAAACTTCTTTCGTAAAATGCCAAGTTTTTCTCGATTTCTCTTACACCTGATGTGTAATCGGTAACATAATATTTGCCGTCTTCTTTGTTTTTGCTCAAGAAAAACAGATATTCTTTGCCGACTTTGATTTTTGAAAAATCAAAATAATAATGTTCATCAACTGAAATGCTTTCTTCACTTTCGGAAGTGTTTTGACTCGGATTCGAAACATATTGCGAATAATCCAAAACAACTGATTCCAATTCGGTTTGCTGTCCTTTGTAAATCTTCGTGAAAACCAATTTGCGCTCACTTTCCAAAGTGTAGCCGTATTCGTCTTCATTCGATTTTACAGGCTTGCTCTCGCTCTCGAATCTGGCAGTAACAATCAATTCGCTGTTCATATAAAGCGAAAGAAAAGTTTGCGGTGCCTCATCACAGGCTTTTGCATTTGACGAAACCAACAAAGAAACCAACACCAACGCGGTAATCATCGCGGAAAAATATAAACGAAATTTTCTTAACATATAAAATTAAAATTCTTCAAAGTAAATTTGTGTAAAAACACAGATATAGAACGTCTAATTAAAATCTTATTGCACAATTTTTGAAAGATTTTTTTTAATTTGCAGAAAATTATGAAATAAAAAAAGCGTTCGTTTTTGATATGCAAAAACGAACGCTTTTTTATGTTAATTTTGAACCCCAAAAACCGAATTTTATAGTTTATAATTTGTCTTTGATTTGAACACAGCTTTTTAGGGTTCGGGAAATTTTGCGCCAGCGGGAATAATCCAAAATAAAGTTTGGTCTTCGTTAAACGAAACTGTCGTAATTTTGAATCTGCTTTCTTCTATTCCGTTGATATTAATCAAATAATCACGGGTTTTTCGGATTTTCTCATTAATCACTTTTTGCTGTATGTTTTCGGCAAAATATTCAATAATGTATGCTTGAGCAGACGGATTATTTTGAAGTTCGGTAATCAGATTATCAAACCGTGCTTTATCAATTCTTGTTGCTTCGGAGGAAAATCTCTCGATTAAATAAGGAGATGGAGGGCAAATTATTACACTATCTTGGGCTGTTGCCGTGCATCCGTCAGACAGTCCTTTGATTTCAACTGATGCTACTATGTAATCAAATTTCGGCAAAGCCTTTATAGATGAAGTTCCTTGACCTTCAAGAATCTTTCCGTCTTTAACTATCCAAACATATGTCGGCACATAATCTCCAACATTTCCTTCAATCGTTGCCGTAAAAGTTATTGGCTCTCCTAAAGTGACAAGGAAGTTAGAAGTAATATTTACTGTCGGGCAAGGCACAGTTTCGGATGTTTGAGAAAATACCGAAGCATAAAATGCTAAAATCAAAACCGAAATTAAAGAAACTTTTTTCACCTTTCTAAACTACACCCAAACCCGAAAAATTTAAAGTTTTTTATTTTCTTGGTAGTGTCCTAATTGTGTGTTGTTTTAATATTTCAACCACGAAAACGCACGAAGCGACACGAAAAAGATGACTAATTTCGTGATATTTCGTGTTGCTTCGTGGTTGAAATAAGTCCGGCATCACACAGTTAGGACACTACTTTTATAGGGTAATGAATGGACAATATAATTTTAGAGATGAAACTACAAAAAGATACAAATCAATACAAATAGAATCAGCTTTTTTGGTGAAATTTTGGGTGTTTTTGTGGTTATTTTTCAAACAGCACAAAATTAGGACACTGTCTTTTATAGATAATAACGATGATGTTTCGTTTTTTGGTGCATAATCGGTGGCGAATATAGCGGAAATCAGATAAAACTATTTATGAGGTTTTTCGTGTTTCTGATACACTTCAAAAGGCAATTTTCGTATTAACAAAAATTCAGGAGATTTTAATTTTATGCAAGAACGTCGAAGCAGCGCACGGCACGTTATTTCTTTTCCGATTCGGGTGAAATGGAAAGACGCTGAGGGAAAAGAAGTTACGGAAGAAGGTTTGACGGAAAACGTCGGATTGCAAGGCACTTTGGTTTTTTTGCCGCGAAAACTTCCGTCAGTCGGAAGCAAAGTTAATTTGACGATTACGGAAAATGCGGAAGACGAAGTTTCGGTAACAGCGCAAGTTATTCGGCTCGAACGCAATGCCGCGCATCCGCAAGCCGCTTTTCAACTTCTTGAAGGTTTGCGTTTGTGGAAGAAAAAAGTTTGGGATTACGCCGGAGAAATTCTCGCGGCAGAAAAACCGGACGAGTATGATGATTGGTAAAAATTAGTGAAAAACTACAAGTGAAAAGTGAAAAATTAATTTCATACACTTTTCACCTTTAGTTTTTCACTTTTCACTTTTTATGAAGATTTTAGTTTTAGGTGCAGGGCGAATGGGTTTGGGCGCGGTTTTTGATTTGATTAATAATTCGCCGCAGGTTGAAGCCGTTACGGTTGCCGATTTTGACCTAAAAAAGGCGGAAGAAATTGCGGAAAAAGTTGATGTGGCACGAGTTACGCCGCATCACATTGACGTTTCAAATATTTCGGACGTTGCCGATTTGATGAAATCGCACGATTCGGCGATTTCGTGTGTGAATTATTGGTATAACGTCGAGCTTTCGCAAGCCGCGATTGCGACGAGCACGAATTTCTGCGATTTGGGCGGCAATAATTACATCGTTGATAAACAGCTTGCTTTGAATGACGAAGCGAAAAATGCCGGAATCAGCATTATTCCAGATTGCGGACTCGCGCCCGGAATGGTTTCGGTTTTGGCAATGCACGGCGCAAAACGCTTTGATTCGATTGAAGAAATTCACATTCGCGTCGGCGGTTTGCCGCAAACACCGAAAACTGCTTTGCAATATCAACTCGTTTTTTCGGTCGAAGGTTTGATAAATGAATACATCGAAGTTGCGCGTGTTGTCCGCGATGGAAAAATTACGGAAGTCGAATCAATGACCGAACTCGAAGCGTTGGAATTTAACGGTTTTCCTGCGCTCGAAGCGTTCCAAACTTCTGGCGGAACTTCGACTTTGCCCGAAACTTTTTTCGGAAAAGTGCGCGAACTCGATTATAAAACGATTCGCTACGCCGGACATTGCGAAAAGTTTAAGATGATGATTGACCTTGGACTTTGTTCGAGCGAAGAAATGCTTGTTGATTATGCGAAAGTTACGCCACGCCGAGTTTTCGGTGAACTTTTGACGAAAAATTTGCCGGCTGACGAACCCGATTATGTTTTAGTCAGACTTGATTTTGTCGGCACAAAAGAAGATGAAAAGCGCAATTTGCGGTTTGATATTGTTGATAAGCAAGATGAAACAACGGGTTTGAGCGCAATGATGCGAACGACCGCTTTTCCGGCTTCGATTATCGCGCAAATGTCGGCTCGCGGAGAAGTTATGGAACGCGGCGCAATTCCGCAGGAAAAAGCGATTGATTCGGATAAATTTGTGGCGGAATTAGAGCGAAGGAACATCATTATTAACGAAACTTCAAACTGAAATATGGAAGGCGAAGTTAAAAAGAAAAGTCTTTTTCGGAGAGTTTTGCGAATTTTTTTGTGGCTTTCCGCAATCGGGTTAATTGGTCTGACTTTCGTCTTTGCTGTTGGCATATACGTTCAAAAAAGCCAAGCTGACAAGATTAAAACTTCGATGACGGAAATTCCGACGGAAGAACCGCCGCGGGTTGCGATTGTTTTAGGAGCAAGAGTTTGGAGCGACGGCTCGGCTTCGTCGGTGCTTTATGACAGAGTTTTGACCGCTGTCGAACTTTACCGCGCCGGGCGTGTGAAAAAACTTTTGATGAGCGGCGACAATCCAACTCAAGATTATGACGAGCCGACGGCGATGAAAAATACCGCGATGCAGCTCGGCGTTCCCGAACAAGACATCGTTTTGGATTTTGCAGGTCGCCGAACTTACGATACCTGTTGGCGAGCGAAGGAAATTTTTGAAGTCAAAAAAGCGATTATCGTAACGCAGGAATTTCATCAAGCGCGTTCGCTTTATTTTTGCAATAACTTGGGCGTTGAGAGCATTGGAATTACGGCAAATCGCCGCAAATACTTGGGCGAAAGGCGTTGGGCGGTGCGCGAATTTTTCTCGCGTTTCGGTGCGTGGTTTGAGATGAATTTCTACAGCTTTGACTCGATTGGCGGCAACAAAGAACCGATTCAGCAGTAATTTATGAGCCTTTTTTACCAAGAAATCGCGCCGTCTGAAGAAGTTTCCCATCTTGTCTTGTCGTTTTGGGAATTTAAGACGGCAAACGAAAATTTCAATACAATTCACCACGAAATTTTCCCCGACGGCTGTATTTCGCTCTTCTATCATCGCAACGAAAACTTCAATTTGTGGCAAATTGGCTTTAGCGGTTTGAATATCGAAACAATCGTCGCGCCGGTTTTTCCGGCTGATATTTTTTGGGGAATGCGAATTTCGCCTGCCGCTTGTGCAAATGTTTTGCGCGAAAATCCCGCAAACTTTAAATCAATAAGAATGATTGAAGCCGAAAGATTTCCGCATCTGACCAAAGGGCTTTTGGAAAAATTGAACTCTTGCAAAAACTTTGATGAAGCCGTTTCGGTTTATGAAAATCGTTTGAAAGAATTGAATTTTGACGGTCAGTATTACGATGAAAAAGTCGCGCAAGCCATTGAAATGATTGAAGAAACAAACGGCGAAATTAAAATTTCTGCACTCGCTGAAAAACTAAATCTCAGTCCGCGCCAACTCGAAAGACGTTTCAAAAAGAGTTCAGGTTTGCCACCAAAACAATTTGCGCGAACACGCCGAATTCGTGCGGCGGCGATTGATTTGGTTGAAAACAAAAAGATAAATTGGGCAAACCGCGCCGCTGAAATGGGTTTCGCAGACCAAGCGCATCTGACACACGAATTTGTTTCCGTTACGAAACGCTCGCCAAATTCCTTCGCCGAAAAAGTCAAAGAAATCGAACACGGAAATTTAATCAAATAATTTTCGGCGATGTCGCAAATTTACAAGACGCGAGGCAAAATTTCTATAATAATTGTTTATATGATTAGAAAATTTTTATTAACAACAATCGTTTTATTCGCAGGATTTATGGTCGTTTCGGCACAAGACAACTCGGTCGCTTTGCAACAAGCGGAGATGAAAAAAGTCGAAAATATGGTCGGTCAATGGAAAGGTTCGGGTTGGATTCAGCAAGGCGCAACGCGCGAAACTTTTACGGGAACGGAAAACGTTCAGCGAAAAATTGACGGGCTTGCATTGCTTATTGAAGGCAAATTTACAAACCCCGAAGGCAAAATAATTCACGAAACTTTAGCGGTTCTTTCTTATGACACAAAAAACTCTAAATATCCTTTTAACACATATTTAGCAAGCGGACGAAGCGGTCAATACGAGTTGAAATTAATGGCGGACAACTACGAATGGGGGTTTCAAACTCCGGCGGGAACGATTCGCTATATAATCAAAATTGCAAATGATGTCTGGTTTGAAACCGGCGAATTTTCAAAAGATGGGAAAACTTGGATGAAGTTTTTCGAAATGAAACTTGAAAAAGTGAAATAAAAAAAGGCTTCTCAGAAATTCTGAGAAGCCTGAGTTGCTTTGAGTAGGTTGTATGAAAAATTGCTTATAATCCGAAAAGTCTCGGCGGAGCTTGTTTTTTAATTAATTTCCGCAGTTTCAAACGTGCCTTGTGCAGTTGCGATTTCGATGTTCCAACCGAACAACCTAAAATTTTGGCAACTTCTTCGTGTTCGTAACCTTCGACATCGTGAAGAACGAAAACATTTTTGTAACCGTTCGGAAGCTGATCAATCGCGTGTTCGAGCGCGATTTTGTCAACAATCGGCATCTTGTTCGCTTTTTCCGTTCCCGGAACAATTTGCACCGGCGTTTCGCCTTCTTCAGTTGTTTTTTCAAACTTCACGTTACGTTTGCGGAAGTGCATCAAAACTTGATTAACCGTCATCCGATGAAGCCAAGTCGTAAAAGCCGAATCGCCGCGAAAACTACCGATTTTGCGATAAAGCTGAATAAAAACGTCTTGCGTTAAATCTTCGGCTTCGGTCGCATTTTGCAGCATCCGCAAACAAATCGAATAAACGCGGCGATGATGACGATTATAAACTTCTTCAAATGCCGCCATATTGCCTTTTGCGGCGGCTTGCGTTAATTCAAAATCCTTTGCTGTGCTTGTATTCGTAACTTCTGCCGAATCAAAAAAAGTTTTTTGATCGAGGTTCGACTCTTCTGCGTCTTGCCAAATCGGAAAATTTAATGTTTCTGTCGTTGTTGTCATTTGTTTTATTCCCCCGTTGCTTATGTCTATCAAATACCGTGCCAAAATTATCAAGTGCCGTTTTTACTAGCTGTTTCACGTTGTTTAAGCCCATTTGTTGCACTTTTTTTGGACATACTTTTGTATTCGATGGACATCCAAGTTCGGATTCGACACCAAAGCGTGTAGTAATTAACGCAATAGCTACACACTTCGAAAGTGTATTGTTTTAAGACAAATTGCCGAAGATTTTCAAAAAATGCTAAAATTATAAATCTAAAATCTTCTGAAAATATTCCCGTATCGGAGCAGTTTTTTATATGAAAAAGGTTTGGTTTGTAAAAATTTTGATTTTAATATGCGCGTTTTCGGTGGTCATTTCGGCGCAAAATACGAATCAACCCAAAATCGAAAGTCAGGAAATTGACGAATCGGACGGCATTCCGGTTTTGATTAAGCATTTGCCCGATTGGGAAAATACACGAAATCGTGCAACTTATATCTTAAACAGCGATGATTTGCGAAAAGCCCTGGGCGAACGCCCTGTTTTTGATTTGATTGATTTCACAGGCGGCGCAGAAGCCGTAACCGCGCAATATGATGCCGGAAAACTTTTAATAATTGAATATAATTCGCCCGAAACCTCAATCGAAACCGATACGAAAATTAAGCAAAGATTAGCTGAAATGCCAAGCAATCCGCCGATTTTCTATCGCCGCATTGGAAATTACAATGCTTTTATTTTCGATGGAAATAATGAAACGGCGGCAAACACTCTGCTCGACCAAATAAAATATGAAAAAATGGTGCAATGGCTTGGCAAAGACCCTTATGCACAACAACGCGCCGAAAGAGTTTATTTGCTTGCCGCCGGAGAACTGATTTTAACAACGCTTTTAATGATTGTCGGCGGTTTCGGTTCGGCAGTTTTGGCGGGAATCTTTTTTGGCATTGTTGTCTATTACATCCGCGAACAAAAACGCAACCAAACACAAATTTACACCGACGCAGGCGGAATGACGCGCCTGAATCTCGATGGTTTAACACCGGATTCTGAAGTGAAAAACTAAAAGCTAAAAGCTAAAAGTAAGGAATTTATTTCACTTTTCAATTTTAGTTTTTAGTTTTTCACTTTAGGAAGGCAAAACCTCCAATAATCTTTCGATGTCTGCTTGATTATTGAAAAAATGTGGAGCGATTCTCAGACGGTCGCCACGCGGTGCAACGATAACGCTTTCGGCTTCGAGTTGTTTTGTAATTTGGGTTGAAGTCAAACCGCCGCGATGTTTGATGCAGACAATTTGCGATTTTTCGCCTTTTTCGCGTGAACTGATAATGTCGTAATTTTTTCCGGCAAGCGATTCGCATAAAAAATCGGTCAAATTTTCCAAGTGATTTGCAATGTTTTCCGCTCCCGTTTCGTTTAGAAGTTTTAAACTCTGCTCCAAACCGTAAAAAAGCGACGCAGAACTCGTGCCTGATTCCCACGCGAGTGCCGTTGGTTTGAAATTTTGTTCGTAATCGTCAAAATCCCAAGGCGTTTCGACACTAATCCAGCCAACCAGAGTCGGTTCGATAATTTCACGCGCTTTGTCGCTTAAATAAATAATCCCGCAACCTTCGGGCGAGCAAAGCCATTTATGACTCGCGCCGCAAGCGATGTCCGCAAGCGATAAATCGAGCGGTAACGCGCCGAAGCCTTGAATAATATCAACTGCAAACAGTGCGTCGTGCTTTCGTGCGGCTTCGCTGATACGTTCTAAATCGGCGCGAAAGCCTGATGAAAACTGCACGAAACTGATAGAAACAATCCGTGTATTTGCATCAATCAAAGAGATAAATTCGTCCAAATCAATGCGCCCATTTTTTTCCTTTGCAAGCCGTAATTCAACGCCAAATTTATCCCGAATCCGCCGCCAAGCGTAAAAATTTGCCGGAAATTCGCGCTCGAAGGTTACGATATTGTCGCCGTCGTTCCATTTCAAACCGTTGGCAACAGACGAAAAACCGTCCGAAGTATTTCGCATAAAAGCGATTTGCTCGGCACGGACATTGAGCATTTCGGCAGTCAATTTTCGCGCCCGTTCTTTGGTCGCAACCCATTCGGCATAGTTTAAAGTGCCGTTTTCCGAAGCGTCTCTGAGTTGCGAACACACCGCTTCAACCGTAACCGTCGGCATCGTCGAAACCGCCGCGCTGTTCAAATAAGCGTATTTTTCGGTTGCCGGAAACATTTTGCGTATATTTTCATTCATAAAAAAATCCCAAATCTCGAACAATTTTACACAAACGATAAATTCAAGTCTTGAATGAATCCAAGCCGCTTGGAAACTTTCAAAGATGAATTGGGTAAGAAATTTGATTATGTTCGATTTTCGAGAAAAAAACCAAACGATTCAGGTTTTAATCTGCGGGAACTATTTTTTTCAACAGCAAAATCAGTTCTTCGGTTTCCGGCGCATCGTTGATTCCTTCGGCATCTCCGATTGATGCCAATTCTAATAAGCGATATTTGCCGGTTTCGGAATCGGGTAAAAAAGCATCTATTTTAGCAGTTCCTTTATCGAATGAGACTTGTTCTTCACTGTATTTGCCGCGCTCGATTTTCTTTACAAGTTCGCGTAATTTTATCAATTCTTCAGGTTTCGCCTGTGCAAAAAATGTCGGGCGCATTTTGAGCCTGAAATCTATTCTATTCGGATTTTCGGGATAAAGAACCTTTTCATAGCTGTATTTATAAACTTTGCCCGATTCGTCCATATACCAACCTTTGTGCTGAAAATCGTCACCGTTTTTCCAATATTCAAACCGAAAAAGCATTTTCTGTTCTGCCGGCACGAGCGGCACGGAAAAATCCGTCTGCGAAGTTAAATAATTTGCCGGATTAGTGTCATTTATTATCGGAGTTTCGATGCCGATTCCGTTTAATTTAACTTTCAATGCCTCATATACCGCTTTTTGTCTATCGGTTAAAATCCTGACTTTGATATGGGAAACAAATTTTCCCTCCATCATATATTCTTTCCCGCCGATTTCGATACTGAGGCTTCCGTAAGGAGGATTATTCTCGCCTGTTCCGACGGTGTTTTCGGCAGTTGTTTGAGAAAGATTCAATTTCCCGATCAATTCTCCTATTTCCAGCACATCTTCTGCCGACAAGTTTCTCGACGTTTTACTATGTGTTTCCCAGCTATCTTGTGTTTCTAATTTTACAAGAGTTCTTCCGCTTTTGACCGAATAACTGTAACCTTCACGCAGATTGCTGTAACTTGTAACAACAATTTCCCAATTTTTACGGCTTTCGCTCGACAATTTTTGAGCGTCCGCAGATAAAACACCAAATACTAAAAAACCTAAAACCAATATCCGACTAAATATTTTCATTTCTTTCTTCTCCTCAAATCTTTTAATTTATTGATTGCTCCTTCATCCAATCATCGCCCCAAGCACCTGTCCGGCGAGTGTTCCAAACTTGCCACGAAATATCGCCTGATTTTAAGAAACCACTGCTATGCACCCATCCTTTTCCCGATCTGCCGGCTTGAATCTGAAGTATCGGAACAGCCACTACTCCCAAGTCCAAATTCAGAATATTATTTCCATCCGTCAGATGAATCGAAATCGGTCCGAATGCCGAACAATCACCCGAAACGCCGCTTCCAAATGGTTTTGAATAGCTGAACCACGAATCGAAAAACATCCTCGAATAATAAATCGTAACGATACACGAACTTTCGTTCACGTCTTTGATAAGTATGTCTGCTTTCATATCTCTCCTTTTGTTTAGTAGTAATCGCTGATTCTCCAACCCGTCCAAACGCCCGACAAAATCGCGCCGATTGCGCCAACGCCCGTTCCCCAACCGCTCGTTACTTGTTGATTGAAAAGTTTCGTTCCCCAACCCGAAGAAATCCGCGTGGCATAATAACCGATAGCACCTGCCGCGCCGATGGTTTCCAAAACTCCGTAGGAATGGTTTAAATCTTCTAAAGAAAACGGACGCGAACAATTTATGTCGCTCCATATTTCCGGCAGACGATTTTTAGCAACATCCGTCGGACTCGGCGCAGTTCCGCCGCCTAAGCTTCCGCCCAAACCAAAACCGACCGAAAGAAACGTAAAAATCGCCCGCGTATTTGCCGCTTTACTGCGAAACTCGAAACAATACAAACCTGCACCGACACCTGCCACGAACCCGACTTGAGCAACGCCGCACGCTTGCCAATCTGCCGCTTCATCTTTGTAACCCATAATTTTTTTTATCTCCTTTGCCTTAAAATTCAGAGCTTTTCAACGCTCTCGATAAACTAGAGCGAAATTTGAAGAAAAACCGTCTCAAAAAAAATGTATTTTTTTTCGCCGTTATAAAATTTGAGCTATAATGATTTTGAAAAATGAGTCAGACAGAACCGAAAACACGCGAGATTACGCAAATTTTGCAGGAATGGAGTAGCGGCAAACGGGAAGCATTCGATAAATTAATGCCGCTTGTTTATGACGAACTGCATCGGCAAGCGGCGCGTTATCTGCGGCGCGAACGCTCGAATCATACGCTTCAAACAACGGCTTTAATCAACGAAGCCTATCTAAAACTGATTGACCAAAAACAAGTTGCGTGGGAAAGCCGGACGCATTTTTTTGCGCTTGCCGCCAATGCGATGCGCCAGATTTTGGTTGATTATGCCCGCAAAAAATACAGCCAAAAACGCGGCGGCGAGTTGGAAAAACTTCAGTTGGACGAATCTTTGACCGTCGCGGCTGAAGAGAAAACCGTTGATTTGATTGCGCTTGACGAAGCCTTGAGAAAACTTACAGAAATTGACGAACAGCAGACAAAAATTGTCGAACTTCGCTATTTCAGCGGTTTGAGTTTGGAAGAAACGGCGGAAGCATTGCATATTTCACGCTCAACCGCCGCCCGCGAATGGGCAATGGCGCGGGCTTGGCTTCACCGCGAACTGACGAGATAAAATGCCGGACGAAAAAAGACAAAAATTAAAAGATATTTTCTCTGCCGCGCTTCAAAAAAAGCCGGATGAGCGCACTGTTTTTCTCGATAAAAATTGTGCAAATGATGAAATTTTGCGGGCGGAAGTCGAATCGCTTTTGTCGTCTTTCGATAACGCCGGAGATTTTATGCAAGACTCGGCGATTGCCGAAGTTGCGGACGTAATTGTCGAAAAAAAATCAATTAAAAATTTCGGACATTACGAAATTATCGAGCAAATCGGCGTGGGCGGAATGGGCGAAGTTTATCTGGCGCAAGACGAAAAACTCGACCGTCCCGTTGCATTGAAAATTCTCAATCAAAAGTTTAACGAACACGAGATAAACCGCCGCCGTTTTATCCAAGAAGCCAAAGCGGTTTCTGCGCTAAATCATCCGAACATTATGGTTATCCACGAAATTGTGGAAACTGACGAGACGCTTTTTATCGTCAGCGAATACATCAAAGGCAAAACCTTGCGTGAGATTTTTGCCGATTCGCCATTAGATTTGAGCGAAGTTTTGGATATTTCAATTCAGATTGCCAATGCGCTGACCGCCGCACATTCGGCAAAAATCATTCACCGCGACATCAAACCCGAAAATATAATGGTCAGAACCGATGGTTTTGTAAAAATTCTTGATTTCGGGCTGGCAAAACTCATCGAACAGGAAAATTTTACGAGCGATTTTTCGGACGAAAATGCCGCCAAAAATGAAACTGCCAAAGGAATTATTTTAGGAACCGTAAATTATATGTCGCCCGAACAGGCAAAAGGCGAAAAGGTTGACGAGCGCACGGATATTTTTAGTTTCGGAATATTAATTTACGAAATGCTTTCAGGAAAAACGCCTTTCGGATGCGAAACGGTTTCGGAAACTTGGACAAAACTTTTGCATCTCGAATCCGAACCGCTCGCGCCGGAAATTCCCGCCGAATTGCAAAAAATAATTGCCAAAGCCTTGCAAAAAAACAAGGACGAGCGTTACAAAAAAATGAATGATTTGCTGGCGGATTTGCAAAGTTTGAGAAAACGTCTCGAATTTGAAACTGAGCTTGAACGCAGTTCCGCGCCAAATAAATCGGCTGTCGAAACCATTGCTCTCGAACTAAAACCGACGGTGGAAGTTCCGATTTTGCCGCCGAATAATCTAACGGAAAGTTTTTCATCAATCATCGGGCGCGAAAAAGAAATCACGGAAATTCAAGAGCTTCTGCGCCGCGAAGATGTGCGGCTTTTGACCTTGACGGGCATCGGCGGCACGGGCAAAACCACACTTTCCAAAGCGGTTGCCGAAAAAATGTTGGCAGATTTTAAGGACGGCGTTTTTTTTATCAAACTTGCCGCCGTTACCAATCCCGAACTCGTTGCTTCGACCATTGCTCAGCCGCTCGGTTTGAGCGAAATGGGCGACAAGCCGATTTTTGAAGTTTTGAAAGATTTCCTGCGCGAAAAACTGATTTTATTGGTCATAGATAATTTCGAGCAGATAATCGAAGCCGCTCCGACCATTGCCGAATTAATTTCCGCCGCCAAAAATTTGAAAATCGTCATTACTAGCCGCGTGCTTTTGCATCTGAGCGCGGAACGCGAATTTATCGTTGCGCCTTTGAGCGTCCCGAAAGAATTTTCGCAAAATCCGCCGGAAACATTCTTAAAATATGAAGCGGTAAAATTATTTGTCGAGCGGGCGCAGAAAGCAAAGACGGACTTCTTTCTTACGCCGGAAAATTCTCTTTTCATTGCGGAAATTTGTGCGCGGCTCGAAGGTTTGCCGTTGGCGATTGAATTGGCGGCGGCGCGGATTAAAATTCTTACGCCGTCCGCCATTCTCGCAAAATTGGAAAACCGTCTCCAGCTTTTGACCGGCGGTGCGCGGGATTTGCCAACGCATCAGCAAACGATGCGCGGCACAATCGAATGGAGTTACAAACTGCTCAACGAAAACGAAAAACGTCTTTTTCGGCGGTTGGCGGTTTTTGTCGGCGGATTTACCTTTGAAGCGGCGGAATTTGCCGTCAATAATCAAACGCTCGATGACCGCGAAAGTATAGATGTTCTCGACGGCATAACCTCGCTGGTCGAACAAAGTCTGCTTGCGTCTAAAGAAGAAGTAAATGGCACGATTCGTTTTCGGATGCTCGAAGTCGTGCGCGAATATGCCCGCGAGATTTTATCTGAGAGCGGCGAAACGGAATCGCAAAAGAATTCTCACGCCGAATATTTTCTGAAACTTGCCGAAGAAGCCGAACCACAGATGCGGAGCGAAAAATTAGCAGTCTGGCTCGATCTTCTGGAGATTGAACTCGATAATATTCGCGCTTCTCTGCAATATTTTTTGGAAAATGAGCCGGAAAAAGCGGCAAATCTGGCAGGCGCAATTCGCGCATTTTGGGTTGTTCGCGGCTATCTGACCGAAGGGCGAAATTGGCTCGAAACGACGCGAGAACGAATCGGGAAAAATGCTTCTCCCGAAACTCTTCATAAACTCGTCATAACGCTGGCGTGGCTGGCGCGTTCGCAAGGCGATTACGAAACAGCGCAAAACGCTTATCGGGAAAATCTCGCCGAAAGCCGAGTGCAAGGCGATAAACCGAAAATTGCGCTTTTGAATCGCGGTTTGGGGCAAGTTGCCTACGAGCAAGGAGATTTGGCGGAAGCGCGAAAATTTTTTGAAGAAGGTTTGACAATCAGCCGCGAAATAAACGATAAATTCATCATTTCCACTCTGCTCAATTCGCTTGGAGATTTGGCGCGGATAGAAAATAAAATCGCCGAATCGCGCAAGTTTTATGAAGAATCTTTAGCAATTTTCAGAGAAATCGGGAACACGCAAGCCGTCAGCGGCAGTTATATCAATCTCGGCGGAGTTGCCTACGCCGAAGAAGATTACGAAAATGCATATTTATATTTTTCAAAAGCCTTGCACGCGGCGCAAGAGTTAGGCAATAAAATCAATCTTTCCTATTCTTTAGACGGAATTGCCGCGATTTTTGTCCAACGCAAGGATTGGTTTAACGCCGCACGTTTGGCGGGCGCGGCGGAACATCTGCGCGAAACAATCGGTTTTGAAAGAGAGCCGGCGGAAAAAGAGTTTCGCAACAAATATCTTTCAGAATTACGCGACGAAATGAGCGAAGAAGAATTTAATAATGCCTCGAAGCAAGGAAGCAAATTAAAAACAGATGAAATTTTTACACTTTCGGCATCTTAGCCTCGGGAAAAATCAAATCCGTTTTGAAACTTGAACAGACTGTTTTAGTATTTAATTCGGAAAGAAGTTTTACTATGTTCGATTTTCGGAAAAAAAAGCAATACGATTTCGGCTTTATCGCGGCGGACGACGACCGCGACATTGAAGTCGTGCGCCTCAGAAACGAATCGCGTCAAGGAATTTGGGCGGAAAGTCTGAAACTTGTCCGTGATATTATTTTGATTATTGCGGTCTTTATTTTATTAGGCGTTTTTGTCGCACAACCTGTTGTTGTTGAAGGAACTTCGATGCTTCCCGTTTTGCATGATGGCGAGCGTTTGCTTGTCAATAAATTGGTTTACTACAAATTCAAAAGCGTTAGTTGGGGACATATTGAACGCGGCGATATTATTGTCTTCTGGTATCCGAAAGAACCTGATAAATCTTACGTTAAACGAGTTATCGGAATGCCGGGCGAAACAGTTGAGGTTCGCAACGGCAAAATTTTAATCAATGGCACGGAGTTAAACGAGCCTTATCTCGACAAAGAACACAACCAAAATCTGCCGAGTTTTCCGCCGCGCAAGGTTGATGAGCATTACTTTTTCGTAATGGGCGACAACCGTGATAATTCGTCCGATTCGCGCTATTGGGGTTTAGTGCCGGAAAAATACGTCTATGGCAAAGCATTTTTCCGCTATTGGAAGCCGCAAGATGCCGGATTTTTAGACCACGGAGAATATAATATCGAACCACCGAAAGACGTTGAAGATATTCGGGCAAACAGCAAATAAATGGAAAGTGGAAAGTGGAAAATAAATTCTTAAAAATTTTCCACTTTCCATTTTCCGTTAAATAAAAATGAATCTTTCAAAAAAAGCAATCTTAGTTCTCGAAGACGGACGCGCATTTCGCGGCGAATCGTTCGGCGCGGAAGGCGAAACTTTCGGCGAAATGGTTTTTAATACTTCGATGTCGGGTTATCAAGAGATTTTGACCGACCCAAGCTATGCCGGACAAATTGTGGCAATGACTTATCCTTTGATAGGAAATTACGGCGTAAATGAAGAAGATACCGAATCGCGCCAACCTTGGGTTGAAGGTTTTGTCGTCCGCGAAGCCAGCCGCGTCGCTTCAAATTGGCGTTCGACCGAAACGCTCGATTCATATTTGAAAAGACATAAAATCGTCGGCATCGAACACATAGACACACGCGCTCTCGTGCGCCACATCCGCGATAAAGGCGCAATGCGTGCGGTGATTTCATCGGTTGATTTGGACGAAAAAAGCCTTCTTGAAAAAGTCTTAAATTCGCCCGAAATGGCAAACCGTGAACTCGCCAGCGTGGTTACGATTGACGAAAGTTTCGATTATCCGGCTGAAAATGAAGAAAAATTTCACGTCGTCGCCTACGATTTTGGCGTAAAAACCAATTCTCTGCGCGAATTTTCAAAATTCGGATGCAAAATCACCGTCGTTCCGGCGGAAACTTCTGCCGAAGATGTTTTGAAAATTAAACCTGACGGAATTTTTTTGTCAAACGGTCCGGGCGACCCAAGTTCGATGAAATTGGTTGTCGCAGAAATTCAAAAATTGACCGAATCAAACGTGCCGATGTTCGGAATTTGCTTGGGACATCAAATTTTAGGACAAGTTTTCGGCGGCGAAACTTACAAACTAAAATTCGGACATCGCGGCGGAAATCAGCCGATTATGGATTTGACGACACGAAAGGTTGAAATCACCGCGCACAATCACGGCTTTGCGGTTGATGCGGAAAGTTTGCCCGAAACAGTCGAAATAACGCACGTCAATCTCAATGACAATACCGTCGCCGGACTTCGACACAAAACTCTTCCGATTTTTTCGGTGCAATATCATCCCGAATCCGCGCCCGGACCGCACGATTCGGAATATCTTTTCAAACGATTTATTGGATTGATGGAAAACGCTGGTAACTAATTTTCCGCTGAAGCATCACGCAAAATAACCACATTATTTGCCGTTACGCCTTTTTCATAAAAGATTTTCGTGCTGTCTCTTGAAATGGCAAGACGAAAAATCGTTTCGTTTTGCCATTCTTTTAATTTTGTCGCCGCTTTTTCGTCAATCGGTTGAAGCCAAAGCGTTGTCGAGCCATTTTGTTTGACGGCTAAAATCAGATTTTGCCCGTCTTTTTTCCAATCGAATAGCGAAAAACCTTCGCCGCTCGGCGTTTCAATTTGCCGTAAAATTTCGCCGTTTTCAGCTGAAAGAAGCGTTAATTTCAAAGTTCCGCTTTTTTCGTCGGGAAAATAACACGCAATAGTTTTGCCGTCAGGCGCAATTTTCGGTAAAAACGTCGCTTTGTCGGTCAGTTGTTTCGCGTCTTTGCCGTCCGCAGACATTTTCCAAAGTTTCTGCGTAAAAATATTTTCCGCCCGCGCCGTGTAGAAAATTTCCTTGCCGTCGGGCGAAAGATTCAGCGAATAAATTTCTTGATTTTCGCTCAATTTTTGCGGATTTGTGCCGTCCGCATTCATTCGCCAAACGCTCATCAAACCCGTTCGATTCGATAAAAAATAAATCGAATTTCCGTCCGAAGAAACTTTTGGCGAAACATCGGCTTTCGCATCCGAAACCAATTGTTTCTGACCGTTTCCGTCCGCGTTTATCGTCCAAATATCCGCGTTTCCGTTGTTCGTCGTCGAATAAATAATTTTGTCCTCCGCCATCCAATCCGCGCCGAGCGGCATCAAACTTTCATCGCCGGTTTTTGTTAAAAGTGTTGCTTGCTGTTCCAAATTATTGAGCGAGCTAACCGCGAAACTCGTGATTTTATTGGACTTAACCGTAACAATCGAATTTGAATCAGCGGTCAAACTCAAACCGAAAATTCCACTCACGCCGTTTTCCAAAAGACGCGCTTTGCCTTCGGGAAACGATACAAACCAAATTTCATCGGTAATATTCGGCGAATTTGTCGGATAAGCGGGAAACACAATTCCGCTTCCGTCTTTGAGCCACGCGGTTTGCCCAATCCAAGTCCAATTTTGCTCCGTGAGCGATTTTTGTTCGCCGTTTTCCGCGTTGACGATAACAATTTCCGCCGGTTTTTCACGCGAAAAAGCCGCACACGAAACGAATTTTCCGTCAGGCGAAAACGCCGCGTTTTGAAAACCTTCGCCAAATTTGCGAACCGCCAATTTGCGCTCGTTTTTGCCGTCAGCGTCCGAGATAATCAAAGCCGTTTCTTTTTCGTTCGGGTAACGCCGAATAAATACAATTTTTTTGCCGTCGGACGAAACCGAAACCGCGCTGTCAATATCTTTGGCGATTTGTTGCTGTGCGCCGCCGAAAATCGGGATTTTGTAGAGTTCGCCTTGCTTTGAACTTTTCGGATAAACCGCATAGAAAACATAATCGCTTTCGGGCGAAAATGTTGCGCCGATAAAATTTCCGTTGAATTTCGGAACGATTTCAAGCGAATTCGATTCGGCGATTTGCCGCACAATAAGCGATTCGACTTCGTTTTTTCGCTCAATCAGCGCGAGATATTTTCCGTTTGGCGAAACTATTGCGCGATTGATTTCCGCGCTTGAAAAAAGATTTGCAGTGCTGAATCTTTGAAATTTCGTTTCGATTAAATTCGGCGGTTTGAAGAAATAATTTAAGAGGTAAATGCTTGCCGTTAAAAGAATTGCGCCCGCCGTAATCAAACCGAAAACCGCATATTTTTGCAGAAAAGTTTTCTGCCGAATCGTTTTTGCAGGTTCGAGCGATTCGTGAATTTGTTCGGCGACAATGTGCGTTCGTGTGCGTTTTTCGACGAGAAAAAATTCTTCGTCGCCGACAATTTCCTTCACATCGGCGACAAAACGATAGCCGCGTCGCGGAACGGTTACGATAAATTGTTTGTCTTTTTGAAACGCACCGAGAGTTTTTCTTAAGGTGAGAATATTTTGCGAAAGAGTTGATTCTTCAACAAAAGTTTCCGCCCAAACTTCGTCCAACAAAACGTCTTTTTCGACAACCTCGCCGCGATGTTTTATCAACACAAGAAGCGTTTCCAAAGCCTTCGGCGTGAGCGAAACAAGCTCGTCCGAATGCCACAGACATTTCTTTTCCGCGTCCAACCGGAACTCTTCAAATTCGTATAAAGTCAATGTTTTCTTACTCATAAAGGGTTTGAGAAATCTTTCAAGAAAATTTCAAAAATCTTTCAAGACTTCTTTTTACAGATTTATCTAAAATCGTTTTCGATGAGGCGAGTAATTTTAACGAGTGCGGAAACCAGAGACAGACAGCAACGGAAAAGCACTTGGCTTGCTTCATCAAAAGATAACATTTTTGTTCGGCAAAACGAAATTTCAGACAAAAGATATGCGAAAAATACGCACGGAAGTCGTCATTGAGACCAGCGAAATTTATGTTTTCAAGCACGAACGGCATTTTGTCCGCGCTTGGTGCGAAGATTGCGGGCGCGAAGTCAGTTTGATTTCGCCGACCGAAGCCGCGCTTCTCGCGTTTCAAAAAACCGAAAAAATTTATTCGCTGATGGACGAAAATCGTTTGCATTTTCGTTATTTTGAAGAAAAAAATCCGTTTATTTGTCTGAATTCGCTATGTTTAATATAGGGAGAAAAAGCATTTATATGAAAAAAATAATTCTATTATCTTGTTTATTTTTAATGGCTTCGACGATTTTCGCGCAAAAAGCAAACGAAACGGCGACGATTGAAAAAGAGATTTTGCGGCTCGAAGAATTGGGCAGAGCGAAATCGCTCAAAGGCGACACGAATTGGGACGACATAACGGCGGACGGCGCGTATTTTATTGACCCGTCGGGCAACGTAATAATTTACAAAAAAGGACAAAATCTTGCTGCCGGTTATCCGCCGCCGAAGTCTCTGAAAATATCAGACATCATCGTCCGCGTTTATAGCGAAATCGTGGTGGTTACGGCGCAGATGGATATTGAAATGGAAACGGCTGACAAGAAAATCGTTTCTTTCAGTCTGCGCTATATGAATATTTGGAAGAAATTTGACGACGGTTGGAAGCTCGTCGCCGCCGAAAGAACGGCGATTAGACCGGCGGGGAAATAATTTTAGAGAGGAGAAAAAAAATGAAGAAATATTTTATCGCAATTTTACTTTTTACCGCAGTTTTCGCGGTTAATTTACGAGCGCAACAACAAGCGCAGATGTCGCCGAAAATGTTGGCGGCAAACGAGTTATACAAACAGCAAAAATTTCAGGAAGCCGCCGTCGCGTTTGGCGAAGTTTTGAAAGACGAGCCGAACAACGGACGCGCTTGGTATTTTTTGGGAATGTCGCTTCATTCGCTTGGAAGATATGAACAGGCAATCGCGGCGTTTGAAAAAAACGTCGGCATCGCCAAAAATCCGAACTCGATGTATAACATCGCTTGCGGTTATTCGCAGCTGAAACAGACGGATAAAGCCTTTGAATGGCTCGAAAAATCTCTGAAAAACGGCGCGGCACCGTTTGTTAATCTCGAAACCGATAAAGACCTCGAAAACATTCGTCAAGATGCGCGTTTTAAGAAAATGCTCGACCTCGCCGACCGTCAAAAACGCCCGTGTATGTATTCGGCTGAGGCGCGGCAATTTGATTTTTGGGTTGGCGATTGGGACGTTTTTAACACGGCAGGGCAAAAGGTCGGAACGAATTTGATTCAGCTTTTTTCAAACGGTTGCGGTTTGATGGAAAATTGGACGAGCGCACTTGGTGGTGATGGTAAAAGCATCAATTTTTACGACGTGGGAACAAACAAATGGTATCAATCGTGGATTGGTTCGGGCGGCGGTGCGCTTCTCTATTCGGGAAATTTTTCAGGCGGCGCAATGCGTTACGAAGGCTTTACAATCGGGCAGGACGGCAAAAAAACTCTGCAAAAACTGACGTTTTTCAAAGTGGACGAAAACACCGTCCGCCAACTTGCCGAAACTTCAAACGATGACGGAAAAACTTGGACGGTTAGTTATGATTTCAAATATATCCGCAAGAAATAATTGATGATTAACAAATTGTCTTTGGAAGTGCCGGGAAAAAAATCGGCACTTTTATTTTGTCCAAAAGCTGGAAATATCAGACAAATTCGCAGATAATCGGGTTATTTGCCTTAATTGATTTGAAACTTTGCCGTCAAATCAGCGATAATTACCCTTTTGCTTGATTCGTGCTTATTTTCATTAGCCGAAACTGAGAGCTTCATAAATTTTACAAACTAAAAATTTAACAAAATGGAATCTACAATTCTTTATCTAATCCCCGCATTAGGGATTTTCGGGTTAGTCATAATGTTTTTCAAGTCTGCGTGGGTCAGCAAACAGGCGACAGGCGAAGCGAATATGGTCGAGCTTTCGACTTTTATTGCTGAAGGCGCGATGGCATTTTTGAAAGCGGAATGGAAAATTTTGGCTATTTTCGCAGTCGTTGCGGCGGCACTTCTTGCGTGGTCGGGAACATTGGTTGAAACTTCTTCGCCCGTGATTGCAATTTCGTTTGTTATCGGTGCGGTTTTCAGCGCGACTGCCGGATATTTCGGGATGAACATCGCAACCAAAGCAAATGTCAGAACGACGCAGGCGGCGCGAACGAGTTTAAAGGACGCGCTCAAAGTTGCTTTTACGGGCGGCAGTGTGATGGGACTCGGTGTTGCCGGACTTGCCGTTTTGGGACTTGGTTCGCTGTTTCTGATTTTCTATAAAATCTATGTGGAAAGCGTTGTCGGAGCTTCGGTCAATGGTGTGCAGATGGAAAAAGCCATCGAGGTTCTTGCCGGATTTTCGCTCGGTGCGGAATCAATCGCGCTTTTTGCGCGTGTCGGCGGCGGGATTTATACCAAAGCGGCGGATGTTGGTGCGGATTTGGTTGGCAAAGTTGAAGCAGGAATTCCGGAAGACGATGCGCGAAATCCGGCAACGATTGCCGATAACGTCGGCGATAACGTCGGCGATGTTGCCGGAATGGGCGCAGACCTTTTCGGCTCTTACGTTGCAACGATTTTGGCAACGATGGTTTTGGGACGCGAGCTTGTCGCAAAAGACCAATTCGGCGGTCTTTCGCCGATTCTTTTACCGATGGTCATTGCCGGAATCGGAATCATTTTTTCGATTATCGGGTTCTTTTTGGTCAGGATTTCCGATGATAAAGGCAACGTCCAAAAAGCTCTGAATCTGGGTAATTGGACATCAATTATTTTGACGACGGTTGCTTGCTACTTCCTCGTAATGTGGATGCTTCCGGCAAAAATGGAATTTTTAAGATTGGATGCTTTGGGAAATAAACCTGTCATCACGAACACGGGCGTTTTCTTGGCGATATTGGTCGGTTCGATTGTCGGCGCGTTGATGAGTATTGTTACCGAATATTATACTTCGATGGGCAAACGTCCGGTTAGTTCGATTGTCAAACAATCCGACACGGGCGCAGCGACAAACATCATCGGCGGTCTTTCGGTCGGGATGGAATCAACACTTGTGCCGACGCTTATTCTGGCATCGGGAATTTATTTTTCTTATTATTTCGCAGGACTTTACGGCGTAGCAATCGCCGCTGCCGGAATGATGGCGACAACCGCGATGCAATTAGCGATTGACGCTTTCGGACCGATTGCCGATAACGCCGGAGGAATTGCCGAAATGAGTGAGCTTCCGAAAGAAGTCCGCCAAAGAACCGACATTTTGGATGCCGTTGGAAACACTACTGCCGCCACAGGCAAAGGTTTTGCAATCGCTTCCGCCGCGCTGACGGCTTTGGCTCTTTTTGCCGCTTTTGTCGGACTTGCCGGAATTAAATCAATTGATATTTATAAAGCAAATGTGCTGGCGGGTTTATTCGTTGGCGGAATGATTCCGTTCATCTTTTCTTCGCTGGCGATTGCCGCAGTCGGTCGTGCGGCAATGGCAATGGTGCAAGAAGTCCGTCGGCAGTTTAGAGAAATTCCGGGTATTATGGAGCGCACAGCAAAACCCGAATATGACAAATGTGTGGCGATTTCGACACAAGCCAGCTTGAAAGAAATGATGCTTCCGGGCGCGATTGCTTTGGTAACTCCGGTCATCGTTGGTTTCGCTTTCGGACCGGAAGTTCTCGGTGGCTTGCTCGCGGGCGTAACGGTTTCGGGCGTTCTGATGGGAATGTTCCAAAACAACGCGGGTGGCGCATGGGACAATGCCAAAAAATCGTTTGAAGCCGGTGTCGAAATCAACGGCAAAATGGAATACAAAGGCAGTGATGCTCACAAAGCAAGTGTTACAGGCGACACCGTTGGCGATCCGTTCAAAGATACTTCAGGACCTTCGATGAACATTTTGATTAAGCTGATGAGCATCGTTGCACTGATTATCGCGCCGCATATTTCCGTTCACAAAGTTCCGCACAAAGCGGAAATTACTCCGAAAACTCAAGTAGAGCAGACGATTAAAAACCTCTAATTGAAATTACTCCAAAAAAGCGGTAGTAGTTTGGTAAACGCGCCAAACTACTTAGGGCTATTGCAAAGTCGGAGGAAACGGATTTTACTTCTCACATATCACTTATTCCGAAGATAACTGCCTTGACATTCGGAATAAGTGAGAGGTGATATGTGAGAGATGGGCGCGTCGTGCGCCGATTCTAAAGATTTTCGACGACTTTGCAAGACCCCTACCAAACTACTACCGCTTTTTATTCTGAAATTGAACTTTCCGAAACTATCCTTTAGACTATTGCGTAAATTCAGTTCCTAAATCTTTATCAAAAGGATAGTTCAATATGTTCAAACTCCGTTTTGTTTCAAAGCGGAAAGCCAAAATTTTTTTGGCTTTCGTCTCGCTTTTCGTTTCCTTTGTTTCGCTTCAAGCACAAACTGCCACGCAAAAAGATGATGCGTGGAAACTTTTTCAATATCGTTCAATCGGACCGTTTCGCGGCGGGCGCGTAACGGCAGTTGCAGGTGTTCCGACGCAGCCGAATGTTTATTATTTCGGTGCGACGGGCGGCGGAGTTTTCAAAACCATTGACAGTGGAATAAATTGGTTTCCCGTATCGGACGGATTTTTCAAAACCGGCTCAGTCGGCGCGATTGATGTTTCGCTTTCAGACCCGAATATTATTTACGTCGGAATGGGCGAATCGCCCGTGCGGGGCAATGTTTCGTACGGCGACGGTGTTTATAAATCGGTTGACGCGGGGAAAACTTGGAAACACATCGGTTTAGCTGATTCACGGCACATCGGGCGCGTGCGGATTCATCCGAAAAATCCAGATGTCGTTTATGTCGCGGCGATGGGACATCTGTTCGGCGCAAACAATGAACGCGGCGTTTTTCGCTCAAAAGACGGCGGCAAAACTTGGGAAAAAGTTTTGTTCCGAACCGACAAAGCAGGCGCGTTTGATTTGATTTTAGACCCGTCGAACCCGAATGTGATTTACGCGACGACGTGGCAAATCAAACGAACGCCGTATTCGCTCGAAAGCGGTGGCGAAGGCAGTGCGATTTACAAATCAACAGACGGCGGCGACACTTGGACGGATATTTCTAAAAATAAAGGCTTGCCCGCCGGAGTTTTGGGAAAAATCGGGATTACCGTTTCAGCGGTCAATCCGAATCGTCTATGGGCGATGGTCGAAGCCAAGCAAGGCGGGCTTTATCGTTCGGACGATGCGGGCGAAAATTGGCAGATAGTCAGCAATAATCCGCAAATAATGCAGCGTCCGTGGTATTATTTTCGAGTTTATGCCGACACGCAAAGCGTTGATACGGTTTATGTTTTGAACGTCGGTTTTCATAAATCCATTGATGGCGGCAGAACTTTTTCGACCGTCGGAACGCCGCACTCGGACAATCACGACCTTTGGATTGCGCCAAACGACAACAAGCGAATGGTTGAAGGAAACGACGGCGGCGCGAATGTTACAACCGACGGCGGCGCAAATTGGACGGAGCAAGACCAAGCAACGGCGCAATTTTACCGCGTCGCGCTCGACAACGATTTTCCGTATAACATCTACGGCGCACAGCAAGATAATTCGACGGTTCGGATTCCTTCGCGCACGGCGGATTTCGGCATTAACGAAACGCATTGGTATGATGTCGGCGGCGGCGAATCGGGCTGGATTGCGCCGCATCCCGACAATTCGGACATCATTTTTGCGGGAAGTTACGGCGGATTTTTGACGCGCTATGACCATCGTTCAAAACAGCTTCGCACTGTCAATGTTTATCCCGACAACCCGATGGGCGCGGGCGTGGAAGCGATGAAATATCGGTTTCAATGGAATTTTCCGATTATCTTTTCGCCGCATAAAACAGACGGCAAATATCCGCTTTACGCCGCCGGAAATATGCTGTTTCGTTCGATGGACGAAGGACAAAGCTGGCAAGCGATTTCGGGCGATTTGACGCGCAACGACAAATCAAAACAAGGAACTTCCGGCGGACCGATTACGCAGGACAACACGAGCGTCGAATATTACTGCACAATTTTCGCGCTTGCTGAATCGCCCGTAACACAAGGCGTAATTTGGGCTGGTTCTGACGATGGTTTGGTTCACGTTACCCGCGACGGCGGGAAAAATTGGGAGAATGTAACGCCCAAAGATATGCCCGAATGGATTCAAATAAATGCGATTGACGCTTCGCACTTTGACGCGGGAACGGCTTACGTTGCGGCAACCGCTTATAAATCCGATGATTTCAAACCTTATCTTTACAAGACCAACGATTACGGCAAAACGTGGAAAAAAATCGTTTCGGGAATTGCTAATGATGCTTTCACGCGAGTCGTCCGCGAAGATTCAAACCGCAAAGGCTTTCTCTACGCAGGAACGGAAACGGGAATGTATTTTTCGGCGAATGACGGCGAATCGTGGCAGTCTTTACAGTTAAATATGCCCATCGTGCCGATTACCGATTTGGCGGTTCACAAACGCGAAAAAGATTTGGTTGTCGCTACGCAAGGACGCTCGTTTTATGTTCTTGATAATCTGCCTCTGCTTTATCAAATGGCGGACGCAAACAAAGCCGAAAACTTTCTTTTCAAACCCGAAGACGCTTATCGAACGCCCGGATTCGGCGGTTTTCAAATTCCGCCGGGCGCACCAATCGGCGCAAATCCGCCGAACGGCGCGGTTGTGCATTATTTTTTGAAGGACAAACCGAAACAGGAAGTCGTGCTTGAATTTTTGGACGCAAGCGGCAAAGTTATTCGCAAGTTTATGGGCAAACCAAACGCGCCAAATGTGCCGGGCGAAACGCCTGTGCCTTTGGAAGCGGGCTTGAATCGTTTCGTTTGGAATTTCCGTTATCCGAATGCGACGGGACTTCCGGGTTTGATTATGTGGGGCGGAAGCCTTGCGGGACCGCGTGTTGTGCCGGGAAATTATCAGGTTCGTCTGACGATTGACGGCAAAGCCGTTTCAACCGAAAGTTTTGCCGTGAAATCGGATTTGCGCCTTGCGACAACGGCGGAAGATTTCCAAAAACAATTCGATTTTTTGATGAAATCCAATCAAAAACTGACCGAAACGCACGAAGCGATTTTGGAAATCCGCGACCTTCGCAAGCAGTTTGAAGACCTTTCGGCGCGTCTGAAACCCGAACAAAAAGAGTTAAAAGACAAAGCCGCCGACATTATCAAAAAGCTGACGGCGGTTGAAGAAGAATTGATGCAGACGAAAATCAAATCTTCACAAGACGCACTCAATTTTCCGATAAAATTAAACAACAAACTCGCGGCTCTGGCTTCGACGGTTGACAGTGCGGACTACGCACCGACTAATCAATCTTATGATGTTTATAACGATTTGACCGCGAAAATTGACGCTCAACTTGCGATTTTGGCGCGAATCAAAACGGACGACATCGCCGCGTTTAATAAAATGTTCGCCGAGAAAAATTTGCCGGTGATTACGGTTAAAAAGTAAGGGAAAACTATGAAAAATTTGACGAAAATTATTGCCGCAGTTTTGTTTGCGCTTGCAATTTCAATCAATGCTTCGGCGCAAAATGATAAGAAATTAACGCTTGATTTATTTCTTGATTGGGAATACGTCTTAAATCCGCAGATTTCGCCCGATGGTTCGCAGATTGTTTATACGCGGCGTTGGACGGACAAAATCAACGACCGTTTTGAGAACGAAATTTGGATTATGAACGCTGACGGTTCGCGCAATCGTTTTCTGCTCAAAGGCGGTGCGCCTGTTTGGTCGCCTGATGGCAAACGTCTGGCTTTCATTGCGCCCGGACAGCCGCAAGGCGCACAGATTTTTGTCAAATGGATGGACACGGCGGATGAAGGAACGCAACTGACGCGGCTTGAGCGTTCACCGTCGAATATCGCTTGGTCGCCTGATGGGAAAAAGATTGCGTTTAATATGCTCGTTCCGGCGAGATTTTCGATGCGCCCGAATATTCCTTCGCGTCCCGACGGCGCGAGATGGATTGATGCGCCGCGTTTTGTTGACCGTTTGAATTATCGTTCCGATGGTTCGGGCTACAATTCGGAAGGCTACACGCATATTTTCACGATTTCCGAAGCCGGCGGCGTTCCGCGCCAGATTACCGACGGTGATTTCAACCACAACGCGCCCGAATGGATGCCCGATTCAAACACGATCATTTTCAGCGGCGTTCGCAAAGTCGATGCCGAATACATTCGTTTCGGTCAAGAAATCTATTCGGCAAATTTGCAAACCAATCAAATCAAAGCCTTGACCGACCGCGACGGGCAAGACGTTCAGCCGCAAGTTTCGCCAAACGGAAAATTTATTGCTTACACCGGCTCTGACCGAAACGACGACACTTACAGCGTTTCAAAACTCTATTTGATGGACGCGGACGGCGGCAACAAAAAGGTTTTGACCGAAACTTTTGACCGTGCGCCATTCGGTTTAATGTGGGCGGACGACAACAGCGGCGTTTATTTTTCGACCGAAGACAAGGGAACGAATAATCTATATTTTTCAGCGGTTTCAGGTGGAACGCCGAGGCAAATCACGACAGGAAATCATCAGCTTTTGCCTTCGAGTATGAGTCAAAACGGAACGGTTGCGGGCGTTTTGTCTGATGCCAAACAAACGGGCGATGTCGTGGTTTTCAATGTCAAAACGCCGACTCCGCGCAAGATTACGGATGTCAACGGCGATTTGATGGAAGGGCGAAAATTGGGCGATGTTGAGGAAATTTGGTATGACTCGGTTGGCGGAATGAAAGTTCAAGGCTGGATTGTTAAACCGCCGGATTTTGACGCGACAAGGAAATATCCGCTGATTTTATACATTCACGGCGGACCGCACGCGATGTATGGCGTGGGCTTTAATTTCGAGTTTCAAAATCACGCGGCGGAAGGCTACGTCGTGCTTTACACCAATCCGCGAGGCTCAACCGGCTACGGCAAAACTTTCGGCAACGCCATCAACAACGCTTATCCCGGACAAGATTACGACGATTTGATAAATGGCGTGGACGCAGTAATTAAAAAAGGCTACATTGACGAGAAAAATCTGTTTGTAACGGGCGGTTCGGGCGGCGGCGTTTTGACGGCTTGGATTGTCGGACACACCGACCGTTTTGCGGCGGCGGTTTCGATGAAACCCGTCGTAAATTGGTATTCGTTTGTCGGCACGACCGACGGCGCGGATTGGTATTACAATTTCAAAAAATTGCCGTGGGAAGACGCTTCCGAACATATTCAACGCTCGCCAATAACTTACGTCGGAAACGTCAAAACGCCGACGATGGTTTTGACCGGAGATTTGGATTTGCGAACGCCGCTTGAGCAAACCGAACAGTATTTTCGCGCTTTGAAGTTAAGAAAAGTGCCGACTGCAATGGTGCGTTTGAATGACGAATTTCACGGGTTTAACGCGGGGGGTTTGCGTCATCCGTCAAATCGTTTGTATCAGATTTCTTATTTGCGGATGTGGTTTGAAAAATATAAGCGGAAACAATGAATTGCCGTCTGCTTTAGCTGACGGAATGCGGATATATTGAAAAGAGCGGCTTTAGCCAAACTTTTGAAAAAAATATAATCCTTATCGCTTTAGCGCAAATTAGGCTGAAGCCAAGAGGATGATTGATATTTCAATAAAATTCGGCTAAAGCCGGTAAAATATTGTCTGCAAGTTCCGTCAGCTAAAGCAGACGGCAATTTATATACTTAATCGTCAAAGAGCTGAAATTTCAAATCTTTCCAATTATTTCGTATATTTCGCGGTTAAATATCTCTTTGCTATTTGGTATTTTTGCGGCGGCGTTTTACCCAAATCGGGAGCGCGAACAGATACATTCCGGTCAGCCAGAGGATTAGCAAAATGATTCCGGCTGGCAAAAAAATCAGGAGTTTGATGTTTTCGTGAAAAAACGAGCCATCGTGGATTGATTCGATGATGTCGGAGCGGCGGTAAGCGGTTTGCAGAATCGCGCCGGTTTCGGTATCAATCTGGATTTCCCAGTTGGTTTTCGACCAAACTTTGAGCATCCCGCGAGACGGTCGAACATCGAGCCGATTGATGTCGTCCCAAGTTTGAATCTTGGCTTCGGGAACGGTTTTGGAAATCTCCAAAACCTGCGGCAGAGAAATCGAGGGCGTTTTTCCCGCGCCACGCAGTTCCGTTGGCTGTATCCAAGCGACATATTTTTTTGTTTGAAGTAAAATTCCGCTGACGATGACAATCAGAATCGGAAGAGCCACGATGATTGATGCCCAATAATGAACTTTGCGGTTGAAAAGATTTAGTTTCACGATATTTTTATTACTAATGCAATTATACGAAAAAAAGGAGGAAAGAGTATGAAATTATTTAAGTTAGGTGTGTTTCTTCTGTGTGTTTTGACGACGGCTGCCGTTGCTCAAAACTGGACGGCAGAGATGCAAGTCAAAACAAAAGCGGTTGGCTCGCCACAAGTTTCGCCGGACGGAAAGCGTGTTGCTTTTACCGTCAACGAAGCGATAATGACTGCCGACAAGAGCGAATTTGTAACGCAGATTTGGCTCGCAAATACAGACGGAACAAATGCGTTTCAAGTAACCTTCGGCGATAAATCTTCGACGAATCCAAAATGGTCGCCCGATGGAAATTGGATTGCTTTTACGTCAAACCGCAACAACAATCGCAATAATCTTTACGTTTTGCGCGTTGGCGGCGGTGAGGCGGAAGCCTTGACGGATTTGAAGGGAAGCGTTGGAAATTTTGAATGGTCGGCGGACGGCAAATGGATTGCTTATTCGATGACCGACACGAAAAGCGACGACGAGGAAAAAAACGACAAAGGGCGCAACGATTTTCGATATGTTGACGAAAATCTGAAAATGGCGCGGCTTTATGTGATGCCTGTTGCAAAAGATGCAAACGGCAAGCGCGAGTCGAAAAAACTGACGGCGGAAAATTATAATGTCGGCGGTTTTGATTGGTCGCCTGACGGCAAAACGATTGTTTTTAATCACACAAAAACATCCGTTGCCAACGATTGGGTAACTTCCGATGTTTCGCTGGTTGATGTTGCCAGCGGAAAAATCACGGTTCTGGCAAACACTCCGGCGGCTGAAAACGCGCCGCGATATTCGCCCGACGGAAAATGGATTGCAATGAGCATCAGCGATAATCCGCCTCGTTGGGCGCAGGAAAATAAAATAAATGTCGTTGCGGCTACGGGCGGAACTCCGAGAGCATTTTCCGTTTCCTTTGACGGTCAGCCGAATCCGATTGATTGGTCGGCGGACGGCAAAATGATTTATTTCACCGAAGCCAAAGGCACAAAAACCGGACTTTATACGGCTGATGTCGCTTCGGGCAAAATCACCGAAGTTAGCGGAACGGACGGTGTTTTCGGCGTTACGTTAAATTCTGCCCGCAATATGTTCGGCATCGTTTGGCAAAATTCGGTGTCGCCGTCCGAAGTTTATGTTTCGGGCGTGAACAATTTTTCGCCTGTGCAGATTTCGCGTGTCAACGCCGATTATGCGAAGATGCCGATGCCAAAAACTGAGGTTATCAAGTGGAAAAGCACCGACGGGCGCGAGATTGAAGGGCTTTTGACGTATCCGATTGGTTATCAAGCGGGACAAAAAGTGCCTTTGATTTTGAACATTCACGGCGGACCGGCGGGAGTTTTCCAACAAGCGTTTATCGGCGGACGCGGCGTTTATCCGCTCGCGGTTTTCGCGCAGAAAGGTTATGCGACTCTGCGCCCGAATCCGCGCGGCTCAAGCGGCTACGGCACGGAATTTCGACGCGCTAACATCAAAGATTGGGGCGGAATGGATTATCAGGATTTGATGACAGGCGTTGATACGGTCGTCAAAATGGGCGTGGCAGACGAAAACCGTCTCGGCGTGATGGGCTGGAGCTACGGCGGTTATATGACTTCGACGATTGTTACCAAAACCAAGCGTTTCAAAGCCGCTTCCGCCGGTGCGCCCGTAACGAATCTGATGAGCTTTAACGGAACTGCCGATATTCCCGATTTTATCCCCGATTATTTCGGCGGCGAATTTTGGAACGACATTGAAACCTACAAAAAACATTCGGCGATGTTCAATGTCAAAGGCGTTACGACTCCGACGCTCATCCAACACGGCGAAGCCGACATCCGCGTGCCGATTTCGCAAGGCTATGAGTTCTACAACGCGCTCAAACGCCAAAACGTCCCGACGCGAATGATTGTTCTACCACGCCAACCGCACGGTCCGAACGAGCCGAAGATGCAGGTTGCCGCAATGCAATCGAATCTTGAATGGTTTGAAAAATACCTTCGATAAGTTTGATGTAAAAAAATATTGCCCACGAAACAAGCTGAAAAATGATTTAAAGTTTTCGCGTGTTTCGCGGGCAATATTCCTACTCAAATCAATCAATCAATCAATTCAAAATCAATAAACTGTGCTTGAATTTGATTTTTTTCTTTAGCTTGTGCGTCAACTGCGACAATTTGCAGAACGTAATCGCCCGGCGCAAGATTTTTTCCTAACATTACCGCGCCGTTTCCTTCGAGGCGTTTCAGATCGGTCTGTCCTTGTGCATTCAGCGGTTGGATTTTACCTTCAAAAACGAGTTCTCCGTCGCGGTAAAGTCTGGCTTGAGTTTGGATTTGGACATTACGATTTGCATCCGGTTTAGCATTATAGACAACGTAATTAAACAGCAAAACCGTTCCGCGCCGGAAAATTCTGGTTGCTGTAACAGTCGGCGAATCTTGAATGTCGGAAACGGTTTGTCCGTTAGCTCGCGCTTGCCATTGTTCCGCTGTCATATTTTGCAAAACCAAACCTGAAAGCGAAAGACGATTTTTGTCGAGATTCGGGATTTCGATAAATTGCGTTGCCGCGCCGATTTTATCGCTGGTTACGTCGCGCACGGCGACGCGAAGCTGATATGCGCCGGCTTTTTTCACCGGCACGAGCATCGAATAAACTAAACCTTTTTCGACAAGTTTCGGCACATTGTCCGCTTTCACGGCAATCGCATACATTTTACCGAAGCTGTCGGCAACCTTTCCGTTTTCGTCAAACGTATATCCGATTACCTCAAAGGAAAGTTTTTTATAACCATTTTCACCTTCCGCAAATGTCAAACTTTTGCCGTTAAGATGTAGAAAAGCGCGGACAAAATTGCCCTCTTTGATGTCGTTTGCGAAAATCGAAGTCATCCGCATTTCAATTCCACTTGCACCGAACGGCGAGAAAAGCGCGTCTGCCATTCTTTGCTGCTGCGTTTTGGCGATTTGTGATGACGGATTTAATTTTTCGTCCGTAATGCCGAAGAATCCGCTACGGTATCGAACCTTTGCGCCGTCGCGTTTGACGCGCACAGTAAGTTTATTGAATTTTCGTTTATTTGCGTCAAACGTATCGGAATCGGGTTGATAAGCAATCAGATAATAACCGCTTTGATCATTAAGAGCTTTTTCAACCCCCCGGGAAAGATTGTTTTGATTGAGAAAAACGCGACCGCCTGTGCGATCTGCCAAATACGCCAAGCCGGATTGATTATTGCGGAAAGATTCCAAACGTCCTTTCTGAATTTCGTCAATTTGTTCCAAACTTTGTCCGGTTGTATCGTCTTCCGCCGTGAGCATTCCCGCCGCCACTAAACCGCGTGCATCAATCGTATTAATAACAACTCCGGCACGGTTTGCCGATTCAATCAGATTGTCCATTGCTTGCTTGACCATTGCTGCGCTGACGTTTCTGTTCTTAACCGTGCCTTCAAACATATCCCACCCGTCCGAAAAAACCATAATTGCTTTGCGTCCGGGTAGTTCGCCCATTCCTTTGACAACATAGCGAATTGCGCCGAGCGTTCCGGCGGCAAACATTCCTTCGCGCATCTGTTGAGCATCTTTTTCAAATTGCTTATCTTGCTCGTTGTTTTGAGTTTGGCGAGATTCGCCACTACTGTTGACCATTCCATTAAGAAAATCTTTGGTCGTCGGTCTTAGCGGATCAAAGATGCCTATTGTTCCAGTCAAACCGTTCCATTTTACTTTTTCGATAGCGGCGCGAAGCACACGCTTGTCGGAAGTAAATTGTTGAAAAACGCTAATGCCTGCGCTGGTGCGAATGATTGCCACAAGGTCGCCATCTTGCATTTGTTCGTTCACGAATTTCTTCAAAGCATCGCGGACGCTTGCCATACTTCCGATGCTCATTCCGATGTCGTCAACGACTAAAACAATCGTGCGGCGCACTTGGTCGGCGCGTAGATTTGTCGGAACGGGCGGAATTTTTACTTGTTTGGAATTAACAGTTACTTGTTCTTGCGCTTGCTTTTGGGCTTCTGTGGTTACGGCAATGTAGGAGAAATTCGTGATTTCTTGTTTTTCGTTGTTTTCCAAAATCTCGAAGTCTTCGGCTTTCAAATCAGTAATTTGTTTGCCGTCTTTGTCTGTAACACCGACATCAATTTGAATCAGCGTTGTCGAAATTTTAACCACGCCATCGTCATCAACGAGCGGAGTCGGAGTCGGATTTTGTGCTGAAATTGTAAATATCGAGAAGAAGCAAAATATTACTGCGAAAAAAAAGTTTTTCATAAAGCTGTTATTTCCCTTGACTAGAATGTTCGGTTGCTTGTGTCAAGACATGATTAGTTGTCAAAAATGTTTTTTCAAATCTTACCCCGATTGCTGCTTAATTTCAATGTTTTTTTCGCAAACCACGATTTTATTGGGTTTTTACCATCAATCTGCGGCAATAAAATTCTTGGTCAATGAAACACTTTTCTTGACCAAGAATTTATATTCATTAACAACTAAATGCGTTTCAGTTGTCAATGAATTCAGATTAGTTATCACTTTCAGCGCAAAAAAAACGGATAACCGAAACTTTCGATTATCCGTTAAAGTGTTTATTTTCTACCAAATCAGACGACTGATCCCGGGTAACTTGCGCCGAGTTTGTTTTCATCACCTTCAGCAAGTGTGCTGACTACCTCGTAATGAAAATAATCAAATCTGGCGGCAACCGGCGGTTGAACCCGTTTATCATACATTTCACGCGAACGGTCAATTGCTTCGCGCAGGCGTTCGTAAAGATCGCTTGATTCACGTCCTTCTTTGACCTTTTGTTCGTTGTAAAGTTTGATTTCCGAAACCAAAAGCCGTGCAAAACGTCGTGCGTCATTATGCAGACGGCGTTCGTCTTCGCTCACCTCAATCGGCAAATCTACGTTTCTGTCGCTAAAACGGCTTCGGCTCGGTGTTGCCGTAACAACCGATTCGCGGACCGGTTCCACAATCGGCGTTTCCACTTGTGGAACTTCAGTTTGATATTGGTTGAAATCTGTTTGCACCGGCGCGGGTTCTTCCACGGTTTGCGGTGCATTGTATTCAAATCCGGTTGTTTCTACTTGCGGTTTTTCAACCTCTCCCGCCGGTTCAAAAGATTGGACAGGTTCGGTTGGATAATTTGTTTCAAACTGATAATTATTAACCGTCTCGTATTGATCAACAGTCGGAGTCGAATATTCTTCGGTTTCGATCTTTGTTTCCGCTTCGTAATAGCTGAATTCTTCTTTAACTTCTTCGACTTTAACTTCTGTCGCCTCAAATTCCATCTGCGGTTTGGGAATTTCTGCGGCTTCTTCTTCAACAGCTTGATACGAAAATTCGTTTTGCGGTTCTTCGGGAATTTCCGCCGGCTCGAAAGTGTAAGATTTCGCTTGTTCGCTGAAAGTTTCTTCCTTTTGATAAGAAAAACTTTGCAGTTCTTCAACTTTCGGTTTTTCGTCAACAGGAGATTCGGCTTCGGTTTGATTTGAAACTTCTTCGACAGTGGACGGAGTCATTACAAATCCGCCTTGGTTTGTGATTTCTTCAACCGGTGCTTCCGTTTTTGCGGGTTCGATATATGTGTTGTCGAGCGCACCGCTTTCTTCCGGTTCATCGGTTCTTTCAACAGCTTCGTCCGTAGTTTTTACGGTTTTCGCCGAAGCTAAAACTTCAACCGTCAGACTTGCCACACGCGCCAAAGTATTTAATGCTTCACTATTGATTTCTTCACCTTCGTTTCCGTTATCAGCGTAGAGGACTGCCACACTCCGACCACGCACGATGAGCGGCACGGCAAACATTCGCACCGGATGTCCGAAATCGAGTTTATTTAAATAAATGGAGTCATCTGCGTAAGAACCGTAGGAACTGTCAACCGCGCTCAACGACCGCACTGATTCGCCCAAGACGGTTTCCGCTGCCACGGGAAAGAAAACTTCGCGCACAGTTTGTTCGTCTGCCCCGCCTTCTTTACCGAAAACGCGCCAACCGACGAGATGTTCGTTTTTGATGATAAAAAACGCGCCTCGCGGTGTGAATTGTGCAGCGTGATGCACTAAAGTTTTAAGAATTGAAGACTGCGTGGTTTTACTGCTGATGTCGTTGATTGCCGCGCTTAGTTCGGGAATCCCGACTTTCGGCACAACAATTTCGGCTTCTTCTTGCATTGCTTCGGCTTTTTCCATTGCCGCAACTGCAACCCGCGAACCTTCATCACGCGCCAGACGCAAATGTTCGACGACCGTTTCGGTGAAACCGGCATCAAGCGGTTTATCTTCACTGATACGAGCCGAAAAATCTTGAAAAACCTCATCAAGTTGAGATTTATGTTTTTCAAATTCGGCTTCAACTCTTTCTTGGAATTGAACCATTTCCTGCCGTATTTCAGCAAGTTTATCTTTGAGACAACTCTCGAATTCGTTTCGCAAACTTAATTCGAGTTCTTCACTATTCATCTTTATTTCTTCTCCGTTATTTCAGAAAACACAGCACACTGGGAAACTTTCGGCTGGTATTAAAAGGTTAGATTTTGAATTAAAAAGGACGCGCGGGCATTCTGCAGAAAATACCGCTCTTTGAATTATGAACTGTTTTGGCTTTTTCTGTCAAGAAAATCTTTTTGGTTAGTTAATAGAAGTTAGCAGTTAGTTGCAAAAAAACTAGGATTTAACAACTAATTGCTAACTGCTAACTTATCAAACGGCAATAACTTCGATGTTTTCGTCAATTTCTTCACGTATCATATTTTCTATTGCCATCAGTGTTCCTGTGAGGCTCGACGGACAGCTTCCGCACGCGCCCTGATAACGAATTTTCAATGTGTTATTTTCAAAATCCAAAATTTCCACCCAACCGCCGTCGCTTGCTAAGTAAGGACGAATTCTATCGTCCAATAATTCTTCAATTTGCGCGATTTGCGGATTATCACTTACCGCCGCCGCAATTGCGCCGCCAACCTCTTTTGCCACGCTTTTGCCGTTTCCGTTTGAAACCGCTTCTACTGCCCGAATCGGCACCGCAAGAAGCGGCAAAATTTCGTCCCAATCGGATTCGTCCGTTTTTTCGACCGTAATCATTTTGTCCATATAAAATACGGACAAAACATCGCCAACATCGAAAATTGCCTTCGCAATCTTATCTTTTTCCGCTTCTGTTTCCGACTTAAACGAATGCGAAGTGCCGTGCGAAATCGGCTCCTTTAAAATAAACTTCACCGCGTTCGGATTCGGTGTTTCTTGTATATCTGCTATCTTTGGCATTGCTTTTTTACATCAAAAATATAAAGTTTATAAATCTTTACATTTTTGTCAACATTATAGCGCAAATTTCGTTGCTTTGCATTATTTGGTGTCTTGACTATACAAAAAATTAGCCGAAATCTTTAATTTTTTTGTTTGGAATTTGGATTTTTGAAAGATTTTAGAAAGAAAAAATAAACGCAGACACAACCTAACCGCCGCAACGGTTGAGTTGTGTCTGAAAAATTTAAATACAAAAATGGGCGGCAAACATTAATAAAAATTTCAAACTGCGCCACCGATAATTATTCGGTAATATGAATATCTTCAGTTTTATTAACTCGTCCTGCCAAGAAAAGCCCGCCGAAAACAATTCCGACAATAATCGAAATTATGCCGATTACAAGAGGGAGAGTGCTTCCTTCCGCGCCTTTATATCCGCCGAACAAAAACCATCCACCAACTCCCAATGCAACTAAAGCCAAGAGTCCATACAGCAAATTACTCACAAAAACTACCTCCGTTTTCTATTCTCAAAGTTAAAACTTCCGTTCGTTTTGTCTATTGTTCCGAAAAAACTAAAACCGGAACTCAATACGCTTACAAACTTTCAAACTGCTTTTTAAGGAATGCAATTTATAGTAACTCTATTTCGGTAAAATGGCAAGAAATAAAAAAGCAAAAGTAAATCTTTGTGGCTTTGCGTTAAAAAAATAATTAATCGTTGAATTGAAGCCGTTCGATAATTTCGCGCATATATTTTTTGCCGAGTTCCAAATCTTCCGGTTTAAGCGAAACCGCGCCAACAACGGCGTGTCCGCCGCCGCCGTATTTTTCGCAGATTTCGGCGATGTTATGCGTTCGCGGACGCGGCGACCAAGGATTTGAACCAACCGAGATTTTTGTGCGAAACGAACTGCGCGTCAGCGAAACATTGTAAGTAGTTTCGGGATAAAAATAATACGGAATAAATTTGTTGTAACCTTCAATCGGATATTCGGTTAAATCGAATTCGACCACGCCGCGTTCGTATTTTGAGTTTTCTTTGATTAATTCGACCGTGTTCCAATGCTGTTCCAAAATCGGTTTTAATTTCGCTTGAATTTCTTCGCTTTCGACGATTTCATCCAAAGATTTTTCAGTCAGCCAGCGAATAATTTTTTCAACAAATGCAATATCTTTTTCGCCTTCGATGACCTGCATCAATTTTAGTGCCGACGAACGAAGCTCAACACATTGCGCCGGAGATTCATACAATGCACCGTCAATAATATGCGCCCATTCGATCAATTCCGCTAAAGATTCGTCTTCAAAACCAAATTTTTCCTTGGCGATTCGCGCAATAAATTCGGCGCAGGATTTGCTCGTCGTGTCGAGAAATTTTTTGCCGCTCGTGTCGGCGCGAAAGTGTGCTTCGTCCGCTTCAGACAAAAACGCCGATTGATGATGGTCAAACCACCAATTCAAGCGTTCGTCGGGACAATATTTGAAATCAACAATCGCGTTTTCGTCGCCGTCGAATTGTTCGCGGTCAAAAGCATTTCCGGCGCGGTGCATTGTCGGCGTGTAAAAAACATCGGCGTTTTCGTTAATGTTTTTTTGATAAAATTTAGTAAAAATCGCGGCAGATGAAACGCCGTCGAAGCAATTTCCGTGATAAAGTATGCGAAGTTTCATAAAATAAATTTCAGATGCCGAATGGCAAAACATTTTAGAGTAGAGAACAGACGCAGTTTCGTCAAGCGAAAATTATGAATATTCGGATTGCAGAAAAACAGGATGCGCCGGCTTTGGTCGAATTTAATCAAGCGATGGCAATGGAAACCGAAGGCAAAAAATTAGATTCGGACGTTTTGCAACAGGGCGTTGAAGCGGTTTTTGAAGATGAAAAGAAAGGTTTTTATGTAGTTGCGGAAGAAGACGGAAAAATCGTCGGCGGTTTGATGATTACGTTTGAATGGAGCGATTGGCGGAATGCTTGGTTTTGGTGGATTCAGAGCGTTTATATTTTGCCGGAATATCGTGGGCGAAGCATCTATCGGTTTTTGTATGAATATGTTAAAGCCACCGCCGAAAGATCAAAAAATGTCTGTGGTTTTCGTCTTTATGTTGAAAAAGAAAACACGAATGCCCAACGAGTTTATGAAAAACTCGGAATGGAAAGTTCGTATTATTTGATGTATGAAGAAATGATTTAACCAAAAAAAAACCGGAAACCGAAGTTTCCGGTAATTTTTTGAAAAGCAAAATTTGCAAACGATTTGAGATATGAGATTAGAAGGTGTAATGAAAGTTCACTCGTATTAAATAGCTATCGTTAAGAATAATTTTGCTTTTCAATGACCCACTTGCAAAAAAAACTTACAAGTCCCTGATATTTACCTTTGCTTATTAAAACCTGCCCTTGTTCGTAAAACCTGCCTTGTTCCTTCAGATTGCCCTTAACCCGAAAATGATTTGATAACCTAATTATCGCTTTTGAATAAGGGCAACCACCGTGCCAAAACTATGAAATTGTAATTTTTCTGTGCAAAAGCTGTAAATATGGAGTTTAAGTAGAAATAAACTGCAAACTGAAAATGTATCTATTTCATACAGATTATTAATTTTGTTCAGTCTGATGTCTTGTTTTAGTTCACAATGTATCAAAACGGCATTTGTGGTTAAATAGAAAAAGTGAACGAAATCAGTGAAGAAAAATTTGCCGAAATTTGCGAAAAAATCCGTGTTGAGCGAGAGATTATTTGCAAACACAATCCGATTGGCACAACAGAAGAAACGCTGCTTTGGATGCTTCTCGGCATTTTGGTCAGTTACCTTTCGCTTTCCGAAATCGAAACGCCGTGTTTTACCGGCAAACCGACGGCGGAAACTTACCGGCAAGCGATTTTATTTGTTTTGAAAGACCGCAAAACCGCAGATTTCGACGCGGAAAAATATTTGGAAAAATTATACGAATGATTATCGAAACTTTTGTCCTAACACCTTTTCAACAAAACACGCGGGTTGTCGTTTGTGGAGACACACGAAAGGCGATTTGCATTGATCCGGGCGAGCAATCGGACGCGATTGTTTCGTTTCTGAACGACAATAATTACGAGCTTCAAGCGATAACTTTGACGCACGCGCATTTTGACCATATCGGCGGAACTACCGCTTTGCATAAAAGATTTCCAAAGGCGGAAGTCTTTTTGAACAAAGGCGATGAAGATTTATATTACGGCTTGCCGGAACAGCCTTTGTTCTTAGGGATTCCGCAACACCAGTTGAAAATCCTCGGTTTTGAATACGAAAAACCGCCGCAATTAACAAGAAATTGGATAGATGGCGAGATTTATGAAGTCGGAAATTTACGCTTTAAGATTTTGCATTGTCCGGGTCATACTCGCGGACATATCGTAATGGCGGAAGAAACTCATAAAAAAGTTTTCGTCGGCGATTGTCTGTTTGAAGGTTCGATTGGGCGGACGGATTTGCCGGGCGGGAATTTTGAACAACTGATGGATTCGATTGAAAATAAAATCCTGACGCTCGGCGATGATTTTACGGTTTATTCGGGACACGGGCGCGAAACGACCATCGGACACGAACGACGGACGAATCCGTTTTTGACCGGAGTTTATCAGATGACGCAGGGAAGATTTTTGTAAGAAATACAGAAACACGACTGTAAAGAAGTGTGTTATAGGCTCGCTTTTAGCACACTCCTTTACAGTCGTGTTTCTGCCTGTATAGAATAAAATGATGAAAAAGTTTCTGTCTTTAATAATTTCAGTAAGTCTTTTGGCAATCAGCGTTTCGGCGCACGGCGACAATCGGCATTTTGAAAATAAGCAAGATGTTACGGTCAAAACAACCAAAGTCAATGGCAATGTTTATCTGCTTCAAGGGCGCGGCGGAAACGTCGGCGCATTGGTCGGCAGCGAAGGAATTTTGATTGTTGACGACGATTACAAAACCGTCAGCGAAAAATTGCGCGATGCTTTGAAGGAATTGGGCGCGGAAAAGCCGAAATTTATTTTCAACACGCATTGGCACGGCGATCACACGGAAGGCAATCAATTTTTCGGCAAAGATTCGATAATCGTCGCACATAAAAACGTGCGAACGCGGCTTTCGCAAATCAACACGGTTTTCGGGCGCAAAACCGAGCCGTATCCCGAATACGCTCTGCCGATGATAACTTACACCGAACAGATGTCAATCCATTTTGCGGGCGAAGAAGTCCGCGCCGTGCATTTTCCGAACGGACACACGGACGGCGACACGGTTATATTTTTTATGAAATCAAATGTCGTCCATTTCGGCGATAATTTCTTTGTCGGACGCTTTCCGTTTGTTGATTTGGAAAACGGCGGAAGCGTGCAAGGTTTGACGAACAATATCGCCGCACTCATCAAACAAATTCCGGCAGATGCAAAACTAATTCCCGGACACGGCGCGATTTCGACGCTTGACGATTTAAAAAATTATCATCAAATGCTCGTCGAAACGGCGAAAATCGTCCAAGATGGGATGAAGCAAAATAAATCGCTCGACGAAATCAAAAAGACAGGTTTCCCCGAAAAATACAAAGCGTGGGGCGAAGGTTTTATCAAGACGGATTTTTGGATTGAAACGATTTATAAAAGTTCTTCTAAAAAGTGAAAAAGGGTAAAAGTGAAAAAGTTGGTTAAGCAAAAGTCAATCAAACTTTTTCACCTTTTCACCTTTTCACCTTT
>CAZJQP010000022.1:0-2788 GCA_964548225.1 uncultured Blastocatellaceae bacterium | reverse complement strand
GGACTCAAAAATTAAAAAACTTTCGTTAGCATTAGTCGGCTTTTTACTTTTTCTCGACAATGTCTTTTTCCAAACTGCCGACAGCATCGAGAACTTCTTTTTTCTCTTTTTCGGGAACTTTAAATTTATCAAGCGTGGCAACGAGATGTTTGACGCTGATGTCCCATTCTTCTTTGGTAATTTCGAGTCCGGTGTGGACGAGTTTCATATCGCGCCCCGTATAAGCGCACGGTCCGCCCGTTGCCAGACAAAGAAAATCAATAACGTGCTGACGCAATTTTTTCATCGAATCATCGCTCAAACCAACGAAAAATTTGCCTAACTTTTTGTCGGTTGCGAGACGTGCCGCAAAATCATCCGTAACAGCCGCCAAAGCATCATAACCGCCGAGCCTTTCGTAAAGAGTTTTTTCCTTCATTTGGGCAAAAGCGGACGACGCGGAAAACAAAACGACAGCAAAAACTGCCAACGAAAAATATTTCAAAAATAAACTTTTCATAACATAATCTCCTGTTTGATTTTGGTAAAACCAAAGATTTTTCGTCAGCTTGAGATTTTTGGATTCAAACGAACAAAAAAAGCGCGTCTTGTGTCAGACGCGCTTTTTTTAGCCTTGAAATAAAGAAAGGAGAACTTATTTACTTAGGCATAACAACTGTATCAATAACGTGAATTACTCCGTTTGAGCCTTTCAGGTCAACAACCGAAACTTTTGACATCCCGCCTTTTTCATCCATCAAAACAACCGAAGAACCATCTAATTTTGCAGTCAAAGTGCCGCCTTGAACAGTTTTCAAAGTTGCTTTACCTTTGCCTTTTTTGATTGCTTTCAAAATTGCTTTTGAATCAAAATTTCCGGCAACAACGTGATATGTCAGAACGGTTGTCAACAAACCTTTGTTTTCAGTTTTCAAAAGCGTTTCGACAGTTCCTGCCGGAAGTGCGCCAAATGCGGCATTCGTTGGTGCAAAAACCGTGAAAGGTCCTTTGCCTGATAAAGTTTCAACCAAACCGGCGGCTTTGACTGCCGCAACCAGAGTTGTGTGATCGCTTGAACCGACAGCAATTTCCACAACGCTCTTTTTCTTAGCGTCATTATTCATTTGTGCCGAAACACTGCTTAACCCGAAAACGAACACACCTGTAACCATCAAAATCGCAATAGCTAAATTTTTCATTATATATTTTTCCTCTTATTTTTTTGATTAAATTCTAAAGGCATCTCCTGCCCTTTGATGATGATTTCGATGAAGGATTTAAATCGGATTCAGAAAAAATAAATTTTTTTTTGTTGTTTGCAAAACAAATAAAAAAGACGGGAAAATTTCCCGTCTTTCGATTGCGTTAATTTTGAATATCTTAGGCAACAGTAACGTCTTTCGAGAGATAAACGTCTTGAATTGCATTAAGCAGTTGAACGCCTTCAGCCGTCGGACGTTGAAAGGCTTTACGACCTGAAATCAAACCCATTCCGCCGCCGCGTTTGTTGATGACTGCGGTGCGAACAGCCGCCGCAAGATCGCCCGCGCCTTTCGATTCGCCGCCGGAATTAATTAAACCACAGCGTCCCATATAGCAATTTGCGACTTGATAGCGAACCAAATCAATCGGATTTTCGCTCGAAAGTTCCGAATAAACTTTGTCGTGTGTTTTGCCGTAACCTTTGCCGAGTGCGGTGTAGCCGCCGTTGCGCGTCGGGAGTTTTTGTTTGATGATGTCGGCTTGAATCGTAACGCCGAGATGATTTGCTTGCGAAGTCAAATCCGCCGCTTCGTGCATATCGCCGTTTTCGGTTTTGAAAGCCGAATTTCGCAAATAACACCAAAGAATCGTTGCCATTCCGAGTTCGTGCGCGTAAGCAAAGGCTTCGGAAACTTCGGTGATTTGGCGTGTTGATTCGTCCGAACCGAAATAGATTGTCGCGCCGACGGCGACCGCGCCCATATTTCTGGCTTGCTCGATTGTGCCGAACATAACTTGGTCAAATTTATTCGGATGCGTTAAAAGTTCGTTATGATTGATTTTCACGATAAACGGAATTTTATGAGCATATTTTCTGGCGACTGCTCCCAAAACGCCGAATGTCGAAGCAACCGCATTGCAACCGCCTTCGACAGCGAGTTCAACGATTTTGTCGGGATCGAAAAGAATCGGGTTCGGGGCAAACGACGCGCCTGCCGAATGTTCGATGCCTTGGTCAACCGGCAAAATCGAAAGATAGCCCGTTTTTGCTAATCGTCCATTGTCGAAAAGCGTCTGAATCGCCCGCAAAACTGCCGGACTTCGGTCTGAATCTTTCCAAACGCGATCAACAAAATCGCCGCTCGGGACGTGCAGAAGGTCTTTGGAAATCGTGGTTGAAGTATGTCCTAAAAGTGTTTCGGCATCGTCGCCGAGAAGTTCTTGAATCTTGCTGTAATCAAAAGCCATTAAAAATTTCTCCGTTAAAATAAAGTGTAAAAAAGCATTTTAGGCTGATTATAGCACAATTACGGCGCAAAGCGCGAAATTTGAAAAAGTTTGTTTCGCTTTCCATCCGGCTTATTCAAAGTTAGAATAAGCCCTACGCTTTCCATTCGGACGGTTGCATTCGGCAAACGGTTTGTAATATAAACAAAGGTTTGCGTATGAAAGTCTGTTTCCCCTTTAGCAACCTTTCTCATATCAACAAAGAATAATTTTTTTATTCTTGCGAAAAAAAGTGTTTATTTCGAGATATAAAAAATGCTAGTATTAATTGAAGCCTGTGCATAATTCATAACCTTATTCTCAAGCGAGCATTTTCAAT
>CAZJQP010000021.1:0-59830 GCA_964548225.1 uncultured Blastocatellaceae bacterium | reverse complement strand
ATGATTTCGATGGCTTGGAAACATCCCAACGTCTTTATCGGGACGGACGCGCATCTGCCGAAATATTGGGATAAATCGTTGATAAAATTCATCAATTCGCGCGGTCAGGACAAAGTAATGTTCGGCACGGATTACCCCGTTATCGGTTTCAAACGGGCGATTGATGAGATTGAAAAGCTAGAATTGCGCGAAATTCCAAAACGTAAATTATTAGTTGAAAATGCCGCCAGAGTTTATGGCTTAGAAGATTGGATTTAGGAGGATTAGCCGCAAAAAGGCACAAAAAACACAAAAATATTTTCGTGTCCTTTCGTGTTTGTTCGTGGCTCAAAAATTATGAGTAGAAAAATATTAAAAAGCAAACCAAACCGAAGCGAAGAAGTGCAGGTGTGGATTGATCAAGAAGTTGTTGAGCAAAATGAACGCTACGCCAAAATCGCGCAAGCAATGAACATTGAACTCGCCGAACAACGTGAAGTTTGGATTCAAGAATTTTACAAACGAATCACGACAACGGGCTTTTATTGGCACGCCGACAACAAGCGAATCATTAAAAAAGAAGAACTTTTTCAGAAACCGGACAGGGAATTTAAGGTTGTATTTTAATTAAACGATCTTTGACTTTTGATTTTTGACCTTTGATTTCTTAATTCAATGTTGAATTCTGGAATCTAAATTCAAAGATCAAAGATCAAAAATCAAAAATCAAAAAACTATGCGAAAACACATTGAACCATTTGTTGACAGAGACGTTGAGTTTAAAAAATTGGAATTGAAAGGAATTCCGAGCGGTTACAACTACAAAATGCTTTCGATTGATGAAGATACGGGAGCTTGCACGATGTCCGTCCAATGGGATGCGGGCTACAAACAACCGCCTTCGGTGGCGTATTCGGATGTCGAAATTTTCATAATGGACGGCGATTTGACCGTCGGCGATATGATTTGGGGCAAGGGCGGATATTTTTTCGTGCCGCGTGGGGTTTCGATGCCCGAAATGAAAACAAACGGCGGATGTTTCGCACTTGTAATGTATAACGACAGCGAACCGCATTTTATTGAATCTGATGAAGATATGGACGGCGCAAACCGCGAAGGTTTAACTCAGATGGAAACTTACGCCGAAATGCCTTGGCAAGTGCCGACTTTATTTCCGCAAACTGCCAGCGGTTGTTTGTTGAAACTGCTCCATTTTGACGAAAAAACGCACGCAATGACGTTTCTTTATTCGATGACACCCGGCTTTCAACAAGACAATATTTCGTATCACGATTGCGCCGAAGAAGCCTATCACGTTTGGGGAACTTCGTGGATGATGCAGTTTGGCGACCTGCCGACGGGCGGATATTTTTGGCGACCGGCGTATGTCAATCACGGCGCATTTTATTCGGAACACGGGATTCTAGGTTTCGGGCGCACCGATGGCGAATTGCATAACCATTTTCATCACAACGCTTACAGCAACCCTGACGAAAATGCAGACCGCGCCGCCTCGCGTTTGATTCGCCAAAAACCCGAATTAAATAAATGGCTCTGGACAAAAGACCATAATCACATTGATTTTGAATTTCCCGAAGATTCGTATTCGGTTGATTCCGAAAGTGACCGCATTCATTTGCACGATTTGATGCATTCGATGCAGTTCGGACACGACCACGGCGACGGCAAAGGTCAGGGACACACACACGATTGATTTTAAAATCTTGACTTTCGGATTTAGACTTTTAAAGCTATGGCAAAACAGAAAATTTCATTTGCGAGTTCGCGGATTCCGCTTTATTACCAGTTGGAAAATGTTCTGCGCGAAAAAATCACTTCCGGCACATTTGAAGCAGGCGATAAATTGCCGACGGAAAGCGAGTTGATTGTCGAATACGGCGTTTCACGGATTACAGTCAGGCAGGCTTTACAAGCACTTTCCGAAGACGGTTTAATTGAGCGCAAACAAGGGCGCGGCACGATTATTGCGGCACGAAAATCTCGTAAAAAACGCTTTACGGGAACGATTCATCTGACGGGGTCGCTCGATGAACTAATCGAAATGGGAATGGACACGCCAGTTAAAGTTTTGGAAATGAACCGTGTGGAAGCTGACGCGCACGAAGCTGAACATCTTGAGATAAAGACGGGAACTCCGATTTATCGTTTGAAAAGATTGCGTCTGAATGAAGGCAAGCCGTTTGGTTTAATTATCAATTATTTGCCTGAAGAAATCGGCGCAAGTTTGACGATGGCAGAACTTTCGAGTGGTGCGTTGCTGCACACGATGGAAACGAAATTAGGTTTGAATCTTGACAACGCACTTCAGCAAATTCACGCCGAACTCGCCGATCCGTATGTTGCAAAACTTTTGGATGTTCGCGTCGGCACAGCACTTTTGAGTATTGAGCGCACGGTTTATACGAACGAAAATAAACCCGTCGAATATGTCCACACGCTTTATCGAAGCGATTTATACGGCTATTCGGTGAAACTCGTGCGCGAGAAAACGAAGAAAAAATGAACCAGATAGGAACATAGAACGCATAGATTTCAGAAAAGAAAGATCTATGTGTTTTATGTTTCTATGCGGTGAAAAAAACTATGAAATTTGATTCGATTATCAAAAATGGCACAGTCGTTTTTCCGTTTCACGGCGAAGTGAGATGCGAAATCGGCATTAAAGACGGCAAAATTGCTTCGATTAGCGATTCGATTGACAGCAATCAAGCCGAAGAAATTGTTGACGCAAAGGGCAAATACGTTTTTCCGGCGGCAGTTGATTCGCATTATCACGTCGGGATTTATCGTCCCCATTCGGAAGATGCCGAATCCGAGTCGCGCACTGCGCTCGTCGGCGGTTGCGGAACGATTATCAGCTATTTCCGCACCGGACATCATTATTTGAACAAAACCGGACTTTATAAAGATATTTTCCCCGAAGTTTTAGAATTGTCGAAAGGTCATTTCTACACCGATTATTGCTATCACATTGCACCGATGGCAACGCCGCAACTCGATGAAATTGAATGGCTCGTCGAAACCGCCGGAGTCGGTTCGTTCAAGTTTTATATGTTTTACAAAGCCTTGACGCTTTCCGCCGATTCGACGAAAGGTTCAGATTATACAATGGCGGAAAATTACGATTTGGGGCATTTGTTTGAACTGATGACGCGCATTTCGCAAATGGCTGAAAAACATAAAGATAAAGCCAGAATTTCTCTAAGTTTGCATTGCGAAAATCCTGAATTGATTCGAGTTTTTATCGAAAGAGTCAAACAGCAGGGATTAACAGGTTTGAAAGCATATTCCGAAGCGCGTCCGCCGTTGACTGAGAAATTATCGGTTCACGAAGCCGCGATTTTGGCTGATGCAACGGGCTGCCCGATAAATCTTTTGCATCTTTCATCACGCGATGCTCTTCAAGCCGGAATTGATGTTCGGCGAACTTATCCGAATCACGACATAAAATTAGAAACGACTTTGCATCATCTCGCGCTTGACCACGAAGAACTCGATAAAAGCGGCATCGGTTTGAAAGGCAAAGTAAATCCGCCGATTCGCACACGCGAACACAGCGAATTTTTGTGGGAAGGAATTAAGCGCGGTCACGTTGATACAGTTGTTTCAGATCACGCTTGTTGTGGCGAAGAAAATAAACAAAACGGCGTTTGGGAATCGCTTCCCGGATTTGGCGGAAGTTCAATTTTGTATCCGGTTTTGCTCAGCGAAGGCGCACATAAACGTGGTGTTCCTTTGTCGCGCATTGCCGAGCTTGTTTCCGCAAATCCGGCGCGAAATTTCGGACTTTTTCCGCGCAAAGGCTGTATTGCAATTGGTGCAGATGCGGATTTGACCATCGTTGATATGAATTTAGAAAAACCGATTCGCGCCGAAGAACTTCTATCGGCGCAAAATCACACGCCGTTTGAAGGTTTTTTAACCAAAGGTTGGTCAACGCAAACGATTATTCGTGGGCGCGTGATGTTCGACAACGGCAAAGTTACCGAAGAAAAACGCGGCGAATTTATCAAACGTCCAACGGTATTGCACGAATAATTATATGGAAGTTGATATGTTTCCCGAAGTAATTACGCAAAGAATGAAAATCCAAAATTAGCTTTGGAAATTAACCGTTGAACTGCAAAGTGCAGTAATCATTGACGAAAAAGACGAGCAAAAAGATGACCGAAACAAATAAAAATAAAATTTTTTACGGTTGGATAATTGTTGCAATCTCAACACTTGCGTTGGTTGTCAGCAACGGTTTATCAATCGGCGGAATTCCTGTTTTTTCGGAATGGATTCGCAACGATTTTATCGCTTCGGGTGCAATTCCGGCGGACAAAGCGCAAACGATTGTTTCGAATTTCGGTGTTTTTACATTTTTGGTCGCCGGTCTTACCGCTCCTTTTGCAGGCTATTTCATTCAAAAATTCGACATCAAAAAATTGATGTTAATCGGCTGTTTAATCTTGGGCGGCGGCTTGATTATTCATTCGCAGGCAACATCGGTGGGAACGATTTATGCGGCGAGAATTTTGTTCGGTATTGCACTCGGACTTGTCGGAGTTTTGATAAATACGGTTTTGGTTTCAAATTGGTTCAGGCGAAAACGCGGAACTGCTTTGGGAATTGTTTTGACCGGAACGAGCATCGGCGGAATGCTTATCCCGCTGATTGCAACTCCTTTGATTGTAAAATTTAACTGGCGCGTGGCGATGATTTGCGTCAGCCTTTTGATTTGGCTGATTCTGATTCCGGCGATAATTTTTCTTGTCAAGACTAAGCCGCAAGACATAGGATTATTTCCCGACGGCGATGAAAGCGAACCGTTAGAAACTTTTGTCGGCGGAAACAATCAAACCGGATTATCGCTTTTTGAAGCAATGAAAACGCCGCTTTTTTGGGTTTTCGCTTTGTGTGCCGCATTGATATTTTATCCGCTTTTTGTTTCGACACAACAACTGATTTTATACATTCGCACACCGAAAATCGGTGTTTCGCCCGAAACTGCCGGATTGATTCAAGCCCTACTTTCTTTCTTGAGCATTGGCGGAAAATTCTTGTTCGGTTTTATGTCCGACAAAATTTCACCAACGCGCGTAATGCTGATTTGCTGCTCAGTAATGTTTTTAGGGACGCTGATTTTGCTCAATTTTTCCGCTTCGACGGTTTTGCTTTTCGTTATTCCGTTCGGTTTCGGCTATGGCGGAACTTTTGTTTTACTGCAAAGGTTGGTCGCAGACTATTTCGGCTCGAAGGATTACCCGAAAATTCTTGGCGCAATTACGGTTATCGAAACTATCGGCGCAGCAATCGGCGGACGTATCACAGGCGCGGTTGCCGATGCTGATGGTGGTGATTATACACGCGCTTTTTATTATGTTATTGCCGCGACCGGATTGGCTTTGCTTTTAACGATTGCGCTGAATTTTATGGTTAAAACTAAACAACAAACCGTATGAAATATTTCTTTTTTACAATCCGAAAAACGCCGAAACGCGAAGAATTTACGACCGAAGAAGTTTTGCCGATTCTCCACGCGCACACCGCTTATTTCAAAAAACTCGGCGCGGAAGGAATTTGCGTAATGGCTGGACCTTTTAAAAATCAAACCGACAACGAACTCGGCGCAGGTTGTTATGTTCTTGCCGCCGAATCCGAAGAAGAAGCCCGAAAACTCGCCGATGCCGACCCATTTTGCATTCACGGAATCTACGATTACAAAGTTTGGGAATGGATGAAAGTTGTTCCTTCTTGAAGAAAGAAGGGGAGAAAAGGAGAAGAGGAGAAAGGGAGATTGGTTTTTCGATAATAAACTTGAATGCGAAAATAAACCTCTCAAGTTTATTAACAAACTACCAAATCTCCTCTTTTCCCTTTCTCCTCTTCTCCCCTTCTTCATTTAAGCCAATCGCCGATGCCGTAAGGATCAGCGGCAGGTTGCGAAAAATGTTCGTGAACGACACGCCAATTTCCGTCGGACTCTTTTTCTAAAATAAAAGTTCCGCGAAAACGGATTGTTTTTGGCTCGCCGTTGATCTCAACCTTTAATTCCGAAATTCCGCCGACAAATCCCATTTCGCCGTTTGTTTTGGCAGTCAGATTTTCAATCCATTCACAACTTTTGACGTTTATCGCTGAATCGCAAAAATCGCGCCAGCCTTTTTCAACATTCTTATAGCCGAGCGTCGCCCAACGCGGACCTTCAACGAAGATTAGCAAATCTTCTGTTTGCGTATAATAATCCAAAATCTTTTCGATATTTTTGTCAATTACTGCTTCAAAATGTGCTTTTGTTTTTTCAATCAATAATTTATTTTCCATTATGTTTTCAGGTAATTGTCGCGTAACAACTAACGATTTAATTGGTATTTGAAATTTGATAATTGATAATGCAAAACTCTTTTATCAATCGTTTGAATACAAATTTCTAACTTTTCAAAACTCGTAAAATCTCTGCCACGCTCCACGCTTGCGCCGGACAACCTCGCGGATTGTGTGGAGTGTCGGCATCGAAAATTTCGGAGATTTGCCCGATTCCGGCTTCTGTCAGATGCGTTTCAAAACCCGAAAGAATTTCTTTGATACGCTTTTCCGTTTGGTTTCCGTTCGGATAAACTTTGCGGTAAGCGTCAACGAATGCGCCGATGAGCCACGCCCAAACCGTGCCTTGATGATAAGCCGAATCACGCTCAAAAGGTGCGCCGACATAAATCGGGCAATAATCTTTATCCTTCGGCGAAAGCGAACGCAAACCGACGGAAGTCAGCAATTCTTTTTCAACCTTTTCAACAATTTTTTGCGCTTGTCCGATGCTCAACATCGAGTAAGGCAAACTGACGGCAAAAATCTGATTCGGACGAACCGCGCCGTCGCGGTTCCCGTTGCGGACGACATCGAACAAACAATCTTCCGCATCATTCCAAAAAACCGCATTGAAACTTTGTTTCGCAAGTTCGGCGATTGAATCATATTTCTTTTTGTCTTCAACATCGCCGAATCTGTCGGCGAAATCCGCCATAATTTTCAGAGCATTATACCAAAGTGCTTGAATTTCGACGGCTTTTCCGGTGCGCGGTGTGATAACAATGTCGCCGATTTTTGCATCCATCCAAGTCAGTTGAACGCCCGATTCGCCTGAATAAAGCAATCCATCCGTGTCAACGTGAATGTGAAATCGTGTGCCTTCAAGATGCCAAATGATGACGTTGACAAGTTTTTTATAAAGATTGTCGCGGACAAAATCATAATCCTGCGTTTTTTCCGCAAAGGCACGAATTGCTTCAAAATACCAGAATGTTGCGTCAACCGTGTTATATTCGGCTTCTTCATTTGAGTCGGGAAAACGATTCGGCAGCATTCCTTCATTCAAATGTTCGGAAAATTCGAGTAAAATATTCCGCGCAATTTCGGTGCGATTTGTCGCCAAAGTTAAACCGTTAAGCGCAATCATCGTATCGCGCCCCCAGTCGGAAAACCACGGATAACCCGCAATAACAGTTTTTCCCGTGCCGCGTGAAACGATGAATTGGTCAGCCGCAAGAACAAGATTTTTAGCAAAATCGGTTTTCACTCTAGCGGTTTTTACCAAATCTTTGCGCCGCACGATTTCAGATTTTTCCTGTTTTTCAGCGTCCAAAATATCTTGCTTTTCTGTTGAAACAATTACGGTTGCGGGTGTTGCCAAATCGAAGTTTAACGAAAATGGTTGGAACAAATCTTCGCGGAAATCGAAGCCGCGTTCTTTTTCAATCGCGTATTCAAAATTGCGATACCAATAACCAGTTGTTTCGATTTTCTTAGCATTATGAGCGAAAAAAAGTTCAGGCAAATTTTCGTAAGGTTTGACAGAAATACAATTTTCCGAAATTTGAAATTCGGGATTTATGGCATTGGTTTCGTGTTGCAAAGCGTGATAATCAACGAATGATAAAAGCGGTTTAATTTCGATTTGCAATTTGCGATCTGCAATTTGCGATTGATTTTTGATTGACCATTGGCAAACTGTTGTATTTGAACCGTGAAGCATAAATACTTTCTTTTTGATTTCGATGCTCTCAATTTCAAAAAGCCAAACCGGAAACGGATCTAAACGAAATGATTTCAAGTATTTATAACCATTTGGGTTGACGGCATTCGGATATTGATTTGATGAAAGTTCAAAAGTTTTACCGTCAATCATCAAAGTTTCTTCAAACTTTGAAAGCATTGTAATTCTGCCGAGCGGCGGTTTGGTCGCAGCGGTTAAAAGTCCGTGATAGCGGCGCGTGTTTGCCCCTGAAATTGTTGAAGAAGCAAAGCCGCCGATGCCGTTTGTTTCAAGCCATTCGCGGCTTGTTGCTTTCGTAAAATCGGCACAGATTTCTGAATCAAAATTTATCATTTCGCTTTTTGAATTACATTTTTACGGAGAAGTATTCCAAGTTTATAAAACCTCTGCGTGGTTTGCAAAAGACATAAGAATTTATTGTCGAATTTGAACGAATTTTTTGATTAAATTTATTTTTCAAAAGGTTGTCGAACTCACCGAGCGGAAAAACGAACTTTTGAACCGTCTATGGTGCTTGTCCAAACTCCTGAAACTTGACCGCTTTCGCTGATTTTGCCTGACCAAATTCCTGTTACTCGTCCGAATTTGGCATTGTAACCCTTTAAATAAAAACTGCCGTCGGATTGAATTGTTCCTGACAAATCATCATAATCATCGGGAGTTTGTGCCGATCCTGATAATCTTTGACCATTTCTTATAAGCGATAATGTGAGCGGTAAAGTTTTGTTCGGAAATCGAGAACTTCCGCTGTATTGTTGTGAAATACCATTGGGCATAATCTGATTAATGTCATTCGGTTTCTTAACCGGCGTGCTTAAATTGCTTTCTTCATCTTTTTTCTTCTCTTTATCGGCAACATCACCTTGTTTATCATTATTAATGTTGCTTGTGCCGGTATTATTTTCGGAATTGCTATTATTACTTTTCTCGGTGCTACTGCCTTCACGCTCGGTATTGGCTACCGGCTTGATTTCAGTTTCTTTTGAAATTAAGTAATTGTTGACAAGAAGAAAAACCATTCCGATAAGCAAAAAAACGGAAGTGGTGGCAAGCACGGCGATTATGACATTTTTTTTCGAGTTCGGCTCTGTCTGTGGGGGCTGAAACTGAGGTGTTTGTGGAGGAATGAAAATAGTTGGAACTTCACCAAGCGAAGGAGAATTTTGCTGTCCATACTGCACCGTTGGTGGCTGAGGATTGAAACTGTTCGGTGGCGGATTGTTGTCGAATTGGGGATATAAGGCAGTCGGGTTTGGGTTCTCTTCCAGTTTGTTATAGTTTTCTAAAAGTGGAGTTCCGTCAGACGTGCAGAAAAACTCGTCATCACTAAAAACCGTTTGACAATGAGGGCATAATTTCATAACAACCTTAAAAAAATTAATTTTTTTACTGCAAAACCAGCATACGGGACAACCTAAATTGAAAAATTATATTTCAGATTATGCCACAACATTGTCAGAAATTTCAATAAGTGTCAAAATCAATCGTCCCGAAAGGCTTACTTTTTGATTCGGCGATCAACTACATCGAGAAAATCACGAATCTGACTTCCCCAAAAATTCCAATCGTGATTGCCTGCCGGAGAATGAAATTCATTCGGTATTTTCTTTTCATTCAGTTTCGCCGCAAATTCGCGGTTTGTTTTAATGAAAACGTCTTCCGTGCCGCAGGAAAGATAAAAATACGGTGAATTTTTTAATCTGTCTGCGGAAAATGTGCTGACGAGATTGAAAACATCGTTTGATTTTCGTGCTTCACTGTTTATTGCGCCGAAAACCGTATCCAAACTTTTTCCGATTAATTTATTGCCGCCAACATTTTCGCTCCATCTTCCGGTTACGAATGCTCCGCTAAACGAACCGACGAGTGAAAACATTTCAGAATATTTCAAGCCGAATTTTACTGCGCCGTAGCCACCCATTGAAAGTCCGGCGATGATGCGATGGTCGCGGTCGGGAAACGTCCGAAATGATTTGTCTATTTCAGGAATTAATTCTTTGACGATATAGCTTTCATACATATCGCCCGATTTCGTCGGATTATCCGAATACCAACCGTCGTCGCCTTCGGGTGTAACGAGAATCAGATTGTATTTTGCGGCGAGTTGGGAAATATTTCCGCGATCTGTCCAATCGTTAAAATGTCCGGTTAAACCGTGTAAAAGATAGACGACTGCGTAGCGGTCTGCTGTTTTCGTGTCATAATCGTTCGGAACGACAACGCGATAAGGCATATCGCGCCGCATCATTTGGCTGGCAAGTTTGAGCGTTCTGACTCCGCCGCCGGTTTGTGTTGTCGTGCCGGTTTGTGTCGGCTCGACATTACCGGGAGTTTTCGTTTCGTAGCTTACAACACGCGGGCTGGAATTAGTCTGCGTTGTTTTAGTTTCGGTGGTAGTGGTAGTAGATTCTTTCCGGGCTTCATAACAAGACATTCCGAACAACAATAATCCGGCGGCAAGACTCGTTTGCCAAAAAGACCTAAAAATTCGGCGTGTTTCTTTTCTCATATTCACCTGTATATTAGATAAATAATCACATTATTCCAACAATGTCTAATGTGAATCGAAACCGGCGAACCGGTGTTATTGAAAATAAAACACTTACGAATTTGAATTTTTTATCCGAACAAATTTTCGGTAACGCCTTTTTCGTAAATAATCATAAGACCGACAAAAATGCTGACCAAAGCGGCGACGCTTTGTAGAATTCGATTGAGATTACCGGCTCGAAACGCTGTGAAATGAAACGGCAGACCGACGAGAAAACTCATTATCATCATTCCGCCGATTGAACCAATACCGAAAACTATAATGTAAATTAAACCGATAGTTTTCGATTCGATAGTCGGAATCAACAAAAGCATCAACGCCGCGCTTCCTGCCAAACCGTGAATCATTCCGATAATTAAGGCTCGCGGATTGAATGAAAATCCGTGATGCGTATGCGGTTCGTCTGCTTGTAAGTGCGTGTGCGGATGCGTGTGTTCGTGTGCGCCGTGTTCGTGTGCGTGAAAATGAAATTCTCCGCCTGTAAGAAATTTTCTGAGGACATTAAAACCTAAAAGCAAAAGCATAATGCCGACGCAAAATTCTAAAATCCGTTCGGTTTTTTCGCTGATTTGAAAATTTAGCAGAAGCACAAATATTCCCGCAACGAAAAGCGAGATTGTATGTCCTAAACCCCAGAGTCCGCCGATAATTGTCGAACTCCAAAGACTTTTCCGTTCCGAAACCATTGTCGAAACTGCGGCTAAATGATCGGCTTCGGTGGCGTGTTTTAATCCGAGCAGAAAACCTAAACCTAAAATGCTGAGTGTTGAAGCGATTGAAAATATAAGAATTGTGTTCATAGTGTTACGTTTTGAAAGTTTATGCTATCGAATTATAGCAAATAATCGCGCCAACGCACGAAATTATGAACGCACTTGCAACGGGCAAGGCTTTAAATATTCGATTTTCCGCCAGACGCGAACTGCCAAACACCTTTCCGAGATAAAGAAATATAAAACCGACCGCTGTCAAAGTTGTTGCCAAACCAAAGCTGAAAGCAATTGTCAGAATCAAACCATAGCCGGTGCGCCCAAGAGAAATCGCCGAAAGCATCAAAACAAGCGCAGAAGGACAAGGCAAAAGTCCGCCCGAAACGCCTAGTGCAAGCAGACTTTTCCAAGAAACTTCTTCAGGTGGCAGATGTGAATGTGTGTGTCCATCGTGCGTGTGCGTGAATTCGTCGTGTTCGTGATGATGATGTCCGTCGTGCATATGCGAATGTCCGTCGTGCATATGCGAATGTTCGCCGTGATGATGATGTTCGTGAGAATGTCCGTGATGATGATGTCCGGCTTTTTCCCAACCTAAAATCGAAAAAAGACGAGTTTGGAACATTGTCAAACCAATGTATAAAACCAGCAAACCCGAAATAAAGCTCAAGAACGGCATCAATTTTTCGGGCAGAATGTAGTTTGAAGCGAAAAGCGTAATCAATCCGAGCGCGAAAACGCCGAGCGTGTGCGTGATAGTAACGGTAATACCGAGAAAAGCCGCGTGTTTCGGCGTTCCGCGTGAACCGACTAAGTATGCACCGACAACCGTTTTGCCGTGTCCGGGCGACATTGCGTGCATTGCGCCGAGTCCGAAAGCGATAAGTAATCCGAACAAAGCAATCGAAAAAGTAATTTCGGGAACGGAAATCAATTCGGCGAGTTTATCTCTTTGCAAAACTGACACAGTTTTATGTCCGTCGCGGTTTTGCAAAGGATTCGAGGATTCGGGAATTGTTCCTGAAGTAAAAGAAAATTCGGCTTTGCGTTCGGAAAGCGGCGCGTCCAACGTCTCTTGCGGATACGAATGTATCTCGTCGGTAACGCCGCTTCCTGCCGCCGTGCTGTTAAAAACCTCGATGCCTCCGGCACGGGCAATGACGATTTCGTTCCAGCCGACTCGTTCTGCGTAATTTTTATTCTCAAAATTTACGCGGTTTGCGGTTTGCGCGGTTTGAATTTTCGCGCTTAAATCCATTTCTAAACGTAGCGTCGGCAAATTTCCTTCGCCTTGTTTTAACGCAATATTTTTCCTTTCAATGCCGATTTCAAAAGGCTGATTATTTACCGTCAAAAAAAGATTCGAGATTATTTGCGGAGCAAGATTTTCTGCATAAATCTGTAATTCGGCATCCGACATCACACCGTCTTTGTCGGTATCAATTCGGCTTTGCGCCTGAAACGTCGGAATTTCCGCTATATCGAGAATTTGCCGAATCTTTATTTCGGATTTTTCAACTGTCAAACGCGAATATTGATTAACACTAAAATTTCCGAGCGGATGCGCTGACGATGAAACTGCCAAAAAAAGAAGCGCAACGAAGATATAAAAATGCTTTTTCATAATTATTTAAGTTCAGAGTTATGGTTTCATCCGTGAAATTCTCTACATAGAAATCAACTTGACATTATGCCGGCGACTTCACGCCGAAAGGGGTAACTCTGAGCGATTATTTCAATTCCAACAAAGCCTTTCGGGCATTTTCGGCTTGCAATAAATCAAACGCCGGATTCAGTTTTAACGCTTGTTCGAGTAATTTTTTCGCTTCGGCGCGATTGCCTAAATCTTTTTCAATCATTCCTGCGTGAAAGAGAGTTCGCGCATCGTTTGATTTCAGATTCATCGCGGTTGTAATGGCAGTTTTTGCGTCGGTTAATTGACCTTTTTTATATAATGTCCAAGCCAGCGCGTCCATTGTAAAAATATCTTTTCGTTCATTTGATTCGCGTTTTGTGATTGCTAGTGCTTCGTCCAATTTCCAGTCGTGGTCAGCCCAGAGAAGAGCAAGACGTTTTTGGTCATTGTTCACGCCTATTTTCTTTTCGATAATTTCAACTAAATCGTATTGCTCTTTTGCTTTTTCTCCATTGCCTTGCCGAGTGTAAATATCGCCAAGCAAAATTGTGGCTTCGACATTCGGGACGCGATTATTGGCATCGGTCAAAATTTTAATTGCACCGTCGAAATCGTTCTGTGCGGCACGACTTTTTCCTTTGGCAGTGAGAGCTAGATAATAATTCGGCAGATTTTGCAAGGCTTCGTCATAAACCTTTTCTGCCTCGGCAAATTTCCCGTATTTCCAATACTCATCGCCAAGCTGAACTAAGCACCAACTTTGCGCTTCTTTGTCCTGCGGGTCGGCGGTTCGCGCTGCGGTTTTGAACATTTCGATTGCACCTTCCGTGTCGCCGTGCAATGAACGCAGATGTGCAACGCGGGCGTAAGACGCTGAATTTGGTTTCAAATCAACCATTTTCTGCGATGCGTCAACCGATTCTTTATAATTTCCGAGTTCGGCATTCGCGTCCGTCAAAACGCCGTAGCCGAAAGCATCATCGGGAAAATCTTTAGTTAATTGTTTGCCCGCTTCGAGAGCTTCGTTAAAGCGGTGAAATGTCAGATGAAGCGAGGCTGAAAGTTTTAACGCAATCGTGTTTTTCGGGTCTATTTCCAGAGCTTTTTTAACCGCAGTTTCGGCTTTCGAGTTCAAGCTGAAATCACCTGTTTGCCGTGCGCGTTTGATGTAAGCAACGGCAAGCTGTGAATAGCCTTCGGGCGCATCGGGCGATTTTTCGATAATTTTGAGAGCAGATTTTACGGCTGTATCTTCTACATCATTTGACGAATTCACGTTTGTTGTTTGGTTTATCGAATTTTCGCTTTTTGCAGATGAACACGCACCTGAGGCGAAACAAACAGCGATTAGAAATATAATTAAAAAAAATGCGTTTTTCATAAATAAAAAAAATCAGTATAGCGAACGGTAGTGAGCAGTTTTGGAGAAAGTCAACCTTAATCTTGCAAAAGCGTTTGCTACCGCTCACTATACTGATCTCAAACTCTAAGAAAAAAGTTCGTTTGAAAGCTATTTTCAGATGCTTTCAAACGAACTTTTTTTGGTGAAGTTTAGAAACCGATGTCGTTAAATCCGGTTACAGGTCGAATGTTTGAAGTTCGCGGTGTATTGCCCGGATTTGGCGGTAACAAATAAGGAAAGCGCGTCAAAAGCGGACCTTCGGGATTTGCACTGACACCGTCGCCAGCCGCATTGTTCGGCGCGACGTTAAAATCAGGTGTGAACGGCGTTCCGCCCAAAACGGCACGAAGCGCGATGTCAGTTACATCATCAAACACGCGCCGACCGTTTGGGAAACCCGCAACGTCACCGCCGAGTAAGCCCAACCGATTTTGCGAAGCAATCGGCGTAACCGGAATTGCCGTGTTCAGACGTAGGTATTCGTGCGGCTGTCCGTCGGAAAGAAACGTTGTGTAATTCGGTCCCGTTATCGGATTGACCGGAATTCCCGTTGCAAAAATTGCCACCAAATCGTTGCGCGGCGCAGGCGGAATATTAATGTTCAAGCCATAAAACGAAGCCAGCGCAAATTTGACGATTTTCGGAAATTCGGGATCGAGAACCGCCGGCGCGGCAACGGCATCGTCTTTCGGCGACAAGCTGTTGAAAGCATCTTTCAGCGCAAGCGGAATGACGACTTCATTAACCAGCGGATTTCCGAGACGCGAAATCTGCACCCAATCGCCCGAATTCGTCCGCGTCCCGTTAGCGTTGATGACGCGCGTTGAACGACGGCTGGCAGTTGACCAAACACCAATAACCGCATTCGGATCGGTTGCACCTGTCGGCACAGCAAAATTGCGTGTTAATTCTTGAATCGGAACTTCAATCGCAATCGTGCTGACGTTGTAACCTTGTGTCGAATCAATGCCGTTGCCGTTAAAAATGCCGGGTCCGCCCGTGTCAATCGTGCGAAGTTTCAAACCGTCGAAAACGCCCAAATCAATATAAAAATATTCATCGCGTGTTCCGGCAAAAACTTTGCCGCCGTTCGGCAATGGATAAATTGCGGGCTGTCCGAGATTTTGTTCATAATTCGGTGTTACACGCGGTCCAATGTTGGCGGGCGGCGTGCGAAGTCCGGCGGCAACGATTCTGCCGTTTCGACCGGAAGTTCGGTCAATACGGCGCACCGTATAAGTTTGCGGCATATTGTAATCAATGTCGTTCAAGCTCGTAATCGCGCCGTCTTGATTGATTGTGTTTTGCCCTAAAACGGTGTTGCCGTTAAAGGTTTGCGTCGTAAATTGAAATTGGTAGCGAATGTCTTCGATACCGTCGCCCGTGTTGTCAATTTTGATTTCATACAAAACCGTGTCGTCAAAACGAAACCATTGCGGTCCGCCCGAAGGTTCTTGCAAAGGAATAAAATTGGCAATCAAGGTTACAAAACCGTCGCGTCCCGCTTCGACGCTTCTGAAGGCGTAAGTGTCCGTATTATCGGCAAATCTGTCCATTGAAATAAGCGGTGCTTCCGAATGGCTCGAAGCCGGTGTCGGGATTGCCGACAGCGAAAAGATAAGCGATATTCCCGCTAAACCTTTTCCGAGTTTTTTAAGTAAATTTTTCATAAATATTTTCTCCTGAGATTTTGGGTTTTGGATTCCATAATAATCCGCAACCCAAAATCCAAAACCCAAACTAGTGTGTATCAAAATTGGCAATAGGAATATCGCCATTTTGCCCGAAGCGATAGAAAACAAGTGCGCCGTTGACCGTGCGTATAGCGTAGAATGCGCCAATAGCCGGATCATAAACGGAAATATCCGTTTTGCCGTCGCCGTCATAATCGCCCTGTGTCGTGAAATGAGGTTTTGCACCGAAATTCGCGGGCGTAAATCCGCCGTCCGAGCTTCGCAAAATATACCAGGAATATTGTGAGCCGGTGCGAGTTACGGCAAAATCGGTTTTACCGTCGCCGTCGTAATCGCCGGGAACAACCAAATCACTACCCAAACCCCATTGTCTTGCAGTAAATCCGGCGGTTGATTGCTGAACAAAGAATGTCGCCGGGTTGTTGCCCGTGCCTCGGAAAACTGCTAAATCGAAACGTCCGTCGCCGTCATAATCGCCGGGCGCGGTAATGTCCGAATCCAAACCGAATTGCTCGATGCGAAAGGTGTTGCCTGCGCTGTTGTTGACATACCAAATCATCTGTCCGCCCGTGCGCCGCACGACTGCAAAATCGGTTCTGCCGTCGCCGTCATAATCGCGGGCAACCGGCTCATCGCCGTTTGTTCCGAATTGGTAAGCCTGAACCGTGTTATTGGAACTTCGGAAAACGAAGAAAACGCCTGTTGTATTGCGCCAAACGGAAATGTCTGCTCTGCCGTCGCCGTCATAATCGCCGGGCGTAAATACATCGCCCGTCAAGCCGAATTGCGTAAAGCTGAACGAATTGTTTGAACTGTTGTTGATATACCAAGTGTTATCGGTTGTGCGAAAAACGCTGTAATCCGTGCGGCGGTCGCCGTCAAAATCCACCGTCGCGCTTGCCGCCGAACCTGCACTCAAAGCAAGCCCGCGAAGCGGAACGCCACCGCCAATCGGTCCGACAAATGAAGCCGCGCCGGTTGTCAAATTAATTGCATAAAGCTGCGAAGAAGTTCCACCTGTCAACTGCACCGCCGCAAGAGCCGTTCCGCTTCCGGCGGCGATGTCGAAACCGTTGACCGAAGTAATGTCAATGCCGAGCGCACCAACGGGAACGAGCGTTCCGCCGTTTGGCGGATTTTGAATGTTCAGCGTATCGTTTCCGCTGTCAATATCGTAAAGTGTTGTCGTTGTTGCTCCCGAAAAGTTGTTTGTATAAGCCGCCGCACTAACTTGCGGCGTTCCCGGATTTAGCGGCGTATCGGTTGCCGTCAAAGTTCCGTCATTCGGATTCAGACGCAGATTTTGCCCGGTGTTTGAAACGACACGAATGCGGTCAACAGTCGGATTGAAATCGAAACCGAAATCGGTTCCGGCTAAAGTAAATGCACCAGCCGTGCCGACTTGCGTTACCGCGCCTGTTGCTAAATTAATCGTGTAAAGACGGCTTGTGCTGCCTAAACCGTAAAGTTGTCCGTTGGCGGGACGGAAATCAATGCCAAGAAGATTTTCGCCGCTTTGAAGTCCGGTAATCGCAGTCGTGCTTAAAATCGTGTTCGGTCGCGCCGTGTTAAAGCGGACGATTTGATTCGTATTGGTCAAACCGTAAGCATTGACGTTTGAAGCTGAAGTGCCGATGTCGGCGGCAAGTCCGCGCAGATTGTTTGTTCCTGCGCCGATTGCACCAACGGAAGTTGCCGCGCCGGTCGTCGTATTAATCGTGTAAAGCGATGTTACAGCCGCTACGGTCAAAGCCGCGTAAGCCTGATTGTCGGCGGTTGAAATATCGAAACCGTTGACATCTGTCGCATTTACGCCGAGCGCACCAACCAAAACGAGCGTTCCCGCATTCGGTGGATTTTGCGTAAAAAGTTGGTCGGTATTTGTATCAATATCAAAAAGCGTCGTGGTCGTCGAACCGCTAAAACTGTTCGTATAAGCGGCGGCGGTTACGTTTGGCGTTCCCGGATTCAAAACGCCATCAACAATCGCCGCGCCGTTTGTCGGATTAACCCGCAAATTTTGCCCTGTATTTGAAACGATGCGAATGCGGTCAACTGTCGGATTAAAATCCATTCCGAATTCCGCACCGCTCAAAGTCGTTGACAGCGTAGCAACAAAAATTGCCGCGCCCGTTGATTTGTTAATCGTATAAAGTCGGCTTGTGCTGCCGAGTGCGTAAAGTTCGCCCGTTGCCGGACGAAAATCAATTCCTAAAACATTTTCACCGCTCTGCAATCCCGTGATTGCGCCAACGGTCGTAACTGTTCCCGGTGTTGCTGAATCAAATCTGATTAAGCTGTTAGCAGACGTAACGCCGTAAAGCGCAGCGGCTTTTGTATCACTTAAACCGCTAATAAACACTGCGAGAAACATAAAAGCCAAAATCGTGAATGAGTTAGGCTTTTTCCAAAATTTCGTCATAAATTTTAACCTCCAAAAAATTAAGAACTTGTCTTTTCGAAAAACTGTCAGATAAAGTTTTGTGTCTTAAAAACGCGGATATTTGATTTCCTTGCTAATGGAAATAAACAGTTTTGTATCGCAAAATTCGTCTTGCGGAGAGAACCGGATTCAAAAAAGATAAAAATCTTCTTGAAAAATGAAGATTTTTTTTTCGGGTGCGAATTTGCTCAAAAATTTGTTATTGTTATCTATTCGGTTATTGCCGAAAATTTGAACAAAGAAGTTATGAATCCTGAAAGAATCAGAAATTTTTCGATTATCGCGCACATTGATCACGGCAAATCAACACTTGCCGATAGAATTTTGCAATTGACGGGTGCAGTTGCCGAACGTGATATGGAAGCCCAACTCCTTGACGATATGGATTTGGAACGCGAACGCGGCATTACGATTAAAGCTCACGCTGTTCGGCTCGATTACAAAGCAAAAGACGGCGAAAATTATGTTTTGAATTTGATTGACACGCCCGGACACGTTGATTTTTCTTACGAAGTTTCGCGTTCGCTTTCGGCGTGTGAAGGTGCGTTGTTGATTGTTGACGCATCGCAGGGCGTTGAAGCGCAAACGCTTGCAAACACTTATCTTGCGCTCGAAAACGATTTGGAATTGTTGCCCGTTCTCAACAAAATTGATTTGCCGTCTGCCGAACCTGACCGCATCAAAGAACAAATCGAAAACATCATTGGTTTGGACGCAAGCGAAGCGGTGCTTGCGTCTGCGAAAACAGGCATCGGCGTTGACGAAATTCTTGAACAAATCGTTCATAAGATTCCCGCACCGAAAGGTGATTCCGAAAAGCCTTTCAAAGCCTTGATTTTCGACAGTTGGTATGACAGTTATCGCGGCGTTATCGTGCTTTTTCGCGTGATTGACGGATCAATTAAAAAAGGCACAAAAATAAAATTTTTCAACACGGGACGCGAATATCTTGTTGAAACTTTGGGCGTAAATCGTCCGCGTCCGACTCCGATTGATAGTTTGAGTGTCGGCGAAGTCGGATTTCTGACCGCTTCAATCAAAACGGTTGCCGACGTGCAAATCGGCGACACGATTACGACCGCCGCCAACCCCACGACCGAACCTTTTCCCGGTTTTCAGGAAGTCAAACCGATGGTTTTTGCAGGTTTGTATCCGACAGATTCGGCGCAATACGAAGATTTGCGCGACGCGATGGACAAATTGCGTTTGAATGACGCTTCGTTTTTCTACGAACCCGAAAGTTCGACCGCACTCGGTTTCGGTTTCCGTTGCGGATTTCTTGGGCTGTTGCATATGGAAATCATTCAGGAAAGATTGGAGCGCGAATTTAATTTAGATTTAATCACGACCGCGCCCGGCGTGCGTTATCGCGTAACGACGACCAACGGCGAAACGACGGAAGTTGATTCACCATCGAAAATGCCCGAAACAGGCAGAATTGCCAAAATCGAAGAACCGTATATCGAAGCGACAATCTTGACAAACGATGCTTTTCTCGGCGGAATCTTGCCTTTGCTTGATGAAAAACGCGGCACACAGAAAAAGTTTGAATACATCACGGAAAACCGCGTAATGCTCGTTTATGAACTGCCGCTCAACGAAATCGTTTTAGATTTTTATGACAGATTAAAATCGGTTTCACGCGGTTATGCTTCGCTCGATTATCATTTTTCCGACTACAAACAAAGCGATCTCGTCAAACTCGACGTTTTAGTTTCAGGCGAACCTGTGGACGCGCTTTCATTGGTTCTGCACCGCAAAACCTCCGAAGCCAAAGGCAAATTAGTTACCGCAAAAATGAAGGAACTAATCCCGCGCCAGATGTTTGAAGTCGCCATCCAAGCCGCCATCGGCAGTAAAATCATCGCCCGCGAAACCGTCAAAGCGATGGGCAAAAATGTTACGGCAAAATGCTACGGCGGCGACATTTCCAGAAAGAGAAAACTGCTCGAAAAACAAAAAGAAGGCAAAAAACGAATGAAAAAAGTCGGCAGAGTAGAAATCCCGCAAGAAGCGTTTCTCGCGGTTTTGAAGGTTAATGAAAGTTAGCATAAAATAAGCCGAAAAGAGCGAGTATGAAAAGAGTAATTCTTCTGATAGTGCTAAATTTGGCTTTATGTGGCTTTGTGTTTGCCAAATCGCCGCTTGCGGAATTGGATAAAGCGCGGGAAATAAAACTTCTCGAATCGAACCGCGAAGATGTCAAACGTATTTTGGCAGGTTTTGAGTATGACGAAGACGATAACGAAAGTTACACTCAAATTTTTTCCAACGATAACGCGGAAATCGAAGTTACCTTTGCACGGGGCGATTGTTCGAATGATGAAGAATATTGGAATGTTGGCGAATGGATTGTTACGAAAGTCGTGATTGAACCCGAAAACGACATAGAAGTTGAAAATTTTCGCTACGATTTTTCGGGTTTTACAAAAGAAATCAAGCGTGAAGAATTTCCTGAAGATTATACTTATCACAACGAAATTCTCGGAATCGTTTTTAAGATTTATGACGAAGAAATCGAGAGTATCCATCTTTTTCCCGCCAATTCTAAAATTCCTCTATTGTGCAATAACGGAAATACGGAAGAAATTCTTTCAGGTGATAGCCGATACTCTGAGGTTCTCACAAGGTTTGTATGCACCTGGGTCAATAGCCCGCCGACGGTTGATGATGTGATTTTGGATAAAACGACAGTTTTTATCGGTTGCAACGGCGCGGAAAATAGTTGTTCCGACGGAAATAAAAAAATCTCCGTAACTACCGTTGCAACTGACAAAGAAAATGATCCTTTAACTTACAATTACGAAATTTCGGGCGGAAAGATTATTGGAAACGGTGCAAAAGTCTTTTGGGATTTGGCAGGTGTTGAGCCGGGAACTTATACAATTACAGCCGGCGCGAATGACGGTAGTGGAATCAATTCGACTAAAACGCAGACGGTTGTTGTCGAAGAATGCACGGATTGCGGGAAGGAAAAACCGCAGACGGATGCGGAAAAACAAACGTCAGACGAACAAAAACAGCCGACAGTTGCGGAAAAACAACTGACTGACACGAAAAAACCGTAATCTGACGAAGAAAAACAGATGACGGATACAGAAAAACAAGTAACGGATACAAAAAAACAGCTATCGGTTGCGGAAAAACAGATGTCGGATGGGGAAAAACAGATAACGGATAGAGAAAAACAACTATCTGACAGAGAAAAACAGATGACGGATAGAAAAAAACAACTATCTGATACGGAAAAACAAGTAACGGATAGAGAAAAACAAGTAACGGATAGAGAAAAACAGCTGTCGGACGAAGAAAAACAAAAAGAAGTCGGATAAACTTTGGTTTGTCGTAAGTTTCAGCAGAGAACGACCGGCTAAAATTTATCGGACTTTTATAATTTATGTGCCGAAACATCAAACAATTACACAATTTCGCGCCGCCCGCAACCGATGAAGAAATTCGGGCGGCGGCGATTCAGTTTGTGCGAAAGGTAAGCGGTTTTCAGAAACCTTCTGCGGTGAATCAAGCGGCTTTTGAAACGGCGATTGATGAGATTACGAATGTTTCAAAAAGTCTGTTGGACGCGCTTGTTACGAATGCGCCGCCGAAAGACCGCGAAGTCGAACGGGCAAAAGCACAGACTCGCAATCGGCAAAGATTCGGCAAGGTTTAGTTATTTGTCAAAAGGTTCGAGATGCGTAAAGACGGTAGAATTCGGAACTTTTTCGCTGATTTCCTGTTCGATTTGGTCGGCAATTTTGTGGACTTTATAGATTGACCAATCATTGGGAAATTGAATGTCAACATAAAAGAATTTTTTTGCCCCCGATTGGCGCGAACGAAAATTTTCGTAGGTGATGCCTGTGCGGGCAGCGTGTGTTTTCAATACTTCTTCCGCAATAATTTGAATTTCCGGCACAACCGCCGTGTCCATTAAGCCCAAAACCGAGCGTTTAATTAAACTGAAACCAGTCCAAATAATGTTGACGGCAACAAGAATCGCCACAATCGGATCAAGCCGAAGCCAACCTGTCAAACTGACCAAACCGACACCCATAACCACACCGATTGATGTCCAAACATCGGTCATCAAATGATGTCCGTCGGCTTCGAGAACGAGCGAATGATGGTCTTTTCCGACTCTAATTAAAATCCGCGCAACAATGAAATTAAACACGGTCGCTACGCCCGAAACAATTAAACCGATGCCGAGTTGTTCAAGCGGTTGCGGCATCAACAAACGATTGACAGCCGTGTAAGAAATGCTCAAAGCCGCAAGAAAAATCAATGTTCCTTCGATGCCGCTCGAAAAATACTCGGCTTTGTCGTGTCCGAAAGCGTGTTCTTCGTCCGCCGGTTGCGCGGCAATTCGCAAAGTGAGAAGCGCGACAATCGCCGCCGCCAGATTTATCAGCGATTCGAGCGCATCTGACAATAAACCGACCGAACCCGTGAACCAATAGGCTGCCGATTTAAGCGCGATGGTTACGACTGCCGCCGCAATCGAAAGCCACGCAAAACGAGTCAGATTTTCTCTTTCCATTAGTTAATTTTCGGAGATTTATTCTCAAAAAAACTCTGTCAAAAATACAATCTATTTAATTTTTACGATTCGATTTTCAAGACGTGGCGAAATTGTCGCGTTTGGCGAATCTTTAATGGCTTTTTCGAGTAAATCGGAGTCTTTCGGCGCGTTTGAGCCGTCGGATAAGAGTTTTCCCTTGGCAAACATCGTGTAACCGTCGCCACCTTTTGAAACTAAAAAGTCGGAAGTTGCCAATGTATAAATTTTATTTGCTTCGACTGTCGTGCCACCGACTTTTATTTCCGTAACGCGGCTGCCGACTGCTTTTGTTGTGTCGAATGAAAAGCTCAAGCCGGAAACCTGCGGAAATCTTCCCGGTTCGTTGTCTTCGCCTTTGCCGCTTCGAGCGACGGCGTGTTCGAGAATTTCTTTAAGCAATGCGCCTGTGATTTCGACTTTGACGACGGCGTTATTGAACGGCAGAATCGAAAGCACATCGCGTTTTGTCAAAACTCCGGCATTATAAGTCAAATCGGCGCGAATCGAGCCGCCGTTGACAAAACCGATGTCCGCACCGACGGCGTTGCGGTATGTGTCGGCGATAAAATTTCCGATGTTTGTTTCCTTCGTGCGGTTTGAGAATGAAAGCGCATCCAATTGAACCGAAGTTGCACCAACCGGCACGACTAATTGTTCGAGCAAGGCTTTGTATTTTTCAAAAACCCAATTAAATTCGGGTGCGTCTTTTATTTCGTCCGTTACGAGAATGATTTCCCAATCCAAACTTTCAAAGCGTTTCGTTTGCGCGTTGAAATTCAAATTAAATCTTCCCAATTCACGCGCATCAGCCGTCATTTTGAAAATCGGCGTGCCGTTTGAACTTGATTGCAAAAGTGTGTGTTCGTGTCCGCCCAAAATCAAATCGAAATCGGCGCATTTAGCGAGTTCTTTATCTTGCGTCATTGAAAGATGCGTTAAGCCGACAACCGCACTGACTTTTTCTTTCTTCCGCATTTTTTTGACCAATTTTTTCGCCGTCGAACAGAAATCCGTAACGATCAGACTTTCTTCCATTGAAGAAGTTTGCTTCGTTTCGGGAAGTAGAAAACCGATAATTCCAATTTTGATGCCATTGAATTCTTTAATTATATATGGCGGCGTGTCAGCGAAGATTTTGTTCGTCTTCGTGTCAATCACATTTGCGCCGATCCATTGAAATTTTGATTCCTTCATTCGTTGCAAAAGAATGTCGGTTTTGACATCGAACTCGTGATTTCCGAAAACCGCCAAATCAATCCCAACCGCATTCCAAGCGTCAATCATCTGTGCGCCTTTGTATGTGCGCGTCTCGACCGAAGGCGAAAGCGTATCACCGCCGAGCGTGAAAATTGTGTTGGGATTTTCGGCTTTGATTCGATTCTTCAACGTCAAAAGCCTCGCCAATCCGCCGCGTTTCCCGCCGTCAACCGGCATAAATTGATAAACGTCGTTGACGTGCAAAAACGTAACCTGAACATTCTGCGCGAAAACGGAAAGCGAAAAGATTAAAAGCAAAAAAATAAGTCGTAACGGACGCATTGAAAATCTCCGAAAATTGAAATGTTTATAACGGTTTGATTATACTTTTTTTCGCAAAAATTTGGTATCTTCACGCCGCGAAAAAAATTCTTGACTTTGGCGCAAATCAAGAGTAAATTTCGCTTAAGAGGTTAAAAGTCGGAACGGCAGGCGGTAGCAGCCTTGTTTAAAGCAAACCTTTTAAGTTTCTTCGGGTTGTTTTGACGAAAAACAAAAGAAAAAAGGTCGCTACCGCTTACTGTTCCGACAAGAAATATTATGAAAAAATCATTGCTCGGTTTATTGGTCGCAACGCTTGCGTTTTTCGTTGGAGTTTTCGCCGCGAAAATCTATCTGGTGAAATATCAATTCGTTTCCGTGCCATCGGTTGAGACGGTAAAAATTGAAGAATCAAAAACGGTAAAACCCGAAATTTTTGAAACTTCGCAAGAAGAAATTTCTTATCAAAATAACGACAAAAACAATTTTTCCGGCTGGTATTCGCTTGAAAATAACAACAAAATGCCCGAAGTGAGTATGATTCTGCTGTCGAAGCTATCCTTCGAGTTTGAAGAAGAAATACCAAGCAAATCAGTTGAGGTTAGTGCGGGAATTTATACAACTTTAAGTGAAGATATTGATGAAGGATTTGCCGAAGGTGTTTCGGTTACCATTGAAAACGACAAAGTAAAGTTCAAAACCAAAAAACTCAAAGGTATCGAATATCGTTTTGAAGGGTTTTTCTTCAAAAATAAAACTTCCGGCGAAAACGGCGAAGAAATTTTGCGCGGAACTCTGCAAAAATACATCAAAGGTAAGAAAGTTGCCCAAATGAGTGGCGATTTTGCTTATTATGAGCCGCATTGTTTGCACTGAAAATTTTCAGCAGTTAAAAAATAATTTTTGGAATAGCCAAGAGCGAATAGCCTATAGCTGATAACGAAATGCGGAAGCAATTAACAGCTATAAACTATTCGCTCTCGACTATTCCGAATGTAAAAAATCCGTTATCAAAATGTTTCGCCTAATTTTTATTACCATTTTCTTTTTCCCGATAATAATTTCCGCCTACGCTCAAAATCTGCCGCAAATCGAACGCGAATTTCGCTCTGTTTGGATTGCCACGGTTGATAATATTGATTTTCCAACAAAGAAAAATCTCACAATTCAACAGCAAAAAGACGAAATTATTCAAGATTTGGAACTTGCTAAATCTTTAAAGATGAATGCCGTGATTTTTCAAGTGCGCCCGATGTGCGATGCGGTTTATCAGTCGAACATTGAGCCTTGGTCGGAATTTTTAACAGGAAAAATGGGCAAATCGCAGGCTTTTGACCCGTTGAAATTTATTACGGAAGAAGCACACAATCGCGGGATTTTGGTTCACGCTTGGTTTAATCCGTATCGCGCCTATCATCCGGCGGCAAAGACTGTTTCGGAAAATCATATTTCAAAACGCCGTCCTGATTTGGTCAGAAAATACGGGAAATATCTGTGGCTTGACCCAAGCGATTATGAGGTTCAGCAATATTCTTTGAGCGTTGTTTTGGATGTGGTGAAACGCTATGACATTGACGGCGTGCATTTTGACGATTATTTTTATCCGTATCCCGAAAAAGACGCGAACGGTGAGAAAATCGAATTTCCCGACGACGAAAATTACCGCAAATATGTGCAGACAGCAATGAAAATGAGCGGCAACGGAAAAAAGCGAATCCCGCTCAAACGCGACACTTGGCGGCGGATGCACGTTAATAATTTTATTAACTCGGTCGGAAGCGAAATCAAAAAAATCAAGCCCGAAATTATGTATGGAATTTCGCCGATTGGTGTGCAGGATATTAATTTCAATCAGCTTTACGCCGACGCGGAACATTGGCTTCAAGAAGGCACGATTGATTATTTTGTCCCGCAACTTTATTGGAAAATTGACCGTCCGAATAGAGAATTTCCGCTTCTGTTGAAATTTTGGGAAACAAAAAATCTCAAAAAACGCCACGTTTGGGCGGGAATCGGAACTTATAAACTTTACAATTCAAACGAAAATTTCAGCGCACAGGAAATCGTCAATCAAATCAAGCTGACACGCGAAATTCAGCAAACGAACGGAAATATTCAATTCAGCTTCAAATCTTTGCGAAACAACGCGGACGAAATTCAAAAATCTTTGCACGAAAAAGTTTATCAACGTGATGCGATAATTCCGCTGTCCGCGTGGATAAAAACTCAAAAAATTCGCGCACCAAAAGTAAAAATCTCGCGTGATGAAAAACTCGTCCGCGCAAATTGGACGGAAAACGGAACACGAAAAGCGTTTTGGTTTGTCGTTTATGTGAAAGACAAAAACGGCTGGAATTATTCGGTTTTGCCCGCATCGCAAAAATCAATTTCGCTTTCGGCTGAAAGAAAAATCGAACAAATAATTGTTACGAGTGTTGATAGATTGGGAAATACATCAAATTAGTGGAAAATGGAAAATGGAAAATTAAATTTCTTTTCCATTTTCCATTTTCCATTATCCGTTTTCCACTTTAAGATGTGTCCGCGCCTCCCATAGTTCGGGAATGAATTTTTTTGAAAGTGTTGTCCGCAAATATCCCGAACCTTCCGAACCGCCTGTGCCGCGCTTCATTCCGAGCATTCTTTCGACCATTAAAACGTGATGATAACGCCAAAGCGAAATGTTTTCGTCGTGTTCGATGAGCAAATCCTGCATCGTGAAAAGTTCGGGAAATTTTTCGGGTTTTTCTAAGACCTTGACGATTGTTTTAACTCTCGCGTCTTCATTTGAAACGTCAAAGTCTTTTGTTTCCAAAAGTTTCCAAAAAGTGTCGGCAAGCGTCGGCGAGTTGAATCTTTGTTTTAATCTTTGATGTGCAAATTCGTCAAACTCGAAAAAATTCAGAATCTTTTCGTCTTTCGCGCCCGAAACGAATTCGAGTTCGCGGAACTGCATCGATTGAAAACCGCTCGCCGGATTTAATTTATCTCTGAACTCCAAAAAACCGATCTGCGCCATTGATTCGAGAATATGAATTTGCGAAACCATAATCTTTTCGATCGCCGTAACTGCGCGTAATGAATGATTTGCGCGGAACATTCGTCCTTCGTTCAACCAACTGATGCTCGCGTCAATTTCGTGCAAAATTTGCTTGAACCAAAGCTCGTAAGTTTGATGAATGATAATAAAAAGCAATTCATCGTGGCTTGTAGGTTCTGAAAGGGTTGCCTGTAACCGAATTAATTCGGGAACTTTCAAATATTGATTGTAAGAAAGCTCAGGATTTTTTCCGTATTCTGTCATTTGTCTTCTGTCCTTTGTCCTTCGTTTTTATCTTCATTTTCAATAACGAAGTTTTCATCATTATAAAAATAACAAAGGACGAAGGACAAAGGAAGGAGGACTTTTTAAGTGAATTTGTCTTGAAAATAAGATAAATTACGAAAAAGTTAAATGCAGGTCTTGACATCAGGCAGAAATTTCGCTAATTTCGTTTTCGTCTAACAAAACACACACAAATAAATAATCCCAAAAATCTTGCAATTTAAGGTTTTATAATTGTTTGGAATTGCTTTGTCCGACGTTTATTTGAATCTGTAAAAAGCAAATTTCCCAAAATTTTTGCTCGGAGCAGGTTTTAGTTTCTGCCCTGTGTTTTTTCTCGAAAAAATACGTTCGGCTAATTAAAAAAATAAATTCACTGAAGTTTGTAGGAGGAATTAGAGAAATATGTCAAAAACAATCGGTAAAGTTAAATGGTTTAATAATGCGAAAGGTTACGGTTTTATAGAACAACCCGGCGAACAGGATATTTTCGTGCATTACAGCGCGATTTCCGGCGAAGGGTATAAAACCTTGATTCAGGGACAAGAAGTAGAGTTTGAAGTTACAAACGGTCCGAAAGGTCCGCAAGCGGAAAACGTGCTGAAAGTTCAATAAGCGTTAATTAAATTGTCTGACTTTTCTTCCGTTTTCGGAAAAAAACCGGACGTGATTAAAGGCAAAAGACAAAAGGTAAAAAGCAAAATTAATTTCTTGATTTTACCTTTTACCTTTTGCCTTTTGCTTTTTGCTTTTTGCCTTTACAATTCTTCGCCTCTGGTTTTGAGCATTCTGCGCCAGAGTTCGCGGTAAGACGTAAAACGCGAAGTTAATGCACTCAACAAATATCTTTGTGCGTAGGTTAGTTTGCGATTGTCGGCGATGCGTTTGAAGGTTGATTCGAGCCGCGCCCGCGCTTCGAGCGGCGGACGTTTGGTTGCGCCGTTGAAAAAGATGTCGAAATCAATTTTTAGTTTGCGAATGTCTTCTTCGAGTTTTGCAAGCTGACGGTCAACTTCAAGTGTTTCTTCGAGTCTGGAATTTGCTTGACGATGTAATGTATTTCCTATTAATGCCATTTTTTTTCGGTTAGATTTAGAATCTTTGAAAAGTTCTCCAATTTAAAGAAAATCGCTAAAGCTGAAATATTTCCGCGAAAAAGTTAAGAGTTACGGTTTAAGCCGTGAAATATCGCAACTTTGCCCGGTTTATTTTGTTTTCAAAATTTGATTTCCTGCCAAACTTTTCCGCGCATAAATGCGTAACTCTGAACTTTTTCAGTTACAATCTTTTTATGACACCGCAAGACGCGCCGAAAAGAAACAACATTTTATCGCTTCTCCCATCGGTTGACGCGCTTTTGCGTTCTGAAATAGCGCAGAAAATTTTATCGGAAACGGGTGCGAAACATTTGACCGTTTTGGCGCGTTTGGCAATCGAATCGTTGCGGCGCGAAATTTTGGAAAACACGGCGCGTGAATTTTCGCGTGAAGATTTGTTAACTGAAGCCGAAAACGCACTCGAAAAAATTTGGCGAAGCGAACAAAATTCAAAACTCCAAAAAGTTATTAATGCAACGGGCGTGATTGTTCACACAAATTTGGGACGCGCACCTTTATCGGAAAAAGCGCGAAAGGCGATTTTTGAAACAGCTTCCGGCTATTGCAATCTCGAATACAATCTCGAAACAGGAAAACGCGGAAACCGCGGCGCAAGAGCGGAAAAATTGCTTGCCGAACTAACAGGCGCGGAAAGTTCGTTGATTGTCAATAATTGCGCTTCGGCGGCGTTTTTGGTTTTGAAAGTTTTGGCAGAAGATGGCGAAGTCGTCATTTCACGCGGAGAATTAGTCGAAATCGGCGGCGATTTTCGTGTGCCGGACGTGATGGCGCAATCGGGCGCAACTTTAAGAGAAGTTGGCACGACGAATCGAACAAAATTAAACGATTACGAAAAAGCAATCGGCGAAAACACAAAACTTTTTCTGCGCGTTCATCCGTCAAATTATCGAATAATTGGATTTACCGAAACGCCTCGATTGAAAGATTTGGCGGATTTGGCTCATAAAAACGAAATTTTGCTTTACGAAGACGCAGGTTCGGGCGCGATTTTTGATTTGTCGGAATTTGGTTTGAACGATGAACCCGTAATTTCCGAATCAATCGCTTCGGGCGCGGACGTGGTAACTTTCAGCGGCGACAAATTGCTCGGCGGTGTGCAGTCGGGTTTGATTGTGGGGCGCAAAGAAACGATTGAAAAAATTCGCAAACATCCGCTTTATCGCGCACTTCGGGTTGATAAATTGATTTACGCCGCGCTCGAAGCAACGCTTGAATCTTTTCGACGTGAAACCGCTTTGCAAGAAATTCCGGTTTTGAAAATGCTTTCCGCAACAAATGAAGAACTCAAAACGCGCACCGTAAAATTTGCCGAAAATTTAGATAAAAATCCAGATTTAACTTTTGAAATAATCGAAGGCAAATCCATCATCGGCGGCGGTTCTGCGCCTGATGTTCAGCCCGCTTCAACGCTTCTTGCGCTCAAACACGAACAATTTTCGGCTGTGAAACTGGAACAGAATCTGAGAAATTCGTGTGTGATTGGGCGGATTTTGGAAGATAAGGTTTTGATTGATTTGCGAACGGTTTCCGAATCGGAAGAAGCGAAACTTTTAGAAATTTTAGAGAAGATTTAGCCACGAATTACACTAATATCAGGAATAAAGTTCAAAAATAATTCGTGATATTAGTGTAATTCGTGGCTAAAAATTTTTGAAATTTTCGATTAAAACCGCTTCGCTGAATTGACTGCCGTTGGCAAAAACGATTTGTTTGTAATCGGGTGAAAGGGCGAAATTGAACAGTGCGCCGTTCTTTAAATCCGCAACAAGCGTGGGTGCGCCACCGTCAATCGGTTCTTGCCAGAGTTGGGCAGTGCCGGGTTTGATGTAGAGAAATGCTTTGCCGTCTGCCGTCCAGCGGAGAAAATTTCGGTAAGCTCCGGTTTCCAACAATTTTAGCGGTTCGCCGCCTTCGACGGGGAAGATGCCATATTTCCAAGGTTGTTGGCTTTCGGGCAGATAAACGTAGCGCATCAGCAATTTGCCGTCGGGCGAGGTGGCGATTGAGCCGGAGCTTAGATAATTGTCGGCGAGTGCGGACGGTTCGCCGCCGTTGATGGAAACTTGCAACGTCGTCATTCGTTTTTGTTCATTCGCTGACGCATAAAAAATACGATTTCCGTCTGTCGAAATATCAAAAAAACGTTCTTCACTATATTTGCTGTTGGTTAGTTGCAGAGGATTTTGTCCGTCCGTGTCCATTCGCCAGATGTGTGGTTTATCGCCGCCGCGTGATGAGGCAAAGACGATGTAACGCCCGTCGGACGTGATGCGCGGCGCGATATTCAAACTTCCTTGATTGTCGGTCAGCGGTTGCTGATTCGTGCCGTCCGGGTTTATTTGCCACAAATCCACGTTGCCGCTACGCGGGCTGGTGAAAATGATTTTGCCGTTCGGCGCAACTGCCAAACCGCGATAACCGTCTTGCGCTTCACTACCAAAAGTTATCTGTTTCGGGTTTTCCAAATCGTCAAAAGACGCGAGCCAAATGTTCGTTTTCGTGATATTTTGCCCGATGACGAGCGTTTTTGAGTCCGCCGAAATACTCATCCAATCGTAATCGTTAAAATCGCGTGTAACCCGCTCGGTTTTGCCTGACGGATAAGCAACGCGCCAAATTTGATACGGTTCGCCCGATTTTTCTTTTGCCGTAATCAGCAAGCCCGATTTATCTGAAAGCCACAGCACGTCGTCTATTTCGTTAAAATTTTGTGTCGAAAAATATTTTCCGCTTTTGTCTTTAACCGAATAATCCAAAATTCGCGCTTGACCGTTTGTGTCTCGTCCGCAGATGGCGACGCGCTCGCCGTCCGGCGACCAAGACATCTGAGAACCCCATATAATCGGATTAAAATTTGCCTGCAAAGAATCGAACGAGTTAGACGTTTCGCCACCATTTTCGTCCAAAACGACTAAACCGTTATCGTATTTGATAATCGCAATTCGCTTTCCGTCGGGCGAAACGGCGGGCGGGCTGACGGCATTTTTCAGAATTATCTGTGGTTTGCCGCCGAAAAGCGGAATGCGAACGAGTGTCCGATTAGGACCGCCAAGAGTTGTAGTCAGATAATAAATTTGCTTACTGTCGGACGAAAAAGCCAAATCCATATAAACGCCGTCCGGCATAATCTGCACCTCACTACCGCTCGTCAAATCTTTGAGACGGAGCGTTTTGCCCGCTTCTTTTTCCTGCACCGAAAAAACCAGATATTTGCCGTCGGGCGAAATGGTCGGCTGAAAAACATTTCGGTCGGGTGTCAGACGTTTGAGCGTAACGGCGGGCAATGCACTATTTCTCGAACTCAAAAAAGCGGAAATGACTAAAATCAGCACTCCGGCGAAAACGAAAAGTGCAAGCGTTTTTAATAAAATCCCGCGACGATTTGTTTCGGGTTTATCGGCAATTTGCTTTCTCGAAACAAACGGCGCGTAATTGCCGTTTGTTTGACTCTCAAGACAGCGCACGTCGCCGTTAAAACGATAACCGCGCCGCCGCAAAGTTTCGATTAAAGGTTTGCCGTCTGCCGCCGTTCCCAAAGTTTTTCGCAAAACGTGAACATATTGCGTCAAATTTGCCTCTTCAACAATCGAATCGTTCCAAATATTTTCCATTAATTCTTCCTTGCTGAGAATTTCGCCGCGCCGTTCGATGAGCGTCAGAAGCGTCTGCGCCGCTTTCGGAGCGAGCGAAATTTCAACTTCGCCACGATAAAGCATCAGATGTGCAACATCGAAGCGGAAACTCTCAAATTCGTAAATCCTCTGAACAGGCGGTTTAACCATCTTAACATTAAATTGAGAGAAAATTGATACTAAATAAAAGACGTGCCGCAACTGTTCAATTAAGTTTAGTTACGGAACGGAAAATTATTTAAAAATCAATGATTGAAAATTTGGACAAATTCAATTCAAACATTTTAACGCCCGCTTGCCGAAAAGTAAATGCTTTTTTGAAATTGCGGATAATTTGTCCGTTCCGTTTTGAGAATAGAAGGAGAATTTTTTATGGCATACAAAACCGCGAAATTATTGATTGATGGACCTAATAAGACTTGGGTGGAGATAATGGTTCGTTTTACTGATGATTCTACTGGAGTTTCAATGACCTGGCAACGAATAGGTGTAATTAAGTCAACAGGTTCGTTTTCAGGTGAATATAATACAGCAAATTATCCGGCTCTTATTGTGTTCAAAGAAAGTGCAATAGGAAATGTTTTTACATTAAGCGGGTTTCAAAACGATGCAGACCCGCGGTTTCCATTCAAAGGCACTTCAAACGGAGAAGGCACTTGTTTAGTCAGCAATTTTGAAGTTCATCAAGGTTCACTGAAATGGAAAGTAATTGAGATTTCGCCTAAAGACTAGAACGAACTTTAGAATTTTGCGCGGAGAAGTTGGGAGTCGAAAAATGAGTTACAGAAAAAATTATTTCAATCGTTTGATTTTGGTATTATTTGTTGCTTTGACCTTTATCGGCGGAGCGTTCGGTTTGGCGCAAATGACGGCGGCGCAAACTTGCGCGACTGCTCCGGTCGGTTTGGTTTCGGCTTATTCGGGCGATAATAACGCTTTGGACGCACGTTCGCGGAATAACGGGACGATTCAAAACGGCGTAACTTACGCGGCGGGCAATGTCGGACAGGCGTTTCAGCTTGGCGGCAACGGCAACGCGAGCAACAGCGGCGACCGCGTGATTGTCGGCAATCCGCCGAATTTGCGTTTGCAAACTTTTACAATCGAGGCTTGGGTGAAGCGTTCGAGCGCGGCGATTTTAACCAATTCACCGGTGGCAGGATTTGTGAACGGGACGATTTTCGCTTTCGGGGCGAGCGGTTGGGGAATTGTGATTGACCAGCCGACAAACCGGCTCGCCTTTACGCAAGTCGGCGTTAATCAAATCAATTCAAATTTCACGATTACCGATACAAACTGGCATCACGTCGCGGTTTCGATTTCGGGCGCGCAAGCCGTTTTCTATCTCGACGGCGTTGCCGATACGCCGATTGGTTATTCATCGGTTTTCACTTTTACGACGAGCGCGGCAATCGGCGCACGCGGCGACAGCGATGCGCGAAACGCTTTTTTCGGCGCGGTTGATGAACTCGGCATTTATAACCGCGTGCTTTCAGCGTCGGAAATCGCGGCGATTTTTAACGCGGGAACGATTGGCAAATGCAAACCGCTGGCGACCTACGCGCCGGATAATCAGGTTTTGTGGCTCGCGGGCGACGGCGACGCGCTCGATTCTTCGGGCAACGGCAACAACGGGACACTGCAAAACGGCGCGAGTTACGCAGTCGGCAAGGTCGGACAAGGTTTTAATTACACCGCTGACCGTCAATATGTTCAGATACCCGATTCACCGTCAATTCGTCCGACGAGTCTGACGATTGAGGGTTGGGCAAATCTGACGAGTGCGCCGCTTACTGTAATGACTTTTTTTGCTAAACCGTTAGGTAATGCCGGTTTAGACTCTTACGTCGTATGGTATCAGAACGGCACTCTGCACGGCGCCGTCTGCAATAACAGCGGTTGCGCTCAAGTAAATGCGCCTTCGTTTTCGCTAAATATATGGCATCACATTGCCTTGACTTTCGACGATCCGGCGGGTGCATCAACAAACACGCTGACGCTTTATATTGACGGAGTTTCAGTCGCATCCGGCACAACAACTGGTTCGGTTGAATACGATTCGCAGGGTGCGCTTGTTGGGGCGGATTTTGATCCTTTTTATAGCGGCAACGGCATCGGTTATAGCTGGTTAGGCGGAATAGACGAAATCTCGCTTTACAACCGCGCTCTTTCGCTGGACGAAATTCAATCCGTTGCAAACGCCGGACTCGCCGGAAAATACAAAGTTCAATCAACCGTTCCGACCGGATTAATCGCGTGGTTCACGGGCGACGGCAATCCGAACGACATTTCCGGCAACGGAAACAACGGCATTTTGCAGGGCGGCGCGAGCTACGCAGTCGGCAAAGTCGGACAAGGATTTCAATTTGACGCCAGTCTTAGCGGCTCTGTTTCAGTCGCGGACGCGCCGGGCTTGAATCCGACGGCGCAAATCAGCATCGAAGGCTGGGTTTATCCGACACTCGATTTTATTTTTCCAAACTCGATGGCGATAATCGCCAACAGGGAAACAAACGCCGCTGTTCAGTTTGAAATGGCACGAAGAAACAGCAATAACAACTGTTCGACAGGCGGCGGAATTCCGACCGGAAATTTTGCGGTTTATATCGCCGGCATATCGGGATTGCCGAACGATTGTGACGGTTGGGTGAACGGCGGCGCACAGTTGCCGCTCAATACCTGGAGTCACCTGGCGATGACTTATGACGGCGCAAACTTACGCACCTTCGTCAACGGCGTGAACACTCGCACGGTCGCCGCCACCGGAGCGATTCCGACAGGCAACGGCATTTTGCGGTTGGGCAAACGGCTCATGAATACGGAAGCGTGGGTTGGACAACTTGACGAAATCGCGCTTTATAACCGCGCTCTTTCGCCGTCGGAAATCCGCGACCAATTCTATGCCGGAAGCGGAGGCAAATACAAAGGCGCAATCAATCCGACAATTTCCAACAAAACGAAAACGGGCGAAGCGGAAGTTACTTTCGGCACAATTACAACGCCGGGCGCGGTTCATTTAACGCCAATAAATTTAACTTCGTATCCGGCTCTGCCAATGGGAACGGCGACAGGACTGAATTTCGACATTTCGACGAACGCGGTTTATACGAATCCGACGGTTTGTTTAAATATGTCGTCGTTCACGCCCGCGCAGTTTGCAAATTTACGAATTTATCATCTCGAATCGGGCGCGTGGCAAAACCGCACGGATAATACGAGTGTTTATCCGAATTTATGCAGTTTCAGTCTGACCTCACTCTCTCCTTTTGCGGTTGCCCAACTCGCGCCCGTTGCCGCCAACGTCTCGGTCGGTGGGCGCGTTACAGTTGGCAAAAACGGTCTGGCGCGGGCGCGTGTAACTTTGACCGATACAAACGGCGAAACACGAACCGTGCAGACAAGTGCGTTCGGTTATTACCGTTTTGACGAAGTGGAAGTGGGCGGAACTTACATCATTTCGGTCAATCACAAACGCTATTTCTTCGTGCCGCAAGTTGTTAGCGTCAGTGAGGAGTTGACAGAATTGAATTTTATGGCTGAACCGTAAATAGGAACAATTTAACCACTAACAAACACGAAAAGACACGAAAGTTTTTTTAATTTTTTCGTGTCTTTTCGTGTTTGTTAGTGGCTATAAGTTATCCGTTCTTCTGCCCGAAATCCTTCATAAATTCGACGAGTTTTTCAACACCTTCACGCGGAAAAGCATTATAAATCGAAGCGCGAATGCCACCGACGCTTCGGTGTCCTTTCAAACCGTCCAAGCCTTGCGCGGTGGCTTCTGCGGTAAATTGTTTTTCGAGTTCTTCCGTAGGCAAACGGAAAGTTACGTTCATCAGCGAACGCGCGCTCTTTTCGGCGTGTCCGCGATAATAGCCGTCACTCGAATCAATCGCGTCGTATAAAATTCCGGCTTTTGCTTCGTTTTTCTGTTCCATTTCGGCGAGTCCGCCTTGTTCGTTGAGCCAATCGCACACCAAACTGATAATGTAAATTCCCCAAGTATTCGGCGTGTTCAGCATCGAATCATTAGCGGCAATCGCCCGATAATCGAGCAGAGAATGTTGATTTTCGGGAACTTTTGCGAGCATATCGTCGCGGATAATGACCAAAGTTACGCCTGAAGGTCCGATATTTTTTTGCGCTCCGCAATAAATCATTGCGTATTTTGAAATATCAATAGGTTTCGACAAAATATTTGACGAAGCATCGCAAATTACGGGCAAGCCCGCGCCGTCCAAATCATACTTAAACTCAACGCCTTCAATCGTTTCGTTCGATGTGTAATGAACGTAATTAGCGTTTTCGCTAAAACTCAATTCGTCTTGCGTTGGCACGGATTTGAAGCCTGTTTCGGCAGATGAAAAAATCGTGTTCGGATTTCCGCAACGCTTGGCTTCTTTCAAAGCCTTTTTGCCCCACGCGCCTGTGATGATGTAATCGGCGGTTTCGTCTGCGCCCAAGAAATTGAGCGGAATCATCGAAAATTGCAGAAACGCGCCGCCTTGCAAAAACAAAATTTTATAGTTGTTGGGAACATTCAAAAGTTCTCGAAGCCCATTGTTCGCTTTTGTTAAAATCGCGTCGAAATGTTTTGAACGATGGCTGATTTCCATTACGCTCATTCCGATTCCGTTTAATGAAAGCAGTTCGCTTTGTGCTTTTTCTAAAACCGGAACGGGCAAAATTGCCGGTCCCGCGCTGAAATTGTAAATTCTTTCGGTCATTTAATCTCCAAATATTAAAAATTTTACGGTTTTGATAAAAAACTAAGATTATCACAGCTTAAATGCGAAACAAATTTACTAAAATCAACTTTTTGCACTTAAAAAAATGGAAAACTTCAAGTAAGATAATCTTCATTAACAACTCTTTTTTTTTCGGAAACATCTTAGATCTTGCTTTTCCGAATACAGAGCAACTTTATTTAACACAATTTTGGAGGATTATAATGTTTCGTAAAAATTATTTAACAGTTCTTTTTTTTACCGCTTTATTTGCGTTTGGCGGCTTTTCCGTTTTTGCCCAAAATGCGCCGATTAGCGGGCGTGTCGAGGTAACAAATGCCGACGGCACAAAAACTCCGGTTGTTGGTGCTTTGGTTGAAATATTCCGTTTGGATCAAAAAATCAAACTTCCGACCGACAAAACTGACAAAAAAGGCAATTTCGCATTTGCCGGCATAACGCTCGGTGGTAAATATGTTTTAGCGGTCAGCGGCGAAGGAATTGCTCCGGCAATTCTCCCGAATATTTCGCCCGGAATGGATAATGTTTCTATTCCAGTCGTTCCCGGCGATGGCAAACGTTGGACGGAAGACGAAGTTAAACAACAATTAAATTCGCGGACAACAACTACCAATACAAACACGACAAGCCAAACAAAAGATAACTCGGAAGAAGTCAAAAAGCGCGAAGAGGAAATCAAAAGACAGAACGAAGAAAACGAAAAGATTAAAAAATCTAACGAAATTATTACTGCTTCGCAAAAAGAAGGAAATGCGGCGTTTGAAGCGAAAAATTATGATCTTGCCATAACCAAATATGAGGAAGGTTATAATGCCGCACCGACATTTGTTCCTGCCGCTTCGGTTTTTTTGAACAATATGTCTTCAGCTTTGATAAAACGCGCCGGAATTAATTTTAATGCTAAAAAAGATTCTGACAGAATGGGCGCACAAAACGCATTGAAAGATGATACGAATAAAGCTGTCGAAGCCACAAATAAAGTGCTGGAAATGCTGAAAACTGCTACTCCGAGAGATGAAAAACAAAAAATGGATTTTGAAAAGCAAAGAATTCTTGCGCTCAGAAACAGAAAAGAGGCTTATTATTTGATGGTAAAATTCGGTTCGGAATATTCAAAAAATCAAGAAGTTGCTACTGCATTTGAAGAATATTTTGCCGTTGAAACGGTTGCTACCGAAAAATTGGCGGCACGTCTTTCTTTGGGCGAAATTCTGCTTGCCGGCGACCCGGACAAAGCTCTGAGCGTTTATGAAACGATTTTAACGGAAAGTCCGAATAATCCTGATGCTTTGCGTGAGGCGGGCTATGCGTTAATCGCAATCGGTTACAACAACGGCGAAGATAAAACCAAATTTCAGATGGGCGCAAACTATCTGCAAAAATTTATTGATGCCGCGCCGTCGCATCCGAAAGTCGCAGATGCCAAGGAAACTCTTAATACCTTGAAAACTTCTTACAAGATCACTCCGCAAAAAGAGAAAAAGTAAATAGGAAGTAAGTAATTAAGGAAAAAATTAAGAAGCCTCTTTCGTAAATAAAAATTTACGAAAGAGGCTTCTTAATTTTTTTCTGTGAAAGTCGGTCAGTTTGAAAAAAAATATGTCAATTTGAAAAGAATTCTTGACACTTTACATATTAAACTATTATTATTTATTTACAACGATGATAAACATCGTTGGCTGTTGCCTTCAACCATTGATTTTTCATAATCGAAACTTCAAAAATCTCTTAAGTATTTTAATAAATAGATGTCAGCAAAACTTGGGGAAATCCTTGTCCGCGAAAACTTAATCACTTCGCAACAATTGCGTGAGGCTTTGGAATATCAACGTGATAACGGCGGGCGTTTAGGATCAAATCTGGTCAAATTGGGAATGATTTCAGATGACGTGATAACTGCCGTTCTGTCACGTCAATACGGCGTTCCTTCAATCAACTTAGACCTTTTCCAAATTGAAGACGATACCATCAAGCTCATTTCTCAGGAAGTTGCTTTAAAATATTCGGTTTTACCGATTTCAAAAGTTGGTGCAACTTTGACGTTGGCGATGGCTGACCCGACAAATGTTTTTGCGATGGATGACATCAAGTTTATGACCGGCTTGAATGTCGAACCTGTGATTGCTTCGGAAGCCTCGTTGCAAATTGCCATTGGCAAATATTACAGTTCGTCAAAACAGATAGATGTTTTTGATTTTGCGTCAATCGGCGAACTCGAAAGAAACGGAATGCCGATGCCCAGAAAAAACGGCAACGGCAATGGCAATACCTCAGTTGTTGAAGAAAAACTTGCTGACACGGATTTAAAGGTTTCGCTTGACCAATACGAATTTGAAAAAGCAGGGGAAGGCAGCGAATTTGAGTTAGTTGAAGAAAACGAAGAAATTGATCTTGCTACACTTGCAAAAGCGAGCGAAGATGCGCCGGTTGTGCGTTTGGTGAATGTTTTGTTGGTTGATTCTTTGCGGCGCGGCGCGTCCGACATCCACATTGAGCCTTACGAAAAAGATTTTCGCATTCGTTTTCGCATTGACGGCGTTTTGTATGACGTGATGCACCCGCCGATGCGGATGCGCGACGCGCTTCTCTCGCGTCTGAAAATTATGGCGAAACTCGATATTTCCGAGAAACGCTTGCCGCAGGACGGACGCATCAAGATTAAAGTTAAGATTGACAACCGTTCACGCGAATTAGATTTTCGTGTTTCGAGTTTGCCGACGCTATTCGGCGAAAAAATTGTGCTTCGTCTGTTAGATAAAGACAAATTGATGCTCGATATGACGAAACTTGGATTCGAGCCGCAAAGTTTGGAAATCTTCAAACGCAATATTGCCAAACCTTACGGAATGGTTTTGGTTACAGGTCCGACGGGTTCGGGCAAAACGAACACGCTTTACTCAGCTTTGCAAGCCTTGAACACTTCGGAAACCAATATTATGACGGCGGAAGATCCGGTCGAATTCAACTTGCCCGGAATCAATCAAGTTCAAATGAAAGAACAAATCGGTTTGAATTTCGCCGCCGCGCTTCGTTCATTTTTGCGTCAAGACCCGAATATCGTGCTGGTCGGCGAAATACGCGATTTTGAAACGGCGGAAATTGCCATCAAAGCCGCGCTTACAGGACATATGGTTTTGTCCACACTTCACACGAACGATGCGCCTTCGACAATTTCGCGTATGGTCAATATGGGCATCGAACCGTTTCTTGTTGCGACATCAGTAAATATTATTCAAGCGCAAAGACTTATCCGAAGAATTTGTAAAGATTGCAAAGAAGAAGTCAGTTTGCCGAAAGAGGCATTTACTGAAATCGGTTTTTCCGAAGAAGATGCCGCAACGATGAAAGCCTACAAAGGCAAGGGGTGTCAGACGTGCAACGGCACGGGTTACAAAGGTCGCGTCGGACTTTATGAAGTAATGGAAATTACGGACGAACTTCGGGAATTGATAATCATCGGCGCAAGTGCCATTGAATTGAGGAAAAAAGCTATTGAACTCGGAATGATTACATTGAGAGGTTCGGGTTTGTATAAATTGCGCGAAGGAATTACGACGATTGAAGAAGTCGTCAAAGAAACGGTTTTGTAAGGTTTGGAGGAAATATGATAAGAGCAATAGTTTTGTCAATCGCTTTGTTGGTCGGACTCGGAACGATTATTCCGCTGACGACGGATTACACAGAAGCCGGAGCGCACAAGCCGCGAAAGCAAAAGAAGAAAAAGAAACAGGTCAAATACAAAAAATATTCGCGCCAATGGTGGCGTGCGTATCGCCAACGAGTTAAACGCAACAAAGAATTAGCGCAACGCCGACGTGCGATGCGTTTGCGCCAGCTTCGTGCTTCAAAAAATAACCCGCAAGAAACGGCGAAAACAAAAAACACCCAGAAAGATACACCGGTCAAAAACAACGCACCTGCGCTTTTGCCTTCGGGCGAAACTGCGCCTTTGGGTTGGAAACAAGGCAATACTTCTTCGAGCGAATTGAATTATCGTGTTGAAGATGAAAACGGCTCGCAAATTGGTTCAGCTTCGATTTCGTTGGTCGGCGCGGCGACAAATACCGACAAAGAGCAACCGACAAATCAGCGCAGTAAAACGCTCGGCGGCGTTTCGGTGAATTCTTTCCGCAGCACGGTAATTGACCGGATGATAAAAGAAAACGGCTGGGTCGTCAACGATTATCAGAAAGAAATCGGTGGCAAAAAAGTTTATGTTGTCGTCGCACAATCCGAAGGTGCAGGTGGTGTTATTTTGTCGCGCACCTTCTATTTTACCGAAGTTGACGGACGCATCTACAGCGTTTCTACAACGACTTCAACCAACTCGGCGGAAAAAATCACCCAAGAATCCGAAAAGGTGATTGACTCACTCCAACGCGCCAAAGCCAACCCTCAACAAGCCAGTAACGAAAAAGAATAGGTTTTCGGTTTCCAGTTTCCGGTTTCTAGTGTATAAAAACCGGAAACTGGAAACCGAAAACTAAAAACTAAAACAATGAACTTCGACCAAAACCAAAACAATGTTGCTTCGCAAATCACATTGCCCGAACTCTTGAAAAAGATGACGGATTTAGGCAGTTCAGATTTGCATCTTTCTACAAATTCACCGCCGCAAGTGCGTGTTCACGGACATTTACGCCCGCTTGACGGGTATCGTCCGATGACTCCGGCAGAAACGAAAAGTCTTGCATATTCGGTTTTGACAGACGCGCAAAAGCACCGTTTCGAGGAAAATCTCGAACTCGATTTTTCGTTCGGATTAAAAGGGATGTCGCGTTTTCGTGCCAATTTGTTTAATCAAAAAGGCGCAGTCGGCGCGGTTTTTCGTGCAATTCCTTATGAAATTAAATCATTTGAAGCTCTGGGTGTGCCGCAAGTTGTTGCCGATCTCTGCAAAAAACCGCGCGGTTTAGTTCTCGTAACAGGTCCGACCGGTTCGGGTAAATCAACGACGCTCGCTTCGATGATTGATAAAATCAATATTGATCGCCACGACCATATTTTGACGATTGAAGACCCGATAGAATTTATCCATAATCACAAAAATTGCGTTGTTAATCAACGCGAAGTCGCCGCTGATACACACGGGTTCGCAGATGCTTTGAGAACCGCACTCCGCCAAGACCCGGACGTTGTTCTGGTCGGCGAAATGCGCGATCTTGAAACAATCGAAATGGCTTTGCGGATTGCGGAAACGGGACACTTAACCTTTGCCACGCTTCACACAAACTCGGCATATTCAACAATTAACCGTATTATTGACGTTTTTCCCGCCGCCCAGCAAGCACAAGTCCGCACACAACTTTCGCTCGTTCTGGAAGGAATTTTGTGCCAATCGCTTTTGCCGAGAGCATCAGGCGATGGGCGTGTGATGGCACTCGAAATCCTGATTCCGAATGCGGCTATCCGAAACCTTATCCGCGAAGACAAAATTCACCAAATTTATTCGATGATGCAGACCGGACAAGACAAATTCGGGATGCAAACTTTCAATCAGGCACTCGCCACACTCGTTCATAAACGGATTATTACGCTGGAAACGGCAATGAATCGCTCGTCAAATGTTGATGAGCTGAAAGACTTAATCGAACGCGGCTCAGGGTTAAATCAAACCTACGGCGGACAAGGCAGAGCCGTGCCGCCGCAAGGACAAGGAAGCCCATACGCGCAAGGTCGCCCAATCGGGCAACGCCCACCGGTCAGATAATTCAGGATTTAAGATTCAGGATTCAAGACTAATTTCTTACAATCCTAAATCCTAAATCTTAAATTCTAAATCTTAAATTAAAGAGGAAAAACAATGCCAACATACGCATATAAAGGTCGAAACCGCTTAAATGAAATGGTTGCAGGTGAAAAAGCGGCTGCAAATCAAGAAGAACTCCGCGCACTGTTGCGGCGCGAGCAAATCGTTATGACGCAAGCCTCCGAAAAGGGACGCGAAATTTCGATTCCGAAACTCGGCGCAAAGAAAAAAGTCGGCGCAAAGGAATTGGCAGTTTTTACGCGCCAATTTTCGGTAATGATTGACGCGGGTTTGCCGCTCGTGCAATGTTTAGACATTTTGGCGCAACAGCAAAACAATCCGTTTTTCAAGGACGTTTTGTTTCAAGTTCGCCAACAAGTCGAAGAAGGTTCAACGCTTTCCGACGCACTTGCAAAACATCCGAAGGTTTTCGACGCGCTTTATACACATATGGTTGAAGCCGGAGAAACGGGCGGTGTTTTGGACTTGATTTTGCAACGACTGGCAACCTTAATTGAAAAAGTCGTTAAATTAAAACGCAGTATCGTTTCGGCTTCTATTTATCCGACAGCAGTTATTGTTGTGGCAGTAGCGGCGGTGGCGGTTATTATGGTTGTGGTTATTCCGCAATTTGAACAAATTTTTCTCGGTCTGTTAGGTCCGGGAGAAGCCTTGCCGTTGCCTACACGAATCGTCATGGCAATTAGCGGTTTTCTTGCGGGTTGGGGCGGACTTGCGTTATTGGTAGCAATTATCGGTGCGGCAGTTGGTGTTAAATTTTATTACAAAACTCCGAAAGGTCGGTGGAATATTGACTCACTAATTTTGAAAATGCCGATTTTAGGAAGCATTTTGCGAAAGGTTGCCGTCGCCCGTTTTGCGCGAATCTTGTCAACTCTGCTTTCTTCGGGCGTGCCGATTTTGCAATCATTGGAAATCACGGCGAAAACAGCCGGAAATATCGTTATTGAAGACGCAATTCTGAAAGTTCGTGCGGGAGTTGAGCGCGGAGAAAGTTTTGTCGAACCTTTGAAAGCAACCGAAGTTTTCCCGCATATGGTTGGGCAAATGGTTGGAGTCGGTGAACAGACGGGCGCACTTGATGCGATGCTCGGTAAAATTGCTGATTTCTATGAAGAAGAAGTTGATTCGGCAATCGCCGACCTTCTCGCCTTGATCGAACCGGCATTAATCGCCTTTTTAGGTGTAACCATCGGTTCAATCGTAATCTCGATGTATCTGCCGCTTTTCTCGCTCATCGGAAAACTTGCAGGCGGAGCAAAATAAAGTCGAAACTTGTCGAAAGACAGTTAAATTCGAGTATAAATTCTCTAAAATAAAAAAGAAGTCGTCTGCCAAGGCGGCTTCTTTTCATTAGCGAATCAACCGACACGCCAAAGCCAAACTCCTCGGTCTCGCGCCGACGATAATTACGTTTGTTTTCATAATCCAACTTTTAATTTTCGGCGCGTTTTACTCATTTTTCAAGCCGCTCAGAAGATTTTCGACCTCGCTCATTCTCTCCAACGGAATATCTTTGACGATTTCCTTCAAACTCCGCGCCGATTCATCTCGCCGCAAAGCATAAAGCGCGTGATTTTCGGGCAAATTCGCATTGGCAGACGGTTTCCACTCAAACAAATCGTTCGGCGTGCAATTAAGCAAGCCGCAAATCTTCTCCAAATGCCCATAACTCACGCCGGACTTCTCGCCATTCATCAGACGGCTAATCGTCGGGCGCGAAATACCCAATTTCGACAAATGCCGCGAAGGATTTTCAAACCCGCGCAGCCTAAAAGCTCTGTCCAAATTCAATCTTAACATCTTGCACCTCACAGTATTTGAAATAACATTAACAGATTGTGAAAAACTTGTAAAAGAATGTGAAAAACTATTATCTATTTGTGAAATACTATTAATTATATGTGAAATAACATTGCAAGTTATTATTTTACAATTAATTGATTGTAAAATATTACTGAAATATTGTGAAAAGTTATTGACATATTGTGCAAAACAATTAAAGACTTGTGAAATAATTCTGTTTATATGTGAAACAAAAAGGCTCGAAATAAAAACAAAACCACGAAACCGCACGAAACAACACGAAATCGGTTTAATAGTTTCGTGCTATTTCGTGGTTTAAAAGGCAGAAACACGACTGTTAAGGAGTGTGTCAAACCGAAATGATTAACACACTCCTTAACAGTCGTGTTTCTGCCTTTTATTTCAGAAATTCAAAACCAATTCGCCGTCTTTTTCTTCAACGACGACGCTTCCGCTGTTGGTTTTTATTCTCCGACAATTTTTAAGGCTTCTGATTTTAACTTTTCGCTCATCCGAAAGCCGTTGTTTTCCAAATCTTCTAAAACAGGCTTGAGCAAATCAATCAAGCCGCTTTGCTTTGCCTGAATTAACATTCCAATCGTGCCGATAACTTGCAAACCGAGTTTTTTAGCGGCTGAACGCGCTTGTTTATCGTCCGACAAAATCTTGCAATTTTTCTCCAAAGCCAATGCAATCGCTTCGGCTTCGCCGCTATCAACCGATAATTTCAGAGCGTTGATGAGCGCAAGATTTGCCGGAGTTTCGACATTCAGCCAAGAAAATGACGCTCCAAATTCGGCAGAAACTTCGTCAGGAATAAAAATCGGCTCAAAAAGTTCGGGCAAAACATCGAGTTTGCCGATTCTTTCCAAGCCGATTAGACAAGTGCTGTCAACCACACAAGGTTCTTTCACAAGCCCAATTCCTCGCGCAAATCTTCCGCCGAATAATTAAAAACCGGAACTTTATAACGGTCTAAAATCTCAAGAAAAGCGCGTTTTGAAAACCCCGCCATCTTCGCCGCCTGCCCGAGCGAGATTTTCCCGACCTCATAAAGTTTGACGGCAAGCAATGTTTTCGCTTCTTCGCTCGTCAAAGTCGAAGGCAAATCAATTTCTAAAACGGCAACGCTCATAATCTTAAAACTCCAAATTCAGTTTATCATCTTTTTCCGTTACCAAAACGCTTCCGCCGTCGGTTAGTTTGCCGAAAAGGATTTCTTGGGCGAGCGGTTGTTTGATTTTTTCGTGAATCAGACGCGACATCGGGCGTGCGCCGTAGCGGGCATCGAAGCCGTTTTTGGCGAGCCATTCGCGGGCGGTTTCGTCGAGTTTTACCAAGACTCTTTTTTCGGCGAGTTGTCCGTTGAGTTCTTTGATGAATTTGTCCACGATGAGTTTAATTATTGAAATATCAAGGGCTTTGAACGCCACCCAAGCATCGAGGCGGTTGCGGAATTCGGGCGTGAACGTGCGTTCGATTGCGCCTTTCGCGCTTCCTTTTGTGTCCGCCGCGTTGCGAAAACCCATTCCGCCCGAAGACAGTTCACGCGCTCCGGCGTTGGTCGTCATAATCAAAATCACGTTGCGAAAATCCGCTTTTTTGCCGTTGTTGTCGGTTAATGTTGCAGAATCCATCACTTGCAAAAGCAGATTGAAAAGATTCGGATGCGCTTTTTCGATTTCGTCCAAAACCAAAACCGAATGCGGATGTTTCATAATTGCATCGGTCAGCAAGCCGCCTTGGTCAAAGCCGACATAGCCCGGCGGCGCACCGATAAGGCGCGAAACCGTGTGCGGTTCGGCGTATTCGCTCATATCGTAGCGCAAAAATTCGACACCGAGAATCTCCGCAAGCTGTTTGGAAACTTCGGTTTTTCCAACTCCCGTTGGACCTGAAAACAAAAACGAGCCGACAGGCTTTGTTTCGTGTCCGAGTCCGGCGCGTGAAATTTGAATTGCGTCAACAATTTTATCAATCGCTTCGTCCTGCCCGAAAATGACGTTTTTCAAATCATCTTTGAGTGTTTTCAGACGATCTTTTTCGTCCGCGACAACCGTTTTCGGCGGAATTTTTGCCATCCGCGCAATCGTGTTTTCAACCATTTGGACAGAAATTTGTTTCGGGCGTTTGTCTTCTGATAAAAGTTTTGTCGCCGCGCCGACTTCATCAATGACATCAATCGCTTTGTCGGGCAAAAATCGGTCATTGATATATTTTCCGGCGAGTTCTGCCGCGACTTTTAAGGATTCATCCGAATATTTTACGCCGTGATGTTCTTCGTAAAATCGTTTCAAACCTTTCAAAATTTCGTAAGTTTCGCCGATTGAAGGTTCGTAAATTTCAATCTTTTGAAAACGTCTTGCAAGCGCACGGTCGCGTTCAAAAGCGGCTTTGTATTCTGAGTAAGTCGTTGAGCCGATACAGCGCAGATCGCCGTTTGCAAGCGCAGGTTTCAAAATATTCGATGCGTCCATCGCGCCGCCCGAAACCGCGCCTGCGCCGACGATTGTATGAATTTCGTCAATAAAAAGTATCGAATTTTCGTGCTTTTTGAGTTCGGTAATGATGGCTTTGAAACGCTGTTCAAAATCGCCGCGATAGCGTGTTCCCGCCAAAACCGCGCCCATATCTAATTGAAAAACCTTCGCATCTTTTAAAACTTCCGGCACATCGCCTTGCGAGATTTTCAGCGCAAGACCTTCCGCCAAAGCCGTCTTGCCAACGCCCGGTTCGCCGACGTAAAGCGGATTGTTTTTCTTGCGCCGACAAAGCACTTGAATCGTTCTTTCAATCTCCGCCGTGCGTCCGATGATCGGATCAATCTTGCCTTCCGAAGCGAGTTTAACGAGTTCTTCGGTAAAGGCTTCGAGCGGTTTTTTGCGTTGTTGTCCATCGTTAAGAGCGCGTTCTTCGGCAAACTGTTCGTCCTCGCCCGCGCCTTCAAATTCAAAATTGTTATCAACTTTTGAAATGCCGTGCGCGATGTAATTCAAAATATCGAGCCGCGTAACACCTTGTTGTTTCAACAGATAAACCGCAAAAGATTGGTCGGCTTGATACAGCGCGGCAAGGATATTTCCGCCGTCAATCGCCTTTTGCCCGCTTCCTTCCGCCTGCAAAATCGCGTATTGAATCGTGTTCTGAAAAGTCGCCGTCAATTCTGGCATAAGTTGAACGCCGTCGGGCATTTTCTCCAAAGTATCACGGAAATATTCTTCCAACGCCTTGCCGATTTCTTCCAACTTCGCGCCGCAATTATACAAAATATCCCGCGCCGCATTATCTTCGAGCAAAGCAAAAAGCAAATGCTCCAAAGTTACAAATTCGTGCTTGTATTTGACGGCTTCATCAACCGCAAAACTTAATGTTTCTTCTAATTCTCGTGTAAGCATATTTCAAAATTCTTAACTATTATCTCACAAATTCGTTCAAATCTATTCTTCTTCAACCGTGCAAAGAAGTGGATATTCGTGTGCTTTGGCGAGATTCATTGCTTTTTCGCTTTTCATATTGGCGATTTCATACGGATAAACTCCGGCGACTCCGATGCCTTCGTTGTGGACTTTGAGCATAATCGTAAAGGCTTCCGCCTCGTTTTTAAGAAAAACGTGCGTCAGAATAAAAACGACAAATTCCATTGTCGTAAAATCGTCGTTGTGCAAGATAACTTTGAAAAGTTTCGGCTTTTCGAGCTTTGTTTCGCTCTCGGTCAAAACATCGCCATCAAATTCGCTATCGGGAAATTCCGCCATATTATCATTTATGATTTATCATTTATCATTTAACAATTGATGAATGGTAAATGATAAATGATAAATGAATTAAATTTCTTTCACCTCAAAATAAGTCTTTATCGCTTTGTATTTACTTGAGTTTTCTAAGATGTCAAAAACTTCCGCGTAGTTTTCCAAACCTTTGATTTTGTGCGTCATCATTCGTGAAAGCCAACCGGCATACATCGCTTCGCAAAGTGCAAGGTCTTTCACGCCCATTTCAAAATGTTCGCGGTTGGCGTTGACCGTGCCGACCATTGCGCGATTTCCTAAGACAAACATTTGATTGATTTTGTCTGACGGAACAGCATCGGTTTTGCGCTCGCCGCCGGTAACTGAGGCGAGAATTAAGATTCCGTTTTCGTTCAAACTTTGCATTGCATCAAAGATAATCGGTGAAAAACCTGTGCATTCAAAAATCAAATCGTATTCGCCGTATTTTTTGACCGAATCCGTAACGGAAAACTCTTGCGTCGAATCGTAAGTCGCCCCGATTGCTTCGCAAAGTTCGGCGTTCAAATAACCTTCGCGCAAATCGCGTCCGAAGCCGTGAACTTCATAACCGCGCATCCGCAAAGCCATAATCGTTAAAAGTCCGACGTTTCCTGTTCCCAAAACTGCCGCCGTTTTCGGTTTCCAAATTTTTAATCTTTCCTGAATATCGCTCGCTTGTTTCAAACCTTTTTCGATAATCGAAAGCGGTTCGAGAAGAACGGCGATTTCTTTAATCGCGGGCGGAATTTTGATTAAAAAATCTGCGCTTTCGGCGTAAAATTCCGCCATATAACCGTGAATCCGCGAAATTCCGCGCTCAAAATATTTGTCATCGGTCGTAAAATCCTGCTCGCCGATTTTGTCGTAAATACTCGAACCACGCGGACGGCGAACTGTGGCGACAACAAAATCGCCGACTTGTAAATCTTTGACATTTTCGCCCGTTTCGACAACGCGCCCGAAGTTTTCGTGTCCGAGAACCAAAAAATCAAACCCTTTCGGCGCAACGCCGTATTCGCCGTTGTTGATTTCCCGATCTGTTCCACATGCGCCGACGCGCAAAACTTCGACCAGAACTCCGCGCCCATCTTTGAATTCTTCCAAACTCGGCTTGTCCATTTCCACAAGCCGCACCGATTTTGCCTTTTTTGGCGTAACTGCAACCGCTTTCATAACTTCTATTCTACAATTAAACGCGAAATTTATGTTAATCTGTCATTTCTTTTATGCAGGTTATTAAAGCCGAAAATTTATCAAAACTTTATCTCTTGGGCGGCACAGCGCATAATTCCCTGCGCGATGCGCTTGTCAGTTTCATCAAAAACCCGAAACGCGATAAAAAACGCGAACTGTGGGCTTTGAACGACATTAGCTTTGAGGTTAAAGACGGTGAAACGCTTGGAATTATCGGGCGAAACGGCGCGGGGAAATCAACTCTTTTGAAAATTCTTTCCCGCATTACCAAACCGACGCACGGAAATGTTGAAATTCACGGGCGCGTCGGTTCGCTTTTGGAGGTCGGCACGGGTTTCCATAATGAATTGACAGGACGCGAAAACATCTTCTTGAACGGCGCGATTTTGGGAATGCGGCGTGTAGAAATCGAGAAAAAATTTGATGAAATCGTCGCCTTTTCCGAGATTGAAAAATTTTTGGACACACCCGTTAAGCATTATTCTTCGGGAATGTATATGCGCCTTGCCTTTGCGGTGGCGGCGCATCTCGAACCGGAGATTTTGATTGTTGATGAAGTTTTGGCGGTCGGCGACATCGCTTTTCAGAAAAAATGTCTTAGAAAAATGCGCGAAACGGGCGAATCGGGGCGCACTGTTTTGTTTGTTTCGCACGATATGCAATCGGTAAATCGTCTGTGCAGTCGGACAATCTGGCTGAAAGACGGGCAAGTTGCCGCAGACGATAAAACATCAGTCGTGATAGGCGAATATTTGCACGAACAATCGCAAACCGGCGCGGAAAAAATTTGGGAAGTCGCAGAAGATGCGCCCGGTAATGAAGTTACACGGCTTCGGGCAGTGCGCGTTCTCGATGAAAAAGAAAAGGTCGCTTCTTCGTTCGGAATTGATAAACCGGTTGCCGTAGAAATTACTTATCAAATTTTGCAGGACGACAAATCAGTTACGCCGACGTTTCATCTTTATAATGAACAGGGAATTTGCGTTTTTGTATCCTTTGACCAAGATAAAAATTGGCGTTACAAACCGCGCAAAAGAGGAATTTACACCAGCACGGCACGAATTCCGGCAAATTTTTTGGCGGAAGGAAGTTTTTATGTTCACGTCATTATGGCGACTTTTGAGCCGCTGACGGTGCATCTAATCGAGCGAGATACCGTAACTTTTAATATTACAGACAAAATCGAAGGCGATTCGGCGCGTGGAAATTATGTCGGCGAAATGCCCGGCGTTGTCCGCCCGATTTTGGAATGGGAAACTCAATTTAAGTTAAAGTAGATTTATGTCAATTTTCGGCTCTGTTGCCAAAAAAGTTTTGCCACAGCGCGTTTTTCTGGCTCTGCGCGTTTTGAAAAGCCCGCAATTATATTTTCTCGAATCGGCGACTTACGAACAAGACGGCTTGATTACGGTTCACAATAGCGATTTTTTATATGACGAAGATTTCCGCCGTGCTTATCTGGCGGGTGAAGAGCAGAATTCTTGGTCGAATGCACCGATTCATTGGCGTGTTCACGTCGTTCTTTGGGCGGCGGCGCGGGCGGCTCAAATGGAAGGCGATTTGGTCGAATGCGGCGTAAATCGTGGCGGTTTTTCTCGTGCCGTTATCGAATACATTAATTTTCCGCAGATGAAAGATAAAAAATTTTACCTGCTAGATACGTTTGAAGGACTTTCGCCGAAATATATTTCCGATGAAGAACGCGAAAATATTGCCGATTATAATTATGAAAACTGCTACGAAGAAGTAAAAAACACTTTCGGAAAATATGAAAATGTCGAAATAATCAAAGGAATTGTTCCCGATACCTTGAGTCAGGTAAAGTCCGAAAAGGTGAGTTTTCTTTCGATTGATATGAATTGCGCCGCGCCGGAAATTGCCGCCGCCGAATTTTTTTGGGATAAATTAACAAGCGGTGCGGCAATCGTTTTGGACGATTACGGATGGGCAAAACACATTGTCCAAAAACGAGCCTTTGATGAATTTGCCCGTCAAAGAAATGTCAAAATTTTGTCTTTGCCTACCGGACAAGGTTTGATTCTAAAGCCTTAGAATCTAGCTTACGCGCAGATAAAAACTCGCTTGGTCGCCTTTGCCCTGCACGTTCAATTCTTCGGCTTGTCGTTGCCATTCGTCCATTTGATTTTGTGTGAAAATGGTTTTGGAAACATCGTCTTTGAAAGTTCTTTCATCGTTCAAAGGAATATCTTGAAGATATTGTTCGCTTCCCCAAAACTGAAACGCGCCTGAATCGTAAATTACTTTTTCAACTGTAAATCCGGCTTTTTCCGCCAAAAGACGAAAACTTTTTTCGGTGTAAAGATAAAGATGCCGCGGCGCATCGAGTTGCACCCAGTTCACGCCGTATTTTTCCCACGCAAAGCCGGCAACCGGAATACGAATCAGGGCATATTTGTCTTTCGCCAAAAGCCGCCGGATTTCGATTAAAGATTCGAGCGGATTCGGCAGATGTTCAAATGAATGATTAAGCGTAATTAAATCAAACGCCGGTTCGAGTTCCGCCAGAGATTTTTTATAAACTTTTACGCCGTTCGGGTAAAAAATATCCGATTCAATAAAAGCGTCTGCGCCTGTCAGATTGCGAAAACCGAAATAATACAAAACCTGAAGCGGTCTGCCCGTGCCGCATCCGAAGTCTAAAATCCGCGAATGAAAATTGATGCCGAGCGGAAATTCCCGTAAAGAAGGCGGAAATTCTGTTCGCAGCCAAGCCTTTTTTTTCGAGAGATATTTGCCGATAAGATTTTTTCCATTCACGAAATAATCGCCCGCAAAACGCGCCGCCAGACGGCGTTTGAATTTTTGCGTGAACTCAATTTCCGCATTCTTTTCGAGAGAAAAATAGTTTTTCGGATAATATTTCGCAAGGTTCGGAAGTTCAGAAATCTGAAGTGTGCCGCACGCGCCGCATTCGACATAATCAAATTCATCACGCATTCCGAACATCATCTCCCGCGCCCGGTGAACGCGGTTATTTTCAGTATTTTCACAAATTTGGCAAGAAAAACTCATATTGAAAGCACAGCAAAACACCGTGCATAATGCAAAAAAACGAAACTTCTCCGCCTTTACCGCTTTTTTTTCAACGAATGCTTCGGCGGTTTTGTCAAGATGGTATAATTTCGACGTTTATCCGCCGGAAACCCCACAAAATAAACGAGAAAACCGAAAGCAGAAACATCGCTGAAACGTAAAGACTCAAGATTCTGCCGTCAAAAAGGCGGCGGTTAGCATAGACGAAAAGCCCGAACATCGCCAGTGCGGGAAACAAATATCTACCTTGCGGCTGAAAAGCATAAACCCACGAAAGCAGCATTGAAACGAAAATCGTTAGAAAAACTCCGAGCGCGGTAATCGCAAGCTGGACAATGCTTTGACGGTCGCGGCTTTTCAGAACGGCGTAAAAAAGATATGCCGTGAACAGAAAACCGAGCAGAAAAAACAGTCCGTAAAACCAATTTTTCGCGTAGATATTCATATAACCATAAACACCGAAAAAGCTCTGCGATGATAATCTGAACCAGCCTTTTTCAAAAAGCATCTCTGTAAAAGAAACGCCCTTTTTTCGCAGATTCAGATCGGGATGCGTGTTTGCAAGATCGTTTTCGACGGTCGAAGGTCGAAACGGATATTCAGCGATTGATTCCTGATAAACAAGCAGTTTTCCTTTGTTTTCGAGGTTTCCGTAAAACTTGTTGAGATAGGAAAATCCGGCATAATTCGTTTCGCCGTTGACGTAAAAATCCATTCCGACGCGAAACGTCAAAACCGCGAGCGCAACAAGCGAAATGAACGCGAATTTTTTTATCACATTTGTTTTCAATGAATAAGCGAAAACAAGCCACAGCGCGGCAAAAAGCAAAAACGTCCAGTAATTCGGCTTTACAATTAGCAAAAGTCCGGTCAAAAAACCGAAAAAAATACCGCCGGAAATCTTTGGGAGGAACAGATCGCTTTGCAAAAATTCGCTCAGCAAACTTTTTTGATAACCAATCTGATAAGCCGCAATAATGGACACGAAAAGTGCGAAAGCGTCGTTGTTGACATAGCTGAAAATATACCAAACCTGCGGCGAAACAAGTAGCACGCACGGCAGAATAAATTCGGCGTTGTCGCCGCGCGAACGGTAAATAAAAAAAGCGGTTAAAACCGTAAAAAGAAAAACGGGAAAAAGCCTCGCGGCAAGCAGTTGATCGCGCAAAACAGGCGAAGTCAACAGCATAAATTTGCCCGCCGAGAAATATTCCGCCCAGTGATAATTCAGATACGAAACGCCATAGACCGAATATGAAGCGCGAATTTCGGGGTCGCTGATTTCCGGCGGCAGAAAATGATTTACATAATATTTTGCGGCTTCAAAATGAAAAAGTTCGTCCGGATGACGATCAAAATTACTCCAAAAAGCCATCGTCAGCGAAAGCAGAACCGCCACGACAAGAAAAATTTTCAGAAGAGCGAAAGACGTGAAGATTTCGGATTTAATTAGTCTGCTGTTCATAATTTATGTGAATTAAAGCCGGACAATTATCTACGATAATCAATGATTTCCGAAATATCAATGACGGCTTTAGGCGTTTCATTAAAAGCGGCATTTGCCTTGCGTTTAGTAAATTCCTACTATTGTTCAGAGAGTTCCCTAAAAACCGAAAAAGACCGAAACGGTAATGAAAAAACTGCAAAAAAGAATCAAAGACGCGCTCGGCGTTTACCGCGAAAAAGGTTTGCAGGGCTTGAATCTTCACGCGCAAAATAAAATTATCAACCGCCGCGAAGCCCGTAAATATCAAAAATGGCTCGAAAAATGCGGAACTCTGACAAACGAAAAGCGTGCGGAAATCAAAAAGGAAATCGAAAATCTTACCGTCAAACCGCTCATTTCAGTCGTAATGCCGATTTACAATGTTGACGAAAAATGGTTGCGGCTGTGCATCGAATCAGTTCTCGCGCAGATTTACGAAAATTGGGAATTTTGCATTGCTGACGATGCTTCGCCTGCAAAACATATCCGTAAAATTTTGGAAGAATATGCGGTAAAAGATAAGCGAATAAAAACGATTTTCCGCACGGAAAACGGTCATATTTCCGCCGCTTCAAATTCGGCTTTAGAATTGGCGACAGGCGAGTTTTGTGTGCTTTTAGACCACGATGACGAGCTTTCGGAAGACGCGCTTTTTTATGTGGCAAAGGAAATAAACGATTTTCCCGACACGGCAATGATTTATTCGGACGAAGATTTGATTGACGAGCGAGGACGGCGTTTTGCGCCGAAATTCAAACCCGATTTCAGCCACGATTTGATGTATTCGCTGAATTTAATCACGCATCTTTCAGCTTATAAAACTTCGCTTTTAAGAAAAATCAATGGCTTCCAAATAGGTGCGGAAGGCTCGCAAGATTACGATCTCGCTCTGCGAGTTTTCGAGGAAATTGACGAAAAACAAATCCGCCACATTCCACGAATTTTGTATCATTGGCGCGTTATAAAAGGTTCGGTTGCCTATTCGCTTGACGAAAAACCTTATGCACACGAACGCGCCCGCGAAGCAATTCGCGCACATCTGAACAGACTGGGAAAACGTGCAAAGGTCGAACAAGCGATTATAAATTTGCATCGCGTTCGGTATGAATTGCCTGAGAATTTGCCGAAAGTCAGTTTGATTTTATCGGCTTATTCCGAAAAATCGGCGCGGGATTTTATCGCGCTGACTGATTATGAAAATTTGGAAATAATTTTGATTTCGGAATCGCAAAATACGAATTACAAATTACAAATCCCGACGAATAATTTTGCTGAAACCTTGAATCTTGCCGTTGCACAAGCGGACGGAGAAATTTTGTGTTTTGCAGAAACAAACCTAAAACCACTCTCAAAAAGTTGGTTAAAAGAATTAGTCGGTTTTGCGCTGCAAAAGGAAATCGGGGCAATCGGAGCGAAGATTTTAGATTCGGACGAGACAGTTTTGCACGGCGGTTTAATTGTTGGAACAGAGGAAATTATTAGTGCGGCGCATCGAGGTTTTCCGCGCACGGCACACGGAAATTTTTTGCGTCTGCAAATGATAAATAATTTTTCCGCTGTTTCGATTTCCGTATTTTGCGTCCGAAAAAAACTTTTTGAAGAAATTGCCGGTTTCAATTCCGAAAATCTGCCGAAACGGTTTTTTGATGCAGATTTTTGTTTGAAACTACGCGAAAAAAAATATCGAATCGTTCTCACGCCTTACGCCGAATTAATAAAAATTGATAAGCAAAAACGTCTGAATTTTGAAGAAAATCCAAACGCTTCGGAGATAGAATATTTTACTGAAAAATGGTGCGAAATTATGAAGAACGACCCGTTTTACAATCCGAATTTCTCAAAATACGACGCAAGTTTTTCGATTGATGTGTAGTCATAACAGAAAGCGGTAGCGACTTCCCGAAAATATGATTAGCAACTCGCTACCGCTCATTGTTCTGACTTTAAACCTGTCTGCCGATAGTAAAAACCTTAACCAGAACCAATCCCGCAATAAATCCGCCAATATGTGCGGCATAAGCCACGCCGCCGCCAGCCGGATCGGAAAGATAGCCTTGAATAATTTGAAAAACAATCCAAATTCCGAGCGCAATATAAGCCGGAACGGTTGTCATAAAATTGAAAATCAAAGCACGAACCTGGCGTGTCGGGAAGAGTAATAAATATCCGCCGAGAACTCCCGAAATTGCTCCTGATGCGCCGAGCATCGGAATTACCGAACTCGTGTCCATAAAAATTTGCGCGAAAGCCGCGACTAATCCGACTACGATATAAAAAATTGCATAGCGAATGTGTCCCATCAAATTTTCGAGATTATCACCGAAGATAAACAAAAACAGCATATTGCCGAAAATGTGCATAAAATCGCCGTGCATAAACATCGAACTCAGAAAGTTGAAGTAAACGGGCAGAGGTGTGTTGTAATGCTGAATTTGTCCGAGAATTTTTCCGGCGGAATTTTTGACTTCGACCAAACCGTTGAGGTCATTTCCGCTTGTAATTTCATTCGGCACAAGTGAAAAAGCGTTGCTGAATGCTTCGTTTCCGCCCAAACCTTGCAGAAATACGAAAACTAAAACATTTGCGCCGATAAAAATATAATTTACAATCGGCTGAATCGTCCTGTCCGAATTGTCGTCGCCAAGCGGAAACATAATTTAAATTTCTCCTAATTTTTAAGTCTTTCTTACGTCTTTCAGCAGTTCAAAACCTTCCGAACGCGCTACAAAAGTCGCTGCTGTGATGTCGCCGACGACGTTCAAAGTCGTGCGGCACATATCCAAAATGCGGTCAACGCCCAAAATAATCGCAATCAGCGCAGGATTTACGCCAATCATTGCCAGAATTCCGATGATAAACGGAATCGAACCCGAAGGAACTCCTGCCGTGCCGATGCCGCCGAGGATTGCAAGATAAACGACCATCAATTGTGTGCCGAACGAAAGCGGTTCGGGCAAGGCTAATTGCGCTAAAAATAAAACCGTTACACCTTCGTAAAGTGCTGTCCCGTTTTGGTTTGCAGTTGCGCCGACGGTTAAAACGAAACTGTTGATTTCTTTGGGAACATGCAAGTTTTTTTCAGAGACTTTCAGTGCCGTCGGCAAAGTTGCGTTTGAAGAAGAAGTCGAAAAAGCCGTTACGATGACGGTGCGGATGCGTTTGAAAAATTCGAGCGGATTGATTTTCGACAAAAACCAAACCGAAAGCGAATAAATGCCGAACATATGTAAGCCCAAACCAAGCAAAACCGTCATCACAAACCAACCCAACGCGCCCAAAAGGTCAATTCCGAAACGAGCCACATTTGTAAAAATTAGACACGCGACGGCATAAGGCGCAAACTTCATAATCATCTCGATAATCTTTGAAGTAATTGCAAAAACCGATTCCATAAATGCAATAAACGGCGCAGAAACCGGCGCAGGCAAAAGCGTTATGGCAATGCCGACAATCAGCGCGAAAAACATCAAATGCAACATATTCGGATTTTCCGGCGAGATTGAACTCAAAAGGTTTTTCGGGACAATCGTTTTCACAACCGACATCAAAGCCGTATCGGATTTCGCGGCTTCGTCAGCTTTTTTCTGGTCTTCGACACGCTTTGCCGCGTCGCCGCCGTATTGCTGTTGCATTTTTTCGGCAACTGCCGGATCAATTCGTTTTCCCGGTTGAATCGTATTTGCCAAACCAAGCCCGATAACCACGGAAATCGCCGAAATGATCAGACAATATCCAAAAGATTTCAAACCGATGCGCCCCAATTTGCGAATGTCGCCGATGCCCGCCACGCCGACAACCAAAGACGAAAACACGAGCGGCACGACAATCATCAAAAGCAGATTCAGAAAAATCGTTCCAATTGGTTCGGTGAAATTTTTGATAATACTGTTGATTTTTTCGCCACCGACAGTTTGATTAACTATCAGTCCGGCAATTACACCGACCAGCAAACCGATTAAAATCTTGGTATGCAAAGCCATTCCGTGTGGCTTATCGGGTGTGTCGTCGTCTAAATCGGTTGCCAATTCGCGCTCGAATTCATCGGGCGCACTAAGTTTTTCGTTGTCTTTTTCGCTCATAGTTTTTTACAGAAATTTGCGGTTTGAAAATCTAGAACAGGTAAATTAAAAAAGTGAAATAAGTGTAACAGAAAAACGAATTTTAGAGAAAACCTGCGGCAGAATTAAGGAAAATTTTAATTAGTCGCGGGTGAAAGCTACCAGAGTTTATGAAGAGCATTGAGTGTTTCGGCAAAACCATTTGTCCAAAATTTCCCGAAACCTTTGCTACTCCCAATGACAAAGGCGAAAACCGCACCGTAGCAGATTAAATTCATCACGGGCAAAATAAGTAGGGTTTTCAGAATTCCCGCCTTTTGCAAATCGGGCTGACGAAAGCTCGTTTCCGTCCAATTTGTAATAAGATGGAAAGCGGTTGTAAAGCCCAAAACACCGAGCAGAATTTTTGTGTCCAAGGAGGCAAAATAAGCGATAACAACAACGAAAATTGAAACCGTCGGAAAAAAATAAGGTGCAAGCGTAACCCAAGTTTGTCCGGTTGTGCCGAGACCGATTTGGCGAACTTCGCCGCCTTCGTGTGCGCTGACACGAATGCCGACAGGAATTTTCAGAAACAGCAAACCGATAAGCAAATGCGCCAATTCGTGTTCAAGCGTTTGCAGATAACTCCAAGTGCTTGGAATTATTCGCTGTGCAGCGAAATGAAATGGAAAAAACACCAACGCGCCAGCCAAAAACCAAACGCTGCGCGAATCTTTTAAGGAAATATTTGCCAATGTTCGCAAGATTTCCGCGCCGAAACCATAGAACAAAAACGGCACGGCGCAGAGAAATAAAATCATCGAAACTTTGGAAATAATTTTCAGCATTAGCGTAAATACGTTACTCTAAACAAATGATAAACCGAATTTTCGCCACAGGCTATACGGGAAAAGACATCAACGATTTAAAACCTCTTGTTATGCGTCTGAACTCGATTTTGGTTGATATACGTTTTGCTCCATACAGCGAATTGATGTTTTGGCGGCGCGTTTATCTGAAAACGCTTTTGGGCAATAAATATTTGCATATTGTTAATTTAGGAAACAGAAGTTTTAAGGAACACGATAAAATTTCGATTCAAAACTTAAATCTCGGACTCGAAACGCTTCTCAGTCTTAACGCGAATCTTATACTTTTTTGCGTTTGTGCCGAAGCCGAAAAATGCCATCGCCGAATAATCGCGGAAGAACTGAAAAGGCGCGGCATCGAAACCACCGAAATCACCGATTGGAAAAATCAAAAAGACAACCTGCATTTTGTCCGAAATGTCCGCACTAAATAACAACCGCACAAACATAAATTTCCGTTAATTTTTC
>CAZJQP010000020.1:0-60771 GCA_964548225.1 uncultured Blastocatellaceae bacterium | reverse complement strand
GCGTTTGCAAGCGGGACGCTTGCGCTCCAGTCGGTTTTTCTTATCCCGAACTGACATAAAGAATATCTTTTATCAAAGCAGATTTTGCGCTCAGGAACTTCAATCGGGGCAAATATCGAGGAAGCATACTAAGGCGAATCAAAAGCAGATTTTATTCATAAATTGGCGGTTGCTAACAAAGAAGCGTTTGAAACTCATTATTGGATTAGACTTTTAAAAGACAGCGAGATTTTAGAAATAAAAATCGCCGAATCATTATTAATTGATTGCGATGAATTGCAAAGAATGTTAATTTCTTCAATCAAAACAGCAAAGAGCAGATGAGAAGTGAGAAATGAGAAATGAGAAATGAGACGTAATTTAAGATTCTCATTTCTCATTTCTCATTTCAAAGGTCAATCTTTTTATTGCTGTGTCCGTTGGTTTTGGAAACTTTGTGAATTTCGGCGGTGGCTTCCATTTTATCAACGGCTTGGCGCAGAATTTCGCGCAAACGGCTTAATCTTTCAATCGTTGAGCGTGTTTCGAGAAGTTCATATTTCAATTCATTTTCGAGATTAAACGCCGCTGTTACGAGAAAAGAAAGTTGTTCCGGTTCGGCTTGGGGAATGTCGGGAAAAGTGCCGCGTTCGCCGCTTAGTTTGTGTGCGGCTTTTGCAATTCGTTTGAAAAGCGCAAAAACTTCGTCTGCCAGCGGATTCAAACTCAAATAATCTTCCGGCTCATCTTCAAAAAACTCGACTTCCGCCATCAAATAAGGCTCGTTGCGTTCGACATAATCAATCAAACGATAGCGAATCAACCCAATCGTAACAATATTCGAGCGTCCATCGGGCAAAGCCTGAGCTTCGCGCACTTCCGCGACACAGCCGATTGAATCAATTGCCGGACGTTCGACAAAACTCTCCGCCGGATTAAAAAGCGTAATGCCGAAAAAATGGTTTCCGGCTTCAATATCTTTGAGCATTTGGCGATAACGGTCTTCAAAAATATGCAATGGCAAAAGCTCGTTCGGCAAAAGCACGAGCGGCAACGGAAATATCGGCAAAACTTTGATTCCTAAAACTCTTTCGGATGCTTCGGACATATTTCGATTATACCGAAATCCGCCGCAGAATGACTAAGTCGAAACGCTTAAATGATTATTTCAATCCTTTGAGCAAAACCGCGTCGTGTTTCCAATCGCCTTGCACGATAAGGATTTTTTTTCCGTCGGGCGAAACGGCAAAAGATGTAACTTCTTTGCTCCCCAAATCGGCGATTTTACTCGGCGGCTCAATTTTTTCGAGCGTTTGAAACCAGAGCGAATAATTGCCGAATGCGCTATCCGACAAAATATAAATCAAAGATTTTCCGTCCGGCAAAAACGCGATTTCGTGCATACTCATTGTTGCGTTCGGATATTTTATTTTTCGCGTCGTTTGTCTGTCGGAAACGGATGCGAGAATAAAAAATTTTTCTTCGTCCTGTTTTTCGCCATAAACAATCGTTGAACCGTCCGGCGAAATTGCAAAGCGATTTTTTTCCTTTTTTAACACTAATTCTTCGCCGCCGCCGTTGGTTGAAACGCGCCAAAGTGTTCGCTCAATGCCGTGCAAATAATAGAGAAAAAGTCCATCGGGCGAAGCGAACATCGGCATTCCGCCGTTTTTGTCGGTGATTTTTGTTTGATTACTGCCGTCGGCGTTCATTCGCCAGACGTGCATTTCGCCGGTGCGGTTTGAGGTGAAAAATATCGAATTTCCGTCCGGTGCGGTAACGGGCAGAAATTCGTCGGCTTCTGTATTCGTTAATTGTCTTTGTTCGCTACCATCGGCATTCATACTCCAAATTTCATCGTTGCCTGACATCGGCGATGAAAAAATAATCTTGCCATTCGGCGCGAAAGTTGCTGTAAATGCGCTTGTTAAATCTTTTCCGGCGGAGATGTCGCGGTTTTGCAAATCAAAAACCCGCAGATGAAAATCTTCTTTAAACTGCGTCGCACTAATTGTATTCGCCTGTCGGTCAATGCTCAAATTCGCATAACTTTCCGAATCCTTCGTTAGCGGCACGGATTCTCTCTTGGTAACTTTCCAGATACGAAAATTTTTATTCGGAATTCTCGAAGCGGTAACAAGCAAACCACTTTGATCGGGCAACCATGCCAGATTTTTGATGTCGAAAAATTTTTGAGGCGAAAATTCGCGCTCCGTGCCGGTTTCCAAATCAATTTCCATTAAACTGAATTCGCTCGAAGCATTTTCCGATTGTCCGACCGCAAAGACGACGCGCCGTCCGTCGGGTGAAAAGTCGTTATCGCCAATTCGCATCGGGTGCGGGCGTGAAGTAATTTTTCTTTCGTTTTTTCCGTCGCGGGCATCGGCAATCGAGAGTGAACAAAATTCTTCATCGCGGAAAGAACAGCGCGTGAATGAAATTTTTTCGCCGTTGGGCGAAATGCTCAACCATCCTATTGTGTTACTGACAATTTCAGATGGCACACCACCGAAAATCGAAACGCGATAAATAGCTCCTGTTTTCGCTTCAGATTTCGGTTTGCGAATAAAATAAATAAAATTTCCGTTCGGCGAAAAAACGAGTTTGTGATAGGTTTCATCGGATGGCGGAATAATTTGCACGTTCTCGCCATTTGAATCGAAATGTTTTATCCAGAGACTTTGTTTGCCGCCGATTTCGTTTGAATAAACTGCCGTTTTTCCATCGGGCGAAATCGCGGTGGAATAAACTTTGCCGCTGCCGGAAATTTTTTCGAGCGCGAAAGGCGTATTTAAAATCGGCAATTCCGTAGCCGTTTTGACCTTCAACGCATACCACGAAGCGGCGAAAACCGCGCCGCCGAGCAAAATACAAAGCGCAAAAACCGCCAAAGATTTTTTAGATTTCGGCGCAAAGTTTTTTTCTGCCGATTGAGTTTTGAATGCGTCCGTTGCGGAAATTTCCGCAACCTCGGCGATAAACCGATAACCGCGTTTCGGAACGGTTTCGATGTAGCGGGAAGTTTTTTTGTCGTCATTTAGAATTTTTCGCAAAAGACTGACGGTAAAAGTCAGATTGCTTTCTTCGACAAAACTATCCGCCCAAACCGCTTGCATCAATTTTTCTTTTTCGACAATTTGCCCGTGATTTTCGACCAAAATAAACAGTAACTGCAAAGTCTTCGGGGTGAGCGAAACAGGTTTGTTGCCGCGCAGAAGAATCTTTTCCCGCGTCTTCAAACAAAATTCGCCAAACTCGAAACTGTTTATTTCCAATGACATACGCTTTCTAATATTTTTCTAAGAAATTTCTCCGATAAATCTTAAGACTTTTCCGGCAAAATCGGGTTAATTATTCATTCATAAAACGAATATTAGCATGAAACGGCGCGAGCCGAAAAGAATTTTCGTGGCGTTTGAAGATGAAAAGGAAAGAAAATTATGAAAAAAAATTTAACTGTGATTATCGGTATTTCGCTTTTTATGTTATGCCTGACGGCTTGCGGTTGGAAGCCGCAAGTTACCGCTGTGCCTTTGACCTCTCCTTGGAACGCATTCAATTTGCCTGTCAAAGAAAACGCTGTCGTCTGGAAATCCGAGCCGAACGAGTTTCGCGCCGTGCATAAAGAAGACAAAAAAACGATTGCGAAAAACTATACTGACACGCTCAAAGGACAAGGTTTTACGGTGGAAAAATTTGATGAAGTCGGCAACCGTTGGTATTTGGATATGAAAAAAGGCGCGGAAAAGTTGAATCTGGAGTTTTATGATTTCGACAATACGGGAGTTCTTATCGAGAAAAAATAGAAGGAGAAAAATTATGGGATTAGCAGAAGAAATTTTTGATGGGCTTATTTTTCCGCCGGCGGCTAACGCGGTGAGAAAATCTTTGGAAAAGCGACAGAAAACTGCTCACCGCATTATGTCGGGCGAGTTTCAACAAGATGTTCAGTCGTTGATAGATGGTTTAGACGAACTTGATGCAAAGCTGCAAAAAGCGGAAATCGCCGCTTATTTGCTGACCGAGTATAGCGAAAAAATCGCAGATATTCGAGAAAAACTGGGAATTGCCAAAGATGCCATTTCAAAACCGTTTGATGCTTATCAAGTTTTGGACGAAGTGGGAACATTTATAGATGCAGTGCGCGAAGCAGAAAAATTCAATCCCGGAGAAAACCCGGTCGGGCAAGCAAAAGCCTACGGCAAAGCAATAAATAGTTTGGGCAAAGTCATCGGTAGACTTCCGTTGGTCGGAGTTTATGGTCCGGTTCTCGAAGAATTGGGCAGGTCGTTTGCAACTATCGTGGCTAATATGCAGCCGGAAGTTCACTTTAGAGAACCCGGAATACGCGAAATAATTCACAATTTATAAATAGAGAAAATAAAGAGAAAGAAATGAAAAGAGACAAGTTATTAATAATTTCAGGAATTTTGCTTTTAGCAATTTTTGCGGTCTCGTGCGGCGGAAGCGGTGCGACAAATTCATCAAAAAATTCGGCGGCACAACAACCGATATTGTTCGGCGCGTTGGCGAGCGAATTTAAACAATCGAAAGAAGCAACGAGAGATAAATATAAAGGCAAAACGCTGCCCGTTAAAGGTTACACGGGCATCGCGCCGATAATGCCAACCGGCGCGGATGATGCCGGCATTTTGTCTTTGCACGAAAAAGGCGGCGATTTGCTTTATATGATGACTTGCCAATTTACGGCGGCGGAAAAAGGCGAATTTTCACGTATTAAGGGCGACCAAATGGTTACGGTAACAGGTGTTTACGACGACGATTTATCAATGAAATTAAAATCGTGCCGCGTTCTGAATGTTGAATAAACGGGGAGAAAATTATGGGAAAAGTATTTTTGATTTTAGGCGTTATCGGCATCATTCTCGGCGGCGGCGTGGCGATTATTTCGCTGATTTTGCCGCAGATGACGCGAAATGTGAGTATGAGCGAAGCGTCAATCGGAATTATTGCGGGTGTGGTTTTGTTGGTGCTTTCGTTTGTTCCGGCGATTGTCGGAGCGATTATTTTATTGACAAAAAAGAAATAATTTCAAGGAGGTTTGAGCAATGAGGAGAATAATTTTTTTAGCAGTCTGTTGCGCTTTAATCCAAATCAGTGCATCAGCAAAAATTCAGGCACAGGAATCAAGCGAAAACGAATCGCTGTTGAAGGCATTTAAAGAAGTAAACGCCGAAACGGGCGAAACGCTTTATTCGCAACAAACAAAATTGACCGCTTCGGACGGCGCGCACGACGATAATTTCGGGGTGAGCGTTGCTATCAGCGGCGATACGGCGGTTGTCGGAAGCTGGCAAGATGACATCGGGGCAAACACAAATCAAGGTTCGGCTTATATCTTTGTGCGTTCAAGCGTGGGCGTGTGGAGTTTGCAGCAAAAATTGACCGCTTCGGACGGCGCGGCAGGCGACAACTTCGGAGCTTCGGTGGCGATTACGACTGTTTCCGCGCCAAGCCAAACCGTAATTATGGTCGGCGCATTCGGCGACGACACAGGCGCAAACGCCAATCAAGGCGCGGTTTATGTTTTCGTTCGCGCTTCGGGCGGCACAACTTGGAGTCAGCAGGGAAAATTGACCGCTTCGGATGGCGCGGCGAACGACGTTTTCGGAAACAGTGTCGCGTTGAGCGGCGGAACGGCGATTATCGGTGCGAACGGCGACAACACCGGAAGCAATGATGATTCGGGGGCGGCTTATATTTTCGTGCGAAACGGAACGGTCTGGGAAGAATCGCAAAAACTTTTCGACCCGACTCCGACCAATGACGAAAATTTCGGTTGGAGTGTTGATATTTCAGGCAATCTGGTAATTGTCGGCACAAATCTGATAACCAGCCTCACCGGACAAGCGCACATTTTTGAACGCACCGGCGGAAACACTTTTAATTGGGTTTATTCTCGTGTCGGCGGAGGCAATTTCGGTTGGAGCGTGGCGGTTTCCGGCGAAATTTGCGTCGTCGGTGCGCCGCTGTTGACGGCTTTGGTTGCCGATGACGGCGCGGCGGTTATTTTGGAAAAAGTTTCGGGAACTTGGCAATATCAAGGCGCGGTTTACCAATCGAATCCGGCGGTCGGCGATAACTTCGGCACAAGCGTTGACATCGCGGGCGAAACGATTGCCGTCGGTGCGGTCGGAATTGACGGGAGCGGATTCAACGAACGTGGGGCAGTTTATATCTTTAATCGTTCGGGAAATTCGTGGACGCAAACGCAGAAACTTCTCGACGCACAGGGCGAAACTTCCGATTTTTTTGGCTACAGCGTGGCGATTTCCGGCGATACGATAATTTCGGGTGCGTTGGAAGATGATGTCGGCTCACTCGGTCAGGCAGGTTCGGCAAGCATCTTTAAGTTTTCACAAAATGCTACACCTTTTGATTTTGACGGCGACGCGAAAACCGACATCGGCATTTTCCGTCCCGCAAACGGCGAATGGTGGATTAATCGAAGTTCAAACGGCTCAACTTTTGTTTTTCAATTCGGCACTTCGACGGACAAAATCGTTCCCGCCGATTTTACCGGCGACGGCAAAACCGATGTCGCTTTTTGGCGCGGCTCGAACGGACAATGGTTTGTCCTCAGAAGCGAAGATTCGACATTTTACGCTTTTCCGTTCGGCGCAAACGGCGACACGCCCGTTCCGGCGGATTACGATGCGGACGGCAAAGCGGACGCGGCGGTTTTCCGCGCTTCAAATTTAACTTGGTATATCAATAAATCAACGGGCAGCACGGATATTGTCGGTTTTGGCGCATCAGGCGATAAACCCGTCATCGCTGATTATGACGGCGACGGAAAAGCGGATATTGCGATTTTCCGTCCAAACGGAGCAACCGGCGCAGAATGGTGGATTCGCCGAAGTTCAAACTCGACGGTTTTTGCAACACAATTCGGCACTTCAACCGACAAACCGACGCAAGGCGATTTTACGGGAGACAGCAAAGCAGATGTCGCTTTTTGGCGACCTTCAAACGGAACTTGGTATGTTTTGCGTTCGGAAGATTTGAGTTTCTATGCTTTCCCGTTTGGCGCAAACGGCGACACGCCTGTTGCCGGAGATTATGACGGCGACGGCAAATTTGACGCGGGCATTTTCCGTCCGTCAAATCAAAATTGGTTCGTCCAAAAATCGAGTGGCGGAACGATTATTCAACAATTCGGCATCAGCGGAGATTTGCCGCTTCCGAGTGCTTTTGTGCCTTAGTGTCTCCTGACAACGAAGAGCCGGAAACAGCTTTTAGGGCAATAAAGTCTAAAATCTTTTCCGGTTCTTCATCGCTCAAAGCCATACGCTTTGCGCCGATAACGGCTTCGGAAATTTCTTCGACGCGGGTTTTATAACGGTTGTCGCGAATAATCAAATCTTCGATGACGCGGCGTTCCAATTTTTCCCTTGAAGCGTCTTCTTCCAAATCAGCGGCGACGGCGTATTCAATCGGTGCGGAATGATTTTTGATGCGGACGTGAAGCGCAGAAGTTATTTTTTGCACTTCTTCACGGATTTTTTGGAGTTCCAAAAGCGAATTAGGAAACCCGAGATGTCCGCGCAGAGTTATTTCGATAATCGGTTGCGGTTTTCCTTCTTCAGCCTCACGCGCCTCACCTTTTATTTTATTCAAAACGCCTTCGGTAATTTCTTTCGTTTCGGCAAAACCCGTTACGTCAAACCCCAAACGCTGAAACGGTCGTTGGCGATAATCGGTAATGTGTTTCGCGTTGATTTGATTGTTTTTGTCAACTTCCACGAGCCACGCGCCGCGTGTCTCGCGGAAATCGTCAATGCTCGTAATCTCCAAACTTCCCGGATTAAACGCCCAATTATCAATCTCGTAGCATTTATGCGTATGACCGAGCGCGACGTAATTCGTAACCGATTTCAGTTCTTTCAAATTCGCCAAACTCAAAGCCGGAATCGGATGTGTTTGATGTCCTTCAACATCCGTGTGAAGCAATAAAATGTGAAAGGCATTTTCACGAATATTTTCTTTTATCGCCTCGGTTAACATCGGAATCGCCCAATTTGCCGACGCGCCATACCAATCCGAACCGAAAATCCGCGCGTTTCCGATGTCAATAAATCCGCCTTTGCCATCTTCCCAAGCCTGATAGGTCATTTTTCCCTCGATGTTTTTCGGTTCGAGCAGATAAATCAAATTCCAATTTGCTAACGAACGAAGCCACGAATATTCGCTGTCGTTGTGTTTTTGATCGTGGTTTCCCTCGATTGAAATTATCGGAATTCCTGCATCTTTCAATAAACTCAAACCTGCAAAAGCATAGTTCATTGTTTCGGGCGGAACATTGCGTTTATGAAAAAAATCGCCTGCCATAATCACGAAATCAACCTTTTCGTCAATCGCGTATTTTTGCAAAACATCAATCCACGCATCGAAAAAATCTCTTGGCGATTCGTTTAACTGATAGCGTGTGCAGCCGAGATGAACGTCAGAAATGTGTAGGAATTTCATAGACTTATTATATCAAAAAACAGTAAGTGTTGAGCAGTAAGCCGTAAGCTGTTATATCGAAAATATAAAATTCTCATCTGAAAACCACTCATTGCGTATTGCTTACTACCCACTTTTTTAACATTAAAATAAATGTTGACGATTGTTTATCAAAACGGATACGATAATAAATGTCTGCAAAAAAGCGGACGAATTTTAAGAATATTCTCATATTTTTCTGAAAAACAGACAGTCATTAGCAATTTATTATTAATAGTTGAATTTTTCAGCTATCTTCAAAAGAACACTTCAAACAGTCCAAATAAAATTAATTAAAAAAGAGTGAAGGAGAGCAATCGCGTGAGTTTTCAAAAAATTTTCAAAAAGAGTTTCGGGTTATTTTTCTTAGGTTTAGCCGCTTTTTCGGGTGCAGTTTCGGCACAGGAAAAAGCGTTGATGGAACGTCCGATGTTGTTGGCACAGCGTAATAATTTATATTGCGCCGGTTATATTTCAAAGGAAAAAGTTAATCCGCGAAACCAAATCGTTGGTGCGGAAAATGAACAGGAACAGTTTATCTATTCGCAAAATAACAATCTTTATATCAGTATGGGCGCGAGCAAAGGCGTGAAGGTTGGCGATATGTTTGCTGTCGTGCGCCCACGCGGGAAATTCCGTTCGGAGTTTTCCAAAAAGGGAAATCTGGGAATTTATGTGCAGGAAGTCGGTGCGGTCGAAGTCATCAGCGTAAAAAATGATGTTTCGGTCGTGCGTGTCAATGTTTCGTGCGACAATTTTCTGCTTGGTGATTTGATTCAGCCGATTCCGCAACGCACGAGTCCTTTATTTGAACAGCGTCCGGCTTTGGACGTTTTTGCAAACCCTTCGGGCAAAATGACAGGCAAAATCGTATTGGCGCGGAACGGATTGGAAATGCCCGGACGCGAAGAGATTGTTTATATTGATTTAGGTCAAGAAGACAATGTCAAAGTTGGCGATTATTTTACGATTTTTCGCTCGCTTGGCAGAGGAAATTTGTTTATTTCCGATGACGAGGAACTCGTTGCTGCCCGCGACAGAGGTTTTCAAAGTTCGGAATACAAAGGCGGAAAATATTCAAACGGAGCTTCGCGCCGCAAAGGTGAGAATGCCGATGGCGATGTGATTGACCTCGAAGAAGCCAAACAAAACCGTCCGAATAATTTGAGAAAAGTCGTTGGCGAACTTGTTATCATCAATGTCAAAGAACGCACTGCAACTGCTGTTATTGTTCGCACCGCACAGGAAATTCACACAGGCGACAGCGTTGAACTCCAGTAGCAACAAGTTTCGGGTTTCAGGTTTCGAGTTTTTCAACCTGAAACCCGAAACCCGAAACTAGAAACTCAAATCAATGAAAACCATCAGATGCCCCGAATGTAATTTGGTAAATTGGGTAACGGCGGCGGATTGCAAGCGGTGTCGCTATGTATTTCAAAGTGCCGGAAACGATGTTGTCGAAACGGCTTCGATTAGCGGGTTTTCCTTGCCGCAAAATAACTTTCAACAACAAAACAATTTTCCTCCACCACCGATTGCTCACGATTTTGCTTTTCGTGAAACCGCAGTCCAACCACCGCGAACAAATTATCAAACACCACAAACAAATTACCGACCGCCGCAAAATAATCAGGCTTACAACAACTATCAGCCGAATTATAATTTTGCTCCTCAACCGCAAAATCTGAAAAGCGGTTTGGCAATTACCTCAATGGTTTTCGGGATTTTAGCGATTGTCGGATCAATTATTATTATCGGCATCGTGTTTGCGCCGATTGGTCTGATTTTGGCGATTGTTGCATTGGTCAAAGCAAGCAAACGACCGAATGAATACGGCGGTAAAGGCTTTGCGGTTGCCGGACTCGTAACGAGTGCATTGGTTTTGCTGATTTTGCCGATGATTGCCGCGATTGCGATTCCGAATCTTCTGGCGGCGGCGCGTGCGGCAAACGAAGGAAGTGCGATTTCAACCATTCGCACGATTGCTAATGCTCAAGGCAACAGCAAATTTAACGGCAAACAGATGAATTGTGCAACCTTGCAAGATTTAGCTAAAACCCAAACCATCAATCAAGGCTTGGCAGACGGCGAACACAACGGCTATCGTTTTGCAATTACCGATTTAGTTTCGGGCGGTTGTGAAATAACGGCAACACCGCTTACCGAACGGCAGGGAAAACGCTCGTTTTATTATTCAACTGCCGAAGGAAAAATCCGCGCCGCCACCAAACAAGGCGCAATAGCCACGAAAAACGATCCGATATTGGATTGAACACCAAAAAAGTAATGGCGGAATTTGAATTTTGCCTTTATCTAACTTTCAAACTTCATTTTAACCACTTCTTTATCAATGTTTTCCCAAAAGCATTTATTCGTCAGCTTGCTGATTTGCTGTCTTGCATTTTGCACCGATTTGTTCGGGCAATACCGCTTTGACACTTGGACGACGGATAATGGCTTACCGCAAAACGGTGTGCGCGAGATTACACAAACGCCCAACGGTTATTTATGGTTCACGACTTTTGACGGTTTAGTTCGTTTCGACGGCGTGAAATTCACCGTTTTCAACAAAAGCAACACGAAAGGCATTATCAACAATCGTTTTACAGGACTTTTCAGCGACAAAGACGGCACGCTTTACGCGACGACGATGGAAGACGGAATTTTGACGATTTATCGCAACGGCGAATTTTCGTCAATGACGAGTGCTGAAGTTCCCGGTCACTACATCCAAAAAATCGCACCCGACGCGAACGGTGAACTACGTTTTTTAGTAGAAGACGACGACCGCAAATCAAAAAGTTGGTATTTCTTGCGCGACGGAAAATTTATCTTTGATGAAACTCAGGAAAAATATAACGGCGTAATCGTTTTTCAAAGCAAATCAGGAGCAACTTGGACGATTACACAAACCGAAGTCGTTGAACTGCGCGGCACGGAAAAAACGGTTTATCCGTTGAACTTGGGCAATATCAATTTTCGTCCGAATCTTTTTGAAGACAGTGCAGGAAATCTCTGGATTGGCGGAAACAGCGTTCATCGTCTTAAACGTGGCGAAATAGAAAATTTCGACGAAAGCAAGGGGTTTGTTTCCAATTCAATTTATCATTCGTTTTTTGAAGAAAAGGACGGCAGTATCTGGTTTGCAAGCGGCGGCGGTTCGAGCAGCGGCATCGGTTTGATTCAGTATAAAGATGGGAAAATCTCGATTTGGGGCAGTGAACAAGGTCTTCCAAACACTTCGATTTCATATCTTTTCCGCGATCGTGAAGGCACAATTTGGATGGCGGGAAATAAAGGTTTAAGCCGTTTGCGAAAAGAGGTAATTCACGGTTACGGCACGAAAGACGGCATCGAAAATGCGGAAGTTTATCCGCTTTTGCTTGACAGAAAAAATAATATCTGGCTTGGCACCAACAGAGGTTTGAGTATTTACCGCAACGGAAATTTTGAAACGCTCGACCTCGAAACCGAAGGGAAAGATTTGCAACTTGATGCAACGTGGCGGAAAAATCGAATGTCTGTGCAGTCTTTGTTTGAAGATGTGAACGGCAAAATTTGGATTGGTTTGAACGGCAGTATTTTTATCACTGAAAACGGCAAGGCAACACAACTTGAAAACTCTCACGGACATCACGTTTTTGCAATAAAATCAGACCGCACCGGCAATGTTTGGGTAGCAACCAACAAAGGGCTTTTGCTTTACAGAGATTATAAATTCGTGCGAAATTATTCGGTCAGAGACGGTTTGCCGAACGAATTTATGACGTTTATCTTTGAAGACTCGAAAGGAAATCTCTGGTTCGGCGGTTTAGGCGGTTTATCGGAGTTTGAAGACGGGAAATTTACAAATTACACAACGAGCGAAGGTTTAGCCGGAAATTATGTCCGCACAATTTACGAAGATGCGGAAGGCGTATTTTGGATTGGAACTTACGACGAAGGAATGAGCCGTTTTGCGGGCGGAAAATTCACGAGCTACAACGCTCAAAACGGTCTTTACAACAATGGCGTTTTTGCGATTCAAGAAGACAGGCGCGGCAACTTTTGGATTTCATCGAATCGCGGCATTTATCGCGTTAAACGCTCGGAACTAAACGATTTAGCCAACGGAAAAATATCGAAAATCAATAGCGTCGGCTACGGTAAAGAAGACGGAATGCTTTCGACAGAATGCAATGGCGGACGACAGCCCGCCACAATTACCGACAGCGAAGGCAGATTTTGGTTTCCAACACAAGAAGGTGTAGTCGTGGTTGACGCTGAATCCGAAGACTCAAATCCTTTACAGCCGAGTTTAATTATCGAAGACGTAACAATCGAACGCGAAAAAGTTAATTTTACCGACGGCATAAAAATTGAACCGGATCAACGCAACATCGAAATAAATTTTACTGGCATCAGCCTCATCAAATCCGATCAGATAAAATTCAAATATAAACTCGAAGGACACGACGCGGATTGGATTGATGCCGGAACACGGCGCACGGCTTTTTATTCGTATTTGCCGCCGGGAAAATACAATTTCCGAGTTATCGCCGCCAACAGCGAAGGCGTTTGGAACGAAGCCGGCACGGAAATAAAACTCAATATGATGCCGTATCTTTATCAAACGAAATTGTTTATTGTGCTATGCGCTCTAGGTGTCGCTATAGCGGTTTTAATCGCGTGGAAAATCAGTATTTATCAACTCGAAGCGCGTGAAAAGAAATTGACAAACCTTGTCTCTGCGCGAACGGAAGAACTCAAAAAAGCCAACGATGAACTGCATCAACTCGCTAATTCCGACGGTCTCACAAAAATCGGTAATCGTCGCCGTTTCGAGAAATTTTTTACCGACGAATGGCATCGCGCCGTGCGTTTCAAAACCGAAATCTCATTGGTTTTATTGGATATTGACCATTTCAAACTTTACAACGACACTTACGGACACCAAGCGGGCGATGATTGTCTGCAAAAAGTCGCCGAAGTTCTTGCGGAAACTATCAAACGCCCAACCGATTTGGTGGCGCGTTTCGGCGGAGAAGAATTTGCAATTGTTTTGGGCGGCACGGATGCAGAAGGCGCATTGAACATCGCCGAACAAGCCTTTGAAAACATCAGAAACTTGAAATTGCCGCACATTTCATCAAAAACAAGCGAATATCTAACCGTCAGTGTTGGTGTTGCAACAATTTATCCCCAATTTGAAACAACCGAAGCCGACCTCATCAAAGCCGCCGACAAAGCTCTCTATCAAGCCAAAGAAACAGGGCGTAACCGCATTGTCGCACACGATTTGATGACACGAAAATCTTTTGTTTTGGAAGAAAAATATTCCGGCGTGAGTTGATAAATTCGAGTTTTTCGAAAACAAAAAGCTGAGATTTGCGTAATAATCTCAGCTTTATTTATGAATCCGGCTTTGCCCAATCAATCGTTTTACGCCTTGAATCGAGGCAATCATTTGAGCGAAATTTTTCCGCTTCCGAAAAATGCGGCAAGCGTTTATGTTTCGACGCATTTCGAACTCGGCAGAAGCGATTTGCTTCATTATCACGACGAACCGCATCTGACTTTTATTTTGAACGGCGGCGTGATTGATAAACGCAAACCATTTGAAAATGAACGATTTGGCGGCGAATTAATGTTTTTCCGTGCGGGCGAACCGCATCAAACAATTTCTAAAATGTTTCCGACGAAATATGTTTCTCTGCAATTTCAAAGCGATTTTTTTAAGCAAAATCCGCATCTCGAATTAGCAATCGAAAACAATTTTGATTCAAAAATTTCGTTGCTCAAAATCTATCGTGAATTGACTATAAACGATGAATTTTCCGAAACTTCGTTGGAAATTCTTTTGCAAAATTTAATTCAATCTCCCGCGGACGGCAAAATTTTTCCGGCTTGGCTGAAAAAAATTGTCGAACTGCTCAATGACCGTTGGAATGATGAAATTTCGCTCGAAGATTTGGCGTTTGCGGCAGAGGTTCATCCGAAAACAATCTCAAAATATTTTCCACGATTTTTCGGTTGCACTTTGGGAGAATATCGCCGCCGAATAAAAATCGAAAAATCGTTCGCACTGATAAAATCTGCAAAATTTTCGCTTACCGACATCGCTTATCAATGTAATTTTTACGACCAAAGTCATTTTACGAAAACATTTAAGGACTTAACCGGATTTTTGCCGAAACAGTTTCAGAAACTGTAATTCCGAAGGCAACTTTCGTCCTATTTTTTGCGGAGCGAAGCTGATAAATTTGGATACTTTGGAGGTCATTATGAAAAAATTCTTGATAGGTTTTGCGCTTGCAGGACTCATTTTAATTGGATTATCAAATTGCATTCGCACGTTCGGGCAGACGCTTCCGCGCAAGGCGATGCTTGGCGTTTCGGCACAGCCGATTGATGAAGCAAAAGCGAAAGAAAACAATCTGAAGACAGGCGAAGGTCTTTTGGTTTCAGCAATTACACCAAAAGGCACGTTTGATGAAATAGGCGTGAAAGTTGGTGATGTGATTTTATCAATCAATCAAAAACCGATAAATTCGCCCGCCGAATTGGTTGCAATAGCGCAAAGTTTGGTTGAAGGCGCGGCAGTTGAAGTAAGTTTGATTTCAAACGGTGCGAAAATCAGCAAAAAAGGAAATGCGAAACCGAAACCGAAGGAAGTTTCCGAAAATGCCGACGTGATTTACGATGTGGCGGAAATGTCCCTGGGAAAATTGCGGACGATAACCTATAAACCGAAAAACAAAACGGGCAAATTGCCTTCGGTTTTTTACATTCAAGGTTTGCCGTGTCAATCGCAGGAATTGCCTGACGCGAAAGACCCGCGGCGGCAGATTTTTGAAGATTGGGTAAAAGCGGGGTTTGTCGTTTTTCGCGTTGAAAGACCGAATCTCGGCGACAGTCAAACGACAAAAGATTGCCGTGATATTGATTTCAACGAAGAAATCGAAACGAACAAAGCCGGTTACAAAAAACTTCTCGCTTACGATTTTGTGGACACGGAAAACGTCTTCTTTTTCGGTCATTCGATGGGCGGTTGGACTGCGCCGATAATCGCGCAAATGAAACAGCCGAAAGGAATTATCGTCTATGGAACGGGCGTTGTTTCGTGGTTTGAATATTTTATTCATCTGTTTCGCATTCAATCAACTCTCGGCGGCGGAACGCATCTCGAAGCCGAAAAAGAAACACGCCGGATGATTCCGATGCTTTACGAATGGCTCGAAGCCGGAAAAAGTGCGGAGGAAATGCGGAAAAATCCTGCGCTCAAAGAAATTGTAGATGCGCCCGGAATGTTCGACGGCGAATATTTTCAAGGTCGCGCATTTGGCAGAAGCGCGAGATTTTTCTACACGATGAGCAAACAAAATCTCGCGGAAGAATGGAGCAAAGTTTCGGGCAAAGTTCTGGCGATGTATGGCGAATTCGATGTTCAAGCCCTTAATGCCGACGATGCGAAAACAATCGCCGAAATCGTCAACCAATCAAAACCCGGCAACGGAGAATTTATGCTTTTGCCGAAAACCGAACATATTTTCGCCAGAGTCGAATCTTATAAACAAACCGCCGAACTTTACGCGAGCGGAAAGTTTTTTCAATACGCCACACAAAATTACAACCCCGAAGTTGGGCGCGTAACTAACGAATGGATGATGAAAGCGATGAAATAATTCGTTTTCCGGTTTTGGTTTTGGAAAAAATCGTCTCGTTTCGGGGCGATTTTTTTGTTTTGGAATTGCTTGTTGAGATTCACAATGAAACAATCATCAGGCATATATTGAGAAAAAGTGATTATAAATTATGTTTGAAACGAAGTTAGAAAAAATACTCGAAAAAGTTGACGCGATTGACCCGATAAAATACGGCAAAAGCCGCAATTTTTTAGATGGTGCGGTTACAAAACTTTCGCCGTATATCAGTCGTGGCGTGATTTCGACCAAGTTTGTTTTGGAACGAACTTTGGCGAAAAATTATAAGTTTTACGAACTTGAAAAATTCTTGATGGAACTTGCGTGGCGCGATTATTTTCAGAATGTTTGGATTGCGACAGCCGAAGAGATTAATAATGATCTTAAACAACCGCAACCCGATGTTAAAAATTCCTCGATGCCAAAAGCCGTTTTGCACGCCGAGACCGGAATCGAAGCGATTGACAATGGCGTAAACAATTTATATAAAACAGGTTACGTTCACAATCATCAACGAATGTATATCGCTTCAGTCGTTACAAACATTGCCAAAAGTCATTGGAAAATTCCGGCGCAATGGTTTTATTATCATCTTTTGGACGCGGATTGGGCGAGCAATGCGCTAAGTTGGCAATGGACATCTGCGGCGTTCAGCAACAAAAAATATTACGCCAATCAAGAAAATATCAATAAATATTGCGGCACGAATCAACGCGGAACTTTTTTGGATGTGCCGTATGAAAAATTTCCTGATTTGGAAATTCCCGCTAGTTTGCAAGTGTTGGAAACGCCGGTTTTGCAGACAAATTTGCCGATAAAAGAAGCGATAATTATTGATAATTCGTTGCCGACCTTAATTTATAATTTCTACAATCTCGACCCATTTTGGAAAAATGAAATACAAGCCAACCGCGTTTTACTGCTCGAACCGTCACATTTTGAAAAATATCCTGTTTCCGATAAAACAATCGAATTTGTTTTGAAACTAGCTGAAAACATTGAGCGAATACAAATTTATGTTGGCGAATTTGATGAATTCAAAACTGAGCATAATTTAACTGAAATCTGTTTCAAAGAACATCCGACCAACGCTCATTACAAAGGAACGCAAGACGGGCGCGATTGGATGCTGCCGGAAATTCGCGGTTATTTTCCGTCATTTTTCGGCTTTTGGAAAAAATGCGAAAAGCCTTTGAAGTTTCAAATAATTCACACAAATAAAAGCTAATTGTTGCAATGATAAATTTTACGAGCGAAACATTAAAAGCACTCGATAAGCGATTTCGGATAAATTTAATTAATTCAATCAGCGGCTATAAACCTGCAAATTTGATTGGCACAATTTCTGATGCGGGCGTAACGAATTTGGCGATTTTCAGTTCCGTTGTGCATTTTGGCGCAAATCCGCCGTTGGTGGGTTTTATCCTGCGTCCGGTGACGGAAATCCCTCGCCACACTTACGAAAACATCAAGAAAACCGGCGTTTATACGATAAATCACGTTCACGAAAATTTTATTTCCAAAGCGCATTGGACATCGGCGAAATTTGAAGGCAATGAATCGGAGTTTGAAAAATGTGAATTAAAGGAAGAATTTATCAAAGGTTTTGCCGCGCCGTTTGTTGCCGAAAGTCAAATCAAAATCGGCTTGAAGTTTGTTGAAGAAATTTCGATAAATTTGAATAAAACAATTCTGATTATCGGCGAAATTCAGCACGTCATTTTGCCCGAAAATGCTTTATTTGAAAACGGAAATGTGGATTTGAATAAGGTTGCAGATGTCGCAATTTCGGGATTGGACACTTATCACCGCGTTGAAAAAATCGAAACTTTTCCATATGCACGGACGAGTAATTTGCCTGATTTTGATTGATGAAAAATGTTAAAAAACAAAATCTGCCGACAAAAATTTGCCAAACGTGCGAAAAGCCTTTCGTGTGGCGCAAAAAGTGGGAAAAGGTTTGGGACGAAGTTAAATATTGTAGTGATAAATGCCGGATGAAAAAGGGAAAATGAAAACAGCAACACTAATCTTTCCGCACCAACTTTTTGAGGATAATCCCGCAATTTTGCCGAATGCAGAAGTATTTTTGGTTGAGGAATTTCTTTTTTTCAAACAATACAATTTTCATCGGCAAAAGTTGAAATATCATCGGGCGACAATGAAATTTTACGAAAGTTTTTTGCGTGAAAAAGGCTTGAAAGTTAAATATATTGAATCAAATCAGCGACTTGCGGATGTGCGAAATTTAATTCCGAATTTGATTGAACTTGGTTTTGCTGAAATTCATTTTTGCGACGTGGCGGATAATTGGCTCGAAAAACGGATAAAAAACTATGCTGAAAAAATCAAAATTATCGAATATCAAACGCCGATGTTTTTGAATTCAAAAGATGATTTGAACGCTTATTTCAAAACTAAAAAGCACTATTTCCAAACCGATTTTTATAAGCAACAACGCAAGAAACAGCAAATTTTGCTTGATGCAGATTTTAAGCCAATCGGTGGAAAATGGACTTTTGACACGGAAAATCGTCTGAAATATCCGAAAGGAAAAAGTCCGCCGAAAGTCGAATTTCCGAGTGAAAATGATTTTGTTAAAGAAGGTGAAAGTTATGTTAAAACCAATTTCGACAACAATTACGGCGAATTAAAAAGTGATTTTATTTATCCGTCAACTTACGAAGAAAGTCGAAAGTGGTTGAAGCAGTTTCTCGAATATCGCTTTCTCGAATTCGGTGAATACGAAGATGCTTTAGTCGCAAACGAGAAAATTTTACATCACAGCGTTTTAACGCCGATGATGAATGTCGGATTGCTCACACCGCGGGAGATTGTTGAAACAACGCTCAAATTTGCGGCGGAAAATAGTATTTCGCTTAATTCACTCGAAGGTTTTATTCGGCAAATTATCGGTTGGCGGGAATTTATTCGCGGTGTTTATGAGTTTGCGGGTTTGCGGGAAAGAACAATGAATTTTTGGAAATTTAAACGCAAAATTCCCGAAACTTTTTGGACAGGCGAAACCGGAATTCTGCCGGTTGATATTGTTATCAAAAAAGTTCTCGAAACGGGTTATTGTCATCACATTGAGCGACTTATGATTTTGGGAAATTTTATGCTTTTATGCGAATTTGATCCCGACGAAGTCTATCGTTGGTTTATGGAATTGTTTGTTGACGCATACGATTGGGTAATGGTTACAAATGTTTACGGTATGAGCCAATTTGCCGACGGCGGTTTAATGGCGACCAAACCTTATATCAGTAGCAGCAATTATTTGATGAAAATGAGCGATTTTCCGAAAGGCGATTGGCAAATCGTTTGGGACGGACTTTTTTGGCGATTTATGGATACGCATCGAGAGTTTTTCTTGAAAAATCCGCGACTCGGAATGCTCGTCAGAACTTTCGATAAAATGGCAAATGAGAAAAGATTTTCGCACATTGAAAAAGCAGAAAATTATTTAGAAAGTTTGAATAAATGAAATTTTTCCCAATCATTGGGAGAAAAAAATTATCTGAAGAGATTTAACATAAAAATTACGAGAAATTATCAAAGACAAAACGAAAAAAATATGAATTTAGAAAAGAAAACCGCATTGATTGTCGGGGCAAGTAGAGGAATCGGTAAGGCTGTTGCAGAATTGTTTGCTCAAGCCGAGGCTAATGTCGTCATTACATCAAGAAATAACGCCGAATTGATGGAGTTGGAATATAAATTAAACACCAAAGGACACACAAATATTCTTCCGGTTGAAGCCGATGCTGAAATCGAAAGCGATGTGCAAAAGGTTGTAAGTGAAGCAATGCAAAGGTTTGGTTCGATAGATTATTTGATTCACGCCGCCGGTGCGGGCATCTTAAAGCCTTTCGGTGAATTAAAAATTACAGATTTGGATATGCTTTTGAATGCCAATTTGCGAACGGCTTTTAATGTTTTCCAAGCGGTTTTGCCGATTATGCAAGAGCAAAAGTTCGGTCGCGTGGTTGCTTTTCCGGGCATTTTGGGCAAAGCTCCGATGATGCAAGCAAGTGCTTATTGCGCGTCGAAATATGCTTTGAGCGGAATGGTGAAATGTCTTGCTCAAGAATATAAACGCTTCGGAATTCGGTTCACATTGATGCACCTCGGCGGTGTTGATTCGGATTTTTGGAACAATATCACAATGAAAGTTCAGCGCGATAAAATGCTGACGGTTGATGCCGCCGCCAACGCCGCATTTTTTGCCGCCACACAACAAGGCGAAGGCGTGATGGCGGAAGTTGTTCTAATGCCTGAAAATCATCAGCTTGTCTAAATTTTTAATAAATATGATAACGATAATTGGAGCCGGAATCGCAGGTTTGACCTGTGCAAAATATTTGAAAGATAAAGGTGTTAAAGCCTTAGTATTGGAAGCCTCGGACGCGGTTGGCGGACGTGTGAAGACTGATATTGTTGACGGATTTAAGTTGGACAGAGGCTTTCAAGTTCTGTTGACTTCGTATCCCGAAGCGGAGAAGTTGTTAAATTACAATGATTTACAGTTTCACTCACTGCCGTCGGGCGCAAGAATTCGCAACGGCAACGATTTTTTTGTAATGCCGAATCCGCTGAAGAATGTTTTGACCGCACCGCAAGCATTATTTTCGCCGGTTGGAAGTTTGGTTGACAAATTAAAAGTTTTACAACTTAATTCCGACACTAGAAATGTGGCTGAACCAATTTCAAAATCTAACGAAACAACAATTGATTTCTTGAAAACTTACGGTTATTCGGATGCAATGCTGAATAATTTTTTCAAACCGTTTATGGGCGGGGTTTTCCTCGAAGAAGATCTGCAAACCGATTCGAGTTTTTTCAAATTTTTATACAAAATGTTTGCCAAAGGTGAAGTTGTTGTTCCCAAAAATGGAATGCAGGCGATTCCCGAACAAATTGCCTCAAATCTTTCGCCCGAACAAATTCGGCTCAATACAAAGGTTGAAAAAATTGATGGCAAAACTATTTATTTAGAAAACGGTGAAATAATCAAAGCCGAAAAAATTGTGGTTGCAACTGATGGAAATTCAGCGGCAAAATTACTTGGAAATGAAGTAAAACCTGAGTTTAATGGAACAGTTTGTTTATATTTTACGAGCGACAAACCTCTGAAATTAAACGGTGAGCCTTATCTTATTATCAACGCCAATTCAAACGAATTAATTGACCACATTCTGCCGATTTCCGATGTCGTGCCAAATTATGCACCAACGGGAAAAACTTTAATTTCCGTTAATTTGATTGGAAAAAAAGAGTTTACAGAATCAAAAGTGCAAGCCGAATTAGCAAAATGGTTTGGAAATGATCACGTTTGGCGACATTTGAAAACGTATAAAATTCCCGAGGCATTGCCACAATTTTTTACAAATTCAGCAAATGAAAATACTTTGCAAATCAACGAAAATCTTTATCGTTGCGGAGATTACACGGCGTATCCTTCGCTTAATGCGGCGATGAAAACAGGGCGCGAAGTGGCGGAAATGTTGAGCTTAATCTTATGAAAAAAGAATTTACCGAAGCCGAAATTGGGCGCATAATCGGAATGGCGTGGGAAGATCGGACGACTTTTGACGTGATAAAAGATCAGTTTGGCATCAACGAATCGGAAGTTATCAAAATTATGCGTAAATATATGAAGTATTCGAGTTTCAAACTGTGGCGCGAGCGCGTTCACGGGCGCAAAACGAAGCATCAAGCATTGGCAGAAAAGGAAATGGACAGATTTGTTTCGCAAAATCAGCGACATCGGGACAGAAGTTTTTAGTTTCAAATCATCTTTTTCGGCTCAAATCATCACAAAATCGTTTCAAATTGTAATTTGAGGCGATTTTTATTTGGCGCAAACGTAATCTTGAAACAGTTTTTACAAAAATTATTTCGAGAGGAAACAAATGAACAAGTTAATTTTTTTAGTGATTTTAGCAATTATCTTAACAGCGAACCTTTTTGCCCAAAACAAAACTTTTTTTCAAACCGTTGAAGGCACCTGGAAAGGCACACTCGAATATTCGGATTATACTTCGGGCAAGCGTGTAACGATGAATGTTTTGATAACTTATAAAACTTCGGCGGACGGAAGCACGGCGGAAGTTTTTACGATTTACGATGATTTCGGGAAGATTTACAAAGCTGATGGCAAAGAGCGGATTGATTTGGCGGCGAAAAAGTTTTTTGAAGACAAAACCGAATTTGCAATTGAATCAATCGAAGACGGCAAAATGATTTTAACGGGCAAAATTCAAGATGGAAACACGATTGAACCTGTGCGAAAAACGATTTCTTGGACAAACGATTCATTGACGATTTTGAAGGAAACGCGCACGCCTTGGACTTTTCGGAATACTTATGTCTTAAAGCGTGTTGTTGAAAAAAAACAGTCGGAAATAGTGCTTTCGCCGCAGAAATTGCAGGAAGATTTTGCCGTTTTCAAAAAGACTTTAACAACTATTCATCCGGCAATTTATCGTTACAATTCAACGGAAAGTTTGGAAAAAGATTTCGGCGAATTGCAGGCAAAACTCAATAGTGAAATGACGGAAAGCGTATTTTTTATTTTAATTTCGCAGTTTTTGAACAAACTCAAATGCGGACACACCTACACGAATTTTTACAATCAAGACAAAAATCTGCGCGAGAGACTTTTTAACCAACGGACTTATCTGCCGTTTTATTTTCAAATCGTCGGTGGAAAATTTGTTGTTACCAATAATGCTTCATCGAAAAATATTTCTGTGGGAAGTGAAATTACGAAAATCAACGGAATAGCGGTTAAAGAAATCATCGAAAAACTTCTGACCGTAACGAAAGCCGACGGAAACTCGACGCTCGAACATCGGATAGGTTCAATCGGTTTATCGCGCAACGAAGCGGAATCTTACGCGCTTTTCGATTGGTATTTTCCGTTATTTTTTCCGTTAAAAGACGAAATTTATACAATTGAAGCGGTTGATTTTGCCTCGAAAAAAGAAACAAAATTTCAAATTTTGGCAATGACCAAAACCGAGCGCACCTTTGAGATGGCAAAGCGTTATGGCGCGACTCCGACTTATGATGACGGTTGGAAGTTTGAGATTCAAGATAATTCGACAGGTTACTTAAAGATTGATAATTCAATAACTTGGCGGTTGAAAACGATTAAATTTGAAAAGTTTTTGGCAGACGCTTTTGCCGAATTGAGATCGAAAAATATAAAAAATCTCATCATAGATTTGCGTGGGAACAGCGGTGGAAGTATGGACATCGGGTTTGAATTATCGCGTTATTTGGCGCAGAAAAAGCTCGCGCCTTACGCCGAAAGCCTGCGCCTCGTGCGAAATATTGCGGCACAACCTGATTTGCTGAAATATCTCGAAACTTACAGCGATGAGTTGAAATTTGCTTTGAAAAACGGCGTTCCGAGCGAAATGTTTCGCAAATTTGACGAACAATATTTTGAAATCGTCGGCAAAGAAAATTATCCGGCAGTTGAACCTTACGAAAATAATTTTCGCGGCGAAACTTACATTATTTCCGACGCGAGCAATGCTTCGGCGACGTTTCAATTCTTGGATTACGCACAGAAAAATCGTCTCGCAAAAATCGTCGGGCAAACAACCGGCGGAAATAAACAAGGCATCAATGGCGGAAACTATTTCTTTCTCTATTTGCCAAATTCGCGCATCGAAGTTGATATTCCCTTCTATTTCAGCGCACCTTTGACGGCGCAAAAAGACGAAAGTGTGATTCCCGATGTTTTGGTAAAACGACAACCGCAAGACATCGGAAATAATTTTGACCGCGAAATTTCGGAAATCAAAAATTTAATTAAGAAAAATTGAGTCGGAATAAAATGTTGGTAAGATTGGATTTACAGTAAAGTGAAACGGCAAAAAAGCAAAAAAATGTTTCCGCAAGATGATTTTTCTGCCGCTTTGCCTTTTCACTTTTCAGCGTAAATTTGCAAAAATATTTTATAAGAATTATGGAAAACAAAACCTTAGAAACAGCAACTTTGGGAGCAGGTTGTTTTTGGTGCGTCGAAGCGGTTTTCGACGATTTGCGCGGCGTGGAAGATGTCGTTTCGGGCTATTCGGGTGGACACACGGAAAATCCGACTTACCGCGAAGTTTGCTCGGAAACGACCGGACACGCCGAAGTTACGCAGATAAAATTTGATTCGGAAGAAATTTCTTTCGCCGATATTTTGCGCGTATTTTTCGCCGTTCACGACCCGACAACCTTAAATCGGCAAGGCAACGACATCGGAACTTCATATCGTTCGGCGATTTTTTATCATTCCGACGAACAGCGAAAAACTGCCGAAGAAATCATCAAAGAAGTTACCGAAGCCGGAATTTACGACAATCCGATTGTTACGGAAGTTACAAAATTCGATAAATTTTATCCGGCGGAAAACTATCATCAGGAATATTTTGCAAACAATCCGAATCAGCCATATTGCGCCGCAGTCGTCGCGCCGAAAGTGGCAAAATTTCGGAAGCAATTTGTGGACAGATTAAAAAAATAGCGAAACTTTCTCGCGGGTTTTCAAAGGTTTATGTGCGGCATAAGCCTTTTTTTTATTTTCGGAAAATATATTGAAACCTTTTCTTCAAAATCGGAACTAATTAGAGTGTGAGATAATTAAACAACCGAATAAATATGGACATTTCGATGACCTGTCACGCAAGTGAAGACCTTAAAAATTCACAAGATTTCATCATCGCCAGAGCGAAAAGCGGCGATAAGGAAGCGTTCGGGTTGATTTTTGAACATCATCATCGGTTTATTTACAAATTTATCTACGCGATGTCCGGCAAACACGAATTGGCTGAAGAACTGACGCAGGAAACTTTTTTGGGCGCGTATCGCGGCATCGGTGCATTGCGCGGCGAAGCAACTTTGAAAACTTGGTTGTGTAGCATTGCGAAAAATCTGGTTTATAAATCGTATCGCACAAACGGGAAAAACGATGACGAATTGGACGCGCTGAATTTGTTTGATGCGAAAAATCCGCCGCCTGACGAGCAGTTTTTGAACAAGGAACTAAACCAGGTGATTGCGGTTGCGCTCGGAAAATTGAACAAAGACAGACGGCTGATTTTCGTGTTGAAAGAGATGCAAAATCTGAGTTACAGAGAGATTGCGGAAATTACGGGAAGCGCGATTCCGAAGCTGAAAACCGATTTGTTTCGCGCAAAAATCGAGATGCGGACACTGCTTCGTCCGTATATGGAGGCAAGAAAATGAACTGTGAAAAATACGCACATCTGATTAATGATTTGGTCGAAGGCGAACTCGATTTGCAAACTGCCGAAGAAGTTAATCTGCATATTTTTGCTTGCGAAACGTGCGAAGCCGAGTTTGAAAATTTGAGTCGCGAAAAGGAAATTTACACGCATTTTCTTTTTGAAATCGAACCGCCGAACAATTTATCAACTCGATTTCGGACAAAGCTCGAAGCGGTCGAGCGGAAAAAATTTGCCTTTGGTTTTTACGGACAATTTTCAAACCTTTTCAGCGTAAGGTTTTTTAAACCGATTTTGGCGGGCGCGATTGTCTTGTTTGTTTTCGGTTATTTCGGGTTGAGAAATTCGGAGCAGACGAAACTTTCGTCGGCTGTAAGTGCTGAAAATACAGCATTTGAAGTTAAAATACCAAGTTCTGCTACGCCTGACATTGCGAAAGTCAAAACTGTTCCGCCGAAAATAATCGAGAAAATTTCGCTGACAAAATCCGAACCGAAAGCAAATGAAGTTTTAATCAAAAAGCCGTTTGTTAATAAAAATAAACCGCAAAATTTGAACAGCGAAACAGCGAAAAATTTAGAAGAGTTTCAAGTTTTTCAAATTGAAACATCGGCACAGTTGGAAAAAGTCGAAATGCTTTTCCGTTCGTTCAGAAATGCGCGTTTTGTCGAAGACCGCGAAGAATACGATGTTGATTATGAAAAACAGCAAGCTAAAAAATTGTTGGAAACAAATATGCGGCTTCGGCGAAAGTCCGAAAAATACGGAACGATTCTCGAAAATGAAATGTTGAGCAAGGTCGAGCCGTATCTTTTGGAAATTTCAAATTTGAGTGCAAACCCAACACAGGAAGAAGTTTTGGAAATCAAACAGCGCATCAAAAATCAAAATCTGATTGCCGGTTTGCAGGGCTTTTAAGTTATTTAGAGAGAGGAAGTTATGAAAAATCATCGAAAGAAAATCGTCTTTATTTTTGTCGTTTTAATGACCGTAATTTTTGCACCTTCGACAAGTTTTGCTTTTTTGTCGGAAAACAGAGATTTGCCGAAATATGTGGTCAGCAATGACGAAAAATTTAACCGTATTTTTCGTGAAGGACGTGAGTTGATTGATAAGGAGGAATGGGAAAAAGCCGCCACCAAATTTCGTGAAATTGCGTGTGATTGTCCCGAAAACAAATACGTTGACGCGGCACTTTATTGGCTGGCTTTCTGTTACAAAAAGCAAAAAATGTTTGTCGAAATGGACGCAACGATTGACCGTTTGCTGAAAAATTATCCGAATTCGTCTTGGGCAGACGATGCCCGCGTGATGAAATACGAAGGTCGGTTGACCATTGCTTCGACAAATTCTCCGCGTGCTGTCGTGGGCGTTGGTGCGACAAACAATTCGGGAGATTCAACGGCGGCGACGATTTTGACAACTTCTTCGCAAATTCCGCTTGAGCGTGAGGATGAGATTAAACTTGCAGCGTTTCAAAGTTTGTATTCCGCCGAACCGCAACGTGCGATTGCTGTTTTGGGCGATATTCTGAAATCGGATTCAAAGGTGAGCGAGTCGTTGAAACGCGAAATAATTCGCACTTTGAGAATGCCGAGATTTGCAGTAACCGGAGCGAATATTTCTACTTACGAAATTTCTCCGACAAAAACTCCCAATCAATTTTTGCCGCAACTTCGGGAAACTTTGGTTAAAGGTTATCAAACTGAGTCAAACGTCAAAGTCCGAGCGGAAATTATCTATGCTCTTGCCAGCATAAACGATGACCAATCAATGAGTTACGTTGTTCAGCTTTATTCTTCGGAAGAAAATAAAGAACTGAAAAAAGCAATTATCAATTCTTTAGGCGGTTCATATTTTTATATTTCCGGGACAAATTTAACCGCTTCGGGAAAAGCTAATTTCGACAAATTGGCGGAAATTATCCGAATTGAAAAAGATTTGGAATTGCGGCGGCTTGCACTTTCCAATCTGCAAAGATTCGCGGGCTGGTCAAACAAAGAAGGCGTTGTCGAAACTCTTTCGCAAATTTATGACTCCGAAAATGATGAAAATTTCAAGATTTCGATAATTCAGTCGCTGGTGTTATCAAAACAAAATCAAGCAGTGATGAAACTGCTTGACATCGCCAAAAAAGACAAATCCGACAAACTGCGGCTCGAAGCAATTCGCGCCTTGCGAACAAGCAATAATCCCGAAGTAATAAAGTTTTTGGAAGATTTGATTAAGTAATTTTTCCATCCAAAGCGAATTTGAATCGGAAACGCCGTGATTACGGGCGGCGCAGCGCGAGAGCAAAAATTTTTCAAGAATGGAACTTACCTCTCTATGAACTTGAGCGATACTGCAAAAGCAATTTGCGCCGCTCGTGATGACGGCGTTTCCGGCTTCAAATTTTAATTCAAAAGAAAATGTTCAGACGAATTTTTATTTCAATTATTTCAGTGTTTTTGTTTATTTCAGCGACATTTGCACAGAAACAAAAATCTGTTGGGGCAGACGAAATTTTGCAAAAAGTTTCCGCCAAATTATCTTCTTTGAAAACGCTAAAATATCAATATCATCAAGAATATAACTACGCTTCCGAAGCCTATCTTGCGGAATCGAAAGCGGAAAGTTATTTGGAATTTACCTCGTTTGACAGCGTTCTCGGTTTGAAATTCCGCTTTGATAATCCGAATGTTTTTATTGCTTACAACGGTTCGGAAATTTTCGTTTTGAACAAAAAAGACAAGACTATCAAAGTCGAATCAAAGCCGAAAAGCGAAAGTTTAGCGGCATATACTTATCTGCAATTTTCGCCTTTGATGTGGCGAAACGCTTTGCCGAAAATCATCGCCGACAAGACGATTTCCAAATCAATCGGCGAAATAAAAATCAATAAAATCAGCCATTATTTAATCGAATGCATCTTAGACAAAGCCTTTATTGACAGCGGAAACGGCGAAATCAGACCAATGACGGCTGACCGCAAAACCGTCTATCGCCTAACCGTGGACAAGAAAAATTTTATGCCGATTGAGATTTATCGCGGAAACAATATCAATCAAGATTTTAACAAAGCAACCTTCTCGGAAATTGTCGAAAATCCGCCGCCGCCGATTGAAAACTCTTGGTATTATTCGACCTATCTGAACGAATACAAATATGCCGAGCCACCGAAAGACAATCTCATCAAAGCCGGAGAAACCGCTTTTGAAATAAATTTACCGCTTTTCGGGACAAACAAAACGGCTTCGTTAAGTCAATTTAAAGGCAAAATCGTCTTGCTCGATTTTTGGATTTTTCATTGCGGCGGTTGTCAATCTTCAGTGCCGAAATTAAACGCTTTGCAGAAAAAATATAAAGACAAAGATTTTGCCCTTTTAACCGTCAATGTTACCGATTCGGAAAAGATGATTCAGCTTTTTATCGAGAAAACAAAAGCCGAATTTCCAATTCTTCATCAAGGCGAAGCTGTCGGCAAGCAATACGGAGTTTTGTTTTTCCCGACCGTCGTTTTAATCGGAAGAGACGGCAAAGTTGTTTATTCAGGCGTTTTCGACCAAGCAAAAATCGAGGCGTTGATTGATAAAAATTTGACGGAAGATTGAAGAATAAATCAATTTTCATTGGCAAATATTTTCTGGCTGACTTCGCTTTCGGTTTTCAATCGTTGGTATTCGCGCTCCAAAACTTCAAACGATTCGCTGAAATCCGTCAGAGTTGTTTGAAGATTAAAAGTCTCCGTCGTGTGTGCGAGTTCGTTTGTGTGCGGAAGTTTTAATTTTTCCTGAATCGGCGAAATTCCTTGCAAAACGCGGGTTGCTTGTTTGCTCAACAAGGCTTCGCGCAAGTTTTCGCACGAATTTTCGGTTTTGGTGAGTTGGGCGAGAAAATTTTTCTTTTCGGGCAAAGTTTTTTACGGAAATTCGATTGCGTCATAGCGCGTCAGACTCGTGCGGATTTTATTGATTTCGCGGTTTGTATTTTCAATCGTAACCAAGCCGTTTTCGGTTTCAAATTCATTCAAACGATGAAGCTCGAAAAGATAAGGCGAAACACCATTTTGCAGACGCACGAGTTCGATTTTTTGCTTCTGTAATTCATAACGTGCAAATTGGCTGACGACAATCTCACGCGCCGCCAGAAGTTTTCGGCGAACTTCTTGCAAATTTTCGCTTTCGGCGTTTCCGATTTTTCCCAGAACCGAATCTATCTGCTGTCCACGCCGATTTAGTTCTATCATCCGGTTTTCGATAATTTTGCTTTTAGAAATCAGATTGTTTTTGCTTCGGATAATTCGAGGCACCGGTTTTGGAAATCTTAAAACATTTATGTAAAAGAAAAGAAAAACAGAAAGGAAAATCCAAATTAAAATGCCAGAAAGCCAAATGTAAGCCGTATATTTAGGAAATCTCAGCGCGGCAATATCAATGAGAAAATAGACAAGGATAAGGGTTAAAAAAAAAGATAAAACTAATCTGAAAATAGCGGATTCTACGATTCGGTAGAAGATTGCCTTAAATTTTGCTTCTTCGTGAAATTCTTTTGCCGGATATTTTTTTCCACAATTAAAGCAATATTCATCATCTTTTCTGAGGTTAAATCCGCAAATTACACATTTTGTGAGCATAAAATTTTAAGTTTTCGACGGATGCCAACCTGCAATAATCCAATTTCGGCGAACTTCAACTGCGATTTCATTGTTTAATTTCAAAGCCCTGACGGTTGCGCGTCCGATTGCCGTTGAACCGATAATTTTTACGCCGTCTGCGCTCCAAACAAAATGTTCCGACCAATTTTGCGTGCGCGGATTGAACAATTTTGCGAAACTTCCGGTTTCTTCATCGAAACCTTCGATTTGAACTCGTTTGTAGCGATTGCACAAACCGCACGATAGCCAGAGATTTTCTTCGTCGTCCGTTCCGCCCAAATGTTTTGGGTGAATGTGTTCGATTTCAAGTTTGCTCATCGTGTAGCGTTGTTGGCTCAAACAATAGCCGCAACGATTTTGCGCGATTTCGATAATTTTTTGGCGTGTTTCTTCGGAAATCATTCTCCAAGCGGCGCAATCAAACCGCGTTCGACAGCGACGCGCAAGGCTTTCGATTTGCGTAAAAGTCCGTTTTCGTAATCGCGCATCAGTTCATCGAGCCGTCGTTTTTCGCTCAAATCCAAATCTTCTTCACGATTTTTTTCAAGCAGACGGCTGAAATCATTTTGTTGTGCGTCATTGAGTTTCAGTTCGGTCAAAGCCAAAATTTCGTCATCCGTCAAATCTTCAATTCTGGTTTCGGCAACGGTTTCTTCAAGCCATTCTTCGAGAACATCTTCGGGCGTTTGCCGTTTTTGTTCAGCCAAAACGCTCGCCCGCCGCCAAACTTGCTCGGAAACTTCGATAGTGATTTGCTGATTCATAACGCTTTTATTTTGCCATAAATCACACGAAATTAAAACAGGCTTTTCAATTTCTTTTTCATCGAAAATTATCATAAAATCTAACTTCACTTTGTAATTTGTAATCTGTAATTTTTAATCCAAAGGCACAATGCACATCACGAAAATCGAACTCGAAGACATCAAATCTCACGCGCATTTTTTGCACGAATTTCAGCGCGGAACAACCGCTATTACCGGCGAAAACGGTGCGGGAAAAACGACTCTGATTGAGGCGATTGCGTGGACTTTGTTTGACCTTTTGGATTATAAAAAGGACGATTTCGTCAGGCGCGGTGCGAAAAAAGGCGTGGCGCGAGTTACGTTTGAAAGCGGTTTGGACGGGCGCGAATATATCGTTTATCGAGACACGGCAAATGGTTATAACATTTACGACCCGTCGTTGAAAATGCGGATTGCGGACAAAAAAGAGGAAGTTTCGCGCTTTCTTTGGTCGCATCTCGGCGTTGAAGCCGGAACGGATTTGGAAGCACTTTTTCGTCGTGCGATTGGTGTGCCGCAAGGGACTTTTACGGCGATTTTTTTGGAAACCGCGACCGAACGGAAAAAGGCTTTTGATAAACTTTTGAAGGTCGAAGAATATCGTCAAGGCGCGGAAAAATTGCGCGAAACCGTAAGATTTATTGACCAAAAAATAACAGATGTGAAAATCCGTATTGGACGCGCCGAGGGCGAATTGGCACGGTTTGAATTGGTTGAAGAAGAATTGAAAAATTTTACGGCGCAGACGGAAGAGTTGGCGAAAACGCTCAAAAATACTGAAAGGGAAGTCGTGGAAAAAAGCGAATCAGTGAAGAAATTTGACGAAATTGAGGCGAAAGTCAATGAATTAAAAACGGCTTTTGAAAAATTGCAGACCGAAAAGGCAAAGGCGGAAATTCTTCTCGCGCAGAAAGAAAATGAATTGAACCAAGCGCAATCTGCGGCGGAAAAAATCAAAGCGGTTGAGGCGGATTATCAAACTCATCTGAAAGCACTCGGAATGCTCAAAGAACTTGAGCGCGAGCGTGTGGAACGCGAAAAACTAAATACGGAAAAGCAAAAAATCGAAAACGCTTTGGCAAACGTCCGAAGCGACCAAAAACGCTTTCAGACGGAACTCGAAAAAGCCCAAAACGCGCATCGTGAAATTGAAAAACTAAAGCCGCAAGTCGTTGAGCAAGAACAGCTTGAAAGACAGCGTGAAGGCTTGCGCGATGAGTTGGCGAAATCAAACGCCATCGAAAATCAAATCAAAAGTTTGGTTGGGAAAATGGACGCTTTGCGCGAAAAATACAAAGCGAATCAGAAAGAAATTAAAGAAACCGAAGCACAGACGAAAGGCGCGGAAGATTTTGAAAAATTGCAAAAACGCGATGCGGAACTGACGCAGAAGCTCGCAAATCTTCGCGCAAAATTAGAATCGGACGAAAAATTTCAGAGCGAAATCAAAAACGGTTTGTGTCCGATTTTGTCGGAAAAATGTTTGAATTTGAAACCCGGTCAGACGCTTGAAAGTTTTGTCGGAAATCAATTTTCGGAACTGAAAACGCAGATTGCAAATTTTGACACGGAACAGAAATCTTTGGCAATTTCGCTAAGAACTTCGCGCGAAGCGGAGAAGTTCTTAGCGCGGCTGGAAACTTTGAAAAAACGTGAAAAAGAAATCGGCGACGAAGGCGTTTCTTACAAAAACGAGAAGATTGCGCTCGAAAAACAACTTGAAAATTTGCCGAATTTGAAGCGCGATTTGGCGGACGCGGAAACGAAAATCAAGGCGTTGGACAATCCGAAATCGAAGTTGATTGCGTTTGAAAGGGAAGCAAAACGCGAGATTGAATTGCGCGAAACTTTGACGAAAACCGAGCAAAATCTGGAGCGTCTTGAAAATGATTTGCGGATTGAAACGGAAAAGCTCGAAAGCTACAAAGATTTGGACGCGAATTGGAAAAATTATTCCGACGAGCGCGACCGCACGGCAAACGCGCATCGGGAATTTTTGGTGAATGAGGCAAACGCAAAATCTTTGCCGGAGCGCGAGAAGGAATTTGGCGCGGCGGAAAATGATTTGAAAATTTTAGGCGAAAATCTGTCGAAAGCCGAAAAAGATTTTCTCACAGCAAGCAAAGATTATGACCGTGAGCGGCATCAAAGCGAGAAAATTTCGCTTCTCGAAGCCGAAAGACGACTTGCGGAAACGCGGGCAAATCTGGCAAACGCCGAGCGGCAGAAAGCAAACGCGGAAGAAGAATTAAAACGTCTGGCGGAAATTAGGAAACAGATGCAGACGGAATTTCAGGAAAAAGAACGGCTCGAAAAAGTCGGCGAAGCGACGGATTTTATCCGCGAAACTTTGAAAAAATCTGCGCCGCTTGTGGCGAGAAATTATATCTATTACGTTTCGCTCGAAGCCAATCAGATGTTCCGCGAAATTACCGGAAACGCCGAACGGACTTTGAAATGGACGGAAGATTACGGCATTTCTCTAGAAGAAAACGGTTACGACCGCCCGTTTGTCAATTTGAGCGGCGGCGAACAGATGGCGGCGGCTTTGGCGGTTCGGCTCGCGCTTTTGAAACAACTTTCCGATGTAAGATTAGCGTTTTTTGATGAACCGACGACGAATATGGACGCGGCGCGGCGCGAAAGATTAGCCGAACAAATTTCGCACATCACCGAACGCAAAACCTTTGACCAGCTTTTCGTGATTTCGCACGACGATACATTTGAAGGTTATGTTGATAATGTCGTTTCGGTCGGAGGAAATTCGGAACAATGAAAGATTTAATCAGAAGCAAAATGTTTGGTTTGGGTTTTTTGATTGGAATTGTCGTATTTATTTTAATTAATGTTTTTTATCCGACGGAAATAAATTGCAGTTCTACTAATTTATGTAACTATGATGGATTTCCTCTTGCTTCCTATCGAGGAGGTTATGAAGAAAAAGACGGAGGAAATTACATAGGAGAAATTTTATGGATTGGCTTAGTAGGAAATTTATTGTTTGCTCTGATGATTAGCTTTATAACAGGGTTAAGTTTGAGCCTATTTACACATAAAGAATCAAGTTTTGAATAGTGTTTTATGAAGGAAGTTACAATCGTTTGCGACGGTTCATCGCTCGGCAACGGGAAGGGAAATCCGCGGGCGGCGGCGGTTGCGGTGCTTGGTTATAAAGGTTATTGGCGCGGGTTTGGCGAATATCTCGGAAATGCGACGAATCAGCAGGCGGAAATTGCGGCGGCGGCGATTGGTTTGGAAAAATTGTCAGAGCCGTGTAAAGTCAGAGTTTTGACCGATTCGCGCTATGTCGTCGAAACAATGACGGGCAAATTTCGTAAGAAAACCAATCACGATTGGTGGTCGCGCATTGACAAAGCCGCCGCGAAACATCAGATAAAATGGGAATGGGTGAAAGGTCATAACGGACACGACGTTCAGGAAGTTGTAGATACTTTGGCGCGAAAAACCGCCGAACTCGGACGGATTGATGACGTGATGTTCGATGAATTGGTTGCCGAAATCGGAGTGAAAGAAATTTGAGAAGAATTTTAGAAGAGGAGAAAGGGAGAAAGGGAGAAAGGGAGAAAAAATCTCCCCTTCTCCTCTTCTCCCTTTCTCCCCTTCTTTTAATCATATTGTTGGTTTTTTCCGCATCTGCCCAAAAGCGCAACGCGCTCGGCTGGGCGTGGCAAAATCCTCTGCCGCAGGGAAATCCGCTTTTTTCGATTCATTTTACAAAGGACAAATTAAACGGTTTTGCGGTCGGTTCGGACAGCACGATTTTGCATACGGAAAACGGCGGATTTCGTTGGGAAAAGATGCTTTCCCCGATTGATGTTGCGCTTTCCGACGTTTTTATCAAAGACAAAAAAAATGCGGTTATCATCGGGGCGCGAAGCACGATTTTGATGACGAACAACGCCGGAAAAGAATGGAAACCGATTCAAATTACTGAAAAAGACCAACTTTACAGTATTTTTTTTACGGGCGAAAATTTGCAAAAAGGTTGGATTTCCGGCAGTTACGGCAGAATTTTGAAAACTGTTGACGGCGGTTTGACTTGGAAATCTCAAATTTCGGGAACAAATGAGCATCTTGTTCAGATTTCCGCGTTTTCTGCTGAAAAAGTTGTTGCTGTCGGTCAAAACGGTGTGATTCTGACAACCAAAAACGGCGGCGAAAATTGGAAAACTAATAATCCTTGCGGCAGTAATGTTATTTCAAGCGCGGCATATCTTTCGGATGAAAAAATTGTCGTGGCTGGCGCAGGCGGTTGCGTTGCACAGAGCGCGGATGCAGGCGAAACGTGGCGAAAAATCAATGTTTTCAGCCTTTCCGATTTTCTTTCCGTGAGTTTTGCAGGCGAAAAAAATGGTCTGATGACCGATGCCAAAGGAATGGTTTGGCTCACGGGCGATGGCGGCGAAACATGGTTGCCGTTTAATGTTCGCACTAATCCGAAACTCGTATCACTTTATTTTGCTGATGCTTACACGGGTTGGGCTGTCGGCGAAAACGGTTTGATTGTTCGCACCGATGATGGCGGTTATTCGTGGCAGAGATTGAGCGAAGGCGGACGCGAAGATGTAAATGATTTAATGGTTTTTGATGAGGAAATCGGCTTTTCGGTCGGTTCACGCGGACGAATTTGGCTGACGAATGACGGCGGACGAAATTGGCTTCCGGTTTTTTCGGGCGTTGCCGAAAACCTTAATGCAATGAGTTTTGTTGATGATCGAAAAGGTTGGATTGTCGGCGATAAAGGCACGATTTTGCGGACGGTGCGCGGCGGCGCGGATTGGGGAAAGAGTAATTCAAATACGACGGAAGATTTGTCAGGTGTTTATTTTGTGAATGATAGAAACGGTGTCGCAGTCGGCTCAAACGGAATGATTTTGCGTTCGGAAAATGGCGCAGATTGGCAACAAGTTGAATCCGGTGTGCGCGTTTGGCTCGAAGATGTGAAATTTTTTGACGCGAATCGAGGTTTAGCGGTCGGTGATAGCGGAACGATTTTGCTTACGGCAGACGGCGGCGCAACGTGGCAAAAAATCAAGACAAATCTTTCGGAAAATCTTTACTCACTTAGTTTGGCAGACGAAAAAACAGGTTATGCCGTTGGCGGAAAAGGCACGATTTTAAAGACTGAAGACGGCGGTGAAACTTGGCTTACCATGGAATCTTCGGCGCAGATGAATCTTTATAGTGTTGCCGCCTTCAAACGCGGAGTCGCGCTCGCTGTCGGCGAATTCGGCGCGGTTTTGCTGACCCAAGACGGCGGCAAAACGTGGAAAATTCAGCCGAATGTAACGAGCAATTCTTTGCAAGCAATCGCTTTTTTGGGCGGAACGAATCTCTGGATTGCCGGACGCGGCGGCGCGATTCTCAAGCGCACCGAACCACTTGCACCGATAGATTTCCAATCACCGAAAGTTGCGCCGATTTTGAAATTCGGCACATCGAAACCGAAACTCAAATCACGCACACCGCTCGTAACAATCACCGATGACGGCGACATTCCGACAGCTGTCGAGCCTAAAAAAGAAAATGAAAAGAAGTGAGAAGTGAGAAGTGAGAAAAAATAACCTAAATCTTGAGAAGAAATGAGAATAATTCTTAATGCAAATAACCATTCTCATTTATTATTTCTCACTTCTCACCTGAATAGAAATCCATTCGCCGTCGGTTTCGATTTTGTAATTTGTGATTTGCAATTTTTCTAATTCGCTAACAATTAAATCTTCTTGTTCTTTTAAGATTCCCGAAAGCACGAGAATTTGTTTTGATTTTTCGAGTAGCAAAGACAGAATCGGCAAAATTACGTCTGCGGTGAGATTGGCACAGACAAAATCGAACGATTCTGTTTCAGCGGAAATCGAGCCGATATAAAATTCGATATTTTCCGTATTATTTTCAACTGCATTTTCTTTGGCAATTTTTATCGAATCTTCGTCTGTGTCGCAGCCTTTGATTTTGCCATTGGCTTTTTTGCCTTGAATTTTAGCCGTCGCAATAGCTAAAATTCCCGTGCCTGTGCCGACATCGAAAAAGCTCATTTCGGGCGTGTAATTTTCTTCAATCGCTTGCAGACAAAGCCGCGTTGTTTCGTGCGTTCCCGTGCCGAAAGCCATCGAAGGTTCGATGCGAATGATGATTTTGTTCGTATTTTCAACTTTTTCCCACAGCGGCGCGATGATAAATTTTGTGGTTTCGGTCGGTTTCCAGTGTTTTTTCCAATTTGCCAACCAATCTTCGTTTTCAACTGTGCGCCACGCAAAACCTTTAAAGGAATTCTCAGACAACCCGTAAATTCTTAGCGCGTCAGCAATCTGAAATTGCAAGTCTTCATTTGTCGGTTTTTCGTTAAAATATCCGATAATTGTTAGTGTTTCTGGCTTGTTTATTCCAAAATGATTTATCTCCGTGCCGAGCGCGTCCAGCGAATTGAGCGCGAATTCAATCGCTTCCGAAGCATCGTAATCAACCGTTGTTTCAAGCGCAAACCAATTTTTCTGTGCGATTTTCATAAAATTATTTTATATGATGATAGTTTCAATGAGAACCGTGAGCGGTAGCGACTGGGCAAAATATTGCTCATTAAAAATTAAAATCCAAGTTGTTACTTCTCTTTGTTCTCATTACGCTTACAAGTTTTTGACTATTCACGCTCATTATTATAAATTTTCTACTTGTTCTGGAAGTCTGAAATCTCGTGTTTGAGGAAAATATAATGGCTGAAACTGTTGCGGAAAGAGTTGTGCGAGTGTTTGCGGAATTTAAGAAAATGCCGCCGGAAGAAATTAAAATGTCAACGACGTTTGAAGAATTGGGACTCGATTCTTTGGACGGCTTGAATTTGATTTTCGAGTTGGAAGAAGAATTTGATTTGACCGTGCCGGACAATCAGATTCAAGAAATGAAATCGGTCGAACAAGTGGTTGCGGGAATCGAGGCTTTGCTCGAAGCGAAGGAAAAGGGAATTGACGTAACCGCCGAAGTTGCGAAGGAATTTGCCGAACAACAGAAGAAATAATTACGAATTACGAATTACGAATTTCAGAAATTCCTTCGTAATTCGTAATTCGTAATTCGTAATTTAAGATGAAAAGAGTAGCAATCACAGGCATCGGAGTCGTTTCGGCTCTGGGCAATAGGGCGGCAGATTTTTGGGAATCTATTCGTGCGGGGCGTTCGGGAATTGCACCGATAACCAAATTAGACGTTTCGACGATGCGTTTCCAAAACGCGGCGGAAGTCAAAAATTTCAATGACAATGAGCATTTTGACGAAAAAGAATTGCTCTGGCTCGATCCGTTTTCGCGTTACGGAATCGTTGCGGCGCGTGAAGCCGTGGCGGATTCGGGCATTGAATTTGACAAGGAAAACACAGGCGTTATTACGGGAAATTGTCTCGGCGGGAAAATGACCGAAGACGAGCTTTTTTACAAACTTTACGCCGAAGGCAAACAGCGTCATCAGCCGATTGCGATTCCGCGGGCGATGAGCAACGCGGTTTCGTCGCACGTTTCGATGGAATTCGGTTTGACGGGCGCGACTTTTACGACTTCGACAGCGTGTTCTTCTGCCAATCACGCTATCGGGCAAGCATTTTGGTTGGTTCGACAAGGCACTTTGGATGCGGCAATCGCAGGTGGAAGCGAAGCTCCGCTTTGTTTCGGTCATCTCAAAGCGTGGGAAGCGATGCGTGTTGTTTCTCAAGATACTTGCCGACCGTTTTCAAAAGATAGAAGCGGAATGATTTTAGGCGAAGGTGCGGCGATGTTTGTTTTGGAAGATTTGGAAAAAGCCAAAGCGCGAGGTGCAACAATTTACGCGGAAATCGTTGGCGCGGGAATGAGTGCGGACGCGCATCATTTGACGATGCCGCTGGCAACGGGCGCGGCGAAAGCGATGAAAATGGCTTTGAAGGACGGAAATTTATCTCCTGAGCAAGTTGGCTACGTCAACGCGCACGGCACGGCAACGCAAGCAAACGACACGATGGAAACGGCGGCAATCCGTCAAGTTTTCGGCGCACACACGGAGAAAATCGCGGTCAGTTCGACCAAGTCAATGCACGGACACACGCTCGGCGCGGCGGGCGCAATCGAAATGGCGGCAACCTTTCTCGGAATGCACAATAATCTTTTGCCACCGAACGCAAATTTTAACGAAAAAGACCCTGAATGCGATTTGGATATAATCGCCAACGAAGCGCGTCCGGCGGAAATCGAAGCTGCGATTTCAAATTCTTTCGCTTTCGGTGGACTCAATGCAGTTTTGGCGTTTAAGAATTATTAAGCAGTCTGTTCCGATTTTAATTCAGCGGATTCTTTTTTCTTTTTGTTGGCGGAATAGAAAGTCTTGAAGTAGTCATACATTGACCAAATTGCCGTGATGACCGAAATCCAAAGCGCGGTGCGTCCGACGAGATAGCCGAAAACCTTCCAATCATTGGCGGTCAATGCGAAACGAATAAGATTTGAAAAAGCGGTTTGGACTTCAGCGATTTCCCAGAAAAACGCCGGATAATTCCAGCCGAAATTTGAAACCGGCGGATTTCCCGTTGCGCCCGCAACGAGAAGCGCGACAATCGCCACACATTGCGCCCACATTTTTATCTTCCCGATTTTTTCAGCGGCAATGACGATGCCTTCCGCCGCTGCGACCGAGCGCAATCCCGTAACGATAAACTCTCTGCCGAGAATAATTACGACTGTCCAAGCCGGCGCAAGATGTTTTTCTACTAAAACAATTAATGCGGCGGAAACTAAAAGTTTATCGGCAATCGGATCAAGAAGTTTGCCTAAGTTTGAAACCTGATTGCGCCGCCGCGCCAGATGTCCATCCAAAATATCAGTGAGCGAAGCCGCAATAAACATTCCGATTGCAAGTGCATAACCACTGATGCCGAGCCATTTTTCCGCTACCGTCGTCAACAAGACCACTACCAAAAGCGGCACAACAATAATGCGGGCAAGCGTCAGAGAATTCGGCAAATTCATTACTTTAAAGTGTAGGTTTGAAAAAAAATGCTGTCAAGAAACATTCAATTTTGAATTGATGGTTGCCGCCAGTTGTTCGGTGAATTTTTCGAGATGTGCGCGTAAATCGTCTTTGTTTGCGGGTTTCGGAATGTAAATCGGCGGATGATAAAAGATTTTGACTTTACCGAAGCGCGGATATTTCATTCCTTGCGCCCAGATTTTGTTTGCGCCGCTGATGGTTACGGGTAAAATCGGCGTTTCGGTTTCCATCGCCAAACGAATTGCGCCTTCGCGGAACGGAAGAAGTGCGCCGTCGGAAAATTCACGCTCGCCTTCGGGGAAAACCAGAAGCGTTGCGCCTTCGCGTAGGAATTTCAGCGATTTTTTCATTGCGTCCAATTTTCCGCCTTGTTTATCGGCAGTTTTTACCGGAAACGCGCCCAAACGCCGCATCAAATCGCCGATAAAAAACCATTCAAACGCCTCGTCCCAAGCCATATAACGGAACTTTCGCTTGACGGGCAAAGTTACCCAAACCGGATCAATATAAGTTTGATGATTCGGCGCAACGAGCAAACCTTTGCCGTTTTCCGGCGGAATGTTTTCCGTGCCGTGAAATTCGACGCGCCAAGCTATTTTACTGATTGCCCAACCGATAAAGCGGCAAATCTCAAACAAAATCGGGGAAGGATGTTTTGATTCGGACACAAAAAAATTATAAAGGAGAAAGTGAGAAAGCGAGAAAGCGAGAAAGAAAAATTTCTATTTTTCTAAATTTATTCGATTCCGTGCAAGGGAAATTTTTCGCCGATAAATTTCAAATGTAAGCGCGGCAAACCGTCCTTGCCGGTGCGAATATTGCAGACTTCAGCAGGAATGGAAATATTGTATTGTTCCGACATCAGCGAAACTTTATCACCGAGTTTTACCGGAAGAACGGAAAAAACCGCCGCCCCGCCGCGTGAAATGTTTTCCGTAACAGTTTGCTCGTGAGCCGTAATTGTTCCTTCACCATCGTATATTGCCAGATAAACATTAATCGGCACACCGTAACGCGGTTTGCGTGAACTCAAATCTTTGGATTCAGGCTTGAATCCGTCTGCGATAAGTTTCGGAAAGCCCGTAGTTTTATCATCAGCAATGCGGTAGAGCGTCAAAGGATTTTCATCAAAACTTTCCGGTGCTTTTTCTCCGATAAATGCTGTGCCAACGTAATAATTGTCATTTTCTTTAACAAAACGGCAATGCCTCACCACGCTCCAAATGCAGTAATCGCGCTTATTGAAATCGTGAGCGCGGAAATTGTGGGGCAGAGGCATTTTCAGCAAAAGAAGTTCGCCGACAGCAACTTTATTTTCAAGAAAAAATCCTGCACCAACCGGTGAAACATCAACTAATTCTGTGTTTTCAATACGAACTTTATCTTTGTTTTTACGAATTTCGACACGCATTGGAAAAGCAAGCGGGACGCGGTTGTAACGGCGTTGATTTTTGACAGTTGTTGATTTTGCTTTAGCGTTCATATATTTTCAAACGACTAATTTTCAGTTTTAGCAGTGAAGTTTAATTTTCCACGAGAAATTTGGCATTAATGAATTCAATCTGAATCTTCGGACGTTATTTTTCGCCCGTTTGCTAATGCAGAAAACTCGTGCGACTTGTCGGTGTCGGTAAAAGTTATGCAATCGTCAATATTTAAATCCAAATTTGAAAAAACAGATGCGACCGAAATGCTGATATTTTCGGTAATGTTTTTGTAAAATCGTTAATAATTTCGCACCAAGAAACTGTTGGTTTGATGCAGAAACGCGCACGAAATAATCGTGTAATTATCTGCATTTAACACGATTACTTCGTGCATTTTTTGAGATATTTAAACAAACTTCAAGAAAATTATTCGATACCGTCAAGTGGGAAGAAACGGTCAATGAATTCGATATGCAAACGCGGAATGCCGTCTTTGCCGATTCGTTTGCCACGCACGATGGCGATGATTGAAGCATTATATTGTTCGCTAATGACGCGAACGAACGAACCGGCTTCGATGTTCAAAGTCGTCAAAATCGCTGCGCCGCCGATAGAGATGTTTTCAGTAACAGTAACTTCCGTTGCAATCGGGTTGCCGTCTTCGTCAACCGCTTCAAGCGTAATATTTATTGGAATTGCAAAGCGCGAATGGCGGCGACAGTCTTTCGGCAAATCGCTTTCATCGGGTTTATTCTCGGCTTCTCTGATCTGCCACAGATTGTCCTGATGTTTATTGGTAATGTCATAAAGCCGCGCCGGATTTTCTTTGTAACTCGCCGGCGGATTTTTGCCGATAAACGCTACGCCAATCGCATAATTTTCGGATTTTTCGGTTTTATTAATCGCAATGCAGCGACGCACCAAAGCCCAAACCCGATATTGTGGCTCGGTGTAATCGTAACACCGAAGCTGGCGCGGCAACGGAATGGTCATATAAACCAATCGCCCGCGCTTAATCGGTCGGCGCAGATTAAACGCTGCGCCAAATGCTGAAACATCGTTCAGCCGCGTAACTTCGTCCCAACCGTAGGAATTACTTACTTTTGATTCGATGCGCGTTGGTAAAGCCAGCGAAATGCGTTGAATCCGGCGGTTGTCTTTTTGATTTACAGGAGTTGCCAACATATCTGATATTCTCTCTTATTAAAAAGCCTTCGATTTGGCTGAAAATATGTGGAAAAGAGTAACTAAAAGCAAGTTTTATAAAGGTTTCGGGCGTTTGCCCTGACAGGTTTTTTACCTGTATAATTAAAAGACGTTCAATTGGAATTTAATTCCAGTAAATTTTACATTTCGCCTTTTGCCGAACAATCTACGAAAGCATCGGAAAGATAAATTTTTAAACAATAAATGGATACAACTTTAGAAAAACAACAAATTAATATTGAAGACGAAATGCGTCGGTCATATCTTGACTACGCAATGAGCGTCATCATCGGGCGTGCCTTGCCCGACGTGCGCGACGGACTCAAACCCGTTCACCGCCGTGTTCTCTGGGCAATGCACGAACTCGGAAATTCTTATAACAAAGCCTATAAAAAGTCGGCGCGTGTCGTTGGAGACACAATTGGCAAATATCATCCGCATGGTGATACAGCAGTTTATGATACGGTTGTGCGGCTCGCACAAGATTTTGCGCTTCGTTATCCGCTTGTTGACGGACAAGGAAATTTTGGCTCAATTGATGGCGACAACGCGGCGGCAATGAGATACACAGAAGTTCGGATGAAAAAACTGACGAACGAACTGCTTGCCGACATTGAAAAGGAAACGGTTGATTTTCAGCCGAATTATGATGAATCCTTAAGCGAGCCGAAAGTTTTGCCGACGCGATTTCCTAATTTGTTGGCGAATGGTTCGGAAGGAATTGCGGTTGGGATGGCAACGAAAATTCCGCCGCATAATTTATCGGAATTGCTTGATGGAACGGTGGCTTTGATTAAAAAACCGGAAATCACGGTTGACGAACTTATCAAATATATTCCGGGACCTGATTTTCCGACGGCGGGATTTATTTACGGGCGCGACGAAATTCACCGTGCATACAAAACAGGACGCGGTATTATTCAAATGCGGGCGCGGGCGGCGATTGATCGCATTGGGCGCAGTGAAAAAGATGCAATTGTCGTAACCGAAATTCCATATCAAGTTAATAAAGCAAAACTCATCGAGAAGATTGCGGAACTTGTTCACGAAAAGAAATTGGACGGCATTTCGGAACTGCGAGATGAATCAAACCGCGAAGGAATGCGGATTGTTATTGAATTAAAACGCGACGCAATTCCGCAGGTCGTTTTAAACAAACTCTACAAATTAACGCCGATGCAATCGAGTTTCGGTATCATTAATATTGCCATTATTGACGGACAGCCGAAAGTTTTGACTCTGAAACAAATGCTTGAAGCGTTTGTTGATTTCAGAAAAGAAATTGTTCGCCGTCGCACCGAATTTGAACTTCGCAAAGCTCAGGCGAGGGCGCATATTTTGGAAGGTTTGAACAAAGCGATTGATGCACTCGATTATATTATTCCGTTGATTCGCAATTCGCGGGCGGTTGATGAAGCCAAACAATGGCTGACCGGACACTTTGCGACTTTGAATGAAGTCAAAAATTGGAAAGGTGTTTCGAGCGATAAAACGCTTGCCGGATTTTTGAAAGATTTGGAAAAAGTCATCGGCGGAATCGGTTTTTCGGACATTCAGGCGCAAGCGATTTTGGATTTACAGCTTCGCCGTTTGTCTGCTTTGGAAAGACAAAAAATCATTGACGAACTCGAAGCGATTTTGAAACATATCGCCGAACTCGAAGCGATTTTGGCGAATGAACATCTGCTTCGACAAGTAATTATTGATGAATTGATCGAAGTCAAACGTCAATTCGGCGACGCTCGAAGAACGGAAATTGTTGATGCCGGCGTAGAACTTTCAATCGAAGATTTGATTCCCGACGAAGACGTGGCGATTACCGTTACAAATCAAGGTTATATCAAGCGAACACCTGTTTCGATTTATTCGAAACAAGGTCGCGGCGGCAAAGGGCGTTTGGGCGCAAAAGCGAAAAACGAAGATTTTGTCGAGCATCTGTTCATCGCTTCGACACACGCTTATCTGATGATTTTCACCGACGACGGACAAGTTTTTAAAATGAAAGTTCATGAAATTCCCGAAGCCGATCCGTCGGCGCGTGGCAAAGCGGTCGTCAATCTCGTTCAACTTTCATCGGAGAAAAAATTGGTTGCGGTGATGGCGGTCAGAGATTTTTCGGAAGAAACCTATCTGACAATGGTTACGAAGCAAGGCGTGATTAAAAAATCGTCGCTTGCCGATTATCAAAACATTCGCATTAACGGCATCAACGCGATAAACATTGATGAAGGCGACGAACTTTTGAACGTCATTCGCACCGACGGAAAACAGCAGATTTTGATGGCGACGCACGACGGAATGGCAGTTCGATTTAACGAAACCGATGTTCGTCCGATGGGCAGAGTTGCCCGCGGTGTGCGCGGCGTGAACTTGCGCGAAGGTGATTTTGTCGTGTCGGTTCTTGCGGTTTCGCAGGAAGGAACGGAAAAAATTCTGACCGTTTCCGAGCAAGGTTTCGGCAAACAAACCATTGTCAGCAGTTATCGTTTGACGAAACGCGGCGGCAAAGGCGTGATAAATATGAAAACGACCGCCAAAACCGGCAAAGTCGTCGCATCTTTTCCGGTTAATGAAGATTCGGAAATTATGATTATTACGCAACAAGCAAAACTCATTCGCATCGGAGTTGACAAAATCCGTGAAACCGGACGTTCGGCGCAAGGAGTAATGCTTATTCGCACGGGCGAAGACGATCTGGTTACAAGTGCTTCTTTGTTGGAAGTTTCGGAAGAAGAATAAATAACTCACGTTACACGAAGCGCAAATTTTCGATTTATCGCTTCCAACAACAAAAAGCGGGGAACTATCGGCAAAAAATATCGAACTAACGGCAAAAACTGTGAACCTATCGGAAAAAGTTGATGAATTATCGGCAAAGGTTGTCCAACTATCGGCAAAAGTTGCTGAACTATCGCTGTAAGTTGGCAAACTGTCGCCGTTAGCTCACCAACTATCGCCGTAAATTCACCAACTAACGCCGTTAGTTCATCAACTTTCGCTGTAAGTTTCGGAACTAACGCTGTAAGTTAATGAACTAACGCTGTAAGTTCACCAACTAACGCTGTAAGCTCACCAACTAACGCTGTAAGCTCACCAACTAACGCTGTAAGCTCACCAACTAACGCTGTAAGTTAGTGAACTAACGCTGTAAGCTCATCAACTTTCGCCGTTAGTTGGTGAACTATCGCTGTAAGTTGGTGAACTAACGGCGATAGTTTGCCAACTTACAGCGATAATTTACTGCCGAACATTGAAAATACCTCAATAAACATCAGTATTTGACGAACTTTCGCAAGTTTTAAGACCTTTTTCGCCCGACAAAGCTAGTGCTATTGCAAAGTCGGATTTTACTTCTCACATATCACTTACCACTTATTCCGAAGATAACTGCCTTGACATTCGGAATAGGTGATAAGTGAAAGGTGATATGTGAGAGATGGGCGCGTCGTGCGCCGGTTCTAAAGATTTTCGACGACTTTGCAAGAACCCTACCGACAAAGCCGCAAATAATGGCAAGATTTTACAGAAGAAACAGGAAAAAGAATAAAATACGCATCGCAAACAAATATTTTCGATTAACAAATCAACCTTTTCGCAGAAATTCTCGTGAACTAAGCTAAAATTCCAAAACTGCGTAAGGTAAGTTAATAGTTCATAAATTAAAATTGCCGATATTTGCAAGTCCCGAATTTTATGCGGAAAAGCCTTGATAATTACGCAAATAACAATCTGCTCTAATTGGGATCCGGTTGAGATTGTTGTTCGCGCTGTTTTCTTCTGCGTCTTCGTTCATCGGGCGGGATTGGCTGCGGGTTGATATTGACCGGAAAACGCGGAAACCTGTTGCCGAAAATCGGAGTTTTCATCGGAGTCGGCGTTGGTTTTTGGTTTTCTTGAGTATCTTCTTCAACTTTGGTTTCTTCGACGGGATTATTTTGCGTCGGTTTAGTTTCAAGTTTCGGCGTTGGCGTTTCTTTAACTTCGGCTCTTACGGTTTCGCGCTTTTGTGTAGGATTATTTGAAAGATTGACGTTAGTCCAATCATTGTTTAATTCGGTGTTGCTATTAACGATTTCTGTGTTTAAATTTTCAGGCGTAGAGTTGACAATGGTTGTTGTTCTTTCGATAGAATTTTCCGCCGAATTTGAATTGGCTACGGGCGCATCTGTTTTGAGTAAGAAAAAAGCTGAAAGCGCACTGCCTGCAAGAACAATGGTTGCCAGTGCAGTTGCTCCGATTGCCAGACCGCGTCTTGACGATTGGGGGTCTGATTGTGTTTTGAGCGGTTTTAAAACCGTAACTTGCGAAACATTTTCGCTCATCACATCGGTTTTGATGTCGGCTTGCTTGACGCTCGGTTTATCTGGCGAAATTTTCGTTTTTTGCGTGAAAATATTAGTTTCAATCGGTGTATGGACTTTTACTGTCAGCGGATTAGACGGATTTTTTTCGCTTTCGTCAATCATTCGGCGCATTGCTTTTGCCGATTCGGGACGCTGGTTGCCGTTCAGAGCCATCGCATTATAAAAAACTCCCGAAAGGTTTGCGGGAATTTCTTCTGTGATTTCGTGCGGTGGAATTAAAGGATCGGGTTTATCGCTCAAAACATTCATTGCCCGCGTCAAAGCGTCTGCCGGCGGAACGCCTGTAACCAGATGATAGGCAGTTGCGGCAAGCGAATATAAATCGCTTCGCGGATCAGTTCCCGAACCTTGAATCTGCTCGATTGAAGCGTAATTGCGCGAATATCCGAACATACTTTTCGCAGCAGTTGCCGATTCGGAATTTGTCGGATTTCCTTTTGCCAAACCGAAATCAAGCAAAACTATTTGTCCTTGCGGTGTTAATTTCAGATTTTGCGGTTTGATGTCGCGGTGAATAACGGGTGGGGTTTGTGCGTGTAGATATTCGAGCGCATCAAGAAGCTGAATCGTCCAATTTACAACGTCCTTAACGAAAAACGCCTTTTGTTCGCGTTCCATAATTTCCGAAAGGTCATCGCCCTCGATATATTCCATCACGAGAAATTGTCCGTTACCTTCGGCGAAATGGTCGCTCACACGCGGCAGAGCCGGATGCTTCAAACTGTTCAAAAGTTTGGCTTCGCGCTCAAATGCCTTGCGGAATTTTTCGTCCGAAAAAAGCGTTTCTTTAATTGCGACAACACTGCCGAAACGCTCGTCCGTCGCCACAAAAACTGCACCCATTCCGCCAAGCCCGATTTGCTTTTCGACTCGATAACGATTCTGCAAAAATGTTCCCGCTTCGATCATTTTTTCCTCAAAAGCTATATTACTACAGGTAGCGCGGCACAAAAAATAATTTTTCAAAAAAATGTTGACCCGCTTCCTAATTTCGTGCTAACTTTCATTCTAACGCCAAAAGTTTATAGATTCTTGAAAAGATGTATCTCAAAAAAATGAGAACAATTTTCTGAGATGGTTTAATAAAAGTAGAGAAAAAACTCTTTTGATAAAATGAGAGAATGAAAAGAAAATATGATGCTGAATTTAAGCGAAATCACCTTCTGAGAAAAGTTTTAGACGGGCAATCGGTGGCGAGTGCCGCTCGGGAATTGGTGAAAATCTGATTCACAGTTGGAAGAAAGCTATTTTGCAAAATGGGAGTTGGAATTATTTGGCAATGTAGCGAGATAAGTTGACGAGAAAAATAATCGGTTGGAGTTTGAGTGATTCGATGACCGCCGCGCTGGTGATTTTAGCTTTGGAAAAAGCAATCGGGCAAGGGGTGGCGTTAGCCGGAGCGATAATTCATTCAGACCGTGGCAGTCAATATGCCTCAAATAATTTTCGCTCATTATTGCGGACAAATCATTTCCGGCAAAGTATGAGCGGCAAAGGAAATTGTTATGACAAAGCGCAAGCGGAAAGTTTCTTTTCGAGATTCAAAGCCGAACTAATCGAAGGTGGGGCGTTTGAAAATCTCGAAAAAGCACGGTCTGAAATCTTCAGTTACATTGACGGTTAATATAATCGGGTCAGAATACATTCAAGTTTAGGTAACAAAAGCCCAATGGAATTTGAAGCAGAATGGAAAATTAAAAATGGAGGAAAGATAGAGAGCTTTTTGTCTATTTAAACTTGACCACCTCAAAGTGTCTTGAATCAATATATTAAAAAAAGAATATAATCAAAGATATGAAATTTACTTTGAGCTTATTATTAGTAAGCATAATTTTTATTTTTCCGGATTGCATTGAAAAAGGCTGGAAAGGTATTTCTGTTTTGCGAACTACTCGTGATGAAGTTGAAAAGATTTTAGGACAGCCTATTGCAGATGACGGTGTTCATGTAAGCTATCGAACTGATGATTCGTTGATTCATATAACTTATTCAGATTTGCCTTGTAGCAACACCAAATCATTTGGTGGAAATTTCAATGTGCAACAAAATACAGTTCTTCAATATTGGGTAGTGGTAAAAAAAGAGATAAAACTTTCCGAATTTGAATGGCAGTCTGATTTGTATCAAAGATTAGAAGACTCGCACGTTCAAAATTGGGTAGAATATTTTAATGCTAAAAACGGAGTAGGTTTAAGAACAGCAAAACTTCAAAATGGCGATGAATTGGTAGATATAATTCGCTTTAGTCCGACGGTAGAACAAAATGCTCAATATCGCTGTGAGAAAAATTAAAACATGGAAAGTTTCAGTTTTCCAACAAAAAACGGCACGGCTTCGACGATAAAAGTTTGGATGGAAAACGAACCTTACTCCGGATACACAAAAACTTACGTCGGCGCGTCGCATTGGCAGGAAGGTTGCCGATTATTACCGAAGATTGGGCAAACGGCACGGGTGGCGCGGAACGCAAACGCTGGATGTGGGCGGAATATACTCAAGATGATAAATCTAAAAACTACATCTTGAATCCGTGCGCTACCGAATCATAAGGTTAGCAATAATGTCAGCATCAAGCAGACGGTGATTGATTATTGAGTGTGTAAGAAATTTTTTGTAAATTAATTTTCTGAAAGCCTCAATTTTAATGGAATAGAAGTTGTTAAAGACTTATTCGTTCACGAAACCGTTGCCAAGTTAAAAAAACAAGACAGACTGCGTAGAATCTGTCTTATTTTTTACATTTTGAATTTTGTTTTAGTAGGCACTCGAACCGACTTTGGGCAGGTTGTAGATGTCGGCTAAAGTGTTGAGTTCGTAGCGGACTTTTGCCCAATTTGATTCGGTTGCCGTGCCGAAATTGTAGTTTCGCATATTTTTATCAATGTCGGTGGCGATGTTCAGACATTTGCGAACTTCGTCTTTGTTTTCAATCCAAGCGTCGTTGCGGTTGAAATCGCTTCGCAATTCGTCGGTTGCGCCTTCCAAATCTCTGGCACGATTCATCAACCAATCTTCGCGGCTCGTGCCGTTAAGCCGACTGCGGTCGAGCGATTTATCGTATTTATCAATAAAATTGTCGAGCCGTTCTTCGACGCGATCAACAACCTTTTCAACCTGCGCTTTGGTCATCAAACGATTGCGCGATTCGCGTCTTTGCGCGTTAGTTTCGCTTGCAAAACTCAAAACCAAAAAACCGATTGCCATTCCGAACATTAAATTTACCAAATATTTTTTCATCATTTTTTCTCCTATAATTTCAAATCTATAATCTCTAATTTCTTCGAGCGATTTTTTCTCGCTACGGACATTTGGACGAACGGAGTTTTGAAAAAGTCTGAAAAAAAAACACTTTTTTTTAATAAAAATTTTCTTGTAAATTATTACGCAAAAAAGGTTTGTGGTATTCGTCATAAAGTCTTTTTGCCGATTGGACGGGCAATGATTTTGAAGGATTATCTTCGGAATAAGTGATAAATGATAAGTGAAAGGTCATAGTTTAAATTCGGGCGCAACCTATCACATATCACTTATTCCAAAGTGAATTCGCTGTATAAAAATTTCATTTAGAAGCGGTGTTCAAACTCGAACTTAGGTTTTTTAACCACGAAACGGCACGAAACAAGAAGAAACTAGGCAAAATTCGTGTTGTTTCGTGTGTTTTCGTGGTTAAATTCTTAGTCTTATTTGAGGTTGAACCCAGATTCTTAGGAAAATTGCCAGAACTAATGATTTTGCAACTTAATAAAATTTTAGATTTTTTTATGTTTTTTCGTTGATTTGATTGGTGTAATTTCCGCAATCTTTCATTATTATGAAATTTAGAAAATAGAACTACAAAGTTTTTGAAATTTCGGGCAATTTAAACGGGATTTCTATCAGTTTGTTTGGAGAATATAAAAATGGTGAGAATTTTAGGGTTAAGTTTTATCCTTTCTCTGTTTCTGACTTTCAGCGTTTCGGCAATTGATAACAGTTTCAAACTCGATTTCGATGGCGACGGCAGAACCGATATTGCGCTTTATCGTGAAGGTTCGCGCTCGATTGATGTTGCGCCTCAGCAATCTTATTGGTTTTATCTCAGCACGCGCACCGGACAGATGGGAACAATTTTGTGGGGCAGAACTTTGGACGTTCCGATTCCGGCGGATTATGACAACGACGGCAAAACCGATGTTGCAGTTTATCGTTGGTGGGATTTTTCGACGGGCGACACGAATGAATGGTGGTTAAATAAGAGTTCAGGCGGAAACAGCATTTTTGCATATGAATACATTCAAGGTTATGACAAAATCAGTCGCAATTATTTCGGCGATGCCCGTGCCGAAATCGCTTATATTTATTTGGTTGATACAAGTCTTGAGCCGCCGCAAACTTGTTTTACCGGAATTTATTTTGCCGCTGACGAGGACGATAATACGGTCAGAAAACAGGTCAGCGACATTTGCAATGTTATTCCGAATCCTGCGCCCGGCGATTATAACAATGACGGTTACAGCGAAATTGCCGTTTTTTATAACGGAACTTTCAAAGTTTGGTTTCCGCCTTACAGTGCGGGTTATACTGCGCCGAATATCGTGCAAACTTTAGATGTTGATGCCGCCGCGCCGGGCGATTACGATGGCGACGGCAAAACCGACTTTGCCGGCACGAAGAGGCGAAACGGCAGATTAATCTGGAAAATCAAACAAAGCGGTTCGGGGAATGAAATCGAATTTGATTTCGGTTTTGACACGGATAATCCTGTGCCGGGCGATTACGATGGCGACGGTAAAACAGACATTGCCGTTTTTCGTCGGAGTAATTCAAGCTGGTGGATTAGAAACAGCGCGGACGGCAGTGTAAATTTATTTTATTTCGGGCTTTCAACCGATACGCCTTTGGCAATGCCGATAATTCCTTTTGACCCGACAACATAACGGATTTTTGATTGGTTGTTCTCGTCAACCTTAAATAATTTTCTTCTTAAAGATATATGAATTACAAACAATTAAATAACTTCGGGTTAATTTTAGGCACTTTGTTTTTCATTTGTGTTTTCGTGATTTCCGGGTTTTCGCAAAACGATCCGAATCCGAATTCGCCGACACCTGTTTTATTAAGTGCGTCCGATTCGACACGCGCTTTGGCGACAAATGAACCGGATAAAAATAATCACTTGCCGAAGGCGCAGAATTCTTCATTTGATTTCAATTCAAAAGTCGTTCTTTTCGTTACCAACGTCGAATTAATGAACGGCGAAGGCGCAAGTGCTTTTCGTGTTTATGCTCAAGATGCAAACGGGAAATTTTATCGTTTTCCGGTCTTGAATTTGAAATTAATTGACCGCCAAAACGGTATTTATGCACTGACAATCGAATTAAGAAACGAAGGCGAATTTCAACCGACCGATAAAGGCGATGTTTTGATTAACGTCGCTTGGCGCGGTTTGCAAAGCAATCGGGTTAAACTCGGTCTAGGTGCGGTCGGCGGCACGATTAAAGATGATTTTGGTGCAGTTCCGACACCTTTTTCAAAAAAAATATTAAAAGAAGATTCAACAGAATCTCCAAATTATGTCGGTTATCGTTACTCCGGCGACCGCACGAGATTTATGGAGCAAGCCGCTTTCGGACCGACAGACGCACTTGACCGACGGCTTCAGCGAATCGGTTTGCGTTCGTGGTTGGCGGAACAGTTTGAAATGCCGTATCCGACGATTCCGTATCCGAATTTTCCTTTGCGCCCAACGGTTTTGCCACAAAATTGCAACGGCGTATCTGATCCTTTACCCGACCCTGACCCATTTTGTTATGACAATCATTACACTATGTATCCCGTGCAAAATTGGTTTTACAGAGAAGCCTTTTACGGCGAATCCCAACTTCGCCACCGTATTGCGTGGGCTTTGTCGCAAATGTGGGTAACTTCGGGCATCGAGGTTCAGCAATCCAGCCATCTGGTTGCGTATCACAAAGTTTTGAGCCGCAATGCTTTTGGAAATTGGCGGACTTTGATGAAGGAAATGACGCTCAATCCGGCGATGGGCGATTATTTGAATATGCGGACTTCGACAAAATTTGCGCCGAATGAAAATTTTCCCCGTGAAGTTCTCCAACTTTTTAATATCGGATTGTATATGCTCAATCCTGACGGAACTCTGATTTTGCAAAATAATCAGCCCGTGGCAACTTACGATCAAGAGGAAATCAACGGTTTTACGCTGGCTTTTACAGGTTGGACATTGTGTGAAATTAGCGGCGGACAATGTCCGAATCGGGCAATCGGTGCGCCGAATTTTATTGATTCGATGATTATGTCGAATCCGAACAATCACGATTTGAGAGCAAAAACTTTATTGTCTTATCCGGGTTCGACAACAACGAATGTTGCGGCTTGCACAGGCTGCACGGGAACGGCGATTACGGATTATGCCAATGCTACGCTTAATCAAGCGTTAGACAATATTTACAACCATCCGAACGTTGCGCCGTTTGTCAGCAGATTTTTAATTCAGCAACTTGTAAGAGGCGATCCGACTCCGGCGTATGTCGGGCGCGTTTCGGCGGTTTTCAATGCAAATCGAAATAATCCGACGCAAATGAAGGAAGTCATCAAAGCTATTTTGCTTGACCCCGAAGCGCGTGGCGACAACAAAACCGATTCGCGTTACGGCAAATTGCGCGAACCTGTGCAATATGTAACAAATATTGCGCGGCATTTCGACGCAAGATCGGCAGACCGTTCGACTTTGAGCGACGGCGTGTTTACGACGGAAACAAATTCGATGGGACAGATCGCTTTTATGTCGCCGACGGTTTTCAATTATTACGCGCCTGATTACATAATTCCGGCAACTTCGATTAACGGTCCCGAATTTTCACTCTTTACGAGCGGCACGGCAATCTCTCGCGTCAATTTCGCCAATTTACTGATATTTAATCGCATTGACATCAATCAAACACGAAAGGTAACAGCAGGAACATCGTTGAATTTTGCAGATTTACAAGAATTGATGGTAACAGATCCGAGCGGAAATCTTTTGATGGACGCGCTGAATACAAAACTTCTGCACGGCACAATGTCGCCGCAGATGCGAAACACAATTTTGAATGTTGTTCAAACCGTTCCCGAATCAAACGCTTTGCTTCGAGTGCAAAGAGCAGTTTATTTAGTGGCAACTTCATTACAATTTCAAGTGCAGAGATAGGGACAAGGGACGAGGGACAAGGGACGAGAGAAAACTCTTGTCCCTCGTCCCTAAGGAGATATTATGAAAGAAAGCAGAAGGGAATTCTTAAAAAAAACGGGTTGTGCTTTAACAATGACCGCGCTTGCCTCGCAAATGCGGCATTTCGGTTTGATGAGTGCGATGGCGCAAAAGGCAGACGCGAAGAATGCTGTGCCGTCGGATTATCGAGCGTTGGTTTGTATTTTTATGTTAGGCGGAAATGATGGAAATAATTCGGTGATTCCGCTGCATTCGGACGCAAACCTGAGCAATTATCAAAATTATTACGCGCTCAGAAATGATCAAGGTTTGGCACTTCAGCAGAGCAGTATTTTGCCGATTGCCGTGCCGCGAATGAATAATCTGACTTACGGACTGAATCCGGCTTTCGGCACGGGCGTAACCAATGCCGGACTTTATGAACTTTGGAATGCCGGAAAACTTGCGATTGTCAACAATGTCGGAACGCTTGCCAGACCAACAACGAAAGCGCAAATGTATGATTTTTCGCACCCGAAACCTTACAATCTTTATTCACATTCCGACCAAGCCGCACAATTTCAATCAGGCAGAAGCGACAGAATCTCATCTACCGGCTGGGGCGGACGGCTTTCCGATCAACGAACCTCGCCGGATAATCCGGGGTCGTTGATTCCGATGATAACTTCGATTTCCGGCGCACAACTTTTTACTGCCGGACAAACAACTTTGTCAATTGCGATAAACAATGCGATAACTCCTCTGAACGAAGTTTTGAGTCCGCAAGGTTATAATTCTTCACCGGATTCGCAAGCGCAACTTGCTGCGTTTAATGCGTTGCGTTCACAAGAGCCGAACTCGGAAGTTATTGCGGCGGCGAGATTTGTTACTGATCAAGCAATGACGGTTAATAATTCGCTTCAAACATTTCAAGAAGTTACTGCGCCGTTTCCAAATACGAATATTGGCAACCAACTCAAACAAGTTGCGCGAATTATCAAAAAACGCACGGACTTAAACGTCAATCGGCAGATATTTTTCTGTCAAATCGGCGGTTTTGACACGCACGTTTTCCAAACTAACAATCATACGAGTTTGCTTTCGCAGACCAGTCAGGCAATGCGGGCGTTTTACGATGAAATGGTAGTTCAAGGTTTGAGCGACAAAGTTACGCAATTTACGATGTCCGATTTCAATCGCACGATGAATCCGTCAGGTTCAGGCAATGGTGTCGGAACGGATCACGGTTGGGGAAATCATCACTTTATTGTTGGCGGCGGAGTTACGGCAAGCGATTTTTACGGTGTGAACACATCAAACGGCACGCCTTTTCAGACTCTTGCGCTCGACGGTCCCGACGATGCAGACATCAATCCCGGCGCACGCGGACGCTGGATTCCGACAACTTCGGTCGAACAATACGCCGCAACTTTAGCACGTTGGTTCGGTTTGCCGCCGGCAAATTTAATTGACGTTTTTCCACAAATCGGTAACTTTACAAATACGAACTTAGGTTTTATGCAAAGCAGTTAGCAGTCAGTATTCAGCATTCAGCATTCAGCATTCAGTATTCAGCATTCAGCATTTAGCAAAAAAATCTTTTTTTAGGTTAGCTGCTGACCGCTGACTGCTGACTGCCAACTGCTAAATCACACCAAATCGCAAGCCCGCGCCACGCGCCGAATTTTTCGTAGAATTGGCGAATTTGTTTGTCGTCGCAAACATTTCCGCCGTTGTGTTTTTTGTAAAATTCCGAGCGCAGAAACGAATCAAGCGCGAGTCCGTCGTAGCGTCCGACGAGTTTTAGAAGATTTTCCGCCGCATAATCGCCGAAGCCTTTGACCTTTTTCATTTCTTTTTTGAGTTCGGTTGTCGGCAAATCAGATGTCAGCCACATTTCAGGATTTAATTTACCGCCGGCGACTTTTTCGGCGAGTTCGGCAAAATAACCTGAACGATAACCGGCGCGAATTTCCGTGCGATAGAAATCTTCGGAAACGCTTGCCATTTGCTCAGGCGTTGGAAAAGCGCGTCCGCCGTTGCCGAGTTTTTCGACCAAATTTTTGACCATTGTTTTGGTTAAACTCCAAGAACAATTCGTTGTGCAAATCGTTTTTACCAAATCTTCAAAAACGGTCGGTGAACGAAGCAATCTGCCTACGCTTTGTTCGGCAATCCATTTCAAGCGTTTTTCGCTTTTTAAGATTTTATAAAATCCGCTTAAATCTTCGTCAAACCGCAAAATATGCTTTACATCGCGCAAGATTTTTTCATTGCCGCCGTCGGTTCTAACCTTGAGTTTTCCATCCGCTTCACTGATAACTGCCGAAACGTCGCTCTTAAAAACATAGCTCAACTGCCAATTTTCTTTGTCCAATTGAAAGGGCAAAAGAACGCTCCAACCGTGGCTGTTGACGGTTTCGCGGAAACTGAAATTTGTGGGTGTTTCGAGGAAAAATTCGTTTTTCATAAATTTTTTTTTATCACACAGAAGATTTTTTCGGCTAAATCGTTTTTGAGTTCGTCTAAGTATTTGTTGAATAAATCTTAGCAAAAACATCGAATATAAAAAAATAAAAGGTATTGCGTTTTGCGGCAAATTGGTGTATAAATTAATTTGCTAAACAATGATTAACGGCGTTTTCCTACCTGAGTCGTTAGAAGTTTTATTCAAATATTCGGAATTAATATTGTAAATTTGGGAACCTACTTTGGAGGATAAAGGTTTTATGATGGACAAAAAATTACGCTTTTTAACTTATCTTTTGAGCGTGTGTTTTGTTGTTTCGGCGGCGGTTCTTTCGGTTTCGGCTCTTGATGATGATCCCGATCCGAATTCGCCGACACCTGTTTTATTGAGCGCGGAAGATTCGACTCGTGCGTTGGCAATTCAGGACGGAACAAAAATCGGGCGCACATTGCCGCGGGCGGAAAATAATTCTTTTGAGTTATATTCGAGAGTCGTCTTTTTCGTTACGAACATCAAATTGATGGACGGCGAAGGTGCAAACGCCTTTCGGTTTTACGCCGAAGATGCCAACGGCAGACATTATATGTTTCCGGTTTCGAGCGTGAAATTGCTTGACAAAGCAAACCGCATCTACGCCGTTTCGGTCGAATTAAAAGACACACTCGGATATTGGGAACAACCGACTGGAAACAAAGGCGATATATTGGTTTCGATTGCGTGGCGCGGACTCGAAAGCAACCGCGTTCGTTTAGGTTTGGGCGGCACGGGCGGCGACATCAAAGACGATGCCGGCGCAGTTCCGACACCTTTTTCGGCAAAATTAATCGCACCGAAATCTAAAGAAGAACAAACCGAATCTCCGAATTATGTCGGTTATCGTTGGTCGGGCGACAGGATTCGTTTCTTGGAGCAAGCGACTTTCGGACCTACACAAGCCCTAGACGACAGAATTCGGCGTATCGGTTTGCGGACGTGGCTCGCAGAACAATTTGAAGCACCGTATCCGGGCGCAGCCTTTCCTTATCCGAATATCCCGCTGAGAGCTACTAATCAAGATGATGCCACCGTTGGTTGTGGAATGTTCACCAATCCTTCAACTGAATATACCGAATGTCTTCGGACGCATTATAATATGTATCCGGTGCAGGCTTGGTTTTACAAACAAGCGTTTTACGGCGAGCCGCAACTTCGTCATCGCGTTTCGTGGGCGTTGAGTCAGATTTGGGTGATTTCGGGCGTTGACACTCAACAATCGAGCCATATGCTTCAGTATCACAAAGTTTTGAGCAATAACGCCTTTGGAAATTGGCGGACTTTGATGCAACAGATGACGCTCAATCCCGGAATGGGCAATTATTTGGATATGGCGCGTTCAACGCGGACGAATCCGAATGAAAACTATGCCCGCGAGATTTTACAGCTTTTCAATGTCGGCTTGTTTATGCTCAACCCGGACGGCACATATCAAACCGACGGGCAAGGCAATCTGATTCCGACCTATTCGCAAGACACAGTCAATAATTTTACGAAAGTCTTTACAGGCTTTACATTTTGCAATATCGGCGGCAATCCGAGTTGTCCGAACTTTCTTACCGGCACACCTAATTATATTGACCCGATGATTTTGACGAACACGAACAACCACGATTTGACGGCGAAAACTTTGCTGACTTATCCGGGTTCGACGACTTCAAACGTCGCGGCTTGCACGGGTTGTAACGCGGCGGCGATTACGACTTACGCGACCAATTCGCTCAATCAAGCATTGGATAATATTTACAATCATCCGAATACTGCGCCGTTTGTTTCGCGTCTTTTGATTCAGCAACTCGTAACGGGTGAACCGACTCCGGCGTATGTCGGTCGCGTTTCGGCGGTTTTCAATGCAAATCGAAATAATCCGACGCAAATGAAGGAAGTCATCAAAGCTATTTTGCTTGACCCCGAAGCGCGTGGCGACAACAAAACCGATTCGCGTTACGGCAAATTGCGTGAACCGACACAATATTTGACAAATATCGCACGGCTTTTTGACGTTCTTTCGGCTGACCGCACGGTGCAGAGCGACGGGGTGGTTACAACGGAAACAGGGACGATGGGACAAACAGCATTTCTGTCGCCGACCGTGTTCAATTATTATCCGCCCGATTACGTTGTAGCGGGAACAACGCTTAACTCGCCGGAGTTTGCGCTTTATACGACCGGCACATCAATCGCCCGCGCAAATTGGGGCAATACGATAGTGTTCAATCGTATCAACATCAATGCCGGCAGAGGCGTAACGGTTGGAACGTCAATCAGCTTGGCGGATATTCAGGCAATTTCGCAAGCGGACAACACGGGCAATATGATGATGGACGAGCTTAACCGAAAGATGCTGCACGGCACGATGTCGCCGCAGATGCGTAGCACAATTCTGACGGCGGTTACGGCAGTTCCGTCCGCGACGGCGGCAAATCATTTGCTACGGGCGCAGACGGCGGTTTATTTGATTTACACATCATCGCAATATCAGGTGCAAAGATAGCAATCAGCAATCAGCAATTAGCAATCAGCTTTCAGCAAAATCTTAAAACTGAAAGCTGAAAGCTGAAAGCTGATAGCTAAAAAGGAGATATTATGAAAGAAAGCAGACGAGAATTTTTGAAGAAGTCAGGATGCGCGTTGGGAATGGTCAGCTTGGCGACGCAGATGCGGCATTTCGGTTTGATGAGCGCGATGGCGCAGCAGACTGAAGAACAGAGTGGTGTGCCGTCGGATTACCGCGCTTTGGTGTGTATTTTTATGTCGGGCGGAAACGACAGCAACAATATGGTTATTCCGAACCACAATGACGCGACCATCAGCAATTACACGGTTTATTCAAACGCCCGCACGCCGCAGGGATTAGCCATTCCGCAGGCGAATCTTTTGCCGATTGCCGTGCCGCGTCTCGGCGGGTTGACCTACGGCTTGCATCCGTCGCTCGGACCGCAAACGATTAACGGCACAACGATTGTCAACAACGGCATTCACGAACTTTGGAACACGGGCGCGGGACTTGGCAAGATGGCGATTGTTACGAATGTCGGGACGCTCGTGATGCCGACGCTGAAATCACAGATTTCGCAGTCAACGCATCCGAAGCCGTATCAGCTTTATTCGCATTCCGACCAAGTTTCGCAGTTTCAGGGCGGACGCTCGGATCAGCAATCATTTACGGGTTGGGGCGGGCGCGTTTCGGACGTGCAAACCGCAACGGACAATCCGAGTGCGCTGGTGCCGATGATTACATCTATCAGCGGCGCACAACTTTTCACTGCCGGACAGACGACTTTGCCGTTGGCAGTTGCCGCCGCGCCGACCGGATTGAATCAGGTTTTGAATCCGGCAGGTTTTACGACGAACAATGGTCCGGCACGTTTGACGGCGTTCAATGCACTTCGCGCTCAGGACTTGAGTTCGCAGGTTGTCGCCGCGGCGAGCAACATCACGAACAGCGCGATGCAGGCAAACGCCAATTTGCAGACGTTTCAGGAAGTTACGGTTACGTTTCCGAACTCGAATCTCGGCAACCAACTCAAACAAGTTGCGCGGCTTATCAAAAAGCGCAATGATTTGAGCATTAACCGGCAGGTTTTCTACGTTCAAATCGGCGGATTCGACACGCATAACAACCAAAATGCCGCTAATGGTCAGCCGGGGTTGTTCACAACCTTGAGTCAAGCAATGCGGGCATTTTACGAAGAGATGGTGGTGCAGGGCATTGCCGATAAAGTTACGCAATTTACGATGTCGGACTTTAACCGGACGTTTAATCCGGCGAGTTCGGGCGCGATTGTCGGCAGTGATCACGCTTGGGGCGGACATCACATCGTTGTCGGCGGCGGCATCACGGGCAGTGATTTCTTCGGCAGTCTGCGACCTGATGGTTCGGGCAATTATTACCCGACGCTTGCCTTCAACGGTCCCGACGATGCCGACAGCGGCACAGGCGCACGCGGACGCTGGATTCCGACGAGTTCGGTTGAACAATACGCCGCGACACTCGCCCGCTGGTATGGCTTGCCCGAAGCGGCAATGCCGACGGTTTTTCCGAAAATTCCTAACTTTACTAATACGAACTTAGGATTTATGGGCGCACCTTAAAAAGAAAAGGAGAAAGCGAGAAAGGGAGAAAGGGAGAAGGGGAGAAAGGGAGATAGGGGGAAAAAAAAAAAAAAACCCACAACCCAACTACCCAGGTCCGATTAACAACGAAACGGGTTGAC